>NZ_JHXD01000015.1 GCF_000687715.1 Xylanibacter ruminicola Ga6B6
CCTTCTTTCTCTTTGTCAAACTTAAGCAGTCGCTCAACTGCCTTAACTTTAAGTGCCATAATTTTGTTTTAAATAAAAGGGTTTGTTAAAATCTTTCCTTTTCCTTAAAACCTTTTTCTTAGTCGTGTTTGAGCGGGTGTAGCCATCAAAAATTTTCTGATAGGCCTACTGAAAATTTTTATATGGCTTGAACGCTCTTTTTGCTGCCTTTCAACAACATTGCAAAGGTACAAAAATAATTTGAATTGTGCAAATATTTTGGTGGTTATTTTAGATTATATAACGACATTTTTTTGTCTGATGATGGTTTTCCACTTTTCCACTTTTCCACTTGTAACAGGAAGGTTTTGCGATACTCGCAAAACTCTCTTATAAGATATTATATATATTATAATATATATAATATATATAATAGGTAATCACAACAACTTAAAAACCTTCCTGTTACAAGTGGAAAAGTGGAAAACTGCAAAAGTAACTCCCTATTTTTTTGTTTTGATTTTCTGCGAAATGTAGCGGAAAAACATTTTGTAGCCGGGGCATAGGTAGTTGCGGCGTTCTGGACCGTTAAGGGTGATGCGCTCTACCAGGCGATCCTTGGGGCAACCACCGAAACAGAGGTGGGCTACATCGCAATGCAGACAGGCGGAGGGCAGGCTGTCGAGTTTATACTCGCCAAACTTGCGGTTGGTTTGCATCATATCGTGGAGCGAACCCTGCAGGATGTTGCCAATGCGATACTCGGGAAACACATAGCGATCGCAACGGTACAGGTCGCCATTCTTCTCAATCACACCACAATGGCCGCAAACGGATTCGTGAACACACAAACCGGCTGGGCGGTGGGTAAGGTTGCCAATGGCTGCCTCGATAACCTGCACGTACTTGCGACCTACATCACGGCGGCTCCACTCATCGAATACGGTACAGAGGAACTTGCCGTAGGCTTCGGGTTGCACAGAGAAGGGGGCCAGGTTGCGAGGCTGATGGCTATAGATGCCTGGGGGCAAAGCCACATTCTTATGGCTATCATTAAGCGGCAGGCTCTCGACAACTGGCAAAAACTGCATGTAGTTGCTAAAGCCTCGCAGAAACTGATACACCTCGGCAGCATGTGTGGCGTTGGCGGCATTAACGGTGGTAAGGGTATTGAAGTCGACACCGTGTTTCAACAGCAGGTCGAGACCGTGCATGGTGCGACTGAAGGTTCCCTCGCCCCGTGCGTCCTTGCGATAGATGTTGTGCAGATGTTCGGGACCATCGATACTGATGCCGATACGGAACTGGTGATTGCGGAAGAACTGGCACCACTCGTCGGTAAGCAGCGTGCCGTTGGTTTGCAACGTATTCAGTATGTGGCGGCCCTCGCCGTATTTCTGTTGCAGCGCCATGGCCCGCTCAAAAAAGGGAATGCCGCACATAGTGGGCTCGCCACCATGCCAGGCAAACTCTATCTCGGCATACCGACCGTGGATATCAATCACCTGACGGATATAGTTCTCGAGCACCTCATCCGTCATAAGCGAAGGGCCAGCGGCATAGCCACTACCCTTCGCTAAATAATAACAGTACTGGCATCGCAGGTTGCAAGCCGCACCAATGGGCTTTACCTCGATGGCATAGTGTCGCAAGTCGTCACTACTGGTCATACTTATTCTTATCGTACATTTCTACACCGCCCTTATAGCCTTTCTTGGTTTCGCTACCATCGTCGGTACCAATCTCGCGCTGTATCAGGGCGTTCAGCTTCTGGTTCATCTGCTCTACCAGTTGCTGGTTGGCGTTATTATCCTTGGGCCATGCCAGGTTCTCGGTCTCGTCGGTACCGCACATCAGCAGCTCTACATCGTTGTCGGCCCACAAGGCTTCGTAATCGGCTGGTGTGTTGAACTTAACTGGTGCAAAGTAACGGGCAAACTTATAATCGGGGGTGATGATACCACGTACAAAACCGCGCTTGTTCATATCGGCACGATAGGCAGGCTTCAGGCTGGGATTCATCACGTAGTCGCCATCAATCATGGATATCATCTCGAAACAGAACAGGGCACCCTCGCTGTTACGGATGTCGGTAGCGGGATTCTTCACAGCAGGCATAAGCGAGTGGCCGTGGAGCTCCTGAGTGATAGCACTAAACTGCTGCACGTTGCCAGCTGTAGCAATATCAACAAATGTGGGTGCCAGGTCGAGATGCGAGGTAAGGTTGTAACAATGGCGACCGCCCTTCATCTCGGGGTGATAGATAATCAGGGGAACGTGGATGTTGTTCTCGTAGATATTACCACCCTTACCCTTCAAGCCGTGTTCGCCTTGCATCTCACCATGATCGCTGGTGTAGATAACGATGGAATTATTAAGCAGTCCGGCTTTTTCGAGATACTTGAGCAGCACCAGCATGTGGTTGTCTTCATCCTGGATGGTGTTAAAGTAATAGTCGCGGAAGGTGTGCCACCCTGTGCTGTCGGTTGGCGATGGACCTACCCAGTCCTGCCACTGCTTGTTGTACTCCTTATGTGCAGCAGGGCGACCAGGTTTGTCGAACGACTCGTTCCACGATGCAGGAACAGGCACATTGTAGCTCTTTTTATAAACAGGATCGTCGGGTGCAGGTGTAGCCTCGCCTGCGATGTACGTGCCCGGTGTTTCGTTAAAGTACATGATATCGTGCGGGTTCAGGAAGTTTACAGCCAGGAAGAAACTCTGGCCGTCGTTGTTCAGCTGCTTACCTTTGTTTTTCAGCCAGTCGATGGCATGGTCGGCAATGGTGCCATCCTCTTTATAGCCCTCCCAAACCGAACCGTACATATCACCTTCGGTCCAGTCGCTAAAGCCGTACTCCTCAAGCGACTCGGTATCTTCAGAAATGTGCCACTTACCCTTAAAGGCGGTATAGTAGCCGGCATCGCGCAACATATCGCCTACGGTAGGCAGGTCGCGCGACATATCGTTTACAAAGGCATAGTTGGTGTTATCCAGCATACAGGTTTCGGTGATGTGGCGGCCGGTGTAGATAACCGAGCGACTTGATGTGGAAACATTGGCACAGGCGTAGTGCTTCTCGAATGTGGTACCCATCTGGCGCAGGCGTTCGCGAGCGGCATAGTCGCTACCAGCAGGATACTGCTCCATGTAGGCCTCCTGGTCGGTAGTGATAAAGATGATGTTGTACTTGCCGTCGGCATTAGGCGTAGGCGTGATTTTGTTTGCAGGGTTGTCGGTCGCATCCAAACAACCAGCCAGGAGTGCACTTGTAGGTAGCAGCACCAGCGTTTTCTGAATGTTTTGTTTGTTCATTATCTATAGTTTTTTAGAGGTTAAATCATGGCGATCCTTAGAACTGAAAAAACTGTTTACCTTATATAAAAGGTAAAATACGATAACGGCGGTAACGCCGAAAAGTACGTAAAGCAGAATCTCTAAAGCCATCATACGCGTAATTAATATAAGTTAGCGGGTGCAAAGATACACACGACAGCCGAAAACGGCCTTTCCCCTCGCCAAAAATACGATGAAAGGAAAGCAAAAATACGCCAAGAGGAAAGAAATACGCTGAGAGGAAAGACGACTACCCGCGCTGGCGATAGGCCGATGGCGACTGTTTTCCTAACTGCTTGAAGGCTTTGGTCATCGAGGCTGGCGACGAGAAACCACACTGTTCGGCTATCACCAGCAGGCGCTCGTCGGGACGGGCGGTTATCAGGCTGATAGCATGGCGCACACGGTGCTGACAGATCATATCGTAGAACGACTGGTAGCCGCTGCGACGTATCACCTCGGAGAGATAGGTGGCATTGGTGCCCAGGCGTGCAGTAAGCGTATCGCTGGTGATATGCTGCTCGGTAAAAATACGCTCCTTGGTAAGCAGAAGGTCGAGTTTCTCGCTTAACTGTTCAAAGCGCTCATCGGTTAAACGGAAGTTGCCAGCGGCAGGGGCAGTTTCGGGCTCATCGTCGGTAACAGGTCGGGCTGTGCGCTCGGATGGGGCCGCGTAAGGCTGTCGCCAGGGGTTAAGGGTAAAAATGCAGAACCAGATGTTCATACCGGTAAAGATCACATCGCGTACGGCTTTTACGATGGCATTATCGGCATAGAAGTTGATGGCCATCAGCACACAGATACACGTGGGCAGCCACTGGATGTACTGCGCAAAGCGTACGGGGAAATCGTCGCTATCGGCGTAGATATCCTCGTTGGCACGGCGTACAGCCTGACCAATCCTCAACGCCATGCGTACCGACAAAACGAAATAGGCGGCAAACACCACACTAACGGCAGCAAACGCCCACGGACGATAGCTGCCAGGCATACTGATAATACCCACCGCCTGCAGCAGCAACGGGACCAGCACGATGGCACCAGGCAGAAACAGCCAGTAGCCTTTCTTATCAAGCATGCAATTACACGATGAATGGCCTGCCGCAAAGAAATAACCATGGCACATCACCAGCATCTGCAGCGAGAAGAACAGCACGGCAAAGGCGTTGACATACAGCAGGGCATCGGCATCGCCCACCTGCAACAGGTAGGGCAGCTCCATAATCTGCATCAGGTACAGCACACCTACCGACCGCTGGGCAGGAAACAGCTCGTGGAAATGCGCGTTGTAGGCTTTGGGGCGATAGTACCACTTAAGAATCCATCCGTACAGGTTGGTGAGGATAAACGCCAGGTTGACTGCAAACAGTAGTAAATATTGAGTTGTAGGCATAAGGTTATGAGTTTTGTTTGTTATTGTTTGATGTTACACTTTTCCTTTATTAATAATGTATATACCTGCCGTGGTGAGGGTGGCGGCCAGGATGTACTTAGGCAGGAAGGGCTCGCCCAGACAAAGGCACGAGGTAACGGCACCTACCACAGGGATGAGCGAGTTCCAGATGGCTATTTTGCCTACGGGATTGCAGGTCAGGAGTTTGTTGTAGAGGGCAAAGCCGATGGTAGAGATGCCAATCAGCATGAGCAGATAGAACAAGCCCAGCAGGGTTACATGGGGCAGTGTGCCTCCCAGCAGCAAGCCGGGGATAATGAGCAGGGCACCACCGATACCTAAGCTGTAGCCCGTACCTACAAATACATCAACACGTTTGTTGACGCCTCGTGTCATCAGTCCCGCAAAGGCACCGCACAGAGCATTGAGTATAATCATACCGTCGCCCAGCAGGGTGAACGAACCACTAACCTCGCCCCCTAAGTTAAGCGACAGGATACCACCAAAGCCGATGGTACAGCCTAGGATTTTACGGGTAGTGAGTTTATCGCTCTTAAAGAACAGACAGGCCAACAACACCAGCGTAAACACGCTGAGCGAATTAAGGATGGCGGCACGACTGCCCTGACTATGCGACAAGCCGATATAGAAAGCGGCGTAATGCAGCGTAGTATTAAGTAAGGTGAAACCTAACAGAAACAAAGCACTACCTATGAGATTTGGTTTGGCAGCCTCCTTGAACTGGAACGAGCGATGGGTGAAACGGGCTATCGAAAGGATGATGAGTCCCGAGATACAGAAGCGGATGCCGGCAAACAGCATCTTACTGCCCGTCATGTCGGCAGTAATCCCGAACTCGGCAAAACCCAGTTTGATAAACGGATAAGCCCATCCCCACAGAAACGCTGCGGTAAATGCCATAAGGGCAGCCCAAACAGGACGCTGGAAGATACTTTGTTGTGTCATATAGGATGCAAAGATAAATGTTTTGGCACGAATTTCACGAATTAACACGAAAAAATTAATAAATTCGCGCAAATTCGTGTAATTCGTGCCTGATTTTTTGTATTTTTGTCGCGGAATTAGAATGATTGCAATGAACAAACAGGATACAGAAACAAACACAAAGCGTGATGTGGCTCTGGTATTATCGAGTGGTGGTGCCCGCGGACTGGCACATATCGGTGCCATCGAAGAACTGCTGAACGAGGGGTATCATATCACCTCGATAGCTGGCTGCTCGATGGGTGCGCTAATAGGTGGTGTGTATGCAGCAGGCAAGCTGGAGGACTTCAGAGAGTGGATGAAAAGCATCGACCGCAAGAAAATGCTGGAGCTGACAGATTTCTCGTTCAGCCTGAACCATCTGGTAAAAGGCAGCCGTATTATCGAAGCCATCATGGAGTTTGTACCCGATGTGCCGATTGAGGAGCTGCCCATACCCTACTGCGCTGTAGCTACCGACTGGATATCGGGCAAGGAGGTGGTGTTCCGAAAAGGCAGTTTGTTCGAGGCTATCCGCGCCTCGATCTCGCTACCTACCTTTTACGAGCCTGTTCGCCGCGATGGCATGATACTGATTGACGGTGGCGTTACCAACCCCATACCCCTTAACCGTGTGGAGCGCCACGAGGGCGACCTGCTGGTAGGCATCGACGTGAGCGGGCACGACTACAAAGCACAGTGGGAGATACAGCAGGAACTGACCGAGAAGCGCAAACGCAGCACCTCGCTGTCGCAACAGATACTGAACCGATTACTGCCCGACCACCTCGACTTTAACTATTACACCATGCTGTCGCGCGTAAGTTCGCTGATGATACGTCAGAACTCATTGCTGATGGCCCAGCTAACCAAGCCCGATGTGCTGGTGGACATACAGATGGCCCGTTACGGCGGGTTCGACTACGACAAATCGGAAAAACTGATTGCCATAGGCCGACAAAAAACACGCCAAACTTTGCTTTCGGTTTAAACCTTTTGCCCCACGCTACGTCAATAAATAAACCTGAATATAAAAGGAACCATTAGTTATTATCAACAAAACCAATAATTATGAGAAAACTATTTATGTCTCTCCTGCTCTTTGTAGCAGCGTCTGCAGGTGCTGCAGAAAATCCAGTTCTAACAATCGAAGGTGGCAAGGTGCAAGGCATCCTGGCCGACGATCATCCCGAAGTTTTTGTGTATCGTGGCATTCCTTATGCTGCACCTCCTATCAAGGAGAACCGTTGGAAAGCACCACAGCCCATTATTCCCTGGAAGGGTGTGAAGGTTTGCGATACCTTCGGTCGCCCCAGCTATCAGGCCATCCAGTATACCGGTGGCTACTACACTGAGTGGGGTTATGGTAAGGAGGCTGCCTTTAGCGAGGACTGCCTGTACCTGAACGTATGGACCAAGGCACCTGGCGATGTAAACAAGAAGCTGCCCGTAGCCCTGTGGATTCACGGTGGTGGCTATCGCGAGGGTTTCGGTTCGGAGCCTGAGTTCGACGGACAGGAATGGGGTGCCAAGGATGTAGTATTGGTATCTATCAACTACCGTCTGGGTGTATTCGGATTCCTCACCCACCCTGCACTGGCAGCCGAGAGCCCCAACCACGTATCGGGTAACTATGGTATCCTTGACCAGATTGAGGCCCTGAAATGGATTAAGAAGAATATCGCCCAGTTTGGTGGCGACCCCAATAACGTAACTATCTTCGGACAGAGCGCCGGTGGTGGTAGCGTACGTACACTGTGCGAGAGTCCTCTGGCTCGCGGCTTGTTCCACAAGGCTGTGATTATGAGTGCCCAGGGACTGAGCATTCCCGATGCCAACGGTAACATGATGGGTGGTCGCTACAGTGGCGGTACCGTACAGGAGGCCGAGGCTAACGCCAAGAAGGTGTTCGACTGGGCTGGACTGACCGACCTGCAAAAGATGCGCGCCGCCAGCACCGAGACCATCTTTGCCCTGCCCACCCTGTACTATCAGGTAAACAACGACGGACAGCAGCAGGCTGGTGGTTTCCCATTTATGCGCGGACTGCCATTCATGCCTATGATTGATGGCTACGTAAGCGAGAAGAGCTTTGATGATGCTACCCGCCAGGGCACACTGGCCGACGTACCTTATATGATTGGCTTTACACTGGATGATATGGGTAACATGGCACCCAACATTGCCGAGTTCTGTAAGGTTCGCGAGCAGAAGGGCGGTAAGGCTTGGGCCTACCAGTTTGCACGTCCATTGCCCGATGATGGCAGTCATCCCGAAGTAACCCAGCGCCTGAAGGGTGCTTTCCACTCAAGCGACCTGTGGTTTGTATTCAAGAGTCTGAAGCACTGCTGGCGCCCCTGGACTAAGGGCGACTGGGATCTGAGCGAGAAGATGCTTACCGCCTGGACCAACTTTGTAAAGTACAGCGATCCTAACGGTCCTAAGGGTGGTGCCTGGACACCTTGCACTGCCAAGAGCACCAAGTTCATGGTATTCAAGCTGGACGAGAAGGATGCCGAGGCTTCGTTCTTAGGCCAGCCCGAGAAGTCGAAGCTGCCCGCATTCAGCTTCGGTCCTGCTCCTGCACGCCCCGCCGCTACTACTAAATAAGTATTAAGTATTAACAAACCGAGAGTCCGTCTATCCCCGTAGGCGGACTTTTTGTATCTATGATTGACCTGAATCAATAACATGATTTGTATCAATAAAAGCGCCGTGCTCGCACACAATTAAATAAAAATGCTTGTTTAATTCAAAAAGTCGCCGTACCTTTGCACCGTCAAAAAGAAACAAAGGGTAACAAAAATGTTTAAAGTAGGCCGACCGTGAAAGGCCGACTGAGTAAAATTAAGAAAGGGTAAAAAGATGAAAAAGATGATTTTGACATTAGTAGCAATGCTGAGTATGACAACTGCATTTGCCGAGGGTGAGAACACTAACGCAGTAGCAAACGTAGAGGCTTATAAGATGGATATCAATATCAATAAGCTGGCTGACGCTCTGAACCTGGGCGACGATCAGAAGGCTGCTGTTGAGAACATTCACCACGTATTCAGCACCGAGATGACTTATGCTGCACAGTATGGCAATGCAGATCGCGATGCAATGGTTAAGAACGCTATCAACACCGACGTTAAGCGTATGAGCCGCGTTCTGAACGCCGAGCAGATGAAGAAGTACCTCATGTTGTTGAACATCACTATCTACAACCGCGGTCTGAACAAGTAAAAAGAGAGATTTATATAATTCTAATCCATGGGATAGTAGGACATCCATCCGGTAACGGAGGGTGTCCTTTTTTGATGTTCTGAAAGTTACGGCATCTGTAGCGGACCGTTACCATGCCCGATACGGATAGCTGCCGACTTGCGGATAGCCTCGGTAATAAACTGCTTGGCTTTACCCACCGCCTCGGGTAGCGGGTGACCTAAGGCTAAGTTGGATGCAATGGCCGATGAGAGTGTGCAGCCCGTACCGTGCAGATTGCTGGTAGCAATACGCTCGGTGGCAAAAGTGCTCACGTTGCCATCGCACTCAAACAGCAGATCTATCATCTTTGGCGAATCAGCATGGCCGCCCTTCAGCAGAAAAGCGCAACCGAAATATCGCGAGAGAGTTTCGCCAGCCACCTGTACAAACGATGACGGGATGGGCTTTTCGATGAGTTGCAGCAGGCGGTTAGTTTCGGGCAGGTTGGGCGTGATGAGTGTGCAGAGTGGGAACAACTGATTAACCACTAACTGGATGGCCTCGGGTGCCATCAGCGGATAGCCGCTGGTTGATACCATCACCGGATCGTAAACCACTGGCACAGGATGCTGCTCCAGATAGCAGCGCAGTTCGTCGACTACCACCTGAGCCACCTCGGCATCAGGCAGCATACCTATCTTAATAGCCTTAGGCTCCAGATCGGAAAGCACAGCACGCAGCTGCTGGGCTACTACTTCGGGCGGCACAGGCATAGCAGTCTGTACGCCTAACGTGTTTTGTGCGGTAACCGATGTAATCACCGTAGCCCCATAACAGCCATGAGCCGTGATGGTTTTAAGATCCTGCTGAATGCCGGCACCTGCCGATGGGTCGCTACCGGCTATTGATAATACTACCTCCATGCGTCGCCGAGGATCATGGCTCCTCCAAAGCCCATTTTTTCAACTTCAGTTATCTTATCGAATGTGATACCGCCCAGTGCCATCACCCGTTCATCTATCAGTCCTGCCTTATGGGCTGCGATGATGACGTCGGGAGCAAACGTAGAATAATAGCCGCGCTTAGAGATGCTGTCGAAGATGGGACTCAAGCTCATGTAGGCATAAGGCTTTCGGCGGCACTCCGACAGCTCGCTCAGGGTGTGGCACGAAATGCTTACCGCCCCACTCCACCCTGCCGGTGTCTCTGGGTTTCGGCTGTTAAGATGCACCCCGTGTAAGCCATACTTGATGGCCAGGGAGTGATGATCGTGTAGTACCAGGCGCGAGTAGAGAGCTGATGGAATGGCGACCAACAGCTGCTCTACCTCGCTCTGGCTGGCTTGAGGTTTACGAATATGTATTAAATCGGCCCTGCCGCTTTGCAGCAGCTGGGTAATCTTTTCGGCTTCGCCCTCGAAGAAATCAGGGCGCGTAAGGACTATAATCATACACACTTCTTACACATATCGAACGAGGCATCCCAATCCTTCCAAACGGGTTCGCGACCCAGTTCCTTCAGGCGGGTGTTTATCACCTTAGCCGTACGCTCATCGCTTACCGTAAACTGCTCCAAGGCCTGTGGATAGGTGTGGTAGCCACCAGGATTCACATGGCTCTCGGCCGACATGGTGGTTACACCTAAGGTACACATGTTGTCGCGGATGTAAGCGGGTTCGCGGGTACTGTACGAGATGTCGACATCGTGGTCGAAGATACGCATGGCAAACGTGGCTTGTGCCAGTTCGCGATCAGTCATAAAACAGTTGGGCTGGAATCCCTCGTTCTGGGCCGGACGCATACGGGGGAAGTTGATGCTGTACTTGGTGCGCCAGTAGTGCTTCTGCAGATAGCGCAGGTGGTAAGCCATCATCGTAACATCGGTACGCCATTCTTTCTCCAGTCCAATCAGCACACCCATACCGATAGAGTGTACGCCAGCCTGACCCATACGGTCGAATCCGTCGCAGCGCCATTCAAAACGGCTCTTCATGCCACGTGGGTGATACAGCTGGTAGTGCTCGCGGTTGTAGGTTTCCTGAAAGCAGATCACACCGTTCAATCCGTGGTGAGTCAGCTCGCGATACTCCTCCATCTTCAGCGGCATCACCTCGATCTTGATGTTCGAGAAGTAGCGCTTGGCAATATCGATGGCTTTAGCCAGATAAGGCACTCCCGCCTTGGCTGGGTTCTCGCCGGTTACCAGCAGGATGTTCTCGAAAGGTGCCAACTGCTTGATGGCACGGTACTCGTCCTCAATCTGTTCGGGTGTGAGGATGGTGCGTGCCATAGGGTTTTCGCGATGAAAGCCGCAGTACACACACGAGTTGGAGCACGAGTTGGTGATATACAGCGGGATAAACATCGACATGGTGCGCCCGAAACGCTCCTCGGTGTATTTACGCGAGAGTCGGGCCATCTGCTCTAAGTAAGGTTCGGCTGCAGGCGACAGCAGGGCCATAAAGTCGTTCACATCGCAGCGACTCTTGCCTAAGGCACGGCGCACATCGGCATCGGTCATGCTGGCTATGCGCTCGGTGGTTTCCTGCCAACTAATGTTTTTAAGTTCGTCACTAAACATCTTATCGTTATTTTGATTTACAGGGTTTGAAAGCATACTCCTTCAACTGGTGTATCGAAGGATGAGTGCCACAGAGTTCGCAGCTGGGGCGCTGGGCAAAACCAAAGCGCTGCCACTGCATGCTGAGGGCATCGAAAGTAAGCATGCTGTTGGTGAGCAACTGACCCACCCCAGCTAAGTATTTCAAGCACTCGGTGGCCTGCACGGTACCTAACATGCCGGCTATCGAGCCCAACACACCTACCATAGCGCAGGATTCTACATCCTGCTTGGCAGGGGGCTCAGGGAACAGACAACGGTAACAGGCCGAACCAGGCACGTGGGTCATCAGCTGTCCGCAATACTTGCTGATACCACCCATGGTAAAGGCCTTACCCTGCATCACGCAAGCATCGTTTACAAGATACTTGGTGGCAAAGTTGTCGGTACCGTCGATGATGAAATCGTAGGGCTGTATCAGCTCCATGGCGTTGGTCTCGCTCAGATAGCACTCATGGGTTTCAACGCACACATCGGGGTTGATGGACTGCATACGTTCGCGAGCCACTTCTACCTTGGGTCGGCCCACATCGGGGGTGCTATGCAGCACCTGACGCTGCAGGTTGGTAATACTCACGGTATCGCCATCCACCACACCGATGGTGCCTACGCCAGCTGCTGCCAGGTACAGGGCTACAGGCGAGCCTAAGCCCCCTGCACCCACTATCAGCACCTTGCCCTGCAGCAGTTTGCTTTGTGCCTCGGGCCCGAAACCTTCCAGTATCAGGTGGCGGTTATAACGCCTGCGTTGTTCACTCGTTAGTTCCATTAATTGTCAATTATCAATTGTCAATTCTTGAGCTTCCTCAGGTCATGTGTCAGCTTGGCAGCGCAGAAGTTAGGTCCGCACATGGTGCAGTACTCGCCATCGGTATGACCAGCCTCGGTGAAATACTGCAGCGCCAGTTCGGGATCCAACGACAGGTGGAACTGATCGCGCCAACGGAACTCGAAACGAGCCTTCGACAGGGCGTTATCGCGGATGGTAGCACCGGGGTGTCCCTTTGCCAGGTCGGCTGCATGGGCAGCTATCTTATAGGCAATGATACCTGCGCGTACATCGTCCTTATTAGGCAGAGCCAGATGCTCCTTGGGGGTTACGTAGCAAAGCATGGCGGTTCCGAGCCAGGCTATCTGCGCACCACCGATGGCACTGGTAATATGATCGTAGCCTGGAGCGATATCGGTAACAATAGGTCCGAGGGTGTAGAAAGGTGCCTCGTGACACTTCTCCAACTGGCGCTCCATATTCTCCTTGATTTTATGCATGGGCACATGACCGGGACCCTCGATAAAGGCCTGCACGTTCTTCTCCCAGGCACGTACCACCAGCTCACCCATGGTGTCGAGCTCGGCAAACTGGGCGGCATCGTTGGCATCGGCAGTACAACCAGGACGCAAACCATCGCCCAGCGACAGGGCTACATCATACTTGGCTACGATATCACAGATATCATCAAAGTGCTCATATAAGAAGCTCTCCTTATTGTGCAGCAGGCACCACTTACTCATAATGCTACCGCCACGACTCACAATACCACACAAACGACTATCAGCCAGATGCACGTTGTGGCGACGGATACCGGCATGGATGGTAAAGTAATCCACACCCTGCTCGCACTGCTCAATCAGCGTGTCGCGATACACCTCCCAGGTCAGGTCTTCCACCTTGCCATCCACCTTTTCCAAAGCCTGATAGATGGGCACGGTGCCTACGGGTACAGGACAGTTACGCAGAATCCACTCGCGGGTTTCGTGAATGTTGTTACCCGTAGAGAGGTCCATCAATGTATCGCCACCCCACTTGCACGACCATACGGCCTTGTCCACCTCTTCGTCGATGCTGGATGTAGTAGCCGAGTTGCCGATGTTGGTATTGATTTTCACCGCGAAATTGCGTCCGATAATCATCGGCTCGCTCTCGGGGTGATGAATGTTAGCAGGGATAACGGCACGTCCGCGAGCCACCTCCTGGCGTACGTATTCAGGGGTGATATGACTCTCGATTCCCAGTGCCTGACAGTTCATGTTTTCGCGAATAGCCACGTACTCCATCTCGGGAGTGATGATGCCTGCCTTGGCACATGCCATCTGGGTAATACCCTGTCCTTTCTGGGCGCGATCGGCTATCCACTGCTGGCGCATTGGGGGCAGCCCCTTCTTCAGGTCAACCGTGTAGTTGGGGTCGGTATAAGGTCCGCTGGTATCGTAGATATATACTGGTGCGTTGGGCTCCATGTGTGGCATGCCCTTCTCGTCGCGGGTAACGGTGGGTGTCAGGTTTACCTTAGTCATACCCACCTTTACATCAGGGTACAACTGGCCCTGCATATAGAATTTCTCACGCTGTGCGTAAGCTTTGTGATCATTTATCATACTTTGAACTTTAAACATTAAGAAATGCGGTTAATGGACTTGATGCCTCGGCGCAATCGGCAATAGCACCTAAACCAGCCTCGTAGGCCTGGCGACCTGCAATCACAGCCTGACGGAAGGCATCGGCCATTTTTACTGGATCGCCTGCTACGGCAATGGCGGTATTCACCAGCACGCAGTCGGCTCCCATCTCCATCGCCTCGGCAGCATGACTGGGAGCACCGATACCTGCATCAACCACTACGGGCACTGTGGCCTGGTCGATGATAATCTGCAGAAAATCCTTCATTCTCAAGCCCTTGTTGGTACCGATGGGAGCAGCCAGTGGCATTACCGTAGCAGCACCAGCCTCTTCCAGATGCTTACACAGCGTAGGGTCGGCCTGACAGTATGGCAGCACCACAAATCCCAGTTTTACCAACTGCTCGGTGGCTTTCAGCGTCTCAACCGAGTCGGGCAATAAATAACGTGGGTCGGGGTGTATCTCCAGTTTCAACCAGTTGGTGCCAAAGGCCTCGCGAGCCATCTGGGCAGCAAACACCGCCTCTTCAGCATTACGCACACCCGAGGTGTTGGGCAACAGCTGTATGTTGGGGTTCTGGATGATGTGTGTCAGCAAATCGTCGTTCTTATCGTCGAGTTCCACACGTTTCATGGCAACGGTAACCATCTCCGATCCCGAAGCCTCGATAGCCTGGGCCATCAGCGCATTGTTGTTAAACTTGCCTGTGCCCAGAAACAAACGAGAGTTAAACTCCCGTCCTGCAATAACTAATTTACTCATGATTAACTATGTTTGTTAAGTGTTTCATTTCGTCAATGGGGTTTGCGGCCCTAAGCACCGTACCGCTCAGGGCTATACCGGTAATGCCGGTAGCCAGTATGGCGGGGATATCATCCTTGGTAATACCGCCGATAGCCACAATGGGGATATCGATATGCGCCGCACGCATCTCGATAATAATCCGTCGGTAGCCATCCAGGCCTAGTACCGGCGACAACTTCTGCTTGGTGGTAGTAAAGCGGAAGGGGCCACAGCCAATGTAGTCGGCACCAGCCGCATAGTGGGCCTTTACATCCCAGATGGTGTTGGCTGTTCCACCTATGATATAATCGGGACCTAATAGGCGTCGCGCTTCGGCAATGGGCATATCGTTCTTACCCAGATGCACGCCATCGGCCTGCAACTCTTTTACCAGTGCCACGCGATCGTCGATAATAAACGTAGCGCCATACTGTTTACATAGCTTCTGGGCCTCAATCGCAACGGGGCGCACCTCATCGTCGGTAGCGTCCTTCATGCGCAGCTGTATCCATCGGCAACCACCCTGCAAGGCAAGACGGATGCTGTCCAGATAGCTATACTTATCGGTGTAGTGAGATATAAACTGTAACATAGCCCTTACCCCCCGCATGCAGCTTTGATAATAGTGATAGTGGCGCCTTCTTGCAGGATGGTGTCATCCCAAGTAGTGCGCGGTTTCAACTCATTATCGATAGCTATTGCCACACCTTTGGCGGGCAACTGCAATTGGGCGGCAAGCTCGGATACAGTTTTGGCTTGCGTCTCGTGTTGTTTGTTGTTAATCCTTACTTTCATATTGCATTCCTCCGACGGCATTACCCGTATCAGGTTCTATGGGTATTTTCTCAGCTTTGGCACATGCCTCAGCACCCCGAATATTTAATTTTGCGCTGCAAAAGTAATGTTTTTATTTCTATCTGACAAATAAATCGCAGTTTTTTTTGCTATTTGCTATCAATTTACTACTTTTGCACTACAATGGAAAGAAATAAAGAGATATATAAGGTAACAATGGTTGGTGGCGCCGTGAATGTGGTGCTCCTACTGTTTAAGTTTGTGGCGGGCATTGTGGGACATAGTGCGGCAATGATTGCCGATGCGGTGCACTCGCTGTCCGACTTTGTCACAGATATCATCGTGCTGGTGTTTGTGCGCATCAGCGGCAAACCTACCGACAAATCGCACGAGTACGGGCATGGTAAATACGAAACGCTGGCCACCACACTGATTGGGTTGGCACTACTGATAGTAGCTGTAGGCATTGTGTATAGCGCACTCACCAAGATTATCGCTTGGGCACAGGGCGGAACCTTAGAGGCACCAGGTATGCTGGCACTCTGGGCTGCACTTCTTTCGATTATTCTGAAAGAGGCGGTGTTCCACTACTCGATGGTGCAGGCCCGCAAACTCAAGTCGCAGGCAGTAGAGGCCAACGCCTGGCACCACCGCAGCGATGCCCTGTCGAGTATAGGCACAGCCATCGGCATTGGTGGCGCCATCTTCTTAGGTGAACGATGGACGGTGCTCGATCCCATGGCAGGTATCATCGTGGGCCTATTTATTATTAAGGTGGCGATAGACCTGCTGCGTAATGGCATTGGCGACCTGATGGAGCATTCGCTGCCCGACGAGGTGGAGAACGAGATACTGCAGCTGGCAGGATCGATACCTGGCGTTACAGAGCCACACGATCTGCACACGCGCCGAATAGGCAATCATTACGCCATAGAACTGCACATACTGATGGACGACGACATCAGTTTGCGCGAGGCTCACAACAAAAGCGAAGAAGTGGAGAATATCCTACGCGAACACTACGGCAAGGAAACCCACATCGCCGTTCACGTAGAACCAAAGAGCATCAGAGAACACTAAACTCGTCGGCATCGTCCAGCACAGGGAACTTCTTACGGAAACGCTGCAGTTGTTCCATGTCGAGTTCAACGGTAGCAATACCCTCCTCACCATCGGCACACTGGGCGATGGTGCGACCATAGGCATCAATCACTACCGAACCACCTATATACTTACAAGCGGCATCGCTACCCACACGGTTCACACCTATCACATAGCACTGGTTCTCGATGGCACGCGCCTTCAACAAGGTTTGCCATACATCCTGACGCTGTTCGGGCCAGTTGGCCACGTAGATGATGGCATCGTAATCGCCACGCGAACGCGAAAAAACAGGGAATCGCAAATCGTAACACACCTGCAGCAGGAAACGCACACCACACCACTCTACAACCACACGGCGATCACCTGGCACGTAATCCTTGGTTTCGCCGGCAAACGTAAACAAATGGCGCTTATCGTAATAGTCGTACTTGCCATCAGGATGCATAAAAATCAAGCGGTTACGCAGCAATCCCTCTGTATCTTTTTTTGCCACACTACCTACTATGGCGGCATTATGCAGCATGGCCTGGTACGCCATCCACTGCAACATAAAGTGAGCCGGAGCACCCACCCCACCTACATAGCCCTCGGCCATAAAACCTGTGGCAAAGGTTTCTGGCAACACATACAGATTGGCATCCGGCTGCTGCTTTAACAACGGATCCAAACGGTCCATATTATTTAAAAAATTGCTACTGGGTATATCGTGTTGTACAATCGCTATCTTCATAATCTTTATACCTTATTAATATAATGTGGCGGCAAAGATACAAAAAAAACTAAAAAAATGCACCACCTTATAGAAAAATAATGTATATTTGCGCCACAAATCAACTATTCAAAACAGTTTATGAATCATTTAAAACAAACCTTTATCTGTGCTTTTACAGCTACGATGCTCTGTGCGCCCATGCAGGCCCAGACATCAAAGGCCGAACTTTTGGCCAACATGGAGTTAGCTACTGGCAACTATTGCAATTACCCCCTACCCAAGGGAACAGTAACGCCTGCACCTGCAGGTTACGAACCATTCTACGTGAGTCATTACGGCCGTCACGGTGCCCGTTATATGACGGACGACGATGCCTACAAATACGTGATTGGCAAGATGGATACCGCCCAGGCGCGCGGCTGGCTTACACCCAAAGGCGTAGAAGTGCTGCAACGTTTAAAACTGGCTGCTGCCGATGCATGGCATCGCGATGGCGACCTGACTAATCTGGGTGCCCGACAGCATCAGGGCATAGCCCACCGTCTGGCTACCAACTACCCACAGTTGCTGATGCAGCCCGTTGAGGTGAAGGCCAACTCATCAACCGTTCGCCGTTGCATGCTCTCGATGGCTAACTTCTGTCAGGAGCTGAAGTGCATGAATCCACAGCTCATCATCACGATGGATGCCAGCGAACACGATATGTACTACCTGATACCTAACGATAGTATCTTCATCCCTAAGAAAGGTATCGACGGACACCTGTACGACAAACTGGATAAGTTCCGCCACGAAAAGCTGAACGGACGCTACCAGATGCAGATGCTGTTTAAGGATCCCAAACAGCTGGAAGGTTTTGTGGATGGCTACAAGCTGGCCGATGGCTTATGGAACATCGCCTCGAACATGCATTGTCTGCCCGAGTTGAATCTGTCGTTCAACGACCTGTTTACCACCGACGAACTTATCGACGGCTTTTATGTTTACAATGCCAGCTGGTGCCTGTGGGAGGGATTGATGCCTGGTTCGCGCCCCAACTACTACGCCATCTATCCGCTGCTGAAGAACTTCCTCGACGAGGCCGACCTCATGATAGCTTCGGGTAAGAAACAGGTGCGTCTGCGCTTCGGTCACGACAGCGTGCTGCTACCTTTCTCATATATATTAGGTGTGAAAGAGGCTATGGGCGGCACGCAGGATATGGAGAACCTGCATAACACATTTGCCCTGTTCCGACTTATCCCGATGGCAGGTAACGTGCAGCTCATCTTCTTCCGCAAGCAGGGGTCGGACGATATCCTCGTGAAGTTCCTGATGAACGAGAACGAGACCTCCATCCCCATCCAGACCGACTGCTACCCCTTCTACCATTGGAAGGATGTATCGGCCTATTATCGTAACATTTTGAAACAAGCAAACGTAACCTATAAAGATGAAAATAGCGATTGATTTAGGCGGTACCAACATGCGTGTTGGACTGACCGATGGCGCCACGGTGGTTGATACCGTGATAGAGCCCTGCCCCGCACAGGAGCCCGAGGAGGTAGTGCTCGCCCAGCTGAAGCGACAGATAGCCCAGCTGATGCGTCCCGAGGTAACGGGCATTGGTGTGGGTGTGCCTTCGGTGGTAGACTGCCAGCAGGGCATTGTATATAACGTGGCCAATATCCCCTCGTGGCAGGAGGTACACCTGAAGGAGGCCCTTGAACGCGAGTTTGGTGTGCCCGCAGCTGTTAATAACGATGCCAACTGCTTTGCCTTAGGTGCCTGGCGCTACGGCGAGGGCAAGGGTACGCAGAATATGGTGGGCCTGACGATAGGTACCGGCATTGGCGCAGGTATCATCATCGATGGCAAGTTGTATAATGGTGTGAACACGGGTGCTGGCGAGATTGGTTCGCTGCCTTACCTGGATGCCGACTACGAGTTTTATTGCAGTAGCCGGTTCTTCAGCAAGCTGCATGGCGACACGGGAGCCAACTTTGCCAAGCTGGCTTTGGCTGGCGACAAAGAGGCACAGGCTGTGTGGCAGGAGTTTGGCACGCATGTGGGCAACCTGATGAAAGCGGTGCTGTTTACCTATGCCCCCGAGGCCATCATCATCGGTGGCGGCATAGCCAACGCTTTCGCGCTTTACGAAGCACCCATGCGACAGCAGCTCAGCACCTTCCCCTACCCCGAGAACGTGGCTGCCACCCGCATCCAGCCATCAACCTTACCAAACGCTGCCATGCTGGGAGCCTCCATCTTACATTAAACATCAAACATTAAAATATGAAATTTAAAACTATTTTGGCGGCGGGGATGCTGGCAGTAGTGGCTGCTGCATGTACCGAGCATAAGACATTGGATATGAACTGGGAGGTAGAAACACCCGATGGTTGGATACCAGCCCAAGTACCTGGCACCCTGATGGGTACGCTGACTGCCAACGGCATAGAACCCGAGGCGCTGACAGCCGACGACTATGCCAAGATTAACAAAACACAGTTTGATAAAAGCTGGAAGTACCGCACCACCTTCGAGCTGCAACCCCTTAACGAGGGCGAACATGCCGTGCTGAACTTCGACGGTATCAGTTACCGCGCCAACGTATGGTTGAACGGCAAGCAGATAGCCAACAGCAAGGAGATGTACGGCGCGTTCCGCCAGTTTGAGTTCGACGTTACCAACGAGGTTGCCGACCAGAACAAACTGGAGGTTGAGGTGTTCCGTGCACAGCCCGGCGAACCCAATATCGGTTTTGCCGACTGGAATCCACGCCCTGCCGATGAGAATATGGGTATCTACCGCGAGGTGCGTATTAAAACCTGCGGCAATGTGGCCCTGTCGCACTCAGCCGTACGTTCTCGTGTAAACACCGAAACGCTGAACGAGGCCTGGCTCACCATCGCCACCGAACTGCGCAACCTGTCGGATAAGCCCGTTGAAGGCACCGTGCAGGGTACTGCCGACGGACAGAAGTTCAACTACCGCGTAAGTTTGGCCCCTGGCGAGAAGAAACGCTTTGTGAGTCCCACCGAAATACATATCAACAAGCCCAAATTGTGGTGGTGCCACAACATGGGCAAACCTGAACTGTGTGATTTGCACATTGAGTTTGCCGAGGACCACAAAATTTCGGATTTCGAGGATGTGCGATTTGGTATTCGCGAGATAAAAAGCTACCTCACCGACGAAGGCTACCGCGCCTTTTCGCTGAATGGCCAGCCCGTTCTGCTGCGTGGTGCCGGCTGGACAGATGATATCTACCTGCGCGACACACCCGAGAGCAATCGCCAGCAACTGGAGTATGTACGCGACATGAATATGAACACCGTGCGCCTGGAGGGTTTCTGGGGTACCTCGCAGAACCTGTACGACCTGTGCGACGAGCTGGGACTCTTTATCCTGGTGGGCTGGAGCTGCCACTGGGAGTGGGAGGACTATATCGGCTCGCCCTGCGACGAGCTGTACGGCGGCATACTGAGCCAAGAGAATATCGACCTGATAGCCCGTTCGTTCGAGGATCAGGTGATGTGGCTGCGCTATCACCCATCCATCATCGGCTGGTTTGTAGGTAGCGACATGCTGCCCAAACCCGAACTTGAGAAGAAGTATCAGGCGTTCCTGAGTACTGAGGACGATCGCCAGTACCTGATATCAGCCAAGGATCAGACGAGCGAGATTTCTGGTCCGTCGGGAACCAAGATGGCTGGTCCGTACGAGTATGTGGGTCCCAGCTACTGGTATCTGCCAGAAGCTCCTGGAGGCGCATTCGGATTCAACACCGAAACAGGTATCGGCGCCCAGCTGCCTGTGAAGGAGTCGCTGCAGAAGATGTTAGGCCCCAACCTCTTCCCCATCGACCAGCGCTGGAATATTCTGTGTACCGCATCGGGCAGCGACATGAACTCGCTGAAACAGCTGAACGAGGTGATTCGTAACCGCTTTAGCGAGGCCAAGGATATCGACGAGTACCTGCGCCGCGCCGACATGCTGAACTACGAGAGCACCAAGGCCATGTTCGAGAGTTTCCGAGTAAGATTGCCCCACACCACAGGCATTATCCAGTGGATGCTGAACGGCTCACGCCCAGGCATTTACTGGCAGTTGTACGACTACTACAAGCAGCCCAACGCCGCCTACTACGGTGTAAAGAAAGCCAACGCCCCCGTGCAGCTGATTTACGACTACTACACCAAAGCCGTGTATGCCGTTAACGAGACGCTGCACCCCGCCAAGGCCACAGCCAGGATGCAGCTGCTGAGAGGCGACAAGCGAACCGACGACAGTCAGGAGATTGAGATAGCCCCCGGCATGGTAACCAAGGTGTTCGACATTGATATGGCCCAGGCCCCTGCCGCCTTCCTGCTGCTGAAGCTGGGCGACGACATCACCAACGAATACTTTATTGTAAGCGAGAAGGATACGTACGACTGGAGCAAGACCACTTGGGTACACACCCCCATCACCAAGTACGCCTCGTATGCCATGCTCGACAGCCTGTGTACCACCGACGTGAAGCTTTCTACCACCCCCACCAACGATGGCTACCAGGTACAAGTAAGCAATCCTACCGATAAGGTGGCATTTATGATTCGCTTAACAGCCAAGAACCAGGGCGAGCTGATTTGCCCCGCCTACTGGAGCGACAACTACCTGACGCTGGCCCCAGGCGAAACGCGTACCGTTACCTGCCGAATGCCATCCTTGACTGACAAAACTAAGGTTGAGATAGGAGTTTTCAAGCAATAAGTGTAAAATTACAATAATTTTTTGCTCTAAATCAAATAATTATTCCGAAACCGTGATTTGTTTCGGAATAATTTTGTATCTTTGCCCCCAAAATTAACGTTTTTCAATTAATTATTCATTATGAACGACAACAAAGTTATGAACATGGCAGCGGATAATATCCGTATCCTTGCTGCTTCGATGGTTGAGAAGGCTAAGTCGGGTCACCCCGGCGGTGCTATGGGTGGTGCTGATTTCATCAACACCCTTTACAGTGAGTTCCTGGTTTACGATCCCGAGAATCCCGCTTGGGAGGGTCGCGACCGTTTCTTCCTCGATCCTGGTCACATGGCTCCAATGCTGTACAGCCAGCTCGCCCTGATCGGCAAGTACACACTCGAGGATTTGAAGAACCTGCGCCAGTGGGGCTCAGTAACTCCAGGTCACCCCGAGCGCGAGATTGAGCGCGGCATCGAGAACACCTCTGGTCCTCTTGGTCAGGGTCACTGTTTCGCTGTAGGTGCTGCTATCGCCGCTAAGTTCCTGAAGGCTCGTCTGGGCAACGTAATGAACCAGACAATCTACGCCTACATCTCTGACGGTGGTGTACAGGAGGAGATTTCACAGGGTGCTGGTCGTATTGCTGGTAACCTGGGACTCGACAACCTCATCATGTTCTACGACGCTAACGATATTCAGCTCTCTACCAAGACCGAGGTGGTTACCTGCGAGGATACCGCCAAGAAGTACGAGGCATGGGGCTGGTTTGTACAGAAGATTAACGGTAACGATGTTGACCAGATTCGCGAGGCCATCAAGAAGGCTCAGGCCGAGAAGGACCGCCCATCACTCATCATCGGTCACTGTGTAATGGGTAAGGGTGCCCGTAAGGCTGACAACAGCTCATACGAGAGCAACTGCGCTACTCACGGTGCTCCTCTCGGTGGCGATGCTTACATCAACACCATGAAGAACCTGGGTGCCGATCCCGAGAACCCATTCCAGATTTTCCCCGAGGTTCAGGAGATGTACGCAAAGCGTGCCGAGGAGCTGAAGAAGATTGTAGCTGAGCGCTACGCCGAGAAGGCTGAGTGGGCTAAGGGTCACCCCGAGCAGGCCAAGCAGCTCGAGGAGTGGTTCAGCGGCAAGGCTCCTGTTATCGACTGGAGCAAGGTTGAGCAGAAGGCAGGTGCTGCTACTCGTGGTGCCAGTGCTACTGTTCTGTCGGCTCTCGCTGAGCAGGTTCCCAACATGATTTGTGCATCTGCCGACCTGAGCAACTCAGATAAGACCGACGGCTTCCTGAAGAAGACTCACGACCTGGTTCGTGGCGACTTCAGCGGTGCCTTCTTCGAGGCTGGTGTAGCCGAGCTCACTATGGCTTGCTGCTGCATTGGTATGGCTCTGCACGGTGGTGTTATCCCCGCTTGCGGTACCTTCTTCGTATTCTCTGATTACATGAAGCCCGCTGTACGTATGGCTGCCCTGATGGAGCTGCCTGTTAAGTTCATCTGGACTCACGACGCCTTCCGTGTAGGTGAGGATGGTCCTACCCACGAGCCTGTTGAGCAGGAGGCACAGATCCGCCTGATGGAGAAGCTGAAGAACCACCATGGTAAGAACTCTGTATTGGTAGTTCGTCCTGCCGATGCCGAGGAGACCACCGTTTGCTGGCGCATGGCTATGGAGAATGTTGATACTCCTACAGCCCTGATCTTCTCTCGTCAGAATATCGACATGCTGCCCGAGGGCAACGACTACAACCAGGCTACCAAGGGTGCTTACGTTGTAGCTGGTTCAGACGAGAACTTCGACGTTATCCTGCTGGCTTCAGGTTCTGAGGTTTCTACTCTCGAGGCTGGTGCTAAGCTGCTCCGCGAGGACGGCGTAAAGGTTCGCGTGGTTAGCGTTCCTTCTGAGGGTCTGTTCCGCAGCCAGAGCAGGGAGTATCAGCAGAGCGTACTGCCCGCTGGTGTTAAGAAGTTCGGTCTCACCGCTGGTCTGCCCGTTAACCTCGAGGGTCTGGTAGGTGCCGACGGTACAGTATGGGGCTTGGAGAGCTTCGGTTTCTCTGCTCCTTACAAGGTGCTCGACGAGAAGCTCGGCTTCACCGGAGAGAATGTTTACAAGCAGGTTAAGAAATTGCTTGCTTAATTAATAATCTGGCACGAATTTCGCGAATTAACACGAATTATTTTACTCATTGCTAGTAAAATTCGTGAAATTCGTGTAATTCGTGCCTTAAATTTTAAGACTATGGAAGTAAAGACAGTTGGAGTTGCTTGCGATCACGCAGGCTTCGCTTTAAAGCAGTTTGTGCTCCAGTACCTGGAGGAGAAGGGTTACCCCGTTAAGGACTATGGTACATGGAGTGATGCGAGTGTAGATTATCCCGATTTCGGACACGCACTGGCCGAGGGTATCGAGAGTGGCGAGGTTTATCCCGGTATTGCCATCTGTGGCAGTGGCGAGGGTATCTCAATCACCCTGAACAAGCACCAGCAGGTGCGCGCCGGACTGTGCTGGATTCCCGAGATTGCACATCTCATCCGTCAGCACAACGATGCCAACGTACTGGTAATGCCAGGCCGTTTCATCGATAACAACATGGCTCGCAAGATTATGGACGAGTTCTTCACCGCCAGCTTCGAAGGTGGCCGCCACCAGAAGCGCGTAGATAAGATCCCCGTGCAGAAATAGTTTTTATTTTGGCACGAATTTCGCGAATTAACACGAATTATTTTACTCATTGCTAGTAAAATTCGTGAAATTCGTGTAATTCGTGCCTAATTTTTAATATCATATTTTGTTTTTCGCTGTTCCGCTTTGCGGGGCTTGCCTACCCCGTGGAAACCCATGTGCGGCGTTTTCACACCCTGATAGCCCGCATGGCGCTGACGGATACGCTGCACGTAATCCACCGTCTCCGAACCACGCATGTAACCATATTTTACAATCGGGTCGTTATAATAGCGGGGCTGACTCAGCTTCAGCACATAAGGCGCCACCTCGCTCCAGCGGTGCGGGTTCCTGCCGTCGCGCTTAGCCAGATTCATGGCATCACGGATATGGTGCGCACCACCGTTATAACTGGCCAGCACAAAGTTGGTACGCTCGTACTGGTCGCGCACATCCGAGAACGTGTTCTGCAGCTGTCCGATATATTTCACCGCTGCACGTATGTTAGCCTCAGGCTCGTACAGCTGACTGCGTGGCACTCCCAGATGGTCGGCTGTGCCAGGCATAATCTGCATCAGTCCCTTGGCACCCACAAACGATACGGCACGCGGGTCGAACGTCGACTCCTGATAACACTGGGCAGCCAGCAGGCGCCAGTCCCAGCGTATGTCGCGGGCATACGTCATGAAATAGCTGTCGTAATGCGAGATAATACCGCCCTTGGCATCCAGCATGGGCGAGAAGATGCGGCGATGCACCTTACGCACCGTCAGCAGGTCGTTCTCCTCCTTCTGCACGGCTGCAATCAGCTCTGGGCGATACCAGCCCTGCAGCTCCTTAGCCAGGTCGTTCTTAGCTGTATCGGCACTGATATGTCCCGGTGTGGGCCAGGCCACAATGTCCACCTCGCCATCGGCAAAACGTTTTACTAACTCCATACTGTCGCGGCACACCTCTACACGCAGACGCACACCCAGCGAATCGGCAAATCGCTGACAAATCAGGAACTGCGTGCCCAGACTCTTACCGTGATACTCGTAATAGGTATGAGGTCCGCTCACGGTGGCCATAATCAGCTCGCCACTGGTCTGGATATCGTGCAGGTCGAACTCGTCGGATACCGAAACGGTATCATCAATCACGCCCCAGGGTGCCACAATGGGTTCGTGCTTCTTTTCGAAACACGACGCCAGCGACAGCAAAACCGCCCCAAAACCGACATATTTATACCATTTTCGCATCAATCAGCACCATTTTGTTAGTAAAAACGGTGCAAAGGTACTACTTTTTGGTCAGTAATGACACTTATTTCGCGAAAAAGTTGTAATTTTGCACCCGATATTTTTTAGATTTAACGATATGTTAAGAATTGCAGTACAATCAAAAGGACGTCTGTTCGAGGACACCATGAACCTGTTGTCAGAGGCTGACATCAAGGTTAGTGCCTCAAAACGCACCTTGCTGGTGCAGTCGTCCAACTTTCCGCTGGAGGTTCTTTACCTCCGCGATGATGACATCCCACAGAGTGTAGCCAGTGGAGTGGCTGACATCGGTGTAGTGGGCGAAAACGAGTTTGTTGAGCGTGGCGAAGATGCAGATATCATCTCACGTCTCGGCTTCTCAAAATGCCGCCTCTCGCTGGCCATTCCCAAAGAGATCGACTACAAGGGAGTAGAGTGGTTCAACGGCAAGAAGATTGCCACCAGCTACCCCGGAATCCTTCGACATTTCCTTGAGCAGCATCATATCCATGCCGAAATCCATGTCATCACAGGTAGCGTAGAAATCAGCCCGGGCATTGGTCTGGCCGATGCTATCTTTGATATCGTATCATCAGGCTCTACCCTGGTGAGCAATAATCTGCGCGAAGTTGAGATTGTAATGCAGAGTGAGGCTCTGCTGATTGGCAACAAGCAGATGAGCGACGAGAAGAAAGCCATCCTCGAGCAGATGCTGTTCCGCTTTAAGGCCGTAAAGGATGCCGAGGACAAGAAGTATGTACGTATGAACGCCCCCAAGGCCCGCCTGCAAGAGATTATCAACGTGCTGCCAGGCCTGAAGAGCCCCACCATCATCCCTCTGGCCGACGACGAGTGGTGCTCGGTTCACACCGTACTCGACCAGAAGCAGTTCTGGGAGATTATTGGCAAACTGAAGGAAATGGGCGCCCAGGGCATTCTGGTAACGCCAATCGAAAAAATGATATTATGATCATAATTCGTAATCCACAACGTAGCGAGTGGGCAAAGATTGTAGAGCGTCCGCACCTGGATGTTTCGCAGCTCAACGACACCGTAGCATCGGTATTGGCCGACGTAAAGAAGCGCGGCGATGATGCCGTAAAGGGCTACGAGCTGAAGTTCGACCATGTTGATCTGCCCACACTGGCTGTTTCCGAAGCCGAGATGAACGAAGCCGAAGCGCTGGTAAGTCCTGAGTTGAAAGCAGCCATTCAGGTGGCTCACTACAATATCAAGACCTTCCACGAGTCGCAGCAGTTCAAAGGCAAGAAAATCGAGACACAGCCCGGCGTGGTATGCTGGCAGAAGAGTGTAGCCATCCAGAAGGTTGGTTTGTACATTCCTGGCGGCACTGCCCCACTCTTCTCTACCGTACTGATGCTGGCCACACCAGCCAAGATAGCAGGCTGCGAGGAGATTGTGCTCTGCACCCCTCCAGGTCGCGATGGTAAGGTAAACCCCGCCATTCTGGTGGCCGCCCGCATTGCAGGTGTAAGCAAGATATTCAAGGCAGGTGGCGTACAGGCCATCGGCGCTATGGCCTATGGTACACAGAGTGTGCCCAAGGTATATAAAATCTTCGGTCCTGGCAACCAGTATGTGATGGCCGCCAAGCAGCAGGTTAGTCTGCACGACGTGGCTATCGACATGCCCGCAGGTCCTTCCGAGGTGTGCGTCATCGCCGATAAGCATGCCAACATCGAGTTTGTAGCTGCCGACTTGCTGTCGCAGGCCGAGCATGGTATCGACTCGCAGGTATTCCTCATTACCACCTCCGAGCAGGTGATTCTCGACGTACAGGCCGAGGTGAACCGTCAACTGGATCTGCTGCCCCGTAAGGAGATGGCTGCCAAGGCACTCGACAACAGCCGTCTGGTACTGGTTAACAGCATGCAGGAGGCTATCGACCTCTCGAATGCCTATGCCCCCGAGCACCTCATTCTGCAGGTAAAGGATTATAATAAGGTGGCCAATAAGGTAGTTAACGCAGGTAGCGTGTTCCTGGGCGAGTATGCCTGTGAGAGTGCTGGCGACTATGCCAGCGGCACCAATCACACCCTGCCTACCCACGGTTATGCCACTGCCTACAGCGGTGTAAACCTGGATAGCTACTGCCGTAAGATTACCTTCCAGCATCTTACCGAGGACGGTATCCGCAGCATCGGTCGCGCCGTAGAACTTATGGCCGAAGCCGAACAGCTGGATGCCCACAAGAATGCAATGACAGTTAGAATCAATAGTTTGAAATGAAATCATTACAAGAGCTAACAAGGCCAAATATCTGGGTTCTATCACCTTACAGCAGCGCACGCAACGAGTACGCAGGCCGCGAGGCACACGTGTTTCTCGATGCAAACGAGAACCCATACAACGCGCCTTATAACCGCTACCCCGATCCCTTGCAGCTGGAGCTCAAGGCAGCCATCGCCAAAGTAAAAGGCGTGCCTGCCCAGTGCATCTTTCTGGGCAACGGTAGCGACGAGGCCATCGACCTGCCCTATCGCTGTTTCTGCGAGCCAGGCGTGGATAATGTGGTGGCCATCGAGCCCACCTATGGTATGTACAAGGTGTGCGCCGATATCAACAACGTAGAGTATCGTCCCGTATTGCTCGACGAGCATTTCCAGGTAACTGCCGACGCGCTGTTGGCAGCCACCGATGCCCATACCAAGATTATCTGGCTGTGCACCCCTAACAACCCCACCGGCAACTGCCTGGTGCGCGAAGAGGTGATAAAGGTGATTGAACAGTTCGACGGTCTGGTGATTGTCGACGAGGCCTACAGCGATTTCGCCTCGCAGAAGACGCTGCGTAGCGAGTTGGCCAAGTACCCAAACCTGATTGTGCTCAACACCATGTCAAAGGCATGGGGCTGTGCCGCTATCCGTCTGGGCATGGCTTTCGCATCAGAAGGCATCATCGACATTTTTAATAAGGTGAAGTATCCCTACAATGTCAACCTGCTCACCCAGCAGCAGGCACTCAAGGCATTGCAAGACCCATTCGAAGTAGATGGTTGGGTAAAGATTCTGAAGGAGGAGCGCGGCCGCGTGATGCAGGCCTTCAGCATACTCCCTATCTGCGAGAAGATTTATCCTACGGATGCCAACTTCTTCCTGGCCAAGATGACCGATGCCACCGGTATCTACAACTATCTGGTGGATCAGGGCATCATCGTTCGCAACCGCAACCGCGTGCAGCTCTGTCAGAACTGTCTGCGCATCACCATCGGCACCAAGACCGAAAACAGCGAGTTGATTGCCGCCCTGCGTCAGTATTAATCTCAGGGTCGTCCCCTAAATACCAAAACACCCCGCCTCAACAAATTGAAGCAGGGTGTTTTTTATTTGCATTACGCTTGGATAAACGCAACCTTTCTACGATTATCCTTCGGTCTCACTGCAAAATGTACCCAGATGGCACCATAGCGATTCTTGGACGAGCCAAGCGGCAAAGCCGAGCGCTTTTCTATCAGCAGTTCATCATAGTCCTGTGCTGATTCATTGGCGTAGGCTATGAGGATGGCTGCATAACAGATGGCCTGCTCCATACCATTGGTGCGGATATCCGCCGCACAGCCCGTTAAGTGATTGCTAGTAGGGGCTCCACCAACCTTCCGATTCAATTGCGGCGATCGATAACCTGAGTTTATCACGATTGGATGACCTATCTTATTTCGCAATACTTCTAACCACTCACACAATCGCTTTAGGTTCGCAATCGCCTCATGACTAGGAATGTTATACACTTCAGGATATTTGCTCCTGGTGAACTCCCCCAGCGTGAAGCGAGGCGATAAGCGAGCGCAATCAAGCTTGCTTGAATTGCCGAGCGTAGCCTCACTCGGCGAAGCCAAGTGCTGGGAGAGGTTTGCTTTACTGTTTAACTGTACTATCTGTTCCATTTTCGTAATGTTAGTTTGTTAGGATGTTAGGACGTTAGATCATGAGCAGACCGGTTTTACGATAGCGCACCTTGGCGCAACCATCTTCAACATAGTCTTCTGCCTTTTCTATCAGTCGGTCCTTGGTTAGTCGGCTGATACGCATATAGGCTGTAGCAGCACTCTTAAGCTGGAAGCAACGCACCACATCATCGGTTGTAAACACATCGGGCAAGCGTTCGAAACCTTCGTAGGTTTTCTGACGACGCTGAACGTTTACGCTGGCATCCTTCAGTTTGTTGTCGAAATAGGCTTCGGCCATCGCACCAAAGTAGTATCGCTGGCAGGCATACTGTATGTTTACTATCAGTTCGGCCAATCGCCAATCGATTTCGTCCGTTTCGAATGTACCACACCAGTAGTTGCCTTCCTGATGCAGATCGCCCCAGTGGCGCATCACAATAAACGGAGCCGAGAAGTTCAAGCCATGGTAGGCACAACGCTTTAGCAGCATCTCGTCGGCTTTGCTGTCGTTCTCTTCAGCATCGGCCATGCGACGGGCTGTCCAGTCGTAGAGTTCATCCACCAGCTTCTGTACTGAGAGTTCGCCCTTGGTACGGTCCAGTTTCTTAGCCCATTCCTTCAAGCGGTTGTCGCTGTCGTAATCCACATTACTTTCGCGACTCATCATCTTAAAGTTGGTGGCTGGCAGTGGCACACAGGTTAAGCGGGTGGCCAATCCTGAGCCAAAGTTCTGCTCGTTCACCTTCTTTTTAAGCGCGATGGGCGTACCAGTGTAGATGTAGTTCCAGGTAACGAAGAAATCCTGCAGGATAGAGTCGTTGTTAGAGTATGCCTGTCCATCCTCCTCGTTATGGAATGCCTTCAGCTCCAGACTCATCTTGTCAATCCAGCTACCACCCTTCTGCACGCAGATGGTGTTATCCAGCTCCGTATCAAAGGTGAGCATGTGCAGCTGCATGGGCTCGCCATCCACCTCCTCTACCGAGTTCACCATGTCCTGTATAAACTGGGCATTACTGGTTCGTGCTGGGTGTACACGTACAATCACTTTAGGCTTCTTAGGCTTCTCCTTGTTGGCACCCTTGGTGCGCATCTGTTCACGATAGGCATTAATAGCCTCCTTACCTACTTTATCAGCCTCGATGATAGGTGCTGCCAGCAGCTTAAACAAGCGAGTGGCAAAGCTCTTACCACTGGCAGGATCGCCAATTATCAGCGTTGAATTATTCAATCGTCGCAATTCCTCTGGACGATGGTAAAAGCGATACGTGCATCGTGTCATCAGCGTCATCAACAGGCCGCCTGCTACAAACAGGGCCGCTGGGTACTGATTGTGCTTCAAGCCCTTGCACACATCCTTCAAGGCTGGATAATACTCGCTCAGGGCCTCAATCTCTTCACCCCATTCCCACAGCATCTGAGCCATGGTATCATCCTTCAGCACCGCCGCCGTTGACGCTTTCGTGCCCTTCGTAATCTCCTGGTACGTCTTACCCGTGACCTCCTGGATAGCCTCAAGCATGGGCTTACTGGGCAGCTGATTAAGGAATTTCTTCTCCTTATCGCGTTTGTGCTCAACGGCACTCGATATGGTGTTCTCCACCCTTTCGCCCTCGCTGATGAGTTCCTGTACCCACGTCTGCTTTTCGAGCACTCGCTGCACATCAACCCTATCGCCGTCGAGTAGTGTGAGCAGATCAGAGGCCAACTTGAGGCTTTCGTTATGTCGGTTTCTATCCTCTCGGCATGGCAGCTTATCGCCATAGCGCTTATCAATAATACACTGTACATCATATCCACGCCACATTACAGGTTCGTTACTATGCTCGATGGGAGTTGATGTTTCTGGAAGATTCGCACTCTCGCTCTGTGAGCGACCGTCTCGATATAGAGCAGTATATCGCTCAGCATACTCTTGGTTCTCATAACTAAACAGTTCTTTATCAATAAATAAAATATCGGTATATTTGCAAATGTAACTCATTCTCGACGAGTCTTTGCAGGCCTCATCCACAACCACCTCGTCGCCCAGCAGTTTGGCCATAGCGTGCTGATTATCAATCAGGTTGCCCCAATCCAGTCGGGCCTTGAACACAATCTTCAATCCCTTTCCACTGGGTGTAATATACACGAGCACAATGCCCAATGCCTTCAGGTCGAGGCCTTTATCTATCCAGCCCTGATACAGGGTTAACGGGTTCTCGATATGGTCGAGATCCATCACCACCAGGCCCGTTAAGCGGGTGGCTGCCTGTTTGCGCCAGGCACCTACTCTACCTTTGGCCGATGCAGTTTCGTCGAAAGTAGCCTGGAAGATGAATGCAGGCAGTTTGCGTTTCAACGCCGCATCGCCCGTTTCGCGATACATATCGATATTCTCGTTCCACTTGGTGGCCTTAACAAGAGCCCAGAACTGAGCCTCATCTACCGGCAAGGTGGGATTACTAAAGTTTTTCTGATAGCAAAACATAATTCTCAATTTTCAATTATCACTTTCGAATAAAGCCTTAGCAGAATTCGGTTATCTCACGTTCTATCATAGCATTCTTGGCGTCGCGATGGTGATCGTCCATCAGCCCCATCACTGCTGCAGCACCCAATTCTTTGGGGAAACTGCCATACACCTTGATACGCTGTATACTCTCCTTAACCCAGCCCCATGGCAACTTTTTTACCAGGCGGTCGTTCGCGCAATTACGCGACTTACGCTTATAGGCATTAAATGTTATCACTCCCGTAAACTTGTCACGATGTAGTGAACCCTCTACGCGCTTTCCTTCAACGAGGCGCACAAGAACCTCTTCGTCTATAGCAATATATTTTTTCATAACTTGTCGAATTGATGAGTGAAGGGTTGTGTTAGAATTTGGCCATTTTCACTACGTAGACTTCCTCCACCACACTTCGACTCGGTTATTTACTTACCTTTTTTAGATGTTGCCTTTCGCTATTTCCCTTGCAGCCTGTTTCTTGTATTCCTTCAAGGCATCATAATAGTTATCACGTATAGCCTCCTCCAGATTCACACCATCAAACTTGGCGTTAACCGTTACACATGCCAACATGTTGGTCAGAATAGCTACCAGCACAGCCTGATCCCAAGGGTTACGGATGTCGAGCTTATCGGCTATAGCTGTAAACTCATCACCCCAAGTCTGTACATCATTAGCAAACTGCTTTTCAATCTCGTCGGTGCCGCTAAACATGCGCACCATCTTTTCAATCTTTGTCATTTTCTTCATAACTTTACTTTTTTATTTGATTAGTACTATTTGCGTTCCTTTCAGGCGAACCACGGCTCCCTTTTGCAAGCCTGCATTGCGCAGACCGTCGTTCATTTCCCACTCAGAGCATACCGATTTCCTTTCTACCATCTGCCCCGTCTTAGTGCACTGCCTTGTACCATCATTCTGGCTTTCCTTATGCTTGCACGATGCGCAGCATTTGTTCACCTTGATGTGATAGGCATTAACTATCTGTTCCATTAGGCCATACCTCCTTCCATTTCGTCGTTAATCCATGCGTAACACGTTTCCAATACGTAATCAGCCGATGGGCATCCCGTCATCCGTATCACATCGTCGCACACATAGTCAACCATATCCATTGCCAGTTCTTGTTGCATCTGGCTGCTGAACCCTAACAGCTGTTGGTTAAGCATAAACAGCAACGGTTGGCTTAACTTGTTCTCCAGTTGGCACATCACGCTCTCGGCATCATGCTCCAAACACTGTACTCTCATCAGGTCTTCATCTTCGAAGATGAACTGACCGCCTTTTCTCTTTTCAAAAATACTTTGTCTTACCATAACTTTTAATTTTAAATTTGCGTCGTTTTTTCCTTTCGACGATGCAAAGTTCGCAATAAAAATTCACCCCACGATGGCTTTATTTTCTATCGTCCGACGTATCGTCCGACCTTCTTAGAATTCGTCCGACAAACCGTCCGACTTATTGTTTTGAGCCCTCATAAAGGCACTCAAAAATCGCTTTACCAAGTTCTTTCTGCGTAGTGCCTCACTGGCTTTGGGGCTATCGGTAAACGTCCAGTCGGGGTACTTGCCTTTCACCTTAGCTATGGTATCGTAGATGGTGGTGCGACCAGGCAGATTATCAAAATCCGATTGGTGCATATAGTCGATAAAATCTTTGGGGGTATAGAAAAAGGGCAATCCTTTTACCACGCTCTCGTTCATGGCCACCATCAGGTAAGCATAGTCGCAGGGATTTTTAAAGGCCAGGGCCTGGCGCATTTCGCGTATGGCCGATGCCACATAGGTATCAATGGTAAGTTTCTTGTCGCCAGTGCCACAAACATTCAGCACCTCTACCATCGGGCACAGATCAACCATACCCATAAACTTCTCAAAAGCTGCGTCGTCGATACGCAATACTACTTGTTTCATCTTTTTCCAAGTGTTTTGTGAGAAGAGCATGATTGCTGCAGCTTTTCACCTCAGAGGACTCCCACCCCACTCGGATTAAACATAAAATTCTTATCGACGGCAAAGGTACGGCTATTAAAACAAAAAAAGCCCCTATATAGGGGCTATAATAGGGGCTATAGTAGGGACTATATAGGGGATACCGCGGGGTATTAGTGGTTCTTTATTCGAGACCGTAATCATCGTAACAATATATAGAGTCCAACCAATACTTAAGATAACTCAGCGGCAGACTATGCTCATCGTCGAGTTCCATGTCGAGATTGTGTCTCTCTGCAATAGGCAGAGCAATTTTCAGCATATCGTTTACGAATAGTTCACAATCCTCGCGACTCTTTCGGCCATCATAAAAGTTTTCACGCACAGGCTTAATCTTCTGCCAAATCTCCTTAGTTGCAGCCAAATACATCTTATTGTAGTTGTGGGTAATCTCACCCCAGAGCGAGTCTATCAGTCCAATCTCTTCGATACTAAGCCCGCGTTCTTTACCTTCTTTCATTTTCAAAGGTTTTCCGTAAAAAATCGTTAAATTGCACTATTTTAGTGCACTTTTCTGTTATTTTATGCACTGCCATAGTGCATTTTTATTATATTTGCAGCAAAATATATAAGGATTATGGATATTTCGCTTATTGAATTTATGGAGAGTCAGTTGAAGTTAACCACTTCAACATTCCATCGGTATATGTACGATCAGGTGAGTTGGGAGTCGAGAATGTTTGGACTTGTTGGGCCACGTGGTGTGGGAAAGTCAACAATGATCCTACAATACATCAAAGAGAACAGAGACAAGCGACACATGCTATATGTAGCCGCCGACCATCTGTATTTCTCAACCCACACACTTATCGACACAGTAGATGAGTTTGTAAAAGACGGTGGTGAGCAGATATTCATCGACGAGATTCATAAATACGAGAACTGGTCGCGAGAATTGAAACTCATCTATGACTCTCATCCTGACTTGAAGGTTGGATTCACAGGCTCATCAATACTTGATATCACAAAGGGAGCATCCGACCTTAGCCGACGTACGCTGATATTCACTATGCAGGGACTTTCGTTCAGAGAATATCTGGCGTTGTTTCATAACATAACCGCCCCAGTATATACCATCAACGATATTCTGGAGCATAAAGCGAAACTTGATGCCGTTAACCACCCACTGCCCCTGTTTAGGGATTATCTAAAAAACGGCTACTACCCATTTGCATACGAAGGGGGCTACGAAATGCGTTTGCGTCAGGTTATTAACCAAACAATGGAGGTAGACATCCCCCAATATGCGAATATGAACGCATCAACAGGCCGAAAACTAAAGAAATTGCTGGCCGTTATTGCACAGAGCGTACCCTTTAAGCCTGTCATGGAGTCGTTGGCCACTGTTATTGGTGTAAGTCGCAATTTGTTACCCGACTACTTCCTTTACATGGAACAGGCTGGTATGATAGGACAACTGCGTGACGATACTGGCGGTATACGTGGCTTAGGAAAGGTGGAGAAAGTATATCTTGACAACACGAACCTGGCCTATGTACTTGGACATGAGAGTACCGACATTGGCAACATCCGCGAGACTTTCTTCTACAATCAGATGCGTGTCACTACTGATGTCATCAGTTCGCGTATCAGTGATTTCGAAATAGACGGCAAGACCTTTGAGGTGGGCGGAAAGAGCAAGAAGCAGAAACAGATACAAAATGTAGCCCAAGGCTACGTAGTAAAAGACGATATCGAAACAGGCCATGCCAACATCATCCCCCTTTGGCAGTTTGGACTAACGTATTAGCAATCCACCTAACCATCTAACCACCTAACAAACTAACATTTGGTATTTTGTTAGGTAGTAACTAACGTGCTTATTAGAATATATATTATATTATTATATATTATAATATATAATAATATAATATATATTTATAGTTAGTATTGGTGGATGATTGGATAATAGAGAAATCGTAATGTTAGAACGTTAGGACGTTAGGTGCTCGAGAAATGGTAAATCTATGTAGAAATAAATTAAAAATAAAACGAATAAACGCTTGTATATATGCTGAATTTTTCGTACCTTTGCATTGTCAAATTGAGAGAGTAAGAGCAGCGGCATTAAGGCTAAAAATTGCGAGAATTAAATCTAGAAATTGCGCGCATTAATAGTAACAATTGAAAGTACTAATAGCTGTTGAAACCTGCACTCCAAGGCGACAAAGCGAGATTATTGAAAATATTAAACATTAAACATTAACCATTAAAATTTTAGAAGTATGGCGATTAAAGTAATTGCTCAGCGCCGAGAGCTTAAAATCGGCAACAAACCAGGTAAGCGTTTCATTATGCGCCCCGACCTGTATAGTGCAATAGCAGAGAAGAAGGTGTTTCGCGACGCAGCCACTCGCAGTGGTATCTCTGCAGGTGTAATTAAGGCAGCTTGGGATGCTGCAGGTGAAGTAATCCGTACGTGGGCCACCGAGGGCCACTCAGTGCCTCTGCCAGGACTGGGTACCATGCGATTCGGAGTTCGCAGTAAGGCTGTTGAGGAGCTGGAGGACGTGAAGACAGGATTGATTACCACCCGTCGTATCGTGTTCACACCCAGCGTAGATGTAAAGGACGAGCTGAAGAATACGGCCATCCAGATTACCTGCCTGGACGAGGACGGTAATGTGCTGAAGCGTGTGACCAGCGGTGACAGCGGCGATATCGAGGATCCCGACCAGCCATCGAACGGTGGCGGTAATCAGAACCAGGGCGGTAACACTGGAGGCAACACAGGCGGCAATCAGCCAAGCAACCCAGGTAGCGGCGGTAGCGACATGAACTAACGGAAAGGAGGTGAATTATGAGTAAGAAGGAAACATTGAAGTTCATCGTGCAGATGATTGCAAGTATCGCAACGGCGATAGTGACGGCACTGGGCGCTACCAGCTGCATGGGAGTGTAGAACATTAAAAAAGCCCTGGGTTATAGCAACTCAGGGCTTTAATGTATATAAACTTCACTTCTCCGTTTCGGTTACGAAGCAGGCCACGAGGCCGTAGGTGATGGTGGGACGAATTGTTATTCTACTAATTCGAAATGTTGATAGTCCTTACACGTGGTCCAGTCGCCACCCCACTCGAAACCGGCCTCGATGAAGAGCTTGAAGCAGAGATCGTCGTGGTCTATCTTGTAGGGGAAGTCCCAGTCGCGATTGCAATAGGCCTCTGCCGTGGCGGGCTGGACAAACAATGTGCCATCCTCGCGCACCTTATAATAGGGGTTGTAGAGCGTATTGATGTCGATGGCCAAACCGCGGGCATGCTTCGACAGATTGGTAGAGCCAGCGATACTTCGATAACAGAAACACGACGAGTTGTTGTCGCGCATCTGCGTCTCGTCGTCGGCATCATACACATCGGGCAACAGCATGCGCTGGATGGGATATTTGGCATCGAACAGCTTTCGCAGGATACCAGCCACGCAGTCGGCTATCTGCTTGTTGCACACCATCTCGCCCACGTGCATACGGTTGTCGTAGTCCCAATGCAGAGCGCGTACATGGCGCAGGTCATCGCGACCGATATAGGGGTTCTCCTTGTAGGTTTTGCCCTGCATGCGCTCCCAAACGTCGTCGGGTATCGGTTCTGCAGCAAAACACTTGTCGATACCACCGTAGGCTTCTACAGCCTCAGCACTTACGATTTTACCGGCCTGCCACTTGGTTAGCGGCGCGACATTGGTCAAAGCACGATTATCACTATTACCACACGACACCAACGTGCCTGCACCGCATATTGTTAGGATGGCGGCAAGCATCCATTTACTCATTCTCTTCATGATCAGATTGTTTATAAGTTATTATTATCAGTACTGCTCTTCGTGGTCGTAGGTAGATGGGATGTGGCGGATGAGCTTGTGGGCGGCAGCCTGGGCCATGGCCTCGTAGGCACGCTCGCTGGGGTGCAGGTGGTCGCCACTATCGAAACCGTCGGCAAAGGCCTTGGGATTGGTGGCACAGCGCACGGCGGCATCGAAATCGATACAGCCATCGAACACAGGCGAGGTGCGTAACCACTCATTAAACTCCTGTCGCATGGCGTCGCGCTTCTCGTTATAGGTACGCCAGCCGTAGATGGGCAGCAGCGTGCCGCTCCACACCTTGAGGCCCATAGCCTTGGCGGGCTTTACGTAGATATCCTCTACACCGCGCTGCATCTCCTCGACGGTAGGCAGGTCGCTCCAGGGACGGAAGGGGTTGACATCTTCGCCCACAGGGTGGATGATATCGTTGATGCCGTGCTGGATAATCACATCGCTGGCACCGGCCACACGCATCTCGATGGGGAAACGGGTGGCACCTTTCAAACCGTAAGCCTGATAGGTGATGCAGTCGTACTGGCGCAGGATACGGGTACCGCTAACGGCGCGGCGGATGATGGCCACGTTGGTGCCAAAGGCGAGCTGAGCCAGATAATCGGGCCATGACTGGGCGGTGATAGAGTCGCCATAGCACACTACGGCGTGGTTATCGGGCGATGTGAGCACATCGATGGTGTTGAGGAAATAGAACCAGTTGGTGTGGCGGGTAAGGTCGAGGGGCAGCTCGTCGGCCTCGGCAAAATCGCCATAGGCATAGAAACCTTTCGACAGAGGACCGGTGATGAGTGTGCCGCTATTCATCTGGGTGTAATCGGCCAGATACATGCTTACATCCACGGTATCGCCACGATGTACGGCGTAGCTGATGGCATCGCTCTCAACTTCGTTACCAGGCTGCAGCGTAACGCTGATGGCACCACCAAAGGTAATGGGGGTGTGACCTACAAACACCTTGGTGAGGGTTACGGGTTCGGTGCCGGTGAGATTGGAGAAACGGAAACGCAAGGCGCTGCCGGCAAACGGCATGCGTACTGGATAACGCAAGGTAAGATTCTTGGCATATACGGCCTCGCGACGGTCGGTAATCGAGGTGGCATTACCCCAACAGGCCACCCACTTTAAATCGGTATTATTCATATCAGTATGATTTGTAATCACTTAACCAAGCTTCGACATAAAACGCTCGCGATCGACTACGAATCGCAGATGGGTGCCCTCGCCTATCAGCACATCGCCCGAATAAGCAGCTATCTTAAACTCAATCTTCTTGCCATCTACCTTCACCACCTCGGCAGTAGCGGTAACTGTGTCGCCCACCTTTGAAGGTTTGAGGTGCGACGAGGCAATATGTCCGCCAACGGTAGTACAGCCCTCGGGCAGCTCATCGGCCACAGCCAGCATAGCCGCATTCTCCATCAACGCCATCATAGCGGGGGTGGCCAGCACAGCCATATCGCCCGAACCTATCTTTACGGCGGTAACATCGTCGGTTACCACCAGAGTACTTGTATGTTTTAATCCTACTTGTAACATGACTACTAAACTTTTGTTAATCTTTGGTGCAAAAGTAGTAAAATTACATTAGAATAGTGTATCTTTGCAGTCCATTTTAATAAGAATTGTGAATTAGACTTAGAAGGAAACTACAAACATGAGTAAAATTGAAAGAGAAAAGCAGACCGTAAGAAAGATGATTGAGCTGTATTGTCGCCATCATCTGCATCAGGATACAATGACAGAAGAATACCAGCATCTGGCCGACTATGCGTGCCAGCGACTGGACCACTGCCGATTCGGCGAGAAGAAAACGGTGTGCAAACGATGCCCCATACACTGCTACGCCCCACAGGAGCGCGAAGCCATACGTAAGGTGATGCGCTGGACGGGCCCCAGAATGATGATATACGCACCCAAAGCAGCTATCATACACACCTATTATATGTTGAAAAGAAATTAAGGATTTATGGCAAAGGTTCTTTTAATTTGATGCCACCCACCACCAGGTTCTGATTTCAGTTTCCAAGCCATAATTAATACCCGAGGGTTTCGCCTACCAATACTACTACATGGCGGCCTTGGGGTGAGTTACGGAGAAAATGAACGTAGCTGCAGATACACTCCGGCGAGTTGCAGTTATGGCACACGCCATCCGTATGGCAAGGCGTATGAATATCGAAACGGGCCGCATTGATGGGCGATGCCGTGCTACGCGCCCTTGCGAGGGCAGCCTCTACATTCTGAGCCACTTTATTCAGACCGATAACGAAGATTACCTTCTTAGGTCCCCAGGTGATGGCAGCCACACGGTTTCCGTTGCCATCGATATTCACGATAACACCGTCTTCCGAGATAGCGTTGGCACTCGACAGGTAAACATCGGCCGAAAAAGCCTTGAGATAAACGGATTGTTTCTCTTCAGGCGTTTCTGCCAGGTCGCGGTCTAGCACCTCCAGTGTGCCACGATCTTTCAGATATTGCGGGATACCCAGGTCGCGTACTGTCATCGTACCGCCCCAAGTCACACTGCTGCCGTCGGCGATAAGGTCAGAAACTTTCTTCACGGCCTCTTCTGCCGTCGCACAATAGAAACCCTCTATGTGGCGACGCTTCAGATTTTTGATAATCGTCTGAGCCAGGAGCTCATTTCTTTGCTTTTGTGGTGTCATAACTTAAATCTTTATATCAAAACATACTGATTTCATGGCAAAGATACATTTTTCTCCACGTTTTTTCGTACTTTTGCACCCAAGTTTACGATACTTTAAGATAAGAATATGGTACAGCAAATTGAGATAACTCTGAATCCAAAACGTCGTGGATTCCATTTGGTAACGAGCGAGATTGTAAGTCAGTTGCCGAAACTGCCGAAGACGGGCATTGTGAGAACCTCGGTACCTGGCAGGGCATCTACTTCTGCGAGTACAGAAATTACGGTGGTGCCAGAGATTTGGTAGTAACAATTATCGGAGAGTGAATTGCTAAATGTATAAGATAATGCAATGAAACAATTAGAACCGATACTGCATAAGAAAACGTTTCAGGAGCTGACCACGGATGAGCTGTACGAATTACTTAGAGTGCGTAGCGAGGTATTCGTGGTTGAACAGAACTGCGTTTATCAGGATTTGGACGGAGATGATCAGGCATCCATTCACTTGTGGCTGACAGTAGCCGACAAGGTTGTAGCTTTGGCTCGTGTATGTCCTGCTGGTACCCACATGAAGGAGATTTCTATTGGCAGAGTCATTACCACCGTGCGTGATAAAGGCTATGGCAAACAAATCATGCTCCATGCCATTGGTGCAGCCATAGAGCATTTCGGCGCAACACTTATAGATATTGAAGCACAGGAGTATGCCAAAGGATTCTATGAAAGCGTTGGATTCAAGCAGTCGTCCGACACCTTCATGCTTGATGGAATACCTCACATCAAAATGACTTGGACTAAAGATGACGATTAATCTTTTTCTTGAGATAACATGTACGACATATTGAGGCTATATGGGGGACTTAGAATCAGATGCCTGTGGCGGATGATTAGGGAGCTGAAACTCGCGGCTGTTCCCGCCCTGTTGCTCCTTATGTTATTGGGAGTGATAACATGGAAAGAATTGGGGACGGCTCCCGTCTATTATAGCGTGCTGGTTGATGTAACCCTGCTATTGGCCTGGCACCTCACGCGCAGCGATAGCGTGTTTCTCTGCTCCATCTTTTGCGAAAGACGTACGAAGATGTTGTTCTTCGCGGAATACACGCTTCTGTCCGCCCCTTTCCTGTGTTTCTTCCTCTATCGTAGCGCACCTTGGGCTGTAGCCATCGTTCTACTGGCATTGGTGATCGTGTGCTTCTTGCCTTGCGGAGGCATCTCCTTGCGCCTGCCCACATGCCCGTGTCTGGCCTCCGGCAGTTACGAATATCATCGGGCAGCGCGCCTCACGCTCCCCCTACTCTTGCCACTCATGGCGGCAGGAGCCATTGGTGCCTACATCGGCAACCGCCATCTGGTCATCGGTGTCAGTATGATAGCCGTTTCTGTCTTCAGCATGTTGATGATGCGCGAGTGGCATATGGAGTATCTGTTTCATTACAAGAGTGCTGCGAGGTTTCTCCGGCTGAAATTGCTGTTTGCCCTGAGAAATGCGTGCATCATCTTTCTGCCTTTTATCGTATGTCTGCTACTTGTTGCCCCCAGTTGGTCGCAGTTGCTTTTAGGCGAATCCTACTGCCTTGGTGCAAGTCTTCTGCTGTTTCAAGTAGAGATGCTTTGCTTCGTAAGCGGCGGAACCAACAGTGGCAACGATCTCATATCAGCCCTTGTGTATGTGGCCTTGAATGTCATTTTCTGCGTGTCGGCACTGGTGCCACAGGCCTTAGTGCTCTCCGTCATCGTGTCCGTCATGCTGGCCTATCATGCCTATTTAGTAATCAAGAAATATAAATGATGATTGAAATCAGGAACTTAACAAAGAAATATCGTGAGCTCACGGTCATCGACAACTTCTGCCACTCGTTTGATGGCGGCAAGGTGTATGGCATCATGGGCGAGAACGGCGCAGGCAAGAGCACGCTGTTCAGATGTATTGCCGGAATCGAGTCGTACGACGGTTCAGTCGTCGTCAACGAAAACAAGCAGATTGGTTACATGAACGATACGCCCTTCTACTACTCTTACGTCACAGGCATGGAACACATCGAGTTCTGTCTGCGTGCCAAGGGTAAGACCATCAGCCGAGACGAGATTGAGCAGTTGAATGAGAAGTTCGCCCTGCCGCTCCAGAGATACGCCAGCAGATACTCCTTAGGCATGAAAAAGCGCCTGATGCTGCTGACGTTGATGCTGCAGGACAACGACATCGTCATCATGGACGAACCCTTCAACGGCATCGATCTTGCCGGAACAATCATCCTAAGACAGTGGCTCAAGGACCTAAAGGCCCAGGGCCGTTGCGTCATCCTTTCCTCACATATCGTTGCTGCCATCGCTGACATCTGCGACGAGATGACCTACATCCACCAGGGAAAGGCCGTCTGCGACTTCTCAGGTATGTCAGCAGCATCTATCGAGCAATATATCATGGAAGAATTCCTATCATCGATTTGTACATACACAGCCGGCATTCGTTCAGAGCTTTCGACGCTTTGAACAGAATGCTTATGTGCATCAATTTTGTGTACGAGCAGTCGGTGTAGATTAAACCTTCCCCCTACCATCTCCCTTGCTTGCACCTTCCGACAACCTTGTCAGAAAGGTAACCAATATCATATCTTTTGAAAGATTTATTCTGCTTCAGCACTACTTTATTTTTGAGTTCATGGCAAGAACATGCCAACTGCCATCGTCGTGTCGGTCCACATAGCCTTTTTTTCTGAATCCCTCAATCTGCTTTTGTACAGCTGAACGGTTTACTGATATGCGTTCTGCCATTTCTGAGAAGGAAATATTGGGTTTGTCATACATGAGCTTAAGCAACAAACTACCATTCTCGCTTCTGAAGTTAATTTTCTGTCCATCGTACCACCATGTATCCTTATCAGCATTCTTTACGATATCTATCTCGCATTGCATCTCCTCACATACTGTCTTACGAAAGAAAGCGAGAAATGAAGTAATCTTGCCTATTGTGGCATGAGCGCCATCTGATGGCACTTTGCCAATTTTCTGGTCAGAGCGATGTAATGCCTCTAAGTATTCAGCTTTTTTGCGATTACGGATGACAATCATAGGCCAATCATGGCGGGCCATGATGTAGTTCACCATCAATCGGGCAATGCGTCCGTTACCATCTTCAAATGGATGAATACGGATATAGCGGTAATGAAACAAAGCAGCCAATTCTACAGGCGATAACTCGCCCTCTTGCTCTGCAGAATTATACCAATCCACAAGGTCTCCCATCAGCGAGGCTGTTTCTTCGGGCGATGCATACTCAAAGCGATCTCCATATCGAGTAATAACACTGTTGGGACGTGTCTTATATTGTCCAGCATGAACAGTGTAGCTTGTCTGTCCACCTCCAGGAAGCTCTCGATATACGGTATAATCCTCGCGCAGAAGTACCTTCTGTAACTGACGGATAAAATTCTGTGTCAGTGGCATGTTTCTATCACGTACTGCTTCCATTACCATCTCTACACTTACCTGACTGGCTTTCATATCTACAAAGTCCTTCAGGTTTCCTTCACCGCTCACCTTGCCAAACATCAAAAGTAACTCCGTCTGCCCATAGGTTAGCGTGTTGCCCTCGATGTGGTTACTGTTGTAGTTATACTCTGTTGTAAACTTGTTACGCAACAACTCTGCATGCGCTTCCGAAAGTGGGAAGAGCGACTTCCAGTCTTTATAGATTTCTTCTACCTTCATGATCATACCACCTTTTTAAGTGGGTTACGTACCACCTTTTCAGGAATATTTTTGTGCATTTACTCTGCGTACCACCTTTTTAAGTGGGTTACGTACCACCTTTTCACGTATTGGCTACAAAGATAGTAGTTTCCTGGAAAACAACAAAACATTTTGCAAAAAATTTAATGTTTTATTAAAATAAAACCATTTTTGCATGACTATCTCCCCCAGAAATCGCTCGTTATGTATAAAAACAGATCTGATATATCCAAAAACTGTCCACACCAAGTTAATAAACAACAAAATTGTTAAATGTGGGTCTGTATTATGTTTAGATAAAGAAAATTTATTTTCTATAAATCAAAAATTCTCTATATGCCTCGAAAGAGGACTTGCGAGAAATCTCAGAAATGAGGTTTCTCGTTTTGTTTATGAAATGACAGGTTCGAGATAACTCGCCTTATTTCTTCCAAGCATTTACAACTTCACCGATATACATAGAGTGGATGCCTGCAGGAAAGTTAGCATACATCTTCTTGGGCGCATCACTCTTGAAATACTGAGGGTCAAAGGGGGCAGCATACATAATCTTGCACTCTATCACCATTGCAGCCTCTGTATAGTAAGGCGTTCCGTTGGCAGTATAGGCCGTATGAAGCCCAAGAGCCTGAGCCTTGTCACCGTCGCGGCCACTCTTAGAACCCATGCTCTTCCTGTGCAAATGCAGGAGTCACTGCCATCAGCAAAATGGCTGTAAATGCTGAGATAATAGTACTTTTCTTCATAAACTATCCTAATTTTTGGAGCAGCGAGAGCCAATTGAGCTTGCTCAGTATTGGCCGAGTCGCGACAAAATTCAACTTTTGTTAATTGTGAGGGCAAAAATACGAATTAAATCCTGAAAAATACTATCTTTGCCGTAGCTTTTAATATGCTTTGTGATTATGATTGACCAGATTATTGAATTCAACAAGACATTTGTGGCTCAGAAGGGCTACGAGAAGTATCTGACTGACAAGTACCCAGACAAGAAGCTGGCGGTACTGTCATGTATGGATACCCGACTGACAGAATTGCTCCCTGCGGCCCTCGGTCTGAAGAACGGTGATGCGAAGATTATCAAGAATGCAGGAGGCCTGGTTATCTCAGCTTTCGACTCTGCCATGCGCAGTTTGATTGTTGCCATCTATGAACTGGGCGTGGAGGAAATCATGGTCGTGGCTCACTCGCATTGTGGAGCCTGCCATATGAGCTATGACCATTTCCATCACGAGATGATTGCCCGTGGCGTGACAGATGAAACGCTCGACACCATCCGTAAGTGTGGGATAGACCTCAATCAGTGGTTGGAAGGTTTTAAAGACACACCTACCTCTGTTCGTAAGACAGTTGATACTATCAAGACTCATCCGCTTGTGCCAAAGGATATTGTGGTTCGCGGGTTTATCATTGATTCAGAAACTGGAGCATTGGAGGAAAAATAACATACAACAAAGAATTAAATAGAACGTTATGTTAGAACACATTGCAGTATTTACCGCTTGGCCAATACTCACTGGTATTTTCATCGGCTACATTGCCAACCGCATTATGAGCGGTGAGGGCAAAGGATGCTGCATGAACTTCGTCATAGGCATCGTTGGCAGTTATGTAGGAACATTCATCAGCCATCTGCTGAACATAGAACTACTTGGCAAAGGTTATCTCACCAATTTCGTATTCTGCGTTGTTGGTGCCGTAACATTTTTGTGGATTTGGAAGAAACTGTTTGATTGAGTATGATAACCATCGATACGATAAACATGTGCTCGCACCTGCAAAAGAAGCTGTTCGAAAAGGATGGCCAATATCATTCTCTATGGATAGCCATGCAGGATGAAGTAGTGAGTTGTGGAAAATGGACTTTGCTGCTGACGAAGCAGGAAAACTTCCTCCAGATCTAAAACGCGGAGTTCTATCAGAAGACGGCATTTGGAACCTGCTCGCAGACTATCGTGATATTCATAAGAAGAATCAATGAATAAAGACGAAAAGCGACTGCTACAAAGGAAACGCCTGATGGACAATAAAGTCTATCAGACAATGAACGATATCACTCGTTACATGGATCGCTATTATCTTGACGCCATAATTGGAATCATTCCTGGATGGGGCGATATCATAACAATTTTCTGCGCAGTGCCTTTTATCTACTTCTCAACGCGCGTTATCAAAAGTATGCCGCTTACTCTTGCCATTATCAACAATGCACTCCGTGATGTGCTATTGGGTATGATACCATTCTTTGTTGGCGACATTATTGATGTTTTCCACCGCGCCAATACTAAGAACATGGCGATGATTCAAGGGTTTGTAGACGGTAACGAGACCGTAATAAAGGAAGTGAATCAAAAAGCTATACAATCATACGTAGTACTTATCATCCTACTAATACTCATTGCACTTATGATATGGGCTTTAGTAAGTTTCGGTAGTTACTTGTATTCACTAATCAACTAATAGTCAAGTATTTAGAATTAAATTAAAATTTTACTCAGTGGAGTGAGTAATTTTACTCAGTGCAAATAAACTACACTTTTCAATGAGTTTTAGCACCCAAAAACTACACTTTTCAATAAAAATCCCCATACAAAATTACAAACAACCGAACCAAACTTTCACAAACGACCGAACAAAATCACCACAAACAACCGAAAAATCAAAAAAAATTTGGACAATTCAATATAAATCTGTAACTTTGCGCACAAAATCAACAACGAATAAAATGATGGATAATATGTATAAACCAAGAATTGTTGACAGACTTTTGGCTCGCAAGCTGGCAGGTAAGGGTGCAGTGTTAATTGAAGGACCAAAATGGTGCGGCAAGACAACGACAGCGCGCCAGCAAGCTAAGAGTCTGCTTGATTTAGGAGACACAGAAGTTTTAAAACAGAGCAAGCAGATGATGGAAATCAGTTCAAAGACGCTCCTTCAAGGCGAAACACCCAGACTGATTGACGAATGGCAGACGATAACAGAACTATGGGATACCATCAGAAATGAAGTGGATAAGCGAAATGCGTTTTCTCAATTCATCCTGACGGGTTCTACAGTTGCACCACAGGCTGAAGATACTGTTCATAGCGGCACGGGACGTATTGGCAGAGTCAAGATGCGCCCGATGAGCCTATATGAGTCTGGCGATTCTACGGGTAGCGTCAGTCTGGCAAAACTCTTTGATGGCGAGACATTCGAACCACAACCAAATAGCATCGATTTGGAACGTATAGCTTTTCTGACATGCCGTGGTGGCTGGCCACAAGCAACGCTACTCGAAGGTGATATTGCACTGGATCAGGCCTTTGGCTATGTTGATGACATAGCAGAAAGAGATATACAACGAGTAGATGGTGTAAAACGCAGCCCAGAACGTACGCGTCTGTTGCTTCGTTCTTATGCCCGTAATATTTCTCAGCAAGTGCCCTATAGTACCATTAAGGCCGATATGCTATCAAACGACGCAAAAACACTTGACGAGGATACCGTCGCTGACTATATCAAGGCTCTAAGAAAGCTTTTTGTGATTGAAGACCTCGATGCATGGAATCCTAACATCCGCAGTAAGGCTGCGATTCGTACTAGCGATACTCGTCATTTCGTTGACCCAAGCATTGGTACGGCATCATTAGGTTTAGGTCCAAAAGACCTGATAAACGATTTGGACTCATTTGGTCTTATCTTCGAAGATATGGCTGTACGCGACCTACGTGTATTTGCTGAAACACTTGATGGGAAGCTCTATCATTATCGCGACAGTTCAGGGCTTGAGTGCGACACCGTGCTACATCGCCGTAATGGAACATATGGACTGATAGAGGTAAAACTTGGCGGCGAAAAGCTGATAAACGATGGTGCTGATGCATTGAATACGCTTGCAAACACCATTGATACAACGAAAATGAAAAAGCCTTCATTTAAGATGGTTCTTACAGCAGTTGGGCCTTATGCATACCAAAGGCCAGACGGCATATTTGTGGTTCCCATTGGTTGTTTAAAAGATTAATATAAACAAGACAAACAAAAAATCCCCGCCAAGGTAAAACTTGACGGGGTTCTTTTTTATAGTGATTGAAGGGATTACTCTTCAACAGCAGCCTGGGCGGCAGCGAGGCGGGCGATGGGCACGCGGAATGGAGAGCAGCTAGCGTAGTTCATGCCAATCTTAGCGCAGAACTTAACTGAGCTGGGCTCACCACCATGCTCACCACAGATACCGCAACGCAGGTCAGGACGAACCTCACGACCCTCCTTAACGGCGAACTTGATGAGACGGCCAACACCCTTCTGGTCGAGAACCTGGAATGGGTCAACCTTCAGAATCTTCTTATCGAGGTAAACAGGCAGGAACGATGCGATATCGTCGCGGCTGTAACCGAAGGTCATCTGAGTAAGGTCGTTGGTACCGAATGAGAAGTACTGAGCCTCTGAAGCGATCAGATCGGCTGTGAGGGCAGCACGTGGAATCTCAATCATTGTACCAATCTCGAACTCAACCTCGATACCATACTCAGCGAATACCTCCTTAGCGGCATACTGGATAACCTCCTTCTGCTGCTTGAGCTCGTTGATAGTACCAATCAGAGGAACCATGATCTCAGGCATTGGGTTCTTACCCTCCTTCTTCAGCTCGCAAGCTGCAGAGAGGATAGCCTTTGTCTGCATAGCGGTAATCTCAGGGAATGTGATACCCAGACGGCAACCACGGTGACCCAGCATTGGATTGTTCTCAGCGAGTGAGTCAACACGGCGCTGAATCTCCTCCAGGCTTACGCCCATCTCCTTAGCCATGGTCTGCTGACCAGCCAGATCGTGGGGAACGAACTCGTGGAGAGGGGGATCGAGCAGACGGATGTTAACGGGCAGACCGTCCATAGCCTCGAGAATACCTTTGAAGTCGGCCTTCTGGTAAGGCAGCAGCTTAGCAAGAGCCTTCTCACGTCCGGCAACGCTGTCGGCCAGAATCATCTCACGCATAGCAACGATCTTCTGATCCTCGAAGAACATGTGCTCGGTACGTGTAAGACCGATACCCTTAGCACCGAAAGCGCGAGCTACCTGTGCATCGTGTGGAGTATCAGCATTGGTACGAACCTGCAGCTTGGTGTACTTGTCGCAGAGGTCCATCAGCTCCTTGAAGTCGCCAGAAAGCTCGGCAGCCTTGGTTGGAACCTCGCCAGCATATACCTGACCAGTTGTACCGTTCAGAGAGATGAAGTCGCCCTCCTTATATACAACACCGTCGATCTCAACGGTCTTATCCTTATAGCTTACATTCAGAGCACCTACACCTGATACGCAGCACTTACCCATACCACGAGCCACAACGGCAGCGTGAGATGTCATACCACCACGAGCGGTGAGGATACCCTCGGCAGCAGCCATACCAGCCAGATCCTCAGGAGAGGTCTCGATACGTACGAGTACTACCTTGTGGCCATTCTCGTGCCACTCCTTAGCGTCGTCAGCGTGGAATACAATCTGACCGCAAGCAGCACCTGGAGAAGCGGGCAGACCCTGTGCAATTACCTTAGCAGCAGAGAGAGCCTTCTTATCGAATACGGGGTGCAACAGCTCGTCGAGCTTCTGAGGCTCGCAGCGCTGGATGGCAGTCTTCTCGTCGATCATACCCTCGTGGAGCAGGTCGATAGCAATCTTAACCATAGCAGCACCTGTACGCTTACCGTTACGTGTCTGGAGGAACCAGAGCTTGCCCTCCTGTACGGTGAACTCCATATCCTGCATATCGTGATAGTGGTGCTCCAGCTTGTCCTGGATACCATTCAGCTCGGCATAGATCTCAGGCATAGCCTCCTCCATTGAAGGATACTTGGCTACGCGCTCCTCCTCAGAGATACCAGCGCGCTCAGCCCAACGCTGAGAACCAATCTTGGTAATCTGCTGTGGTGTGCGGATACCGGCAACCACGTCCTCACCCTGAGCGTTAACCAGATACTCACCGTTGAACAGGTTTTCACCGTTAGCAGCATCGCGGCTGAAGCATACACCAGTAGCTGATGTATCGCCCATGTTACCGAATACCATTGCCATTACTGATACGGCTGTACCCCACTCGTCGGGGATTCCTTCCATCTTACGATACAGGATAGCGCGCTCGTTCATCCATGAACGGAACACAGCGCAGATAGCACCCCAGAGCTGCTCGATAGGATCGTTGGGGAAGTCCTTACCAGTGCGCTCCTTGATGGCAGCCTTGAACAGCTGAACCAGCTTCTTCAGGTCCTCAACAGAGAGGTCCTTATCCAGAACAACACCGCTCTCCTTCTTAACCATTTCGATAATCTCCTCGAATGGATCGATATCAGTTTTATTTACGGGCTTCATCTCGAGTACAACATCGCCGTACATCTGTACGAAACGACGATAAGAGTCGTACACGAAGTGAGGATTGTTTGTCTTCTTAGCCATACCTTCGGCAACCTCGTCGTTCAAACCAAGGTTCAGGATGGTGTCCATCATACCAGGCATTGAGGCACGGGCACCAGAACGAACAGATACCAGCAGAGGATTCTGGGCATCGCCGAACTTACAGTTCATCAAATCTTCAATGTGCTTCACGGCAGCCATCACGTCGTCGTTCAGAAGCTCCATGATCTTCTGCTGACCAACCTGATAGTACTCATTACAACAATCTGTGGTGATTGTGAAACCTGGAGGAACGGGAACACCAATATGGTTCATCTCGGCAAGGTTAGCACCCTTACCACCAAGTTCCTCACGCATCTTTGCGTTTCCTTCGGCCTTTCCATTACCGAAGAGGTAAACTCTTTTCTGACTCATACGTAATATTTATTTTTGTTGATGATAAATTATTTTTGATTAGATTCTGCAAAGATATTAAAATTCCATCAAATACACAAGAAAAAAAAACAAAAATTGCAAACTCGACCTTACATTTTTGTTTTTTTGGCACGGAATACGCATATAAACACCATTTTTTGATAAATATTTTGTAACTTTGCAGCCAAATTAAGAAAGATTATGGCAAGAAACAAGAAACCATTACCGCTCCTTGAGGGCGTGGTGATTGAAGCTGTGGCTGCCGAGGGCAAATGTTTGTTCCACTGGAACGATCTGGTGGTGTTTGTGCCTTTCTGTGTGCCTGGCGACGTGTGCGATGTACAGATTCGCCGCAAAAAACACTCCTTTGCCGAGGGCGAGGTTGTTAGATTTATAGAATTAAGTAAGGTACGCGCGACCCCCTTCTGCGCCCACTTCGGTGTGTGCGGTGGTTGCAAATGGCAGAACCTGCCTTACGAAGAGCAGCTTAAGTTTAAGCAGCAGCAGGTGTACGACCAGCTGCACCGCATTGGCAAGATAGAGTTGCCCGAGTTTATGCCTATCCTAGGAAGCGTACACACTCAGGCGTATCGTAACAAACTTGATTTCGGATGCGCCAACAAGCGCTATCTGACTAAGGAACAGATTCAGACACTACCCAACGACGAGAGTCAAAGCTTGAAGGACGTACCCGCTATCGGATTCCACATCACAGGTGCTTTCGACAAAATACTGCCTATCGAGAAATGCTGGTTGATGGACAATCTACAGAACGAGATCCGTAACGAGGCACGCGACTATGCGATGGCTAACGGTTTATCGTTCTTTGACCTGCGTGCCCAGGTAGGACTGCTGCGCGATATCATCATCCGCAACAGCGCCAGTGGCGAGTGGATGGTTATCTTCCAGTTCCACTACGACCGCACCTCGACCGAGGCGCTGGCCCAAAGCGAGGAACAGGCCAAGGGACTGCTGCAGCACATCGCCGACAAATTCCCACAGATAACCTCGCTGATGTATCTAGACAACCAGAAGTGCAACGATACCATCGGCGACCAGGAGATATTGGTATTCAAGGGGATCGACCACATTTACGAGTTGATGGAGGACCTGAAGTTCAAGGTTGGCCCAAAGAGTTTCTACCAGACCAACACCGAGCAGGCCTACCACCTGTACTCGGTTGCCCGAAATTTTGCCGGTCTTACCGGCAACGAGCTGGTTTACGACCTCTATACCGGTACAGGCACCATTGCCAACTTTGTAGCCAAGAAGGCACGCAAGGTGATAGGTATCGAGTATGTGCCCGAAGCTATCGAGGATGCCAAGATCAACTCTGAAGTAAACAAGATTGGCAACACACTGTTCTATGCAGGCGACATGAAGGATATTCTGACAGAAGAATTCATTGCCGAGCACGGACGTCCGGATGTGATTATTACCGACCCACCACGTGCCGGTATGCACCCCGATGTGGTAAAAACTATTCTTGGAGCAGCACCAAAGCGCATTGTTTACGTAAGTTGCAACCCTGCCACTCAGGCTCGCGATTTGCACGATCTCGACGTAGATTACCGCGTGGCAGCTGTTCAACCCGTTGATATGTTCCCCCACACACCACACGTTGAGAACGTGGTGCTGCTGGAGCGCAGATAAAATAATTTGGGGCAAATACTTGGAAGTTTCAATATTTTTTCATATATTTGCCCCAAGTTTAACTAAAAACATTTTGACGAGCAACTACATTACTAATTTTTAAACTCATATTAAAATGAAAAAGGTATTTTGGATGATGGCGCTTATGGCGTCGATGACAATCACAGCTAACGCCGAAAATCTGGTTGAAGCAAGTGATAATCTGGAGCCCTTATCAGATGCTGACGTAGCACTTCTTAACTCTATGGAGGCTACACAGCAGAAGGCTACCATCGAGGTACCCGCCTGGGTAAACAACATCAAATTCAGCGGCTACGGCATGCTGCAGTATCAGGCCGAAGACAAGGATAATGCGCACAGCAATACATTTAATCTGCGTCTGGCCCGTTTCATCTTAGATGGTAAGATTGGCGATTTCGACTGGCGTGCCCAGATTCAGGGCACCAACGCTACCGGTCCTGGTCAGCCTACCGTACAGCTTGTCGACCTCTATGCTGAGTGGCGTAAGTATCCCGAGTTCAAGATTCGTGCAGGTCAGTTCAAGCGTGCCTTCACTTACGAGAACCCCACCCATCCCATCACACAGGGATGGCGTAGCTATGCCGACGTAATCAATAAGCTCTCTGCTTTTGGTGACCGTACTGGTGAGAAGTCGTCGGGTGGTCGTGATATCGGTATCCAGTTCTCGGGTGATCTGTTCCCCAACGCCAATGGTCGCCGTGTATTCCACTATCAGCTGGGTATCTACAACGGTGAAGGTGTGAACCAGAAGGATATGGACAACCGTAAGGATATCATCGGTGGTGCATGGATTATGCCTATTAAGGGCTTGCGCATCGGTGCCTTCGGATGGACAGGTAGCCGTGGTGGCATGCTGGATCCCAATACTGGCAAGACCATCAGCATTAAGAAAAACCGTTATGCCCTTTCAGCTGAGTACGACCTGAACGATTACACCTTCCGCGCTGAGTATATCCACAGCCAGGGTTGGGGTGCAAAGTCGCCTGGTAACAACGTACGCGAGATTGACTACAGCAAGGGTGATAAGGCCGATGGTTGGTACGTATTTGGTATCGTGCCCCTGGTTAAGAGCAAGCTCTACGCTAAGGCTCGTTATCAGACCTACCGTAATCAGAAGGAATGGGCCACATCAGTCAATCAGGTTGAGTGCGGTTTGAACTATCGCTTCACAAAGAATCTCGAGCTGCATGCTGAGTATTCACGCGTAAACGATCGTTCGTTGGCTAAGCACAACTACAACTTGTTCGACATGGAGCTCGACTTCAGATTCTGAAGCGCATAAAGAGCACTCGCCACAATAGCCACCATTTCTACCAACCAGTAGACCATGCCATCCAGAAAGATGGTGCAGGCATAGGCGAGGAAGCCAAACAAAAGCAATACGATTGCATATCGATATACGGCTGCCGACATACGGTAGCCGTATTTTTTATAGGCATAACCATTAATCATCAAGCACTCGAAAACATGAGCCAGCGTGATGGCAATACCAGTACCCAGCAAGCCCCAATACTGATAGCCTAACACTATCAACAGTACAAAAAACACAAAATAAGCAGTCTCGAGCATCAGATAAGTCATCGAATAACCACGGGCCAACGTAATGTAAGCCACAGGCATTGTGAGCACCTTGAAAAACATGGCCAATGCTGCCACCTGCGCCATAGGCACTACGGGTGCAAACTCGCTGGTGAAAAGATAAGGAATGAGTATCGGCAACAAAGCGATGAGGGCTGTAAGCATAGGCGCAACTATCAGCAGCGACACCTCCATCTGGCGATTCACCGTAAGGTTGGTTGCCGCTATATCATGGTTAACAGCCGAGAGGCGCGGATAATAATCGGTATCCATTGCCGAGAACACCATACCGGCATAGGTAATGGTAAGCATATAGCCGGCATTATACAAGCCTAGCACTTCCAAATCGCCCACCACATTCAGGTACGAGCGCACAAACATCTCGGCCCCGCTACCCACAATGCCTGCCAACGTAAACGCCACACCCAAGCGAACCATCTCCATACCCTCACCCAGAATGCCTCGCGTGCCTCGTAGCTGCAACGGGAAGATGCGCCACGAGAACCATAACGTGGCACACATGGTAACGAATGCCATCAGCACTATTACCGGTACGATACCAGCCTGGCCGAACATATAATAAATGGGTATAGTAATGGCTAACGACGCCAAGGCGGCAACGATTTGCACCAAAGCCAAGGCCCCCAGCTTTCGCACACTTTTCAGAATAGCTGTTTCGCCACCCGTAACAGCCAGCATACCAATGGCAGGCGCCAACAGTACAAAATGCAAGGTGTGATTGCCCCACGAGAAGGTGGCATTACTGAAAAACGGACCTAAAACCACACATATCAGCATGCCCAGCAAAGCGGTAAGCAAGCACCAGCCACGCACCACTTTTACATAGTGGGCGGTGTGCTCAGTATCGCCAGCATCGTAGTATTCCGATATATGGCGCACCGCACTCATGGCAATACCTAAGTTGGTGGCCTGCGATATAAGCTGAACCGTGGTATTAAAGAGCGACACCAAGCCCATGCCACCAGGACCTAGAAGCATGGCCACGAATTTATTGCGCACAAGACCTATCAACACATTCAGGCCTTGCACCCCGCCAAATACACCCGTGTATTTCAGCACGTGACTATAACTCTCGTCGCGCTCTTCGTTCATAATTCCTTAAAAACAAACGCAAAAGTAAGCAAATTATTACGATTATCCAAATAAATTTGTAACTTTGTGCCCATGAAACTGAGTATCATCATCCCTGTTTATCGCACAGAAGCCACGCTCCACAGATGTGTTGAGAGCGTGCTCAACCAGAATCTCGACGATTTTGAGGTGATACTCGTTGACGACGGATCGCCCGACAACAGTCCGCAGATATGCGACGACTGGGCAGCGAAAGATGCACATATCCGGGTTATCCACAAGCCGAACGGAGGCTTGAGCAATGCACGTAATGCAGGGTTGGATAAGGCCCAGGGTGATTATATCACCTTTGTAGATTCTGATGATTACATCGCAGCCAACACCTATGCCCCTTTACTTCAGTGTATGGAGGATGCCGACCTGTTGGAATACTCTATTGCCAACCGCCTGTCGCTCCCCGACTGCATTTATACAGATGCTCAGAAATACTGGCTCCAAGGTCAAGCCTATCGTCACACCTACGCTTGTAACAAAATCTATAAGAAATCGCTTTTCTGCAATATAAGATATCCTGAAGATAAGGTATTCGAGGATGTTTACACGCTCCCCCATCTGCTCGAGGCTGCAAAGACAATCAGAACCTGCAGCCAAGGATACTATCACTATTGTTATAATCCGCAGAGCATTACAGCAAATGCCAATGGCAAACAATTGGAGATGCTATTGGATGCACACTTGAATAGCGGAATGCCAATAGACGACAGCTACTACCTATACCTGCTGAATATCCAGATCGACGTATGGGAACGACTTGGAGGCGACATCAAACTACCTTTCAGGAACGTCCATCACCAAGCATTCAGAGGTACCCAAAAGCTAAAAGCGATAACTAACAATATTTTGGGAATAAAAATAATATGCATCATCAGCAAATTCCTACACCAGTTCAGGCAGCCCAGCCGTTGGTAACCTTCATTGTTACCTATTACAATCTGCCAGTTCAGATGTTGTGCGAGTGTGTCGACAGCATCTTGGCATTATCGTTGTCTGAAAGCGAACGTGAGATCATCATCATCGACGACGGCTCAGAAGTCAGTCCTATGAATGCACTGATGAAGTATGGCGACGATATCGTCTATATCCGCCAGCATCATCAAGGTGTAAGTGTGGCCCGTAACACAGCCCTGCATATGGCTAAAGGAGCGTTTATCCAGATTGTTGATGGCGACGATGTTCTGATAAAAGAGCCCTATGAGCAATGTTTGGATATTGCCAGGAGCCATCCCGACGCAGAAATCATCGTGTTCGACTTCAGCACCACTCCCACTATGGTCACTGTTTCCAAAGATGATGTCAAGCAGCTTTCGGGAGTCGCCTATCTTAGCAACCACAACATTCAAGGTTGCATCTGGTGTAAGCTTTTCCGACAATCGGTACGAAGTCAGTTAGAGTTTACGCCTGGCATCTGTTATGGCGAAGACGAGGAATTCACTCCCCAATTGATATTAAGGGCCGAGGTGGTTTATCTCACACCTTACAAGGCTTACTACTACCGCCAGCATAAGGATTCTGCCATCCAGCGACACGACGAGAGCAGCAAGGAAAAGCGTCTGAACGATAATCTTCAAGTAATACGTCATCTGCAGTTGCTGGCCGACCGCATGCCTTACAACGATCGTCTTGCCATGAATCGCCGTGTGGCCCAACTCACGATGGATTATATCTATAACGTCATCATGTTATACCATTCACCAAAGGTACTCAACACTACTGTCAATACCCTGCGCCAATACGGGCTCTTCCCCTTACCCAATCACGACTATACCACCAAATACACTTGGTTCCGCAGGATCACCAGCACCAGTATTGGGCGCACTTTGCTATTGCACACCCTGCCTTTAATCAATAAAGAACGATGAAGATACTACTGGTTGGCGAATATAGCAATGTTCACGCCACGCTGGCCGAAGCACTGCGGCAGTTGGGGCATCAGGTCACCGTTGTATCCAATGGCGACTTCTTCAAGGATTACCCGCGCGATATCGATGTGGCACGCAAACCTGGCAAACTCGGAGGCATTCAGTTGATGCTAAAACTCTACGCCCTGCTCCCCCAATTGCAAGGCTACGATGTGGTGCAGCTCATCAACCCGATGTTCTTCGAACTGAAGGCCGAACGCCTCTTCTGGTTCTACCGCTATCTGCGCAAGCACAACAAGCGCCTGTTCCTTGGTGCCTTTGGTATGGATTATTATTGGGTTCACACATGTACATTCGAAAAGCCGCTACGCTATAGTGACTTCAATATCGGCGACAAGGTGCGTACCGATGCCGAGGCCACTTACTATCAGCACGATTGGCTTGGCACAACCAAAGAGCGGCTCAACAAGATGATAGCCCAAGATTGCGACGGCATCATTGCCGGTCTCTACGAATATTGGGCCTGCTACCAGCCCCAGTTTGCCCATAAAACATGCTTTATCCCCTTCCCTATCCGCATGCCTGCGGAGAGTTGCACGGTCAGATGTGACACATCAAAAACCATCATCTTTATCGGCATTAATCGCCAGCGCTCTGCCTATAAGGGCACCGACATCATGCTTCAGGCAGCCATCGATGTCGCATCGAAGCATCCCGATAAGATGCAGTTGGTAAAGGTAGAATCGGTTCCATTTGCACAATATCAGAAACTGATGGAAGGCAGCGATGCCATACTCGACCAGCTCTATGCTTACACCCCATCCATGAACCCCTTATTGGCCATGTCGAAGGGCATTATCTGCATTGGTGGTGGTGAGCCCGAGAACTACGGGATTATCAACGAAAACGAGCTACGCCCCATCATCAACGTAGCACCAACTTACGATAGTGTTTTTCACGAGCTTGAACAATTGGTACTTAACCCCGATCGCATTCCCGAACTGAAACGCCAAAGCGTGGAATACGTACGTAAGCACCACGATTACCAGAAAGTAGCCCGCCAATACCTTGATTTCTGGACAAAATAAAAAAGCTCCACATTTCTGTGGAGCTCATTTTTTGTCTTCTGCTATTATCAAGCTTATGCCTCAGCAGGAGCCTCCTCAGTAGCGGGAGCCTCAGCAGCGGCAGCAGCAGCCTCAGCCTCAGCCTTAGCAGCAGCCTCAGCAGCCTTCTTGTCAGCTACCTTCTTAGCAATTGCCTCGTTAACAGCCTTCTCTGCCTTCAAAGCGTTAGCAGCAGCCTCCTTCTTAGCCTTAGCCTCAGCCTCAGCGATCTTGTTCAGACCGTTCTGCTTGTCAGCCTTCCAGGCGTCGAACTTCTTCTGTGCAGCAGCCTCATCGAAAGCGCCCTTCTTTACGCCACCACGCAGGTGCTTCATCAGGTAAACGCCCTCACGGCTCAGGATGTTACGTACAGTGTCAGTGGGCTGAGCACCAGTCTCTACCCAGTACAGTGCACGCTCGAAATTCAGGTCTACTGTGGCAGGATTGGTGTTAGGGTTGTAAGTACCAATCTTTTCAGTGAAACGACCATCACGTGGTGCACGAGCGTCGGCGATTACGATGCTGTAGAAAGCATAACCTTTGCGACCACCGCGCTGCAATCTGATTTTTGTTGCCATTTTTTAAATCTTTAATTTTTTGTTAATAATTTGAATTTCATGCTCTTAACTCGTAAAAGCGGGTGCAAAATTACAACTTTTCCGTCAATCCACAAAATATTTTCATCTTTTTTTGTATTTTTGCACTCTGAAATGAGTAAACAAGCACTATCGATATTAATTCCGACCTATAATACGGTGTGCGTTAAGTTAGTCGAAATCCTGTCGCAACAGGCTCAGGCACTTAACGTTAGCTACGAGATTATCGTGTCCGACGATGCCTCGCCTAATAGAGAATCCGTGGCAGCTAACCAGGCTATAAACAACCTGCCCCAGGCGCGTTTTATAGCTCGAGCCACCAATATCGGTAGTGCTGCCAATCGCAACTATTTAGCTTCCATCAGTCAGCATCCATGGTTGCTGTTCATCGATTGCGATGTGAGCATCCCTAATCCGCAGTTCCTATATACCTATTATATATATATGGAGCAACATACGGATGTTGTCAATGGGGGTATTGCTGTGGCTACTCTACCCGAGATGGCCAACAATCTGCGATACCAGTACGAAAAGGAGGCCGAGCCAGCACATAGTGCCGCGATGCGTCAGAAAAACAAGTATCAGGAGTTCCGATCGACCAACTTTATGATTCGTAGCGAAGTTTTTGCCAAATGCCCATTCGACGAGCGATTCACCAAGAGTGGCTACGAGGATGTGCTGTTTGGCAAACAACTCAAACAGCAGCACATAGCCGCGCTACATATCGATAACCCTATAGTGATGACCGAATTTGAATCGAATCCAGATTACATGGATAAAACCGAACGCAACTTGCGCACACTCTATCAGTTCCGCAACGAACTAAGAGGCTATTCGCGCCTGCTTACATTGGTTCAGGGCATCCATATCCCTGCCATTCTGTGGTTCATCCGCCTATGGCACCGTATGTTTGGAGCAACAGAAAAGCGGAACCTTTGTGGATCCCGCCCTCTACTCTCTCTTTATCAATTATACCGCTTGGGGTATTACCTAACTCTACTCAAGCACCGAGAAGGTTAATTTCTCGTAACCTTCAAAGTCGTCAAACTGAATCTGGAAGTTGGCATACTGGTAGTAGTTACCGCCAGTGTTATGCGTATCCTTCACTGAGTTGCTCTTGGCCAGTGTATTCAGAATCTGATTGTAAACCACCTTATCGTTGTTATCATCAGCAATCTGAATAGCCATAGATGTTACAATTCCACCTACTACCTTATAGGTATAATCACCAGCAGCATAAAGCTGGAACTCATCAGTCTCCAGGATAGTCTCCAATTCACCAACCTTCTCTACGAGTTCATCGTATGTCAAGTTAACATGTGTAATGGGCACGCGATTCTCGTCGAGCTTAATATAAGTGGTGTCACACTCACTGGTGACCTGAGCATCCTCTGCATAGCTTACGATCGGACCCATCATCAGGGCGATCAGTAAAATTGTTACTTTTTCTCTCATCTTCATATCAATCCATCTTTGTTTCATGGTGCAAAGGTAATAATTTAAAAGGTACCCTCCAAGCGTTTTTGGCTAAAAATTCATAAAATAACCGCCTGCTGGCTACTTTTTGACCGAAATCAAGCCGCAGGCGGTTACACTTTGCTCTTAAAACGCTTAAAATGCGCTCATTTTATTTTTTTACTGGACGGATAGCGAATGTAAAGTCATAATCCTGATACTCCATCATGTATTCTTTTCTAGGCCATGCACCCCATGAGTTTACGCATCCCAGTCCCATCTGGCGCTGCTGAATGTGCACCTGAGTCTGTGGGCGCTCAACCAGGTCGCCAGAGTGACGTCCAAACTTCTTATCCTTCACAGCACCATCGTCAAGATCCTCTGTCAAGAACTTCAGTGCGCTGGCCTCCATAGGTGCATTGCTGTAGAACTCCAAGCCGTTACCCTCAGCATTCACAACGCGGAACCAACGTACATCTGTGTGGTTACCAGCCTCCTGTGGACGGATGTATGGGAAATACTCTGCCGATACCTTATTCTCGTAAACACCTAAGAACTCGCTCGAATTACGATCGATATAGTTCTCAACAGGTCCACGACCATAGTAGCAGATAGCATCAAACTCCTTAGGCATCTGCAGCTGCACACCATAGCGGAACATAGGAGCCACCTTGGCATCCTTATCGGCAGCCAGTTGTTCTCGTACAATCACCTCACCATCAGCAGTCAGTGTGTAGGTCATGGTGAGTGTAGCCTTTACAGCAGGCATCTCAAATACCGATACCACGGTGTTGCCATCAACCTTGCACTCCTTCAGTTTCATCTCAGGGTTCTTCCAAACACCAAAGCGGTTCTGCAAACCAGCACCGTAGTCGTTATCAGTTGGTGCACGCCAGAACTCAGGCACAATGCTCTCACGATCCTCAAGCATAGCCTTACCATCTACATCCAGATAATCAATCCAACCACTCCACTTACCAATGGTCAGTGTAGTACCGGCAGCCTCCATCTTTACGTAGCTCTCAGCCTCTTCGGTCTGCACACTGGTTTTCTCGGCTTTCAGCTCAGGATACTGATACTGAGAGAGGGTAAACTGCTGGCGAGCCATTACCTGTCCCTTCTCTACCAGTGGCTGAGCCTCCTTGGCCTTAAACTGGAAGATTACAAAAATCTCCTGATCACCGTGGTGTCCTAATACACGCTCGATGGTCTTCTTCATAGCCTCATCGGTAATCACCTTACGCTGCTGTGGAGCAATGCCACTCACGTCAATCTTACCACCATGTCCGAAGCTCATACCCTCAGGACGGTTGCCATCGTGATGATGGGCACCAGCACCACCAACAAACCACTCCAGCTCCATATCGTCGAGTGTCTTGAAGAAGTTCTCGTTGTAAACCTCAAAGCGTCCTTCCTTCAGGTCCTTATCAGTAATCCAAGCATTCTGGTAGTAGTAGCGTACCTCGTAGGCATGTGGGTTCAGGCGACGGTCTGGTGCGATAATACCATTACAGTTAAAGTTGTAGTCGCTGGCAGGATAGCGTCCATAGTCGCCACCATAAGTAAAAATCTCCTTACCAGTAACCTTGCTCTTATCGCGCATACCCTGATCTACAAAGTCCCAGATGTAACCACCCTGATAGTGAGGCTCCTTGCGAATCAGGTCCCAGTACTCTTTAAAGCCACCCATCGAGTTACCCATAGCGTGGGCATATTCGCACTGAATCAATGGCTTCTCAACCTTACCACCAGTTACTTCGCCCTTCGAGTATTTCTCACACCAGTTGTAATCAGCATACATAGGGCAGTAGATATCTGTAGCACCTTCGATGCCTGCACGCTCATACTGGCAGGGACGGGTCTTATCGTAAGCCTTTACCCAAGCGTAAGCCTTCTCAAAGTTGGCACCATAGCCAGCCTCGTTACCCAAGCTCCAGACAATAATGCTGGGGTGGTTCTTATAGGTAATCATGTTACCCTCCTGACGCTCAATGTGAGCCTTCTCAAAATCAGGACGGATAGCCAGAGTCTTCTCATTGTAACCCATACCATGGCTCTCCAGATTGCTCTCAGCAGTCAGGTAGATACCATACTCATCGCACAGGTCATACCAACGTGGATCGTCGGGATAGTGACAGGTACGCACTGCATTGATGTTCAGCTGCTTCATAATCTTGATATCCTGAATCATGCGCTCCACGCTCACGATGTAGCCACCATCAGGATCCAGTTCGTGGCGGTCGGCACCCTTAATCAGGATAGCCTTGCCATTCACCAGCAGCTGTCCGCCCTTAATCTCAATATGGCGGAAACCTATCTTCTTCTTGATCACCTCAAGTGTCTTGTTGCCTTGCTTCAGATATATATATAAGGTGTACAGGTTAGGCGTCTCAGCCGTCCATGCCTTGGCATTAGCCACTGTAGCCTGCAAGCCCTCGGCCACCTGGTTGCCAGCAGCATCAAACAGCTTGGCCTCAACGGTAGCCTTACCAGCCAGTTTCACATCCACATTCAGCACGCCGTTACCCTGCACGTAGTCCTGTCCGATGGTAATATCCTTGATGTGTACCTTTGGTGTAGCATACAGATACACCTCGCGGGCGATACCTGTAAAGCGCCAGAAGTCCTGATCCTCCAGATAGCTACCGTCGCACCAGCGCATAATCTGCATCGCAATCAGGTTCTTACCAGGCTTCAGATACTTGGTGATGTTAAACTCGGCAGCCACCTTCGAATCCTCCGAGTAGCCCACGTACTTACCATTCACCCAAACAGCCAGGTTACTGGTAGCCGAACCTACATGGAAGTAAACCTCCTGACCCTTCCAGTTCTGTGGCAGGTCGAAGGTGCGGCGATACGAACCAGTATAGTTGTTGGTCTCGCCAATATATGGAGGCTCGTTCTTAAAGGTTGTGCACCAGGCATAGCCCATGTTCTTATAAATCTTGTCGCCATAGCCCTCAATCTCGAACAGGCCTGGCACAGGGAAATCCACCCATTTCGAATCGTCGTACTTCAGGGCATAGAATCCCTTAGGCGCATCCTGATGGTTCTTCACGAAGTTGAACTTCCACTTACCCTCCATCGAGAGGTAGCGATCGCTCTGTTTTTTGTCGCCCTTAGCCTTGGCCTCGTTCTCAAAGGCAAAGAAGTGTGCCCTACGCGGTTCGCGGTTCTGCTGGTTCACACTGGCATCTCTCCACACGGGTGTTTTCTGTGCACTCGCCATAGTGAATGCACCACACACACATAATAAAACTAGTTTTCTAATCATATCGGTCGTTTTTAGAAATGAATTTTTTGATAATCTGATTATAATGCTTTTGAAACTTTGTTAGTCAGTTCAATGAATTGGGGGATAGAGAGCTGTTCGGGACGACGAGTCATCATCTCATCCTCGAAGAAACCTGCTGGGGCAGGATGGTTGGCGTCGAAAATCTGACGCAGGGATACGCGAAGCATTTTGCGACGCTGGTTGAAGGTAGCTTTTACCACGCGACGGAACAACTGCTCGTCGCACCCCAGATCGGTAACCTCATTACGCGTCATGCGGATAACGGCACTCTGTACCTTGGGAGGGGGATTGAACACACCTGGCTCTACGGTAAAGAGATACTCCACATTGTACCAGGCCTGAATAAGTACCGACAGGATACCATATTGCTTGTTGCCTGGTTGCGAGGCCATACGCACAGCTACCTCATGCTGTATCATGCCTGTGCAACAGGGAATAAGATCCTTATTATCGAGCATCTTGAAGAAAATCTGCGATGAGATATCGTAAGGATAATTGCCTGTGAGCACAAACTGCTGCCCATCAAACACCTCACGAAGGTCCATACGCAAAAAGTCGCCACCAATGATATTATCATTGAGGCGTGGGAAATGTTCCTGCAGATAAGCCACACTCTCGCGGTCGATTTCAACCACCTTGAAGGGACGGGGCTTCTCTACCAGATACTGAGTCATCACACCCATGCCAGGACCAACTTCCAGTACAGGAATGTCGGGACAGGCATCAACGGTATCGGCAATACGTTTGGCGATATTCAAGTCGGTCAGAAAGTGCTGGCCGAGATTTTTCTTGGGTCTAACTTGTTTCATGCGGCAAAGGTACGAATAAACGAGTAAAAATCCAAATATAGCGCAAAAAAAATCGCAGATTCGAAAATCTGCGACTCCATTTTTCAATTTTTTGTTCAATTACTTATTGTTGTCTACATTAACAGCAACGGTTACTACCAGTGATACAGCTAATGCGAAGGCAGCCATGGTCATTAATAAAAAACTTGTCTCTAAAGTTACCATAATTAATTCCTTTCTCTAATCTTTTTATTTATTTGTTATCCTTAAAACTGGTGCAAAGATACGACTGTTATCGCGCACAGCCAAGAAAATAGTAGAAAAAAGGCAAAAAAGTGAGCTTTCTTTGACACGTATCAATTATTATTCGTACCTTTGTCGGCATGGAATTAAAAAACATCATCAGTAGCGTTGCTAAAGTGGTGCTGCCCTTTATACTTGGCGGCGCCATTTTGTGGTGGATGTATCGTGGTGAGGACTTCTCGACAATCAGTCATGTGCTGACTGAGGAAATGAATTGGACTTGGATGTTGCTATCCTTCCCTTTTGGAATCTTGGCACAGATGTTTCGTGGATGGCGATGGAAGCAGACATTGGAGCCGATGGGCGAGCACCCTCGTTCGTCAGTCTGCCATCATGCGGTATTCATCAGCTATGCAGCCAGTTTGATTATTCCACGTATCGGCGAGTTTTCGCGCTGCGCCTTACTCAAGCGCTACGACGGCATATCATTCTCAAAAGCCTTAGGCACGGTTGTTACAGAGCGTGCAGTAGATACGCTGATCGTAATGATATACTCGGGTATTATCCTGCTTGTAGAGATGAGCGTGTTTGGCACCTTCTTCCGCAAAACTGGCACATCGCTCGACAGAATATTAGGTAGTTTCTCGGTAATGGGATGGGTAGTAACAGCCATCTGCGCTGTGGCAGTACTGATATTGCTTCACCTGTTGCTGAAAAACTTCTCTATATATAATAAGGTAAAAATGACGTTAGGTGGCATCTGGGAAGGTGTGCTCTCGCTGAAGGGGGTACGCAACCTGCCACTCTATCTATTTTTCTCGATAGGCATCTGGGTGATGTATTTTCTGCATTACTACCTCACCTTCTTCTGCTTCGACTTTACCGAGAACTTAGGAATCGGCTGTGCGCTGGTATCGTTTGTGGTAGCCAACTTTGCCGTTATCGTGCCTACACCTAATGGTGCAGGTCCGTGGCATTTTGCCATCAAGACCATGCTGATACTCTATGGTGTGGCTGATGAGCAGGCCCTGTGGTTTGTACTGATTGTTCACACCGTACAGACGATGCTGGTGGTTGCATTAGGCATCTACGCCTGGGCCGCCTTACTGTTTACGAAACGTTTTAACCCAATTAAAAAATAAACTATGAGTGAGATTAAAAATCTGAACCCAGTGTGCATCTGGAAAAATTTCTATGCACTCACACAGGTTCCACGTCCTTCTGGACATTTGGAGAAAGTACAACAGTTTCTGCTTGATTTTGCCAAGCAGGCAGGTGTAGAGGCCTTTAAGGACCCCGCTGATAACATTGTGATGCGCAAACCCGCTTCGCCAGGTATGGAGAAGAAGAAGGGCGTGATTCTGCAGGCACACATGGACATGGTTCCACAGAAGACACCTGAAAGCACTCATAACTTTGAGACCGACCCCATTGAGCCATGGATTGACGGCGAGTGGGTAAAGGCCAAGGGTACTACCTTAGGTGCCGATAACGGCTTAGGCGTAGCTGCCATCATGGCTGTGATGGAGGATAAGACCTTGCAGCACGGACCTATCGAGGCACTGATTACTGCCGATGAGGAGACTGGTATGTTTGGCGCCAACGCCCTGCCCGCAGGCGAGCTGAATGGCGACATTCTGCTGAACCTCGACTCTGAGTGCTGGGGTAAGTTTGTAATTGGTAGTGCTGGTGGTATCGATGTAACTGCTACTCTGGATTATAAAGAGGTAGAGACCGAGGCCGACGACGCCGCTGTTAAGGTAACTGTAAAGGGTCTGCGTGGCGGACACTCAGGACTGGAGATTCACGAGGGTCGTGGTAATGCCAACAAGCTGTTGGTTCGCGTGGTTCGTGAGGCTATCGAGGAGTGCGAGGCCCGTCTGGCCAGCTGGCAGGGTGGCAACATGCGTAACGCTATCCCATTCAAAGCCGAGGCTGTGCTCACATTGCCAAAGGAGAATGTAGCTGCCCTGAAGGAGCTGGCTGCCGACTGGCAGGACGACTTCCAGGATGAGTACAAAGGCATTGAGAGTGGTATCGAGGTACTCTGCGAGGATGTAGAGACACCAAAGATGGAGGTTCCTGTTGAGATCCAGGATAACCTGATTAACGCCATCTATGGCTGTCACGACGGTGTGATCCGCATGATCCCCAGCTATCCTAACGTAGTAGAGACATCTAGTAACCTGGCCATCATCAACATTGGCGAGGGCAAGGCTTCGCTGAAGATTCTGGCTCGTTCAAGTCGTGAGGATATGAAGGACTATATTGTAAAGACTTTGGAGAGCTGCTTTAACATGGCAGGCATGAAGGTTGAGACAGCTGGCAGCTATGGTGGTTGGGACCCCAACCCCGAGAGCGAGATTCTGAACCTGCTCTGCAAGGAATACAAGGCCCTGTTTGGCCAGGATGGCATCATCCAGGTTGACCATGCCGGACTGGAGTGCTCAATCATCTTAGGCAAGTATCCACACCTGGATGTAGTAAGCTTCGGCCCCACCATGAAGTCGCCTCACACCACTACCGAGCGTGCCCTGATTGCAACCGTAGATCCATTCTGGACACTGCTGAAGCATACACTCGAAGTAATTCCTGAGAAGTAAAAGTTGAAAATTTGAAAATTTGAAATAAAAAATCGCGGATTTGCTTGGCAGGTCCGCGCTTTTTTTTTACCTTTGCACACGATAAATCAATTTAATAACAAACATTATGGACGATTACCCGGCGAATAGTAACAACTGTTAGGCTGGAGGGTGGCAGGCAAGACCGCTAATCCTCTTGCCGCTAAAGTATTGATTGTTAATTACCACTTGTCAAACGGATTAGCAAAATGAAGACATTCTGGAATACCCAAGGCGGACTGACCCAGATAAAGGACTGGCAGCCCAATTGCTGGATACAGGTGACATGCCCCACCGAAGACGACCAGCGCGAACTCGAAGAGAAGTTTAATATCCCCGACTACTTCATGTCGGACATCAGCGATACCGATGAGCGTGCACGCTATGAGTACGACGACGGATGGATGCTGATCATTCTGCGTATCCCTTACGTAAAAGAGATACGATCGCGCACGCCATACACCACTGTACCCTTGGGTATCATTCATAAACGTGATGTTACTATTACCGTTTGTTTTTACGAGACAAACGTGATGATTGATTTCGTGAGTTTCCAGCAGAAGCGTGGCGAAGGTTTTACCGACCACGTAGATATGATTTTCCGCCTGTTCCTTTCGAGTGCCGTATGGTACCTGAAGCGACTGAAGCAGATTTCGATGCTGGTAGATAAGGCTAAGCGCAACCTGGATAAAGAGGTGAACAACGAGAGTCTGATTGGCTTGAGCCGACTGCAAGACTCGCTCACCTACTTCCAGACCTCTATCCGTGGTAACGAGACCCTGCTGTCGAAACTGAAGTTCAAGCTGCAGATCGACGAGCTGGATGCCGACCTGATTGAAGACGTAACCATTGAGATGACGCAGGCCCGCGAAACCACCATGATTTACTCGAACATTCTCGAGTCGACAATGGACACTTATCAAAGTATTATCAATAACAACATGAACACCGTGATGCGTACACTTACTACGGTAACCATCCTGATGATGATACCTACGCTGGTGACGTCGATGTTCGGTATGAACCTAATCAACGGCATGGAATCCAAACCATGGGGATTCATCTTGGCAGTCATCATTTCTGTCGCCATTTCGGCTATTGCATGGGGTATTTTCCGTCATAAACGACTGGTTTAGGCCTCAAAAACGCAAAAAAACGCCAAAAAATTAGGTTAATTAAATAATAATGTTTAATTTTGACCCCAAATGTGATGATGCTAAGCATCATTTAGTAGTAATTTAATAGTTAAATGATGGACTCTCAAGAGAATACCCTCGAACTGGGTAAAAACGAAGAAGTAGTTAACGAAGAGGTTACCTCTCAAGTAGAAACAACTGAAAACTCGGAGCCAGCAACAGAGCAGGCCGAGGAGCAGACTCGTGTGGTTTACGAGACCAAAGCCGATGTGCTGCACCGTTTGCAGGACATTGCGCATGGCGAGGAAGTTCCACAGAAGGACGAAGTAGAGTATCTGAAGTCGTCGTTCTACAAGCTGCATGTAGCTGAGCGCGAGGCTAAGCTCAAAGCTTATCTCGATGCAGGTGGCGATCCTGAGCAGTACCAGTACACGCCCGACGAGCAGGAAGAGGCATTCAAGGCCGAGATGGGCATCATCAAGGAAAAGCGCGCCAAGATTTTCAAGGAGCAGGAGGCTGAAAAGCAGGAGAACCTGACCAAGAAACTGGCTATCATCGACCGCATTAAGGCCATGGTAACAACCCCCGACGAGGCTAACAAGAACTACAAGGAGTTCAAGGCCCTGCAGGAACAGTGGCGCGAAATTAAGAATGTGCCAGCTGATAAGGCCAACGAGTTGTGGCGCAACTATCAGCTGTACGTAGAGCAGTTCTACGATATGCTCCGCCTGAACAGCGAAGCACGCGAGTACGACTTTAAGAAGAACCTGGAGCTGAAGACCGCTCTCTGCGAGGCTGCTGAAAAGCTGGCCGACGAGGAGGATGTGATCAGCGCCTTCCACCAGTTACAGAAGCTGCACCAGGAGTATCGCGAGATTGGTCCTGTTGCCAAGGAGCAGCGCGAGGAAATCTGGAACCGTTTCAAGGCTGCATCAAGCGTTATCAACAAGCGCCACCAGCAGCACTTTGAGGGTGTTCGTGCCAAGGAGGAAGACAACCTGGCCCGTAAGACCGTACTTTGCGAGAAGGTAGAGGCCATTGCTGCCGAGGAGAACAAGGGCAGTGGCGATTGGGAGAAGCACACCAAGCAGATTATCGATATTCAGACTGAGTGGAAGACCATTGGTTTTGCACCTCAGAAGATGAACGTGAAGATATTTGAGCGTTTCCGTGCCGCTTGCGACGATTTCTTTGGTCGCAAGGCAGCTTACTTCAAGGGTTTGAAAGAAACCTTCAAGGAGAATGCCGAGAAGAAGCGCGCCCTGATTGAGAAGGCTAAGGAGCTGCAGTCATCAACCGAATGGAAATCTACCAGCGATAAGTTCATCGCTCTGCAGAAGGAGTGGAAGACCATTGGTATGGTACCTAAGAAGTTGGGCGACCAGCTGTGGGAGGAGTTCCTGGCAGCCTGCAACACCTTCTTCGAGGCCCGCAATGCCGCTGGTGCTGGTGCACGTGGCGAGGAGCGCGAGAACCTGGAGAAGAAGCTGGGTATCATCGAGCAGCTGAAGGCACTGGCTACAGAGACAGGCGAAGAGGTTGCCGATAAGGTACAGAAGCTGGTTGATGAGTACAACGCTGTAGGTCACGTACCTTATAAAGAGAAGGATAAGCTCTATAAGGAGTACCACGCAGTGCTCGACAAGCTGTATAAGGATTTGAACATCAGCGTAGCCAAGCGCAAGCTGAACAACTTTAAACAGAACCTGAAGAACGTAGCTGAGCGCGGCGAGAATGCCCTCGACAACGAGCGCACACGCCTGTTCCGCCAATACGAGAACCTGAAGTCGGAGATTCAGACCTACGAGAACAACCTCGGATTCCTGAATGCCAGCTCTAAGAAGGGTAACAGCCTGATTGACGAGATGAACCGCAAGGTACAGAAGTTGAAGGACGATATGAACCTGATTCGCGAGAAGATCAAGGCTATTGATGCAGAAAACAAACAATAATTGCGGATGATAACAGAACAAGATAAGAAATTTATGAGGGAAGCCATCCGCCTCGCCAACGAAAGCGTTGAGCGAGGCGGTGGTCCCTTTGGGGCTGTCATTGTAAAGGACGGCGAGATTATTGCTGGTAGCAGCAACAGTGTAACCATTGATAACGACCCTACAGCTCATGCTGAGGTTAATACCATCAGAAAGGCATGCTTTAAGCTGCGCACGTTCGATCTCTCGGGATGTACCATCTACACCTCGTGCGAACCCTGCCCTATGTGCTTAGGCGCCATCTATTGGGCTCGTATCAGCAAGATATTCTACGGCAACACCCGTAAGGATGCCCGCGACATTCAGTTTGCCGATGATTTCATCTACGAGGAGCTGGAACGCCCCATGGACAAACGTACAGTGCCCATAGTGCCACTGCTGCGCGACGAGGCGCTACACACCTTCCGTCTGTGGACTGAGAAGACTGATAAAACAGAGTATTAAAAACAAAAAAGAGACCTGCTAAGCAGATCTCTTTTTTTGTGGGTGCTGATGGATTCGAACCACCGAAGTCGAAAGACAGCAGATTTACAGTCTGCCCCATTTGGCCACTCTGGAAAACACCCATCGCTCAAATGCGGGTGCAAAGGTACTAAGATTTTTTGAGCTGTGCAAATTTTAGGGCAAGAAATTTTAGAAATAATGCATAATCGGCTAAAAAAAAGAAGAATGGAGAGCTTGCATGTGCAAACTCTCCATTGTTTTTGTTAGGCGAAAAGAAGTTTTTTACTTCTTCTCAGCAGGAGCCTCAGTAGCAGGAGCCTCAGCAGCGGGAGCCTCAGTAGCAGGAGCTGCAGGAGCAGCTGCGTCTTTCTGCTGACTGGCACCGAAACCAGGCAGGTTGTTAGGATTGGTAGCAGGAGCCTGATAGTTCTCCATCACAGAGGTGTCGCCACCAGCCTGAGGAGCTACATAAGCGCAGCAAACGCTAACGAGTACCATGAAACCAGCGAGGAACCAAGTGGCCTTCTCGATAAAGTCGGTAGTTTTACGAACACCACCAATCTGGTTATAACCTGAGAACTGAGAAGCCAGACCGCCTCCCTTTGACTCCTGGATGAGCACAATGCCGATCATGAGCAGTGCTGCAACCACAATGAGAATTACAAATAATGTGTACATTTTTTTATTTATTTTTTTTGTTACTATTTACTATTAATTTCTCTAAGAAACGTATTTGATCTGCAAAGTAAGCATTTTTTTTCGGAATTTGCAAACTTAATCGCTGAATTATTTCTAAAGCTTTCGAATATCTACCCTGTTTGATATAAATTCGTGCCAAAGTTTCGGTAAAGTACTCACTTTCAACCCCATTTTCGTCCTCAGATGGCTCTGGTTGGGGCTCAGGACGGTACTCAGGCACCTCGCGCAACTGGAAGCCACCTTTGTCATCATTTATGAACGAATCAATCAGGTCCTGACCAAACATTTTCGGCATCTCGCCAGGCATCTCCTGACCACCATCGGGCTCGATATCCATCAGGTAGGCCACATAGTCCACAGCAGCATCAGCAGGCGTAGGCTTGCGCTTGGGCTTCTGTGTATCAGTCTTAGCCTCCTCGGGGATACTATCCAGGAAGTTATCAATCAGCGAGATGGTACGATCTTCTGTAGGCTCAGCTGACTGCTGAACAGGTTTTGCTGCAGGTGCAGGCTTAGCCACAGGATGATACTCGTAATGGCGACCCTCGATCATCTGGAACAGCACGCGACGATCGGTGATATAGGCCGATGCGCGACGCAGCTCCTCGTCGAATGTAGGATCGTGCAGCAGATACAGATTCTGCAGCATCAACAGACGGGCCGTCTGGAAATAGGGATACAGAGCCAGCAGCGAACGTAGCTCGTAAAGCGTTTCGCGGTCCATCTGTTCAGGATGCTTAATGAGTTCTGTAATCTCCATTACGCTATTATCTTAACATTAAATTACCAGTTGGCTACGGTACGGTTGAAGATCTGGTCGCAGAGGTCCTTGACCATGAGCGTTACCAGTTCCTCCTGCACGGCGTTCAGACTCTGTGTAGTCTCGTAGCTCTGCGAGGCAGTAAACTGCTGCTCAAAATCTTCGTTGTGGTTCTTGTTATTCGTAAATCGTACGTTCACTGTCATGGTGAGCTCAGTCATAGCCGAATAGCCCTCGGCGCTCACGCTCTTGTTACGCTGTTCGTAGCGTATAATCTCACCCTCAATCTTCAGGTCGCCATTACGCTTAACCTGTTCCAAACGGGTGTGGTTAGCAAACTGATCCTTCAGCTGATTGTTGAACATCGGGCCCATAGGTCCCCACACATAGCTACTGCGGATGGGGAACTCGGCAATCGTGATGGTCTTGGTCTGCGAATAGTCGATGCTGGCACCGTTGAACTTATAGCTCACGGAGCAGCTTGTTACAACTGCGATAGCAGCAACAAACACGATTGTTTTTATCTTATTGATCCAAGCCATACTGTTTCAATCTGCGATAAAGGGTTCTATCACTAATACCCAGTTCCTGGGCGGCTTTCTTACGATTACCATGGTTGCGTTCCAAGGCCTTCTCCAGCATCTGCTTACCCATATCGTTCAGGTTCAGGCTCTCAAGCTCCTTCTCGGGCTCGATATACTCCTCGGCGATGGCATCCTCTACAGAAGCCACGGGTGCTGGATGCTGGGTGATAGGTGTTGGGAATGTGGTGGGTGGCATATGCTCAACCTGAGGTGTAACAGGCGATGCTGTCTGCACATCGTCGAGCTGCTTTTTCAGCGCACTCATCTCGCGACGCATATCGTTCACGTTACCACGAAGCTCGAACAGAATCTTATACAGTATCTCGCGTTCGTTCTCAAAGCTGTGATCGCCATTACCCTCGCGATGGATGGGGGCCAGCTGTGTGGTTTCGTGATCCTGCGGGATGAACTGACTGAGCACCTGGGCGGTAATGGTACGTTCGGGCGAGAGCACACTGATCTGTTCAGTGATATTCTTCAGCTGGCGAACGTTGCCTGGCCACTTATAGTGCAACAGCATCTGCTTGGCACCCTCGTCGAGTACCACGCGGTCCATCTTATATTTCTCGGCCATCTGCAAGGCAAACAAACGGAACAACAGGATGATATCCTCGCCACGCTCACGCAGAGGAGGCATCTGGATGGGTATCGAGTTGAGGCGATAGTAGAGGTCTTCGCGGAAGCGACCCTCGCTGATGGCCTGACGGATATTCACATTGGTAGCGGCCACAATACGCACATCGGTTTTACGAATCTCAGTGCCACCCACAGGGATATACTCACCTGTTTCGAGCACACGCAGCAATCGCGCCTGAGTGGCCAAAGGCAGTTCGCCCACCTCATCCAGGAAGAGCGTACCCTTGTTAGCCACGCCAAAGTAACCTGGCGAATCGTTGATGGCACCCGTGTACGAACCCTTTACGTGTCCAAAGAGTTCTGAGTCGATGGTACCCTCGGGGATAGAGCCACAGTTAATGGCGAAATACTTTTCGCGTCGACGTGGCGAGTTGTCGTGAATCACCCTTGGGATGATTTCCTTACCCACTCCACTCTCGCCTACGATAAGTACACTGAGGTCGGTGGGCGCAACCTGCAAGGCTACGTCGAGCACATGGTTCAATGCGTCGCAATTGCCAACGATATTGTACCGCTGTTTGATGTTTTGAAGTTCTGAAGTCTTCATTGAGCTGACAAAATTACATATTTTTTCTGAAACATCTGCAATTTTGGCAGATTTTTAACGCTTATTACTTATCTTTCTTATCCAACTTGATTAAAAGCAGACCTATAGCGGTCCATATCAGCTCGCGCAGGCGCACCAGCAGGGCTACGAAAATACCCGCATTAGCCGTCATGCTCAAGCCCTCGGTACTCATCAGGAATCCACCCTCGCGACCCCCCAACTGCAGGGGCATGAAAAACAGCATATTGGCAAACAGCGTGGTAAATGCGTAAATCAGGATACACTGCGGAATGGTAACCTGAGGCATAATCACCAGCAGGATAAAATAGATTTCGAACGTAGAGGCCACACGGCACAGCAACTCCAGCACCACAGCCAGCTTGAACGTACGTGGGTTCTGGTTGTGCAGGGCAGCTATCTGCTCGTCAACCTCGGCCAGTTTCTCGCGGTTGCGCTCAATAAAGGGTGCAGCCCACTTCTTAACCATGGGGAAATGACTCAGGATGGTCATACCCGTCATGGCGATACCACGCTTGTAGCCACGCAGGAAGAACCAGATGGCCGCCAGTGCCACTGCAGCGATGATGGGCAGCAGGATATAGGTAAGCGGTGTTATCTTCTGCGTGATAATATAAAGAGGTACGCTAAGCAGCCAGAACCAGAAGTGACTATAGATGTGCGTCATCACATACAGTATGACTGACGATGATGCACGCTGAGTGCCCACCTTGGGCGACAGCGACATGATGCGATAGGGCTCGCCACCCATCAGTCCACCTGGGGTAGCATAATTCAAGGCAAAGGCCGAAATAGTGATCTTATAGAGCCACCAGAAGCCCACCTTGCACTTGCGACACACGCCCATCTCGTTGCCGATGGTATTGATAATCAGATACCACGAGGCAGTATTCATCATATACAGGAATGCCCAGAGTACCAGCACACCAACGAACCAGTAGCCCGCATGCTGTATGCCCTCCCAAGCCTGACGGAAGTCGAGCTGCGAGGCCATGATAATCAGTACCATAAATCCGAACAGGAAAAATCCGTTCTGATATTTTTTATTCATTTGTCTAGTTTCTCGTGATTTTATTTAAAGATATCCTTGGCACGAGGCATCTGGAAACGTGCCTTGTCGCCATCCTCACGCTTCTCGTGATACAGCTTTGGCAGCGGATTAGCCAATGGCTCATCGTACTCGGCACGATGGCGGAACATATCTACAGCCGTATAGATGGCATGGCGCAACGAGGTGGCATCGGCAATACCCTTACCGGCTATCTCGAACTCAGGACCGTGAACGGCAGTAGTGTAGATGGCAGTCATACCAACCTTCAGCTTTACGCCATACTCGGTAGCCAGCGCATTAAATGGCAGTGTACCCTGATCGTCGTACATAGCCAGCACACCATCAAAGTGCTCGTACTGGTTGTTGGCAAAGAACTCCTCGGCAGCATAAGGACCAAAGGCCATCATGTTCTGCTTCTCCAGTTCGGCAATGGCAGGGGCAATCATCTGCTCCTCCTCGGCGCCTGGCTGTGGATTCAGTGCCAGCACGGCAATACGGGGATTGTTTACACGGAAGTCGCGCTTCAGACTCTTGAAGAAGATGGTACCCTTCTCAACGATTTTCTCAACGCTGATGCTCTGAGCCACCTCCTTGATAGGCAGATGGTTGGTAAGCAAGCCGATACGTACACGCTCGCTGAGCATGATGGTAAGCGGCTTTTCGTCGCGATTGGGGTTGGCATTTGGCACCACGGGGCCCAATACCAGCACATCAAACAGGTGCTTCTGCATATCCTCTTTTACGCGCTGCATCACAGCCTTGGCAGCCTTGTCCGACTCGTCGGTGGGCTGTCCGAACTCCACCTTCACCTCCTCGTCGTAGGCAGCCAGCAGGTTCACACGTCCGTCCTTAGCCTCGGCAGCGTCGTTAATAATGCTATACTGGGTTTCTATCTCCATAGCCTTACGATGAAAGGCTGCGGCTTTAGGCGAACCATAGATGATAGGTGTACACATATCCAGCATCATGGGGTCTTCGAAAGCACGAAGAATCACCTCATAACCAATGCCGTTGGTGTCGCCATGCGTGATGGCCACGCGAATTTTCTTATCCATTTTCTTGTTGTTTTTTGGCGGTTGATAACAGGCCGCAAGCGGCAAAAATATCTTGTCCACGACTGGCGCGTATGGTGGTAAACACGCCGTGGGCGGTGAGATAGTCGCGCAGGGCTTCCATGCGCTTCTCGTCGGCACCAGGCAAATCCACACCCGGTATCTCGTGGAATCGAATCAAGTTTACACGACAGTCCAATCCGCGCACCAGCTTCACAATCTCACGGGCATGCATGGTGGTGTCGTTCAGTCCGGCAAAGCAGATGTACTCGAACGAGCAACGGCGCTGGTGCGCAAAGTCGTACTGCTTCAGCAGGTCAACCACCTCGGTAATCGACATCTGCTTCTCGGCAGGCATCAGCATCTGGCGCTGTTCGGGCAGTGGCGAGTGCATCGATATAGCCACATGGCACTCGCTCTCGTCGAGGAATCGCTTCAGCTTGTTCTTCACACCCACACTCGATACGGTGATGCGGCGCGGACTCCAGGCATAGCCCCAATCGGCAGTCAGCACCTGGGTGGCCTGCAGGATAGCATCAAGGTTATCCATGGGCTCTCCCTGACCCATAAACACAATATTGGTCAGTGTGTCGCGCTCAGGCAGCGCATATATCTGGTTCAGGATATCAGCGGCTGTCAAACTGCCCTCAAAACCCTGCTTACCAGTCTGACAGAACAAGCAATTCATTTTACAACCCACCTGGCACGATACACACAGCGTGGCTCTGTCGCCGTCTGGTATATACACCGTTTCAACAAACTTGCCACTACGGGTTGGGAACAGATATTTGATGGTTCCATCCACCGAACGCTGACAGTCGATGGGCGCCATATAGCCCACCTCGTACTGTTCGGCCAGTTTTTCACGGTTTGCCTTCGACAGGTTGGTCATATCGGCAATGCTACCAACATGTTGCTGGTAGAGCCACTTGGCAATCTGTGCAGCCGTAAACTTGGGCATTCCCAATTCGGTTACCACCTGCTGCAATTCGCCAGGCTGCATGCCTAATAATACCTTCTTTTCGTCGTACATCTTTACTTTTTGGGTGCAAAGGTAGAAAAATTTCCCTAATTTATTTGGTTTTCTCGGAAAATATTACGAATTTTGCGCTTTATAAATCACTAATTACACGTAATGAGAGAAAAAATTGACTGTTTTTTGCCTTGCAACGACCTTGAGACAGCACGCCAATTGGTAGCGCAAATCAAGGGAAGCAAGACCATTCAACATATCTGTTTGCTGGTAAACCAACCCCTTGAGGCCACCGACGAGGCTCTGAGCGATTGCGAGCAAATAGTAGTTAACGACCTGACAAGCAGCACCACCCTACAGGCTATTTCCGAACATGCCAAGGCCGATTACGCCCTGTTGCAGATTCGTCCACGACAGATACAGATGCCCAAGGGCACACTCGATCGCATGCTGCGTATCGCATCCGATTCGGATGCTGCCATGATCTACGCCGACCACAACGACCTGATTGATGGCAAGTTGCAGCCCCACCCTGTTATCGACTATCAGATAGGTAGTATCCGCGACGATTTCGATCTGGGCTCGCTCATCCTGGTAAAAACCAGCCTGCTGCACTGCTTTGCCATGCAGAGCAACGAGCATCCCTACCAGTATGCCGCTGTTTATGCCCTGCGCCTGTTCCTGAGCCGTAAAGGCCGTATCTTCCACATTAACGAGAAGCTTTATACCGAGCAGGAGACCGATACCCGTACCTCGGGCGAGAAGCAGTTCGACTATGTGAACCCACGCAATCGCGAGGTACAGATCGAGATGGAGCATGCTGCCACCGCCCACCTGGCTGCCATCGGCGCCAAGATCGACCCCTCGTACTATCGTCGTCCCGACTTCAACGAGCAGGAGTTCGATGTAGAGGCATCGGTGGTTATCCCTGTTTACAATCGCGAGAAAACCATTTGCGATGCCGTGAACAGCGCCCTGAGTCAGAAAACCAAGTTTAAGTATAATGTGATTGTGGTCGACAACCACTCTACTGATAAGACTACCGAGTTGCTGCGTGGTTTCCACGACGAGCGACTCATCCATATCATCCCCGAGCGTAACGACCTGGGTATTGGTGGCTGTTGGAACATGGCCATCCACGACGACCGTTGCGGACGCTTTGCCGTGCAGCTGGATAGCGACGACCTGTACTCGTCGCCCAAAACCCTGCAGCAGATTGTAGATACCTTCTACAAGCAGAATGCTGCCATGGTGATTGGTTCGTATCGCATGTGCGATTTCGACCTGAACACCCTGCCACCAGGCCTGATCGACCACGCCGAGTGGACAGACGAGAACGGCCCGAACAATGCCCTGCGTATCAACGGTCTGGGTGCACCACGCGCCTTCTTCACCCCACTGCTGCGCCAGGTAGGATTCCCCAACACCTCGTATGGCGAGGATTATGCCTTGGGCCTGATTTTCTCGCGCCACTACCGTATCGGCCGTATCTTCAGCGAGCTCTATCTCTGTCGCCGCTGGGGTGGCAACAGCGATGCAGCCCTCTCTATCGACAAGGTAAACGCCAACAACCTGTATAAGGACCAGTTGCGCTCGTTAGAGATTATGGCGCGCCAGCAGATGCTGCAGGGCAAGCAGGAACTGCTGAACGACTCGCCCCTGATGCGATTCTTCAACCGCCAGTTAGAGAAGTGGGACGATGCCCGCAGGCGCTATCACGACCTGCGCAACGTGAAGACCCGCGAGCTGTCGGTAGGCACCTCAACCATGAAGGTGCAGTACAACCCCGCCCGTATCGTATCTACAGGCGCTAAGATTGATAAGCAGACACTGGCCGAGCGCCCCTGTTTCCTGTGCGAGCAGAATCGCCCCAAGGAGCAGGTCAAGAAATCTATCGACGGACAGTTCGACCTGCTGGTCAACCCCTTCCCCATCCTGCCCATCCACTTTACCATCCCATCGGTAAAGCACGAGCCACAGCTTATTCGTAATGCCTATGGCGAAATCCACAAGCTGCTTACCGAGTACCCACAGATGATGGTATTCTATAATGGTCCCAAGTGTGGTGCTTCGGCACCCGATCATGCCCACTTCCAGGCTGGCACATCAGGTGTGTTACCCCTGCAGATGGCCTGGGGCCGCTTGTCGCGCAGTCTCAAACCCATCCTGAATCTGAACAACGAGGAGGGCATCTCGCTCATCGAGGAGTATCCCTGCCCCGCCCTGCTCATCCACAGCAAAACACAGTATGGCGACGAGCAGCTGTTCCGCCGTTTGTACGAGTCGCTGCCCATCAAGGAGGGCGAGCCCGAGCCTATGCTCAACATCGTAAGCTGGCGACACGATGCCGACTACTATTCAGTGGTATTCCCGCGCGAAAAACACCGTCCCGACTGCTATTACAAGGAAGGCTGCGAGCAGTACATCATCTCGCCAGGCGCGCTCGACATGGCAGGTTTCCTGGTTACCCCACGTAAGGAGGATTTCGATCGCCTTACCCCCGAGATAGCCTTGGGCATCTTAAACGAGGTATCGCTGCCAGCCGACCAGCTCCAGCAGGTCATCGAGCGCCTCAAAGCCACCCAAATGTCAACTGTCAATTCTCAATTGTCAACTAAGAAAGAGCCAAACGTTACCGTAGGAATCGTCAGTGGCGAAAAGATATCGTTCAGCCTGAATAAGCCTTACATGGCCAAGGGCGAGGTGATTACTGGCGATCAGGTGGTTGAGTTCAGCGATGGCGGTATCCTGTGGCGTGGCACCCAGTATCGTAACCTCACGTTCACCCCACAGGCCGACGATGCCTCGTTCTCGCTCAACGATGTAACCATCGGCGTTAACTTCCACTGGGAGCGCAAGGAAACACAGACCTTCGAAGGCACCCTGCGCATTGTGGTCGAGGCCGATAAGATTGTGGCCATCAACGAGTTGCCCGTCGAGAAATATCTCACCAGCGTTATTTCCAGCGAGATGAGCAGCACCTCGAGTGTTGAGTTCCTCAAGGCCCATGCCGTTATCTCACGTTCGTGGCTGTTGGCTCAGATCGAGAAGCGCAAGCAGCACGAGAGCGGTGGCGACAACTTCTTCTCGTTCACCAAGAGCGACCAGGAGTTTATCCGCTGGTACGATCGCGAGGATCATACCATCTTTGATGTGTGTGCCGACGACCACTGCCAGCGTTACCAGGGCATCACCCGCGCCAACAACACCCATGTTGAGGAGGCCATCAGCCAGACTCGCGGTCAGGTGCTGATGTATGGCGACGAGATTTGCGACGCCCGTTTCTCAAAGTGCTGTGGCGGTCAGACCGAGGAGTTCCAGTACTGCTGGGAGAATACGCCTAAGCCCTATCTCGTATCGTTTCACGATCCTTACTGCAACACCAGCGATAAGCACATCCTCTCGCAGGTACTCAACGATTTCGATCAGGAAACCCCCGATTTCTATCGTTGGACGGTAAGCTACACCCAGCAGGAGCTGTCGGAGTTGGTAAACCGCAAGCTCAAAATCGACTTTGGTACCATTACCGACCTTATCCCCGTTGAGCGTGGCAAGAGCGACCGCATCTGGAAACTCAAGATTGTCGGCACCAAGAAAACCCTCACCATTGGTAAGGAGTTGGAAATCCGCCGTGCCCTGAGCGAGAGCCACCTCTACTCATCAGCCTTCGATGTCGAGAAAGATGGCGACAAGTTCGTGCTTCGAGGCAAAGGCTGGGGCCATGGCGTAGGCCTGTGCCAGATAGGTGCCGCTGTGATGGGCGAGCAAGGCCATCCTTACAACGATATCCTGCTGTTCTACTATCGTAATGCCGAAATCAAGAAGCTATATGAATAAACGTAATCCTTGGGCCTGGGTGCCCACCCTTTACTTTGCCGAGGGCGTTCCCTACGTAGCCGTGATGACCATCTCGGTTATCATCTACAAGCGCCTTGGTTTGTCGAATACCGACATCACGCTCTACACCTCGTGGCTCTATCTGCCTTGGGTTATCAAGCCCCTTTGGAGCCCGTTTGTAGATATGTTACGAACCAAACGCTGGTGGATACTCGGCATGCAGGTGCTGATAGCCGCCGCCCTGGCAGGTGTGGCATTCACCATCCCGGGGCCGTTCTGGCTGCAAGGCTCGCTCAGCTTTTTCTGGCTGTTGGCCTTTAGCAGTGCCACCCACGATATTGCTGCCGACGGCTTCTACATGTTAGGTCTCGAGCAGCACGAGCAGGCCTATTTTGTGGGCATCCGTTCCACGTTCTATCGCATAGCCACCATTTTTTCATCCGGCTTGCTGGTAGGTTTGGCAGGTGTGCTGCAGGTGCTCACCCGTAGCATCAGCTACGCCTGGAGCCTGGTGTTCTATCTCATTGCCGGCCTGTTCATCGCCCTGTGGCTCTATCACAGCTGGGCCCTTCCCCGCCCCAGTGAGGACACCCATCGCATACAAAAGACCGCTGCCGACATCATTACCGAGTTCTGGAACACACTCGTTACCTTCTTCCGCAAACCACAGGTGTGGGTAGGCATCTGCTTCATGCTGTTCTATCGTATGCCCGAGGGACTGCTGGCTAAGGTTTCGGCCCTGTTCCTGGTTGATAAGATGGCCAATGGCGGCCTGGGCCTGAGCGATGTAGAGTTTGGTATGGTTCAAGGCACCGTAGGTGTTATCGGCCTTACCTTAGGTGGTATCCTGGGTGGTATCGCCGCCAGCCGCGATGGTCTTAAGCGTTGGCTGTGGCCCATGGTCATGGCCATCACCATCCCCGATCTGGTTTACGTGTATCTCTCGTGCGCCCTGCCATCCAGTCTGCTTGTCATCAACATCTGTATTTTCTTAGAGCAGTTTGGTTATGGTTTTGGTTTCTCGGCCTATATGCTATACCTTATATATTATAGCCAGGGCGAGCACAAAACGGCCCACTATGCCCTGTGTACCGCATTCATGGCCCTGTCGATGATGATACCAGGCCTGTTTGCCGGTGCCCTGCAGGAGAGCGTCGGCTATCGCGCCTTCTTCGTGATAGTAGTCGTCTGCTGCGTCATGACCTACATCGTATCGGGCCAACTAAAAATCGATCCCGAGTTTGGAAAGAAAAAAGCAGAGAATTAAATCTCTGCTTTTTTCTTATATCCCTGCACCATCCTGGAAAGCCACATCCACGGCTTTACTCTGCTGTATGCGCGAGTAAGGCGGCACGCTGTGCGTAATCCAGATGTTACCACCAATCACCGAATGGTGTCCGATGGTGATACGTCCCAGTATCGAGGCATTCGAATATACCGTTACGTTATCCTCCAGTATCGGGTGTCGAGGTATGTTCAGCATGTTGCCGTTCTCATCGTACTTAAAGCTCTTGGCACCCAGTGTCACACCCTGATACAGCGTTACGTGGTTGCCAATGATGGCCGTTTCGCCTATAACCACACCCGTACCATGGTCGATGGCAAAGTACTCGCCAATCGTGGCTCCCGGGTGTATGTCGATACCCGTTTTGCTGTGTGCCTGCTCCGTAATGATACGTGGTATAACGGGCACCTGCAGCTCGTGCAGCTTATGCGCTATGCGGTAGTGCGTCATCGTGTTCATCGATGGGTAGCAGAATATCACCTCGCCAAAGTTAGGTGCAGCCGGGTCGTTATCAAACATCGCCTGTATGTCGGTATAAAGCAGTCGTTTAATCTCTGGCAGCGCATCAATAAACGCCAGCGCCTTCTCCTCAGCTATGCCATACACCTCGGCTTTGGTGCTGTTAGCCTCGCAGTCCTCGCAAAACTGCAGTCCGTGTGCTATCTGCTTCGTCAGCAGTGTTGTCAGCTCCTCCATCCACACACCTATATGATAGGCACGGATAGCCTCTTCTGGCTGTCGCTTTTCAAAATAATCAGGAAATATAATGCTCTTTACCAGCGTTACAATCCGCTTCACCTGCTCTACCGATGGCAGTGGTGCCACGGTGGCTGGCATCATACCCAGCTCCCTTTCCGATTGCTTCGACAGCAGCGCCACATTCCTGCGCAATGTCTCGTTTATCTTTGTCTTGTCCATACTTACAACGTTAAAGTTCGGGGGCAAAGGTACGAATATTTTTTTTATTTAGGCATTAATAAAGCCATTTTTTTAACTAACTCGCAAACATAGCATTGTCAGGTCATCGTTAGGCTCGGCACCAGCTCGGTGCTCTTCCACCTTTTCTGTCAGCGTCTCTACCACCTGCTTTGCTGTGTCAAAGTGCGTATCGCGCAGTATCTCCAGCAGCTTCTCGTCGCCAAACTGGTGCTGCTCTTTGTCTTCGGCCTCGTTCAGTCCGTCGGTGTATATAAACAGCGCGCGGCCCTTGATACTCTCCATCTCCTCGCCCTGATAGTCCATTTCGGGGAATAAGCCTATAGGTGCATTTGCCTCCATCTGCAGGAAGTCGCCCTTGTTCTCACCCCCACCTATCACTGGCGGATTATGTCCCGCATTACAATAAAGCAGGTGTCCGTTCTCCATATTCAGCATGCCTATAAACATGGTCACAAACATGCCGTTCACGTTGTCCTCGCCCGATAGCTCTGCATTCATGTGGTTGCATATCTCCGCTGGCATCAGGCCTTGATTAGCCATCGTTCTGAACAATCTCGTGGCCTGCGCCATAAACAGCGATGCCGGCACACCCTTACCGCTCACGTCGCCCACGGCAAAGTACAGGTTGTGCCCGTTAATCACGTAGCCGTATAGGTCGCCGCCCACCTCCTTGGCTGGGGTCATCGTGGCATACAGGTCCAGCCCCTCGTATTCGGGGAATGTGCTTGGCACCATACTCATCTGTATGTCGCGGGCAATTCTCAGCTCACTCTCTATGCGCTCCTGCTGCGCCTTCATCTCAGCCATACGCTTGGCAGCGCGCCTGCGGAACAATGTGTAGACGATAAAGAACGCCGTAATCAGCACCAGCACTATTACCAGCGCCACTATGCGCTGGCGGTTCATATCAATCTGTTGCCGGGCTATCTCCTCGTCTTTCTGCTGAGTCTGGTAGATGGTGGCCAACTTGGCAGCCTCGTTGTTGCGCTCGCGCACAATGGCCGAGTCGATATAATCGAAGGCAAACAGGGCCGCCGCAAGTGCAGAGTCCTTACGCCCCGCCATATAATTCACCCTGAATTTTCCAGCCACCGTAGCCACAAAATCCAACGTCGGATTCATTTTATTCTTTGCAATCATGGGGCCTAAGGACTGATAGGCATCAGCAGCTTCAGCATAACGATGCAGGTCTCTCAGATAGTCTATCAGTTTATATTGCCCACTAACGGTATGGGCTAGCGGCGACTTCTTAACCTCATTATAATAGCGATTAGCGTCGTCGAAACGCTTTTGAAGCACGGCCAGGTCAATACGGTCGCAAGTAAGATTATACTTAATCAGCTCCTTATATTGGTCGATAGCAGCTGGATGAGCAAAGAGTTTTTCGGCAACAGAATCAGCTCGCGAAAGCCAGAGAGCGGCCTTATCCGCCTTTTCATCCATAAAATAACTCAAAAGACAATTATGATAGCACATTGCAGCATTGAAGTAGCTTCCCCACGAAGTATCTATCTCCAGCAGTTGGCTCATGTACTGGTAACATTGCTCGTACGACTTGTCGTACTCTGCATATCTCTTCAATGACCTCTGAGCAAGTCCAAGATACATATACAACATCGACTTACAAACCAGTATTTCAGTTGCAAATTCCGGGGCATATTCAAAGTCCTTCATAGCCTTGAGCGTAGGCACAGCCAGGGCTATCACAGAGTCGTTACTTCTGCGTACAGACATATACTGCACTATGTTGCTAGTGGCAGAATAATACAGCACACTGTCGAACTGATTTTTAGGAGTAGTCCCTGTCACTGCACTATTAAACTCCCTGTCGGCCTCTGTCATCATACTCTTTTGGAGATAAGCCTCGCCACGCCGGTTAGAAGCATGGATATGGGTGATTGCCCCTATACGTTCAAAGCTATCGGCCAAGGCGATGGTTCCATCAGGATCGCCAGCCAAAAGGGGTGCATTTATCACGCTGTCTGTTTTCACCACATCGCTTACTCTATGCAGTTTTTTCTCGCATGCAGCCACCCCCACCAGTAGCACCACAAAAATATACGCCAGTTTCTTCATTGTCAAAAATGTGTTTTGGGTTAATAATTATTTTGCATTGTCTTTGCCTGCAAAAATAAGCAATTTTTTTGAACTATGCATTAATAAACAAAATTTTTCTGCGATTTTCCTTAGCCCGCACTGCAAAATGCAGCCACACGGCCCCGTAGCGATTTTTCTCTATCAGCAGCTCATCAAACTCCTGATCACTTTCTGTAGCGTAGGCTATCAGTATCGCTGCATATTCTATCGCCTGCTTAAAGCCCGATGTGCGTATGTCTGCGGCGCAGCCTGTTAGGTGATTACTGGTGGGTGCCCCACCAACCTTTTTATTTAACTGCGGACTGCGATAACCTGAGTTTATCACAATCGCATGCCCTACCCTTTCTCGCAATACCTCCAGCCAAACACACAACCGTTTTAGATTCGCAATCGCCTCATGGCTGGGGATGTTATACACTTCAGGATACTTGCTCCTGGTGAACTCCCCGAGCAAGAAGTGCTCGGAGAGGTTTGCTTTACTATTCAATTGTACTATCTGTTCCATACTCTTAATTTTTACATTCTTACATTTTCTCATTTTTACATTTTCAAAATGCACTATTGCACCATTGCACCATCGTTAGAATACCAGCACGGCCCTTTTCTTGTAGCGGTGTTTACAGAAGACGGTTGCTCAAATTGTTGGTGTGTTTGTGAACACCAATGCATTCAGAGAAGACCTGGCACAATACTGGAACTTTCAGGAGACACGCCTGATTACACCAACCAACAGCACTATCCCCATAGTACAGGCTGCCAGCGAAGTACTTCAGAAGATATACATACAAGGATATCAATACAAGAAAGCCGGTGTGATAGTGATGGGAATATCGGAAGACTCGCCTATCCAGCAGGATTTGTTTGATACGGATGCAGAGACGATACAGAAGATGCGAAGACTTGACGAAGTGGTGGATCGTATTAACCGCATGCATGGTTCGGAAACAGTTGTTATCGGAGCCCAACAATACACGCAAAAAAACGGAAAAGGAAAGGCCAATGTATTTGCCAATGCCATTAAGCACGATCACAAAAGCCCCTGCTACACCACCCGTTGGAAAGATGTGATTAAACTGAAGTAAAACACACGCTGTCTTACCCTGAAAAACGTTGAATCAAAAACAACGTTTTAAAATGAAGAACGAAGATTTAGATTTATTGGAGTTGCAAGAACTTGCACTGAAAAACAAAAGCATCAAAAGACATAAATCTTTGGATGAAAAACTTATGATTGTGAAGGCTCATTTGTTAAATCATGTTTCAATTTCACAATTGAGTGCAGATTTTCGTGTTAATAGAAAAACTATTCGCACATGGATTAGTACCTTTGCAGACGGAAAGGTACCTGACAGAAGAAGTCAACGCACCCCAGATAATAAACTAAATCCGTCTAGTATGCCTAAGAAAAGTCAAAAGCCAGTTGAGAGTGAGGCCGAGGAACTGGCCCGTCTCAGGGAAGAGAACAAGCGTCTGGCGGAAGCATTGAAGATGGCCGAGTGGATGAATCACGCTAAGGATGTGATGATCGACGAGGCCGAGAAGACATTCAATATTCCGATCAGAAAAAAATCTGGTGCCAAACAGTAAAGACGCTTGCCGCAGAGAAGGTCAAGGGCCAAACCATGGGCCTTCTCTGCCGGCTGTTTGGCAAAAGCTGGCAGGCATACTACCAGCACAAGGAAACGTTAGGCAAGCAACGGTTGACGGAGGAAATGGTCATCCGGTTCATTAAAGATATACGTCAGATAGATCCTGGCATAGGCGGCCCCAAACTACATTACATGTATCGCGAGCGCTTTGGAGCTGATTATGAATATATGGTGGGGCGTGACAAGATGGAAACGATAATAGCCCGCAATGGCTTGAACGTAAGGCTTCCAAGGCGTCGTCCACGCACGACGGACTCTACTCACGGACTCCCGACCTATCCGAATCTGATAAAGGACCTCATACCGATACGCAAGAATCAGATCTGGGTGACGGACATCACATATATTCCTATTTGGAATTATGACGGCAGCTACGACTTCTGCTATCTGTCGATGATAACGGACTGCTACACCAAGGAGATAATCAGCTGGTATGTAGGCGAGACGATGGAAGCCTGGTGCAGTGTAGAATGCCTAATGAAGGCTCTTGAGACGCTACCCGTAGACGAGGTTGTTAATCTCATCCATCACTCAGACAGAGGCATCCAGTACGTCAGTGCAGCATATACATCGCTGCTTCTGGAGGCAGGCATTAAGATAAGTATGACGGAGAGTGGAGATCCAAAGGATAATGCTGTGGCTGAACGACAGAACAACACTGTCAAGAACGAGCTTCTGAAAGATATCAAATTCCACTCCATAGGAGAACTCAGAAGGGCACTGGATAAAGCGATAGCCTTCTACAATAACGAGCGTCCACACATGTCGCTTAACAACATGACTCCACGTCAGGCTGCCTCTTGTATGGGTAAAATACAGAAAAAATGGATAAGTTTTAGAGAAAAGTACCTCGAAAATTTGGAAATTCAAGAAGGAGCATGTACCTTTGCACCGCAAACCCTGAATATGATTGAACGGCTTTCCGCGGAGCCTATTCAACAAAAACAAGGGTTAAGAGAGAATTATTCAACTTCTGTCAGGGATAAGGATTAAGGTACCCAACAGGCATTCAACCTATGGCAGGGTTAAGTTTAAAATCATTCAACTTTTTCTAGGGAAGTACACGCTGGTACGCTGGTACGCTGGGTCATTTTGCGATTTCGTATAACATTTATCGGAACAGAGGGCAAGCGAGGTGGATAATAACACAAAGATTTATCTATATTATATATTATATTAATATTATATATATTATAATATATATAATATCATAAAGAGGATTTAGCGACACAACGACCACCACTATAATTTACAAAATGACCCAGCGTACCAGCGTACCAGC
>NZ_JHXD01000016.1 GCF_000687715.1 Xylanibacter ruminicola Ga6B6
GAGCTTCGAGTGCCAGTACCTCAGGAGATTTCTCCTCTTTCTTTTTACGTGCCATATCTTCAAGCGGTTTGGTATCCGCCTGCAAAGATACAACATTTTTTGATTTTCTGTACCGGCTTACCCAACATCTTATCGTACTTGGTTCAACATTGTAGTACTTTCCCAACTCTTCATAACTGTTGGTACCATTCAAATAAGCAGAAATAATCTCCGCTTTCTTCTCTTCTGGAATCCTTGGATTTAAAATTCTCATAAGTCTAACACATTTATTAAGTTTCTAAATGTGTCAACCTATATCAGTATAAGACACAATAGCCTCGAAAACATTTGGTGGGTTAAATAAAAAGCCGTACCTTTGCAAGCAATAACAGTAAACTTACCAAATTTATGCAATACACAATTGAATCACTTGAAAAGCTTGACCAACTATTGGCCGACCCGCAGTTCGACATCTGCCGTCGCGAGGGGCAAACACCGCTGCAAGCACTGGCTTGGCACTTGATAACTCACAAGCCATTCGATATTAACGTTATATTAAAAGGTACGTGCGCGCGCGAAGATACCATAGTTTGCGAGCCGCATTGGAACGACGATGACTTTACGGAGCAGATAAACGCCATGTACGCCCCACAGTTCACACTCGACAACAAAGAACTGCGAACATGGCTGGAAACCACTCCGCTGCACGATGTTGCCGCATGGACAGCCTACATAGTACGACGTGTGGAGTTGGATAAGATATCGAACTACTACGATGCCGCCCAGGATTTTTATGCCGACAGCTGGTACGAATGGAGCGACTACGAGAGTGGCAAGCTGGCAGCAAAAGATTTTGTAAACATAGTGATAGCCAAAGTTGACGAGGTGAACGCTCACATAGCCGATGGCAAGCAGCATGGACTATCGATGGATGAAATAGTACTGCATGATGCCATGTGGGGATTGCTACCTAAGAACATCGACGACGAACTGGGTGCTATTGCACGCGACACCCTGAAAACCGCCATCAGCAGTCTGCCCTCACGCCCATACATCTGGAGCGAGGCTGGAAAAGAAAACTATGCACAGGACATGGTAAAAATGGCAGCCGAAAAACTGCAAGCACAGGGCTACGACATTAATTACGGCAAAGGCTACTCGATAGAACAAGGCTACCTGCTGGATTACTTCAGCCGCCTGTATTGGAGAGAAGCTGCAGCAAAACCCGAGGATTAACCACACAAAAGCTAGCAACACTATGAGAAGTTTTGACGAAGAAGCCCCCCACTCAACAGCGCGCAAAGAATTCGTAAATCTTTCAGATAGCGAACTCAACCAAACATTTGATTTAACCGCAATAAGAAGTGAGGTTTACGGATTGGTACGCAATGAGGGCGAAAAGCCTTGGAATATAAAAGAACAAGAACTACTGGATGCCGACAGCGACAAGCGTGCCGAATGGATATTTGCTACACGACTATTAGCCTCGTACGGCACCTCAATCCCCCAAGTTGAGCATTTGCTAAAATCAGCACCACCTGCATTAAAACTCCAAATGCTGAGTAAGAAACGTACCGAACTCATTAACCAGTTTGCTGGCACCGAGGCAGGCCAACATTGGATGATGTGCATGAAGGAGCAAGACGGATGGAAATATGTAGCGCAGTATGCCTATGGTGCAAACGGCATACAGGATTCGGGGTTGTTGGATAGATTTATGCTGATGCTCGACCAGATAGCGATTATCCACGACGTAATTAATGGTCGTGGTCGGAAATATGGTTTCGACTTAGATATTGTAAGTACAGAGAGCATTAATGCAACCAAACAATACTGCAAACATCCAGAGAATGCCCATTTAATTCTGCAAATGCTGCACAAGATGATTGATGGACAAACCACCCCCAAACGTTCATCGCGCCCTATACGCGCAGCACTCCAATCGGGTGCATTCTGCGAAAGGCCCTCGTACGCATGGTTCGACAACGAATTTGGTAACTCATGCAAGAACGACAGTTCAAGCTATTACTCATATACCGACATGGAGAAAGAATGCCCGTACGACGACAAGCTCTATGATGAATACAAAAACGATTTCAAGAAATTCAAATAAAGAATTATGTCCGAGCGGGTGTCCGAAAAACCACCCGTTCGGACTACACAACAAACTATTTTCGGACTAAGAAACCACCCATTCGGACACCTCCGGAAGAATCCAATCTTGCATTATTTTTATTACTAGTTTTGCACTCGCTAAGGTCAAACGAAGGCGCGGTGCCGGGGAGGCCTAACCAGCAAAACTAAGTAATATATGAAACGTATTTTAATTGTGAACGGAAAAAAGATGGCACAGCCCATCAACTCGAAGGAGGAGTACTTTAACCTGCGTAACAGCGAGAAGAACCGTCTGAACCTGACACTCGCCCGAAAGGGAGACGAAGTGGCCAAGAGGCAGCTACTGCAGATTGCCTACAACGACTTGATGCCCGACGGCAAAGTAGAAGGCGCCTGCCACCCCAGCTCGATGTTTGCCTACGACATCGATTGTGAGAGCCTCGACGAGAGCAACCGCATCGCCAAGAAACTGTTGGAGATGAAAAGCGAAATCGGTCTGCTTGAGATGAGTCGCTCGGCACGCTACGGCCTGCACCTGGTGCTGCGCCGCGAGAAAGGTAAGACCATTCTGGAGAATCAGGTACGCGTATCCATCCTCACCCAGACCGAGATGGATAATGGTGCCCACGACCTGGGACGCGTGATGTTCACCACCACAGCCGACGAAGGTGAGCTGCTGTATCTCGACGATGCTATCTTCGACGAAAAGATGACCATCGAAGAGAGCGAACAGGAGTACAAAACGCTGAAGGAGCGCGAGAAGAACAAACAGGAAGAGGTGCCCGCAGGCGCCAAGAAAGCCAACAAGCACTATCGCCCTTGGGAGGACAACAGCGCTACAACAACAGCAAAGGCCGAGATGGAAGCAGCTACTATTAATGATGTACCCGCGAAGCTCGACATGCGCTACCTCAAGGCATTCAATGAGTTTATGGATGATGCAGGTCTCTCTGAGCGCTCGTTGCAGATTGAAGGTGTTCGCCACAACTCGCTGCTAAGCATCTTCTCTGTTGGAGCCTGCCGATTGATTCCCAAGGCACAGATGATAGCCATCGTACGCCATCTCACCCCTGAGTATGCCAAGGAGCAGGATTGCCAGAAGCTTATCGACGACTTCTACAAGGCCACCGATCCTAATGCCGCCCTTACCAAGCGCCAGCGTGAAATACTGGCCGAGACCTTTGGCGACAACGACGATGAAGAAGCCATCGAAGCCGAAGATGCCCAGGAAACCAGCGACAAGCATCGCCGCAAACTGATAGCCAAGCTGCTGCCCTCGGGCCTGCGCGAGCCCGTAATGGCCGCACCCAAGGAGATGCAGATGAACGTACTGTGCGCCATCATGCCCATTGCAGCCACCTATGCCGACCAGGTAGAAGTGATGTATGCCGACGAGAAGAAGCAGTACCTCGGACTGATGTCGATTATCGTAGCCCGCCAGGCTGGAGGTAAATCAGGTTGTAAAGAGGCCGTAGAGTGCTGGATGAAGATTCTGAAAGACGAGTCGGATGCCTATCGCCGTCAGGAGGATGAAATCAAGCAGAAGAACAAGTGCCGCAAGTCAAACGAGCGTGCAGAAGAGATGCCCAAGTTTCCCATCCGCAAGCTGCCCATCACGGTATCGTGCTCTACCCTACTGAAGCGACTCAAGAATGCTGCTGGCCATTGCATGTACTCGTTCTGTGAAGAGCTCGACACGCTGCTGAAAACCAATTCGGCAGGCAACTGGAGCGCTAAGTACGATATCTATCGCTACTCGTTCGACCGCGCCGAATGGGGTCAGGATTACAACAGCGATCAGGCCGAATCGGGCGATGTACAGGTAATCTACAACTGGACCATCTTTGGTACCTATGGTTCGCTTAACAAGTGCTTTCAGCGCGACAATGCCGAGAATGGACTGGGTGGACGCGTACTAATATCAGAGCTACCCGACACCCGCTTTGCCAAGATGCCCAAGTATCGTCCCTTATCAGACGAGGAACAGGAAGCCATCCAGCAGGCCGCCCGCAAACTGAGCGAACTGAAAGGCTATGTTGACACCCCTCGCTTGCGCAAAGCCATCAGCAAATGGGCTGAAGAGAAACGCATATTCTGCCTCAAGAATAACGATGAAGTGATGGATAACTTCCGCCGTCGTGCAGCTGTCATCGGCTTCCGTTGTGCCGTAGTGTTCTATCTCCTTTCAGGCGAGGAGCACGAATCGAAAGCCTGCGTAGATTTTATGCTAATGATGGCCGACTACTGTCTGGATACACAGATGCGACTGCTGGGCAATCTTATTGAGAGTCAGCAGGCGCAGAACGCCCCTGCCGAGGTACGCACCATCAGCGACAAGACCACCTACGACAAACTGCCCAAGGAGTTTACCTACGCTGATGTGAAGGACGCCAAGGGCCCTGGCTATAGCGACTCATCCTATCGCAGCTCAGTAAGCCGATGGAAAAAGTTCAATCTGATTGAAGAAATCGGAGTTGGCACAAACAAAAAGTTCCGAAAGAAAATTGCCTAACCTTAACAATAATCCCCTCCAAAATTTGGAGGGGATTACTTTGTTTTATCGGATTCTGTCCATTGAGCGGACTAACTTTTCGTCTGCCAGGATAGCTCGGCGAGCCATCAGGTAAAGTATCAGGGCAATTGCAGGGAACACTGCAGGCCATGAGGGGCGGAAACTGACAGCTCCCCACGACTTATCGCCCACCATCTGACCTACAACAAAGAATACCACATACCAGCCAATGATAAACAACACATTGAACAGGCAGAACAAAGCCTGCATCTTACGGTTGTTATATATAAATATGGTATAGGTAGCGATTACTGCTGTAGGTAGCAGAACAGCCATCAAGGGCCATGTATCAAAATGATGCTTGCCAATGGGGTCGGTGTACCAAAGGTTATACACCTTTGCCACAGAGATACCACCCAGTTTGAATGAGCCTATCTGCATACAAAGACAAATGACGGTCATAATAATGGCCGCCAAAAGATATAATGTCTGCTTACGCTGTATCATATTAATCTTCCTGGTTCTGGTTCTCGCGAGAAGGATCACGCCAGTAAACCTTATCCTCAATAAACTCCTGAGTAGCCAGAAGACTTGGTTTTGGCAGCTTTTCGTAGTAACGAGAAATCTCAATCTGCTCACGATTCTCGAATACCTCCTCGAGTGAATCGTTATATGAAGCGAACTCAGCCAGCTTCTTAGAGAGATCGTCCTTAATCTGCAGACTAATCTGATTGGCGCGCTTGCCAATGATAGCTACACTCTCGTAGATGTTACCTGTGTCCTCACACAGATCCATAATGTTACGTGTTACGGTGTTAACCGGTGCTTTTGACTTCTTATAATCCATATCTTAATCTTTAATAACTTTTTTGCACTTATTGATAAACTTCTCGGCCATAGCGGCATTCTTCGACTCAGGGAACTCGTTCAGGAATCCGTAGCACTCATCCTCGGCATCGCGATAGCGATCCATACGCTTCTCCTCCGAACTGTTCTCGGCCAACTCGAACTTAGCCTTCATAATAAGCAGCATCAAATCCTCGCGAATACTGCAGTAAGGATAGTTCTTCAGGCAGTTCTGAGCCGTAATGATACAAGCATTGTAGTTACTCTCCTCGTTTGAGTTGATGTTACCGAAGTAGCCACCCAGATTATAATACAACTCGGCTGAGAGATACTCCTTCTGAATCAGCTTCTCATGGAGCTCGTACAAACGAGACTGAGCCTGAGGACGAAGTGTTGACTCGGGATAGAGATCCATAAACTGTTGGTAGGCAGTAATGGCGCCATTAGTAGGCGACTGATCCAGTCGAGGCTCGGGGGCACTCTGATACAACGACTGACCTACATAGAAGTAAGCCAACTCAGCATAAGTACCACGAGGATAGCTTGTTGTATATTTCTTGAAAGTCTCCGAAGCAGCATCGTAATCCATATTACCATACTGAGCCATACCCAACATATATAGACACTCCTGAGCTTCGTCAGAGCCTTTCTTGATAGTCACCAATTCTTCCAACAGCGAAGTAGCCTGCTGGAATTTTCCACATGCGAATGCTTCTTTAGCATACTCATACTGATAATCAGTGTCGCCATACTTGTAGACACTGTTAAACTCTGAGGCGCAACTGCTAAGCAGTAATGCCGCACATGCCAATGTTATGATACCTTTATTCATATTCGGGGTGCAAAATTAGCACTTTTCGGTCAAATAACAAAGTTTTATGTAAGGTTTTTGGCGTTTTTTGATGTTTTTTTAATAACTTATTCGTATCTTTGCACACTCAATGAGCAAATTTATACTAACATCGGAATATAAACCCACTGGCGATCAGCCCGAGGCGATACGTCAGTTAACTGAGGGATTGGATCGCGGAGACCGTGCTCAGGTACTGCTTGGAGTAACGGGATCGGGTAAGACATTTACGATGGCAAACGTGATTGCGCAACACAATCGCCCTACCCTGATTCTGAGTCATAACAAGACATTGGCTGCTCAGCTTTACGAGGAGATGAAAGGTTTCTTTCCGCAGAATGCCGTAGAGTATTATGTAAGCTATTATGACTACTATCAGCCAGAAGCATATCTTCCCACCACCGACACTTATATCGAAAAAGACCTGGCTATCAACGACGAGATCGACCGTTTGCGTCTATCCGCCGTATCCAATCTGCTTTCAGGTCGTAACGATGTAGTTGTGGTGTCATCTGTATCATGCATATATGGTATGGGAAGCCCGGTAGCGCTTCAGGAGAATGTGATCGAGCTGAAGAAAGGTCAGATACTCGACCGCAACGCTTTGTTAAGAAAGTTAGTAGCCGCATTATACGTAAGAAACGACCTAGATTTGCAGCGTGGTAACTTCCGTGTAAAGGGTGATACCGTAGATATAGCGATGGCCTATAGCGAGGTGGTACTCCGTATCACATTCTGGGACGATGAGATAGATGCCATCGAAGAGATGGATGCCGTTACCTTTGACCGACTGGCCAGTTTCGACGAATACCGCCTGTACCCAGCTAACCTTTTCATGACCTCGCAAGAGCAAACCAACATCGCCATCCATCAGATTCAGGACGACCTGATGAAGCAGGTTCTCTATTTCGAAGAGATTGGCGATACCATTAAGGCTCAACGTATTAAGGAACGCGTAGAGTACGACATGGAAATGATTAAGGAACTGGGGCATTGCTCAGGTATCGAGAACTATAGTCGTTATTTTGATGGTCGCCAAGCCGGCGAGCGCCCTTACTGTCTGCTTGATTTCTTCCCCGACGACTATCTGCTCATCATAGATGAGAGTCACGTAAGTGTCCCCCAAATCAGCGCTATGTATGGTGGCGACCGCAGTCGTAAGCAGAACCTGGTGGAATATGGATTCCGTTTGCCCGCCGCCTTCGACAACCGTCCGTTGAAGTTCGAAGAATTTCAGCAGGAAGTGAATCAGGTAATCTACGTGAGCGCTACCCCAGCCGATTACGAGTTGAATGAGGCCGAGGGCGTAGTGGTTGAACAAGTTATCCGTCCTACAGGACTGCTCGACCCTGAGATTGAAGTACGTCCCAGCGAGAATCAGATTGACGACTTGATGGACGAAATCCTGACCCGTAGTCATCGTGGCGAGCGTGTACTCATCACCACACTGACCAAACGCATGGCCGAGGAACTCACAGAATATCTGCTGAACCACAGCGTAAAAACCGCCTACATCCATAGCGATGTAGCCACACTGGACCGTGTAAAGATTCTGAGCGATTTGCGCCAAGGCGTTTACGACGTACTGGTAGGTGTAAACCTGCTTCGTGAAGGTCTCGACCTGCCCGAAGTATCACTGGTTGCCATCCTCGATGCCGATAAAGAAGGCTTTTTGCGCAGTCATCGCAGCTTAACTCAGACAGCCGGTCGAGCCGCCCGTAACGTTAACGGCAAGGTAATCATGTATGCCGACACTATCACGGCATCGATGCAGCTAACCATCGACGAAACCCTGCGCCGCCGCCTGAAACAGATGAAGTATAACGAGGAGCATCGCATCACTCCAAAGCAGATTGTGAAGAACCTGAGTTTCAACGCCTTGCAGAAGGAGAACCGTGCCGACACGAAAGAGCTGATGCGTAACTTCTCGATGGCTGCCGAAAACGGCGATGCTGGTGTGAGAGTGGCTGCCGACCCGATAGAGGAACGCATGACCCGACCTCAGATGGAAAAACTGATTGAAGAGACTACACGCAAGATGAAAGAAGCTGCCAAACAGCTCGACTTCCTGCAAGCAGCACAATATCGCGATGAGATAGTTAGATTGCAGAAAGAGCTGGAATTGAAGTAAAAAAACATAAAATCCGTGTTAATCCGTGTAATCCGTGCGAAAATTTAAAAATAAATTAGTACTTTTGCACGGTTTTATTAATATAAAAAAGGTTATATGAAAAAGTTTTTGATAGCCATACTGATGGCAATGCCTGTAATAGCTTCGGCTCAGGACAATACTTGGGAGCGTATCGAACAGGAACCAGTTCCAACAGTAAACCCAGACGCCAAATATCTGGCAGATGGTGCAGTACCAGAGGTTAATGGAAAGGTTTGCTGGCAAACCACTATCAAAGCGCCAGGCAAATCGGCTCAACAGATTTACGACATTCTGCTTAAGCAGATGGAAAAAATGGTAAACGAGCCCAACCAGATTGCCAATAGCGCCGTTGCCATTAAGGACGCCGATAAGCATGAGCTGGGTGCCGTATTCCACGAGTGGCTGGTATTCAAGAACACCACACTGTCACTCGACCGCACACAGTTTAACTTCCAGCTGATTGTAAAATGCAGTGACGAGCAGGCCGATGTAAAAATCGCCCACATTTCGTATAACTACGACATCGATCGCAAACCCGTACGCTATACTGCCGAAGAATGGATTACCGACAAATATGCCGTTAATAAGAAGCACACTAAGCTCTATCCTCTCTCGGCTAAGTTCCGCCGCAAAACTATTGACCGTAAGGACTTTATCTTCAATAAGTTCAATACGTTGTTAAACGATAAATAAATAACATGAGCAAAGACCAGATACGCAATATTCTGAATTTTATCTTTATGATTGGTGCAATCGTGGGACTGTATTTTTTTCTCTCTAAGAACGAAGAACGACATACCCTCGGTTTGTACATCATTTTATTCTCTATGTGCTTCAAGCTAGCCGAATCGTCTATGCGAATGATCAAATAATCCATGTACAGAAGACTATACACACTTATCGTAGCACTATTGGCGCTGACTCATGTCAGCGCTCAGACCGATCGTGATTTCAATCAGATTGATGAGAACGGAAATGTAAGCCGCCGAAGCGAGAACTTCAACAAGCACAGCAAGGATTCCACACAGCATAAAGAGATCCCCAAGGGACTCTATACGTGGACCATAGACAGAAGGTTTGGTGATGTAATTCCTACAGAACCCGACACCCTGTCGCACTTGTTTATGAATACCACTTTCAATAGTGGCATGTATGGCGACTATAACACCACAGGAAGCAATTACACCGCCCGACTGAGTCGTATCTTTATCGACCGTCCTTATGGCGAATACTTCATATTCACCGAACCTTATAGTTTTGTGAACAAGAAACCTGATGCATTGCTATACATGAATACTTTGTCGCCCTACACTAGCGTACTATACGACAATTGCGGCGACAAGACCAACGGTGAGGACCATATCGATGCCAAATTCGCAGTAAATGCCAACAAGCGTCTCAACTTCGGATTCGATTTGGATTATGCTTATGCTCGCGGCTATTACAGCAATCAGAACGTTTCACACTTTAACGGTACCTTGTTTGGTTCGTATTTAGGCGATCGTTATCAGATGCATTTCTTCTTTAATGCAGCTCACCAGAAGACTTCAGAGAATGGTGGTATCACAACTGACGACTACGTAACCCATCCCGAATCTTTTACCGACAATTATACTGAAAGTGAAATTCCTACCGTACTCTCCAAGAATTGGAATCGTAACGACCACCAGCACCTGTTCCTGAGTCATCGTTACAACATTGGTTTCTATCGCATGGTAAAGATGACCGACGAAGAAATCAAGGCCCGCCAGTTTGCCAAGGAATCCATGAAGGAGCACGAGGCTGAAAAAGAGCAGAAGAATGCCGATGAGAGAGAATTGCGTAAAGAAAAAGAGGCCATAAAGCCTACCGGCCGCCCAGAAGGAGCTAAAGTAGTAGGCAAAGAACCACAAAGAGACTCACTCGATATAGCTGCCGACACCACCCGCATAAAAATTGACGGTCAGGCTGCCATCGATAGTTTGAATCGCTTGCAGGCTATTCAAGATTCTATCGACGCCACGATGAAACGCGAGTACGTACCTGTTACCAGTTTCATCCACACACTCGATATCAGCAACTACAACCACATCTATCAGGCCTATAGCACGCCAACAAATTATTATCAGAACACCTATTATAAACAGGGTTTGACATACGGCAACGACTCGATTTACGATCAAGTCAAGCACCAGCATATCAAGAACACGTTGGCATTGGCCCTGCTCGAAGGTTTCAATAAATACGTAAAGGCCGGATTAAAGGCATTTGTATCGTACGAACACAACACCTACCAGATGCCTGAATTTGAAAATGATTTGCTGCTTTGGAATAAATGGAAAGAGTATAACCTTACATTCGGTGCCCAGTTGAGTAAGACGCAAGGTAAGACGCTGCATTTCAACCTTACTGCCGAGAGATGGCTTTCGGGAGCCGATGCTGGCGACATGACTATCGACTTCAGTACCGATCTTAACTTCCCATTATTCGGCGATACCGTCCAGCTGGCAGCATCAGCTTTCTATCAGCAGTGCAACCCTGTATTCCTGCAAGCCACCTATCACTCTAAGCATATCTGGTGGGATAACAATTTCGACAGAGAAAAACGCAGTCGCATTGAGGGTCTGTTCAGTTATCAGAAGACCAATACCAAACTGCGTATAGCTGCCGAAAATATCAAGAACTACACCTACTACGGTATGAGTTACGACCTGACCGATAATGGAGGACGTAAGAATATGACCGCAGGTGTTTATCAGGAAGGCGAGAATATCCAGATACTTACAGCTCAGCTGCATCAGAATTTCCGCTTGGGCCCACTGAACTGGGAGAACGTCATCACCTATCAGAAATCCAGCAACAAGGAAGTTTTACCCTTGCCCGACCTGAATATCTTCACCAATCTTTACCTGAAGTTTAAGATAGCCAAGGTGCTGGGTGTAGAACTGGGTGCTGATGCCACCTACTTTACCAAGTATTACGCCCCTGATTTCTGTCCTGCCATCAACCAGTTTGCAGTTCAGAAAAACGAGGCCAGCCGTGTTGAATTAGGTGAGTTCCCCTTTATTGATGTATATGCTAACATGACACTGAAGGGTGTAAGATTCTTCCTGGTAATGACTAATGTAGTAAACAGTGGTGCAAACCACATGAAGTTCCTCACACCACACTATCCCACCAACGGATCAGTACTACACTTTGGTGTTTCGTGGCCTTTCTTCAACTAAAGCAGCAGAAGTCCAAGACTCACGCAAACACCATAGATAAAGATATTACGCGCTGTTTCTCCTAAGCAGAGATTCAGCGCTTTTCCTTGATATATACGCTTTATCTTCAAATACGTCATAAAATGAAGCAACAGATAGATAAACGGAAATACAAAGGCAAGCAGATGACCATTCAATAGGAATATACCACCAAGAATCATAGCGCCTACACCTACACCGATATACAATTGCAAACCAGCTTTAGCACCTAAACGCACAATAATGGTATTCTTACCAGCCTGACGATCGTTATCTCTGTCGCGGAAATTATTCACAATCAGAAGCGCATCGATAACCAGTCCACAAGCTATCGAAGCAAGTACCAGTTCCCAAGTAAACTCATGAAGCTGGATATAATAGGTACAGCAGACAGGAACCAAACCAAAAAACACAAGTACCAACAAATCGCCTAAGCCTTGATACGAGAACCACGTGGTATAAAGGAATGCAAATATCACACATATCATTCCAACCAGCACCATCTCGAAACCGCCATAATACACTAGCGGCAAACCAATCACACAAGCTATGCAGGTTGTCAAGGCAATCGCTTTCTTCATCGAATCAAGTTTAACCCAACCTTGTGCACAAGCTCTTCGAGGACCTAATCGTGTTTCTGCATCATCGGTACCATTTACAAAATCAAAAAAATCGTTGATAAAGTTGGCATCTATCTGCATGGCAAAGGCGAACAGCAAGCACAGCAATGCTGCAACCCAACTAAAAGTTCCTTCACCAAACTGTGCCGCATCAGAATATGCCAAAGCCATACCTATCATCACAGGAACCGCAGCTCCTGATAATGTTTTTGGACGGGCGGCCAACAACCATGCTTTAGCCGAATCCGTCACAATTTTTTGTTCTTCTGCCATAATTTTCTTAAAATTTCTTGCAAAAGTAACTACTTTTTTGTAAATTTGCAAAGAAAATCAAAACTTTTTATGACAAGCAATACCCCGAGTCTGGATTTAGTGGAGTTTATCGAGACACAGATTCTCCCAAAATACGCTGAGTTTGACCGTGCACATAACATGGAGCACGTCACAAGAGTTATACGCAATTCTCTCGAGCTGGTTAGGGCTACGGGAGCTGACGTCAACATGGTTTATACCATTGCTGCCTACCACGATCTGGGCATGTGCGGCCATCGCGCCGATCACCATATGCGTGGCGGTAAGATTCTGGCAGCTGATGCCCGCCTGAAAAAATGGTTCTCGATCGAACAGATCAAGATTATGAAAGAGGCCGTAGAGGATCATCGTGCATCAGCCAGTCGCAGTCCCCGTTCTATATACGGCAAGATTGTGGCCGAAGCTGATAGAGACATCGATCCCGACCGTATTATTCGTCGCTGTATCCAGTTCGGTTTGGCTAACTATCCCGAGAAATCAGTAGAGGAACATTGGGCTCGCTTCAAAGAGCATATGGCCAGCAAGTACTCAAAGGACGGCTATATTAAACTATGGATTCCCAATTCGCCGAACGCCAAGCGACTCAACGAATTGAGAACCATTATCGAACAGCCACAACAACTTCGTGAGGCTTTCGACCGTATTTTCCCAGAAGAAGCAGCTATCTCAGATACAGAAAGTAAATAGCTGCAAGTGCCACTACCATCGCAATCAGAATGGCCGACTTGATGAGACAAGAAGCAACTTTCTTAATCACCAAGAAGGCTACCACGATGGCTACCAGCACAAATATGTAATAACTCACGTTTCCCATTTTACTTAAATAGTTTTTTGAATGCAGTAGGAACAGGTGTTTCAAACTCCATAGGCTCACCAGTTACAGGGTGATGGAAGCACAGCAACCAGGCATGCAGACAAAGACGGTGGATAGGATCATCGCCATTGCCGTACTTAGGATCACCACATACAGGATGTCCCATATCAGCCGAATGCACACGAATCTGATTCTTACGACCTGTCTCGAGCTTGAACTCTACCAACGAGTAATCGGTAGTGCGGTCTAACACATGATAATGCGTAACGGCATACTTACCACCATTATCGGTAGGCGAAGAATAAGTAACATACGCCTTATTGTCCTTCAGCCAGTTGGCAATAGTACCCTCGTCGTTCTCCATTTCTCCTGAACATACAGCTACATATCGGCGATCGTACACGATATCATGCCAGTTATGCTCCAGAATCTGTTCGGTTTCCATATCCTTGGCATAAACCATCAGTCCACTGGTATCACGATCCAGTCGGTGTACCACATGTGCCGTACATTTCTGACGCGACTTCTTGAAATAATCATCCAGCACCGTCTTTACGTTCAATGTTGAGTGACCAGCCGCCATAGAGAGAATGCCCTCAGCCTTCTCAATCACAATCAGCCATTTATCCTCGTAAACGATTTTCACGTAACGACTCTTAAACGACTGCTGATTGCGCTTGGTTTTACTAACAGCCACCTTCATGCCTGGTTCCAACTGGAAATCAAACTGACTAACGGTCTTGCCGTTTACTTTGATACCTCTACCCTGCAGAGTCGCCTTAATCTTTGAACGACTTTGCTGAACATTGGCCAACAGCCATTCCAACAACGGCATCGACTCGTTGACCACCAGGTGCTCATAGTCACCCTCTCGATTATAGCCTGCGTTATATCTCATTTCAACATCTTATTTGGCGGCAAAGGTACAAAAAAAACCGCAGATTCGAAAATCTGCGGCCTCTTTTTTTATTAGTAGAATTTAAAGTAGCGTCGGGCGTTGTTATAACTGATGTCCTCAACCATGCGACTGAGAATCTCCATATCACAAGGCAACAGACCCTTCTCAACGTCGTTTCCAAGCATATTACAGAGAATACGACGGAAGTACTCATGACGTGGATAACTCAGGAACGAACGACTATCAGTAAGCATACCTACAAAGCGACTCAGCAAACCAAGAACCGAAAGGGCATTCATCTGACGAACCATACCGTCCATCTGGTCGTTGAACCACCAACCAGAACCGAACTGAATCTTGCCAGGCTCGCCACCCTGGAAGTTACCCAGCATAGTAGCAATCACCTCGTTGGCACAAGGATTCAGAGTATATAAGATGGTACGTGTAAGCTTATCCTTCATGTTCAGCTTGTTCAGGAAAGTCGACATAGCCTTAGCAGTATTGAACTCGCCAATAGAATCGAAACCTGTATCAGGACCGAGCTGGTTAAACATCTTAGTATTGTTATCGCGGATAGCGCCATAGTGGAACTGCTGTGTCCAGTCAGCATCAGCATCCATCTCAGCCATCACTGTCAGGAAGCAGTTCTTGAACTGACGAATCTCCAACTTTGAAAGCGACTGACCACGCATAGCCTTCTCGAAGATAGTCTCGATCTCAGAATCGGTGTATTCCTCATCGTAGAACTCCTCGATACCATGGTCAGAGAGCTTACAACCATTCTCAGCAAAGAAGTCGTGACGCTTCTGCAAGGCATCAACCATATCGGAAAACTTCACAATATTAACATTGCTCACCTCAGCCAACTGCTCCACATACTTTGAGAACTCAGCCTTCTCAATGTTCATAGCCTTGTCAGGACGCCATGCAGGAATCATCATGGGATCGTCCTTAGCCTTGGTCTTGGCATACTCAATGTGGTTATGCAGATCATCAACAGGATCATCGGTAGTACATACACACTCCACGTTGTAATGCTTCATCAGTCCACGAGCCGAGAACTCTGGCTGCTGAAGTTTCTCATTACACTCATCGAAAATCTCGCGTGCTGTCTTGGGCGAGAGCTGCTTGGTAATACCGAAGGCAGTTTTCAACTCCAGATGAGTCCAGTGATAAAGGGGGTTACGGAAAGTATAAGGAACGGTCTCAGCCCACTTCTCAAACTTTTCCCAATCGGTGGTATCCTTACCAGTGCAATACTTCTCGTCGATACCATTGGTGCGCATAGCACGCCACTTATAGTGGTCGCCACCCAACCACAACTCGGTTATGCTCTTAAACTTGTGGTCTTTGGCCACCATCTCAGGAATCAAATGACAATGATAGTCGATAATGGGCATCTTAGCCGCATGATTGTGATACAAGTCCTGTGCCACCTGGGTCTCCAGAACGAAGTTATCATCATTGAATTGCTTCATAAAACTGTATGTTTATAGGTCCTTCTTAAAAATTTTCTGCAAAGATAATTAAAATCTCGGAGAAAAGCACTATCTTTGCAGAAAAATAAAACGTAAACGATGACGTACCGCAGTAAAGTCCTTCTCATATACACCGGAGGCACCATTGGCATGAACCGGAACCCTCGCACTGGGGCTCTGGAGCCATTCGATTTTGAACACCTTTTATATAATGTACCCGAACTGAAGCAGTTTGATATCACTATCGAAACATACCAGTTCGATCCACCTATTGATTCAAGTGACATGTCGCCTGCCATGTGGACAGATCTGTCGCATTGTATCGCCGACCACTACGATCAGTACGATGGATTTGTAGTTCTACATGGCACCGACACGATGGCCTTTACCGCCTCAGCCCTATCGTATATGCTTGAGAACCTCACCAAGCCCGTTATTTTCACTGGTTCGCAGTTACCTATCGGACAGCTGAGAACAGATGGCAAGGAAAATCTCATCACAGCCATAGAAATTGCTGCAGCCAAAGATAGAGAAGGACATGCTTTGGTACCCGAGGTGGGCATTTATTTCGGTGGTCATCTGCTTCGTGGTAATCGCACTACCAAGCAGAGCGCCGAGGAGTTTAATGCCTTCGAATCATTCAACTATCCCCATTTAGTTGAAGCTGGTGTGAACATCACCTATTACCACGATCGCATGCTGAAGCCAGATTGGGACAAGCCGATGGCTCCCCACTTTCGCATGGACAATAATGTGATTATCTTCTCGCTCTTCCCAGGAATCCGCGAAGATTTGATTCGTCACATCATTCATACGCCCAACCTGAAGGCCATTGTGATGCGTACCTTTGGCAGTGGCAACGCGCCCCAACGCCCATGGTTGTTGAATGCTCTACGTGAAGGAACCCGCAATGGCAAAGTAATTGTAAACATCAGTCAGTGTATGCAAGGTGCCGTTGAAATGGGCCGCTATGACAACGGATACCATCTACAGGAAGCAGGTGTTATCAGTGGTTGCGATTCTACCGTTGAAGCAGCAGTTACCAAACTGATGTTCCTGCAGGCACACTACCCCGACGATCCAGAAACGGTTCGCAAATACATGCAACAGAGTATAAGAGGAGAGATATCGTTTTAGTGATATCTCTCCTCTTATTTTTTCCAGAACCACGAGGTCATATCCTCCATCTCGCCGTCTTCTTTGATACGATACAACCGCTGATTGGTTGTTGGACTCTTCAAAGGACCTAAGTGTTTGATAAACGGCCCAATCTTGATATAGTCGAAATCACGCTTGTTGATAGCCGATGATATGACCGTTTTACCACTATACCAAGCTACTTTGAACTCAGGGTGTACCTCTCGGATATATAATGCCAGCTGGCTAACGGCCTTGGGTTCGGCATCACCACCCATAAACGAGATACAAGTAATATCGGTACCAAACTTCTCTACAAACGCATCAATAGCTTCTGTATCAAGGGGTAATCCGATATCTTCCCAAAGGTAATAGCTATGACACCCAGGACAATGACACGGGCAATTACTAATGTTAATTGCCAGTGTCACTTCGTCGGGTATCTCTTGAAAAACTATGCCGGTATTGACGTATTTTAGCATAATTGTTTCTTTCCAGCATAGTAGCGACGTGAAGCCTCTTCCTGACGAGCCTGTGAGAAGTTGCTAACACGCTTCAAGTAGCCGATGATACGGGTCATGTAGTCAACATTCTTAGAATGACAATGCGGACACTCCTTCAGATAGCGCTTGTCGATATGACCACAATCATTACATACAGTATTAGGAATATTGAATGTAAAGTAGTTACATCCTTCCTTGGCAGCCACCTTCAGCAGGTGCAGATACTGCTCTTTCGACAGATGCTCATCGAGATTCATATGCAGGGCCGAACCACCTGTCAGATGTTCAATATAAGGTGCACCATGCAGTTTGAACTTATCGATAATGGTCAGCGAGTCATCCTCTACTACATAGAAGTAACTGTTATAGCAGTCGCGTGGCACAAAGTAACCATCCTCACGATCCCACTTAGCATGCTTTACACCAACGTTCTCTGCAGGAATCATCTCACAGTTGAACATCACCTCCTTAGAGCGGTACTGCTTGTTGTACTTCTCAATCAGTCCAAGAATTCCCTGAACAAAGTGCAGATACTCGTCGTTTGGAGTAATCTTCAGTCCCATGAATTCAGCAGCCTCAACCAGACCGTTGATACCGATTGTCAGATACTGACGGGCAATATTGATATAACCTGCATCGAACAGTGGCAACATACCCTGCTGCTGCAGCTCCTTCAAATTCTCATTGTAAGCCAACTGTACTTTATGGCACAGATCAATCACACCACTCAGATACTCCAAATAATCCAGCTTGTGGTTTACGGCATACTGAATACAACGGTTCAGGTTGATAGTGAGCACACTCTTAGAACCTGTACTTACACCACCTGCACCAAGTGTATAACTGAAACCATTATCAGTAATCTCATTACGCAAACGACAACAGCTAGACAGCGAGTCGGCATTATCACTCATATAGGTGAAGAACGAGTGTCCCTCAGCATACATTTCGGCCGTAAACTCTCCCCACTCCTTGTCCTTGCAGTTACCATTCTCATCAACCAGCAGAGCCATGGTTTCAACTGGGAAAGTCAACAAAGTCTTAGTACGCTCATTATTAAACCACTTCATGAAACGCTTCTGCAACCATGAAAGTCCTTCCCAATCTGGTTTTGAGCCATCGGGGAAGTAGAACTCACCAAAGATACTCTCGAAATAGTAACGATCATAGTAAGCGATATTCCAGAATACTGCCTGATAGTTACGAGCACCAGTTGGTTGGTTCAAGGTATAAACAATCTGCTCAAAGTAATCTGTTATAATCTTATCGATAGTACGTTTCTTCAAACTCAGATCAGCCTGGTCTTCAGAACGCTTATAGTAATCCAGTCCGTACTCCTTTCCAAGGAAATAGTTCATATACATCAGAAACTCTGGTGTAGCACAGGCACCACTCAGCATTGAGCTTACCATAAACACCATATTCACGAAACCACCAGCAAACGACTTCATGTTCGTGGGAGCTGTTGAGTTACCACCAATAGCCACAGTACCACCAATCAACCAAGGATACATGGTGATAGAAGCACAATAGTTGGCCAACGAAGTCTCGTCATTCTTATATATAAAGTGGTGTGTCAGCTTGTCGATATACTCATCGGCCAACTGCTTACCATACATTTTCTTAATACGATCAGTAAGGAGGCGACGGTTCAGACGGATAAAGTTCGACTTTGGGAGCTCACCAATCAGTGTAGCAATATTCTTATGCTCTACATTGGCATTTGCATCGTACTTTGATCCTGTAGCAGCATTCACCGATTCGCAGTATTCTGAAAGGAACACCATTTTCTCGAGTGTCTCACGATCCTCAGAGTGCAACTGACGATAGAGAATAAACGATTTGGCAACCTTATAATAGCCTTCACGCATTAGCGCTTCTTCCACCTGGTTCTGAATATCCTCCACAGTAATGTTGTCATGCATGTCAAGGTGGTTCAAGATTTTAGACACGATGGCTAGGTCAGCAGGTTCCTGAACGCTCTCGAAAGCCTTTACGATAGCATTCATAATTTTGTCGAGTGAGAACAAATCTTTCGATCCGTCTCGCTTGGTGATGGTAAAGTTTTTAATTTCCATGTTATTGTCTCTGTTTTTATTTATGTTTTGTTATTTAATTCTCTCCCAAAGTTTTCTTTTTTGGAAACTTTTTTGTTTTTGAATTCGGAAAAGTTTTCCAAAAAGTAAAACCGAATACGGTTGCAAAGATACAAAATATGCCAGAAAAAGCGTTCTCGACAAGCCAAAAAATTCTCTAAAATAAAGTTAATATTAAAATAATACGCTACAACATCAAGCTATAACAAACTGATCCTCAGCCACTTTCAATATTACACAGAAAGACTACGGCTTAAACAAACGCTTTCAAAAATAAAAAAACGCGTTTCACAGTCAGTAATCTTTTTGGAGCACCACCATATACACCAAGATTTTCTTTTTGGAAAACTTTTCGTTTTCAAAAATGAGAAAAGTTTTCCGTTTTAACATTTTACAACATTTCTCTTTAACCCCTCTCGCGTACCTTATTATATATATAAGAGAATACTAAAAATACACAAAAAGACCACTTAAAACTTGCAAGTATCAAATTAATATTGTATCTTTGCCGAAGATATCATTTACAATTAAACTAAACAAGTACAATTATGAAGGATCTTAAAGGAACAAAAACCGAGAAGAATCTGCAGGAAGCATTTGCAGGTGAGTCGATGGCACGTAACAAGTACAGTTATTGGGCATCAAAGGCCAAGAAGGACGGCTTTGTACAGATAGCCGCTATTTTCGAGGAGACAGCCAACAACGAGAAGGAGCACGCCAAGATGTGGTTCAAGCTTTTGGAAGGTGGTGCCATCAAGAGCACACCAGAGAATCTGGAAGCAGCTGCCGCAGGTGAAAACTACGAGTGGACCGACATGTATGCTCGCATGGCCCAGGAGGCCCGCGAGGAAGGATTCAATGAGATTGCCGCTAAATTCGAGCTTGTAGCCAAAGTAGAGGCTGAGCACGAGGCTCGCTACCGCAAACTGCTCGACAACGTCAAGAAGGAACGCGTATTCTCTAAGGATAATGACGTTATCTGGCAGTGCAGCAACTGCGGCCACATTGTTATCGGCAAGAAAGCCCCACAAGTATGCCCAGTATGTGATCATCCACAGGCCTACTTCCAGGTAAAAGCCGAGAACTATTAAAGATAGGATTAGGCAAGTATAATCTGAACAATGCGCTCTGCTGTTCGACCATCCCAACGGTCAGGCAGGGCGCATTTCTTCCATTCGCCACTCACCATTTTCTTAACAGCCTCGCTCAGTTTGTCAGCGTCCTCACCTACCAACACATTCGAACCAACATTCACGGTTTCCTGATGTTCTGTATAATTGTTCAGGGTAATGCAAGGCACGCTATTAAAAGTAGCCTCTTCCGACACATTGCCCGAATCGGTAATAATACCAAGTGCATGAGCAGTTAACCAGCCAAACTCCAAATAACTCAAAGGCTCTACAATATCAATAGCCAATCCCATGCCTTCAACCACCTTTCTGGCTTCACCACGCAAAGGAGCAATAATTCGCATACCATTAGCCGAAGCTACCATTGCCTTTAGCATCTTCTCTAAATTATCAATATCTGCAATCAGTGCCTTACGGTTCAATGTAAATACCAGATACTGTTTCTCTTCAAGTGATGGGATTGAGGCAGGCTTCTTCATGCGGTCGTAGTTGTATCGCAAAGTATCCATCAGGATATTACCCACCATATAGGTCTGTGAGCTCTCCGACTGTTCACGAGTAGCTATGCCCGTACTCTTCACGCCAGCCGTAAACAGGTAATCAGACAAGGCATCTATCACCAAACGGTTGATTTCCTTAGGCATATTGATATTAAACGAACGTGTACCAGCTACCAGATGCGCCAAGCGAATACCACGTTTCTTGGTAACTATGGCAGCAGCCATGGTCGAAGCCAAATCATCCACCACAATCACAACATCAATCTGATGCGCATCGAGGAAAGCATCAAAACGGGCCATGACCTGACTGGTAATCTCGTTCAGACTCGTTGAATCTACACCTAAATAATATTGTGGACGTGGCATCTGCAAATCATCAAACAGCGATGCCTCAAGCGTTGGATCGTTCTCACTTCCTGCATAAACCAACAAACATGTTGCTTCAGGATTCTTATTAATGGCTCTTACCAAAGGTGACACCTTAACGAAATTTGGGCGAGCACCCGCTATGATACATACAGTCTTTCCCATTTCTTTCTATTTTTGAGTGCAAAGATATAGAAAAAGTTTCTATTTACCAAGAAAAATGGCAAAAGGTTTGGATAAGTCCCAAAATAGTTGTATCTTTGCAGCAGAAACAGTGGGTCGTGCCTGATAGATCGGGATACTCTACATTAACAAAACAAATCGGGATCGTTTCCCTTGCCAATGGCGGGCCACGATTATCCTCCACGAGGAGAGCAGCAATGCCGGTGGATTACAACAGCAGGGAGCCCCCACATCGTGTGAAACAGGAGTTTTCACCAAATCATCGGCACGTACCCTTTTCTTTTTTATTAAACATTATATTTTTTGATATGTTTTCTGGAATCATCGAAGAATTTGCTACTGTAACAGCTATCCATAAGGATCGCGAAAACATCGATTTTACATTAAAGTGTTCGTTTGTCGATGAGTTAAAGATCGACCAGAGTGTTGCTCATAATGGTGTTTGCCTGACTGTTGTTGCCATTGAGAATGGCACCTACACGGTTACCGCTATGAAGGAAACACTCGACCGCACCAATTTGGGCTTGCTCAAAGTTGGTGATAAAGTAAACGTTGAACGCTCTATGCTGATGAACGGCCGATTAGACGGTCATATTGTCCAGGGCCATGTGGATGAGACAGCTCGCTGCATTGCTGTTGAGGACGCTGATGGTTCTACCTATTTTACTTTCGAATATCCAGAGAACCGCGAGATGGCATTGAAAGGCTATTTCACTGTTGACAAAGGCAGTGTTACCGTTAATGGCGTAAGCCTCACAGTCTGCAATCCAACAGCTAACACCTTCCAGGTTGCCATCATCCCCTACACTTTCGAGCACACTAACTTCTGCGATATCCGTGTAGGTTCGGTAGTCAACATCGAGTTTGACATTCTTGGCAAATATATCGCCAGACTACAGCAAATTTAATGCACCTTTATCATAACAATTCTGATGGAGCGGAGATGAAAGTCTTCGCTCCATGTTGTATCAGGAAGTCACGATCACGGAATCCCCACAACACGGAAATACAAGGCAGCCCAGAATTCGCAGCCGTTTGCACATCCACATCACTATCGCCAACATAAACTGCCCCATCTTTCTCAACGCCAAGCTCTCGTAAGGCGGCAAACACCGTATCTGGAGCCGGTTTCTTTCGGATTCCCTCAGCCTCATGTTCACCAATAGCCACCTCTATGGTATCCGGAAAGAAGTGGTGACATAGCTCCACGGTAGCAGCCATCATCTTATTGCTAACAACCGCCAGTCTGCAACCATGAGCCTTTAATTCAGCTAACGTCTCAGGAATTCCTGGATATGGTTGTGTAGTATCAAGCGAATGATGCATATAATGTTCGCGGAAAGTTGCAAAAGTCGCATCAAAGTCAGGATTATCCGCCCCGTTGGGAATAGCCCGTTCCATCAACTTTCGTACACCATTCCCCACAAACCTACGCACATCATCTACCGAATGTTCAGGCATACCATGTGTGCGGAGGGCATAATTACATGAAGCCGCCAAATCTGTTATTGTATCTAGTAAAGTACCGTCAAGATCAAATATATAAGTGTTATACATTGAAGATAAAATAATTTATAATTTAAACATTAGCGCTTTGAACGCTGAATCATGGTTTTCACCTTATTATTATATTTTTCTGCTTTCAGTAAGTCCTCGATAGAAATATGCATACGGTATTTCCAATGGTTATAAGGATCACTGGGCACATTAATACGCTCTTCACGAACATTCTTTGAGCGTAGTTCGCCATCCATAGCCAACCAGTCCTGCAACGACAACATACAGAGCATGGATGGACAATAGAGGTGCCGTCCAATAATCTCCTCAGCCAAGTGAGCTGGTAACTGCTCTGGGGCTCGACCTTGTTTCTGCAACATCGACACATAGAAACGCTGAGTACGCTCAGGACTTTCACTCCACCACAAGCGTAAGGGCGACATATCGTGCGTTGAAATCGTTGCAACAGAACGGTAAGGATTACCATCAAGATGAGCAAACTCATAGCCACTCTGTTTAGGCATCGACTGGATTTCGAGCGACAGAATACGTAACTGATCGAGTACTGGCGTCACACAATCAGGCAACATTCCCAAATCCTCGCCACAGCAAAGCATGCGGGTTGAACCAAACACATCAGTCAACTTGCGGATAGCCTCAGCCCCCCAGAAAAAGTTATGACGCTGATAGTAATAATTATTGTAAAGTCGCATAAATGCATCTTTCTCTTCAGCATTCAACGCATCAAACACAGGCTCCCCTATCACACCGATTCGTGGATGATACATACCCGGCTGTTTAGGATCCTCCAAGAAGAGCACCCCACTAATCAAGCGATAAAGCCCATCGCGAATCCATAAACTATTTTCATCTGTACGTCCCTCAAAAGCCTGCTGCACCTTTTTCTGCGTACTATAATCTGGATTCAAATCATACAGACCGTAACTCTTAGGCATCAGGAAATGTTCACGGACATATGGTGCATGCATACCAAACAGCTTATCCAGCACCCTATCGTTAATAAAAGGTCTGGTAAACAAGTCCTTACGGAAAGGCAAACCAAAGTATTCTATCTCACCAACAGTCATAGGCAACGAAGGCGAGAAGTGACCAAGTAATCCAAAGACAGCGTCGCCAGGTATCTCCCATATTCTGAAGAAGCCCAGGATATGGTCAATGCGGATGGCATCGAAATACTGTTCCATCCACCTTAAACGCTTACGGAACCACTCCACGACGCCAGTTCCCCAATTATAAGTAGGAAATCCCCAATTCTGACCGTTGGGTGAGAACATGTCTGGCGGCGCACCTGTTTGTGCATCAAGATGAAAATAATCAGGGTGGATAGCCGTTTCTACACTATTGCCATTTACGCCGATAGGTACATCGCCCTGCAGGAAGATGCCTTTTGATCGGGCATAGTCAGCCGCGACTTTCAGTTGTAAGTGAAGATGGTATTGTGTAAAGTAAACCACCCCCAATGGCAAATCCAACCACTTGGCGTAAGGCACCAACCAATCCTGATTCTCAGCAAACCAAACTTTAAATTCCTTGGCTTCAAGCGTCTGTTGGCCTTTCTCATCAAACAGTTCTTGAATATAAGCCCGCTTCACACGGCCCACCGCCTCATAATCACTATAACCAAGTGCGTTAAGTTCCTGGCGTTGACGATGATACGTATTCATTTTCTGTTTATTTCTCAATACTCCAACAGCCTCTATATCCAGATAATGAGGATGCAGAGCAAAAGCCGAAACAATATTATATGGATACGAATCACTCCAGTTTTTTGAGCACGTTGTATCGTTAACCGGCAGCAATTGGATAGCCTTCATACCCGTAGCCACGCACCAGTCAATGAATCGGTATAGATCGCCAAAATCGCCCACGCCATACGACTGCTTACTACGTAGCGAGAACACGGGAATCACCACGCCTGCAGCTCGCCATGTATGCTCTTTAACTCTCAGGTTCTCACCATAAGCCACCAGTACAGTACCATCAGGCACCATAGTCTGATCAGCTGGCAGCAAACCTGCAGTTGTGCGATTATCACCTTCCTCCCAAGTCACAAGTGCATGGGTAGCGTCATCAATAATCACATATTTATATTCTATAGGCAACAGCACAGCATCCACATTCACCGACAGCAGCCACTCGAATCTACCAATCGACTCCATACGTAGATAACGAGCCACATTCCAGCTACCCAACGCCGGATGGTTACCTATAATAGCTACCGATTGCCCCTTCTGCAATTGAGGAGCCGACACTCTGAACAGGATTGTTTTACGATACAAAGGTACACGAAGCGGCTCAACCTGCTGGTCAACAGCCAGTCCCATCGTAGTATGATAAGCCAAGCTATAAAGATGATACTGCAGAGGCACATCACGCCACAAATCAGCCATCACATAGTCTTTTGCCGAATCAAAGTAATAGGTTCGTGGTATCGCATTCCACTCTTTTCTAAGCACATTGTCATCAGCATCCTCTACCTGATAGTAGTAAGAGAACGATGCTATCGGATGTTTGCGCGATTCAAGCACGGTGGTTTCCAAGTGCCACTCCAAACCGTCAGAGGTAATCATCATCAACCGTTCCGTCTTTTTGGTCTGGTCGATGCTGAGATAAGTCAGCAGCACATAGAGATTTTGTCCCCATTGAGTGCCATATTGTATAGAAAACTTAAGTTTCATAAGCTATATTTTAGGGCAAAGATACAAAAAAATGATAAATTAGCGATAATAGTGGAGAGATTTTTGTAACTTTGCAGCGTTTTTTCAAGGATATGAAGATGAATTGGATAAAAAAGTCAAGCTATCTGGTTCCTATCATTGTATGCGTATTAGGAATCTTGGGCATCGCATATTACTATTTTGTGGGGAGTTTTTCTAAACTCAGCGCCACAGAATACGTGTATATCGACAACAACGACAATCTTGATTCAGTATGCGTCAAGTTGGAGCCGATTGCATCCGAACATGGTCTTTCGGCATTCAGAATGCTCGCACGCCATGGTGGTTATAAGGAGCATATTCGTAGCGGTCGATACGCTATCACACCCGATCAGAGTACGATCAAAGTATTCCGTAATCTGAAGAACGGACATCAGGAACCAGTAAAACTTACCATTCCCGAGAGTCGTACCATGGACAGACTGGCCGGTTACCTGTCACGAAAACTGATGATGGACAGCGTTGCTGTAGCCATCCTGCTCAGTGATTCATCGTTCTGCGCACAGCAGGGTTATGACACAGCCACTATCGCCTGTTTGTTCATCCCCAACACCTACGAGGTCTATTGGAACATCTCTATAGAGAACCTGATGAAGCGCATGCAGAAGGAGAACGAGAATTTCTGGAATGTACAGCGAACACTGAAAGCCGAGGCGCTGAAACTCAGCAAAAACGAGGTTTGCACATTGGCGAGCATTATCGACGAGGAGACAGCTAACAATGCCGAGAAACCTATGATTGCTGGCATGTATCTGAACCGATTGAAGGCAGATATGCCACTTCAGGCCGACCCCACCATCAAGTTTGCCTTGAAAGATTTTGCAATCAAGCGTATCTACCACAACATGCTGCAATTCAACAGTCCTTATAACACCTATAAGAATACAGGACTGCCTCCCGGTCCCATCAAGATTGCATCGGTAGCAGGTATCGACGCTGTACTGAATCGCACAGCCCACGATTATCTGTATATGTGCGCCAAGGAGGACTTTTCTGGCACGCATAATTTTGCCAGAACCTATCAGGAGCACCTGAAGAATGCAGCCAAATATTCACAAGCATTAAACGAAAAAGGAATAAAATAACACAAGATATGGAAGAGATAATTAAGAACGAGACAGAAGAAAAGAAGTCTGTCAGCTTCATTGAACAGAAAGTCATCAATGACCTGGCAGAGGGTAAGAACGGTGGCAGAATGCAGACCCGTTTTCCACCAGAGCCAAACGGTTACCTGCATATTGGCCATGCTAAAGCTATTGCCATCGACTTCGGACTGGCTAAGAAATATGGCGGTCAATGCAACCTGCGCTTCGACGATACAAACCCCATCAAGGAAGATACAGAATACATCGAGAGTATTGAGAACGATATCAAATGGCTCGGTTTCAAGTGGGCTAACGTTTACTATGCCAGCGACTATTTCCAGGAGCTCTGGGACTTTGCTGTATGGCTCATCCAGCAGGGACGTGCTTATGTAGATGAGCAGAGTGCCGAGGTGATTGCCCAGCAGAAGGGTACCACCACAAGTCCTGGTACAAACAGTCCCTATCGCGACCGTCCCGTTGAGGAGAACCTGAAGCTGTTCGAGTTCATGAACAGTGGCAAGTGCGAGCCAGGCACACTGGTTCTGCGCGCCAAGATTGATATGGCTCACCCCAACATGCTGTTCCGCGATCCCCTCATTTATCGTGTACTCAATATTCCTCATATCCGTACAGGCAACAAGTGGAATGCTTACCCCATGTACGATTTCACTCATGGTCAGAGCGACTACCTCGAGGGTGTAACCCACTCATGGTGTACACTCGAGTTCGTTGAGCATCGCCCCCTTTACGATCTGTTCGTTACATGGATGAAGGAGTGGAAGGGTGAGACTGACAACATTGAGGACAACCGTCCACGTCAGACCGAGTTCAATAAGCTGAACCTCAACTACACACTGATGTCAAAGCGAAATCTGCTGGCATTGGTACAGAATAACATGGTAAGCGGTTGGGACGACCCCCGTATGCCAACTATCTGCGGATTCCGCCGCCGTGGTTACAGTCCCGAGAGTATCATCAAGTTCATCGACAAGATTGGCTACACCAAGATTGACGCCCTGAACGATATGGCCCTCTTGGAGAGTGCTGTTCGCGACGATCTGAACAGTCGTGCTATCCGTGTTAGCGCTGTACTCGATCCTGTGAAGGTGGTTATCACCAACTACCCTGAGGACCAGATTGAACAGCTCACCGCTATCAACAACCCAGAGAACGAAGCTGATGGCACTCACACTGTAGAGTTCACCCGCGAGCTTTGGATTGAGCGCGACGACTTTATGAAGGAAGCCGAGAAGAAATTTATGCGATTGGCCCCTGGCAAGGAGGTTCGTTTGAAGAACGCCTACATTATTAAATGTAACGAGGATCATCCCTGCGATGAGGATGAGAATGGTAACGTAACCACCATCTATTGTACCTACGATCCTGATTCACGCAGCGGTATGCCTGGTTCTAACCGCAAGATTAAGGGCAAGACTCTCCACTGGGTAAGTTGCAAACACGCTGTCGAGGCCGAGGTTCGTCTTTACGACCGTCTGTGGAAGGTAGAGAATCCTCGTGATGACATGGCCGCTATCCGCGAAGCCAAGAACTGCGATGCAGTTACAGCGATGAAGGAGATTATCAATCCCGACTCACTGCACATCATCAAGAAGTGCTATATCGAGCCATACGCCGCCGATATGAAGCCACTCACCTATCTGCAGTTCCAGCGTATTGGTTACTTCACACCTGATACTGATTCAACAGCCGAGAAGCCTATCTTCAATAAGACAGTTGGACTCAAGGACACTTGGAAAAAATAATTTAAGAAGAAGTGCCAGAAGATTTAGATTATTTCGAAAGCGAGGATTTTAAAGAGATTCTACGCCAATACGAAGAGTCAGTCAAGTCGGGCGAACGCATCTACATAGATGCCGACGACTTGACTGACATTGCCGATTATTACCACTACAATAATCGGTTAGCCGAAGCCGAGGATGCCATTTCCTTAGCTATCGAATATAATCCTGAAGCCGTTGGTCCGATGCTTTATCGGGCCCGTGAGGCATTAGAGAAAAAGGATTTCAAGACCGCCGAGCAATATGCCGACAAAGTCGAGCCTCTGGATAGTATCGAAACAGTCTATCTGCGTGCCGAGATACTCCTCGCCAAGAACGAGGTTGAAAGTGCCGACAAGTTACTCAAACAATACCTCAATGAAGTGCCCGACGATGAATCTGTCGACTTTATAAAAGGCGTAACCGATCTCTATCACGAATACAACCAGTTTGGCAAAGCCTTCGAATGGATAGTCAATGCCACCAACGATCACTCCGACAGTTTCAAGGAGTTGATGGCTCGTACATTATTCGGCTTAGGCAAATACAAGGATAGCGAAAAACTCTTCAATGAGTTACTCGATAAAAATCCCTACTCTACGAATTACTGGAATGCCTTAGCTGGCATACAGTACATGAAAGAAGACTATTCGGCAGCGCTTAACAGCAGCGAATATGCCATTGCCATCGATCCCAACGACACCAATGGTCTGTTGTCAAAGGCCAACACCCTGTTAGCGATGGGTAATCACGACGAAGCACTCAAGTACTTCCAGAAATATTCCGAGAAGATGCCAAACGACGAGTTTGGCCATCTTCATGTGGCTATCTGTCTCGCAAACAAAGGTTTACACAAAGAAGGATTAGAGGCATTGAAGAAAGCTGTCAGCGTTTCAGCTGTCAGCTCTATATACCTACCAGAGATATATCAAGAGATGGCTTTCACTTATAATGTATTAGGCCAAATGGACAAAGCCTTATGGTGCTTAGACATGACCGACCAATTAGATTGCAACCATTACCATATGGGTGTTATCAAGGGACACATTCTCTTAGCCAACCAAAAAATTAAAGAGGCCAAAGCCGCATTCTACAAAGTAATAAAAGAATCGGGTTACAATCCTACGGTCGTACTTAGGGTTATCATCTCTTACCAAGACAACAAATACTTACAATTTGCATACGAATCCTATCTGGGATTCTTCGAAAAGGTTGGCAAAGATTTTAAGGAGGGTTATTCTTATCTGGCCTTATGTTGCAACGAGCTGATGAAGAACGATGAGTTTTTATACTACCTGAAGAAGGCCTGCGATTGCAATCCCGAGGAAGCCAGGGCCGTATTAGGCGAGTTATTTCCCGATAACATGGATCCTAAAGATTATTACAAATACGCATTAGAACATTCAGACGAATAATATGAATTTTATTACAAACATTCTCAACACACTCGGTTGGTATCCAACCATTTTCTTTCTGATGTTATTAGAAAGTACAGTAGTACCAGTACCATCAGAGTTTGTTGTAACGCCTGCAGCTTACCATGCAGCCAGTGGCTCATTAAACGTATTTTTAGTCATCCTATTTGCCACACTTGGAGCTGATATTGGAGCCAGCATCAACTACTTTGTAGCTTTGTATGTTGGTCGTCCAGTCATCTACAAGTTCGCCAACAGCAAATGGGGCAAGATGTGCCTGCTTAATCAGGAGAAAGTTGAGAAAAGCGAGAAATACTTTGACGATCATGGCATCGCCGCAACACTTACCGGTCGATTTGTCCCCGTCATCCGCCATCTCATTTCCATCCCAGCCGGTTTGGCACGTATGCATTACGGTAAGTTCCTGCTGTTTACCACCATCGGTGCCGGTGGCTGGCACAGTGTACTGGCGCTGTTAGGTTGGTATCTGCATGCCATTGTACCCGAGGATCAGTTGAACGACAAGATTAGCGAATACGCCGAATATATCAAATTCGCCATCCTGGGTCTGATTGTAGTGGCTGTCGTTTATTTCGTCATCAAACGAAAACTTAATCATAAACAAGAAAAGTCAGCGTAATAAGCATTTTTTCGCTTTTTTATGCTTTCTTTTCTATTATTTTTCGTATTTTTGCGCAATATTATCAGCAAACAACGATTATGGCAAGAACAAACAACCATTTGGTCATCATGGCAGGCGGCGTTGGTAGCCGTTTCTGGCCCATGAGTACTACCGAGAACCCAAAGCAGTTCATCGACGTTCTCGGCGTTGGCAAAACATTACTACAGTTAACGGTAGAAAGATTTGGCAATTTGGTTAAGCCCGAGAACATTTGGGTGGTAACCAACCAGAATTATCAGGACATTGTTAAGCAGCAGTTGCCTGATATGCCAGCAGGAAACATTCTATGCGAACCTTGTCGCAGAAACACAGCACCATGTATTGCTTACGTTAGTTGGCGCATTAAGTCGAAAGATCCTAAGGCCAACATCATTGTAACCCCAAGCGATCACATTGTGACCGACAAGACAGAATTTCAGCGTGTCATCAAGGAGTGCATGCAGTTCACCAGCGAGACCGACGCTATCGTTACCTTAGGCATGAAGCCCAACCGCCCTGAAACAGGCTATGGCTACATCCAGGCCGACCTGAGCACCAGCTCACTCCGAAACAAAGAGATCTTCAGAGTAGACTCTTTCCGCGAGAAGCCAAATCTCGAGACGGCTCAGGAATATATCAAGAAGAACTATTATTTCTGGAATGCAGGCATCTTCATCTGGAATGTAAATACCATTGTGAATGCCTTCCGCATCTACCAGCCCTCAATGGCCAAGATATTCGAGTCGCTGTTACCTATCTATGGTACCGACAAGGAGCAGGAGGAGATCAACCGATTGTTCCCCGAATGCGAAAACATTTCTGTCGACTACGCTATCATGGAAAAGGCCGAAGAGATTTTCGTTTGTCCATCCGACTTCGGGTGGAGCGACCTGGGCACATGGGGCTCACTTCACGAGCAAAGCAAGAAAGACCTCTATGGCAATGCCAGCATCGGTCCCGATGTCAACCTGATCGAGAGTCACAACTGCATTGTTCACACCATGCAGGAAAAGAAGGTAGTTATTCAGGGTCTCGATGGTTATATCGTAGCCGAAAACAACGACACACTGCTCATCTGCAAACTGTCAGAAGAACAGCGTATCAAACAATTCTCAGGAAATAATTAACATAAACTATAATGGATAAAAAAGTTGCTCTTATCACCGGTATTACCGGTCAAGACGGTTCATATCTGGCCGAATTCCTCATTGAGAAAGGTTATGAGGTTCACGGCCTCATGCGTCGATCATCTTCATTCAACACTGCCCGTATCGAACATCTTTATCTCGACGAGTGGGTTCGTGATATGAAGAAAGCCCGCCTTGTTAATCTCCACTGGGCCGACATGACCGATTCATCATCCCTGATTCGTGTCATCTCTAAGATTCGCCCAACCGAGATATATAACCTCGCAGCTCAGAGTCATGTAAAGGTATCTTTCGATGTTCCCGAATATACAGCCGATACCGATGCCAACGGTGTGCTCCGTTTGCTGGAAGCCGTACGCATTGCTGGTCTGGCTGATACTTGCCGTATTTACCAAGCCTCTACTTCAGAGCTCTATGGTAAGGTACAGGAGGTTCCTCAGAGCGAGACTACCCCATTCTACCCCCGCTCTCCATATGCCGTAGCAAAGCTCTATGGCTTCTGGATTATGAAGAACTATCGCGAATCATATAATATGTTCTGCTGTAACGGTATCCTCTTTAACCACGAGAGTGAGCGCCGCGGTGAGACTTTCGTTACCCGTAAGATCACCTTGGCAGCAGCCCGTATCGCCCAGGGTTATCAGGACAAACTCTATCTGGGTAACCTGAACTCACTGCGCGACTGGGGATATGCCAAGGATTACATCGAGTGCATGTGGCTTATCTTGCAGCAGCCCGAGCCCGACGATTTCGTAATTGCCACAGGCGAATACCATACCGTTCGTGAGTTTGCTACCCTCGCTTTCAAAGAGGTTGGTATCGAACTCGAATGGCGTGGCGATGGTGTCGACGAGAAGGGTTACGACAAAGCAACCGGCAAAGCACTGGTTGAGGTCGATCCTAAGTACTTCCGTCCCGCCGAGGTCGATCAGCTGTTAGGTAATCCCGCCAAGGCTAAGGCCAAGTTAGGTTGGAACCCACAGAAGACCTCTTTCGAGGACCTGGTAAAGATTATGGTTCAGCACGACATGAAGTTCGTTAAGAAACTATTCCTTAAAGCACACATGGACGATGCTGAGTAAAGATAGTAAGATATATGTAGCGGGACACCACGGACTTGTGGGTTCCGCTATTTGGAATAACCTGCTTCAACGAGGCTACACCAATCTGGTGGGCCGCACTCACAAAGAGTTAGACCTGACCGATCAGGTAGCCGTTAAGCAGTTCTTTGATGAAGAGCGCCCCGATGCCGTAGTGCTGGCAGCAGCCTTTGTTGGTGGCATCATGGCTAACTCACTGTATCGTGCCGACTTCATCATGATGAATATGAAGATTCAGTGCAACGTTATCAGCGAGGCCTATGCTCACGGTGTCAAAAAACTACTTTTCTTAGGTTCTACATGCATTTATCCCAAGAATGCACCACAGCCTATGAAAGAGGATTGTCTGCTTACATCACCATTGGAATACACCAACGAAGAGTATGCCATCGCCAAGATAGCAGGCTTAAAGATGTGCGAGAGCTACAATCTACAGTACGGCACCAATTATATCGCAGTGATGCCAACCAACCTCTATGGTCCTAACGACAACTTCCACCTGGAGAACAGTCACGTCATGCCAGCCATGATGCGTAAGGTATATCTTGCCAAGCTCATCCACGATAATGCATGGGATAAGATAGCCATCGACTTGAACAAACGTCCGGTCGAAGGTGTGAACGGCGATGCTACACAGCAGGAAATCTTGACAGTTCTGGCTAAATATGGTATCGAGAACAATAAGGTTACACTATGGGGTACTGGCACCCCACTGCGCGAGTTCCTTTGGAGTGAGGATATGGCCGATGCATCAGTACACGTACTGCTGAATGTGAACTTTAGCGACATTATCGGTATCGAGAAGTATTCTTCAGTTCACTACGGAGCCTCTACTGATGGCGCTGTAGATCGCAACCATTCTGCTGGTCGAGGAGGCGCCATTCCCAAGTTAGGCGAAATCCGCAACTGCCACATCAATGTGGGTACAGGTAAGGAGCTCACTATTCGCGAACTTTCCGAGTTAGTAGTCAAAGCCGTAGGCTTCGAAGGAACCGTAGAGTTCGACGCCACCAAACCCGATGGTACTATGCGTAAACTAATTGACGTTTCTAAACTTCATTCTCTCGGCTGGACACACAAAGTTGAGATTGAAGATGGTGTTAAGAAACTATTCGAATGGTACAAAAATACTTTATAAAAAGAAACCCGCCGTTTGGCGGGTTTTCTTTTTATTATAGATTCTTTTTCAAGGTTTCTTTCCAAGCCTCGTAGGCAGCACGATAAGCAGCACGGTTCTTGGCATCAGGCTCAATCACCTCCAACTTATCCAGCGAAGCGAAAGCCTCAGAAGCATTAGCATAGATGCCTGCACCTAAGCCAGCACCCTTAGCGGCACCAACAGAACCGTCTGTATCATACAGTTCGATAGTAGCGCCACTAACACCAGCCAGTGTATTACGGAACAATGGACTCAAGAACATGTTAGCCTTACCAGCATGAATCTTCTTGATATCCATACCCATCTGCTGCATAATCTCCATACCATAGCAGAATGAGAATACGATTCCTTCCTGAGCAGCACGAACCAGGTGAGCCTTGTTATGCTTATTGAAGTTCAAGCCGTTGATTGAGCAACCAATCTCCTTGTTCTCCAATACACGCTCAGCACCGTTTCCGAATGGGATAACAGTTACACCCTCGCTACCGATGGGCACACTGGCAGCCAGATCGTTCATCTCAGCATAACCAATCTCTGGAGTGATATTACGGTGAGTCCATGCATTCAGAATACCTGTACCATTAATACACAGCAGCACACCCAGACGAGTCTGGTCGGCAGTATGATTCACATGCGCAAAGGTATTTACACGGCTCTGTGGATCGTAGTTCACATCACCAAGAACACCATATACCACACCCGATGTACCGGCTGTAGCAGCAATCTCACCAGGATTCAGCACATTCAGCGAAAGCGCGTTGTTAGGCTGGTCACCACCTCTATAAGTAATAGGAGTACCGGCTTTCAGCCCCATCTCAGCAGCAGCCTCAGCACTTACTACACTCTGCTCAGCAAAGGTAGGCACGATATCAGCAATCAGCGAATGGTCGAATCCATAGTAATCCATCAGGAAGTCAGCCACCTGATTATTCTTGAAATCCCAGAACATACCCTCCGACAGACCGCTTACGGTGGTATTTGCCACACCACTCAGTCGCATAGCGATATAATCACCAGGCAACATCACCTTATATATTTTACTATAAAGTTCTGGTTCATTTTCTTTTACCCAAGCCAACTTGGCAGCAGTAAAGTTACCAGGTGAATTCAACAGATGACTCAAGCACTGGTCGGCACCAAGATCCTTAAAAGCCTTCTCACCATAAGGTACTGCACGTGAGTCGCACCAGATAATAGCAGGACGCAACGCCTTCAGATTCTTATCTACACAAACCAAGCCGTGCATCTGATACGAAATACCCACAGCCTTAATTTCCTCAGCTGTAGCTCCGCTTTCCTTCATAATCTTCTGCAGACTCAACTTGGCATTATCCCACCACATCTGTGGGTCTTGCTCTGCCCAACCGGCCTTTACAGCCATAATAGGAGCCTCCTTTTCAGGGTAGAAAGCTGTTGCTACACACTTGCCGCTATCGGCGTTAACCAACGATGCCTTCACTGATGAGCTACCAACATCAAAACCTAATAGATATCTATTTGCCATAATTATTTAATAATGATTCTTTATTTATAGTACGTTTCAAATGCAAATTTCCCTAAATAATTTAATAAAAACGACTTTTTTCTATAAAAAAGTGATTTTTTTATGTATTTTTGAGTTGAATTTAATTTTTTTGTTTACCTTTGCACATAGAATGATTAAAAATTGCGGATTAATATAATTCATATATGAAGAAGAAAATACTAATACTTGACGACAAAGAGACCATTGCAAAGGTTCTCTCGATTTATCTGATGAGCGACTACGATGTACAGTGGTTGCCCGATGGTTTGCAGGGTGTAAAATGGCTGCAGGCAGGCAACACCCCCGACCTCATCATCTCTGATATTCGTATGCCAGGAATGCGTGGCGATGACTTTTTGGAGTGGATTAAGCAGAACGAGCTGTTCAAGCAGATTCCTGTCATCATGCTTTCCAGCGAGGACTCCACCAGTGAGCGTATCCGCCTGCTGGAGATTGGCGCCGAGGACTATATCGTCAAGCCCTTCAACCCCATGGAGCTTAAAATACGAGTTAAGAAAATTATTCCTTAAATAAATAATATGATAGGTGTTGTATATCTTGGCAGCAATCCCAAGACCGAGGAACGATTAAGGTACATTCCCGGTCGATTGGTGCAGTACACAAGAAATTACAAAGATGCGGCATCAGCGTGTTCAACGCATGTCCGCAACGAGCATTTTATTGTGTTTTACGAGCAGGGCGAGCAAGACGACGATATTAACGCCATCAACTTTTTAAAGAAAAAAAACAAGCACATCTATATTATTCTGCTCACTAAGGATTTTACTGCAGAAAACCGTGCTATTTACCAGAAAAGCGGTATCAACGATACCCTCGACAGCAATGCCTCTATTACTGAACTCAATAAGAAGATTCAGTTTATTTCCGACCGTGAGAACATGCTGTTCGACGATCAGCAGCCTAAATACAGAATGTTACGATTCAAGATTCCTCTTTGGAAGAGAGTCTTCGATGTATTCTTCGCATTGATAGTACTCATCCTAACCTCTCCCATCTTCATACTTACAGCCATTGCCATCCGTTTGGAGAGCAAAGGCCCGATTATCTTCAAGTCAAAGCGCGTAGGTGCCAATTACACCATCTTCAATTTCTTGAAGTTCCGCTCTATGTACCAGGATGCCGAGGCACGCCTGAAGGAGGTTGCCAAGGAAGCTGGTAACCAGTATGCAGAAATGAACAAAAAGGCCGAAAAGCCATCTATGGTCAGCTTGGACATGGGCGCCAACATGATGATTGGTGACGATACCGACATGATGATTGCCGATGATGAGGTGATGCTGGTAGGCGATGACTTTGTGATCTCTGAAACCGACTATAGCAAGGAGAAGAAAGAAGAAATCGAGAACGCATTCGTTAAGATTGAGAACGATCCCCGCGTAACCAAAGTGGGTAAGTTTATCCGTAAATTCAGTATCGACGAGCTGCCTCAGCTATTCAATATCCTCAAGGGCGATATGTCGGTGGTTGGTAACCGTCCACTCCCACTCTACGAGGCCGAGAAGCTCACCATCGATACCAGTATCGACCGCTTCATGGCTCCCGCTGGTCTCACCGGCCTTTGGCAGGTTGAGGAGCGCGGTAAGGGTGGCATGATGTCAGCCGACGAACGCAAGCAACTCGACATCAAGTACGGCCAGACCTATAACTTCTGGTTGGATATGAAGATCCTGTTCCGTACTTTCTTTGCCTTCGTACAGAAGGAGAATGTATAACTAAATCCCTACATTATGAACAGATTCTATCGACTGATATTCATATTTGCTGTAGCTACAACCAGCACGACAGCCCTCGCCCAATTCAACGAGAGCGGTATTAGTGCCGGTTTCTTTGATTCCAGCAACGAAAAAGATATTAACTTTTCGGAATTCCATCTGCCACCATTGGCAGTATTATTTGAAAATGCGAAATCTAATCCGCAGATTCTTTCACTGGAAAAGGCTCGTCAATTAGCAGAAGCAGAAGTTGCCAAACAAAAACGCCACATTTTCTCATACCTCACAGGTCATGCCAGCTATAGTTATGGTATAGGTGACATGTGGGGCAATACCTCATCAGCATATAGTGCAACAATTTATCAATATCAAGGTTCCCAACAAAGTTATTGGAATATTGGAGTAGGCTTGGCAATTCCCGTTGAAGACATTTTGGATTTAACAGCCGCTGTAAAACGAAAAAGAATAGATGTGGAGAAGGCTGCTATTGAGAAAGACATTGCATACGACCAACTTAAATTACAAATTGCAACACTATTTATAAAAATCACCAATAATCTTGTATCACTCAAGACCTTAGGTGAAGCCGCTGCTGCATATCAAGGAGCTGGTGCATTAGATCGTGAAGATTTCGAAAATGGCAATATGGATATCGCCTCTTATGCATCTACTAAAATGTATGAAAGCGGTCAAGTATCTGGATATCAAAGTTTACAAACTGAAATAACCACAGATATTATTACCCTTGAAATCTTAACCCATACACCCATTATTACAAATGCAACAACAGAAATTACGCTTGATAAGAGCATTAGCAAGACACCAAAAGAACAGGCCAAAGAAAACAAGGCTAACGAGAAAAGAATCAAAGCTTTAGAAAAAGAGGAAAAAGATAAGCTCAAGAAATTGGAGAAAGCAGAAGCTAAAGCGGAAAAAGCTGCAGCCAAAGCCGCTAAGAAGCAAAAGAAATAAACAAAATTTGCCACTATGGATTTATTTAGATATATAGTCAGATTCCTATTTAAAATCAGATGGTATCTTATCATCTTACCAATGATTGCTTTGGTCGTTGCGTGGTTTTCAACACGCGATATGGAACGAGTGTATGATACAAACACCACCATCTATACAGGAATGATTACAGGATACAATATTGAGGGAGGCACAGGAACTGCAGGTGGTCAATCGCAAACAAACATGACAAATTTAATATTACTAATTACGACTGATGCAACAGTCCATGAAGTTTCCTTACGATTATTTGCCCGCTGTATGATGTATGGTAATGCAAACAAAGACAATAACTATATTTCCGCCGAACACTATCGCCAATTATATAATAGCGTTCCAGCAGAAGTAAAAGCACTAATCAACCATAATAGCGAAAATGCGACATATGCTAACTTAAAAGCTTATGAACGCCCTTCAGCTGACAACTTTGTTTTTGGACTTACAAATTATCATCCATATTTTGGAATCAATAGTATCACTTCGAGATTGAAAGTATTACAACTTCAAAGAAGCGATATTATCGATATCGGATATTCATCTAACGATGCAGGTATTGCTTATAACACCTTAGATATATTAAATGAGGTATTCGCCCGTCAATATGCTTTATTACGTTATGGCGAGACCAATAATGTAATCAAATTCTTTGAACGAGAGGTAGCTCGCCTATATCGTATTTTAACAAATGCAGAAGATGATCTGATCCGCTACAATGTTGAGAAAAGAATTATTAATTATGGTGAGCAGACGAAATTGCTTTCAGGTATGGACGCTACTCAGAAGACAACAGACAATGATCTTCTGATTAACAAAACTACAACACGTGCTCTGATGAACTATTTAGAACGTCAATTAGGCGATCGTGCAAAAGTCATCAAAGCAAATAGAGACTTCACTAATCAGGTGACCGATATTTCTCGTATTCAATCACGCATCTCAAACCTTCGTTTAATGAGCAGTGAAGGAGGTACTAGCGGAGTTGAAACACAAACCGAGCTTGCAAAAGCGCAACGTATGCTCCAAGAAGCCTCAAACAATGTCAAAGGTCTTGTTAAGGATATTGAGGCTGGCAATTATAATACAGAAACGGGTGTCAAAGCTACAGGAATGATTGATAAATGGCTAGAGCAAGTCCTAAAGCTGGAAGAAACCAAAGCCCACGAAAGCGCCCAGGATGTCATGCGAGAAAAAATTGACAAAGAAGTTTTGTACTATGCACCAATTGGTGCAACAGTATCACGAAAAGAGCGACACATTGCCTTTATTGAGGGCAATTATATGGAAATGTTGAAAGCATTAAATAGCGCTCGTCTGCGTCAGAAAAATCTTCAGATGTCTACCGCTACGCTCAGAGTACTGAACCCTCCGATGTATCCGATGAATGCTCAGCCAACAAACCGAATGATGACACTATTGGGTGCATTTATGCTTACATTTGTGTTCGTTGCTTTATATTTCTTCATTATAGAATTACTTGACAGGACTCTTAGAGACAGGATGCGTTCAGAACGAATTACCCAATTACCAGTCATGGGCTGTTTCCCCAAAGAAAGCAATTTACGTTATCGCCGATTCAATAAAACCATTGCTGACATGGCCCTCCGGCAGCTCAGTAAAGCACTATTACCCCACTTTGAGGAAGGCAAACAAAATGTACTGAATCTGATATCAACAGATGCCGCTAACGGAAAAAGTTATATTGCCCAAGAATTAGAGAACTATTGGATTTCTATAGGTCTCCAAGTACGTCGCATCACATACGATGAAGACTACTTGGCAGAGGATAGCCGCTTCATTTTGGCAAAAGATATTAAAGACATATGTCCAGATCTACTCCCTAATGAAATTGCGATTGTAGAGTATCCGAATTTGGACGATAATTCAATTCCACCAGCATTGCTCAATATGGGCACTGTCAATTTATTAGTTACTCGTGCAAACCGCACTTGGAAAGATGTCGACCAAAAAGCATTAAAAGAATTGAATGAACGATTGGAGAACAAGAATTCTCTCTTCATGTACTTGACAGAATGCCAACGTTATGCTGTTGAAGAATTTGTAGGTCAGTTACCGCCATACACCCCATTCAACAACTTCATCTATAGAATGTCACAAATGGGTCTGACTGCGGTTGAAAATAGTCATGCAAAATAAATGGTAAATAAAATATATTCAAGTAGAATATCAGAATACACCCATGAAAATGGAGGAAGAGTATTATTACTCTTTCTCCTATTTTTCCTTGCAATATACCAATTAATTACATCTGGTCTAAATGCGCTTGCTTTAATATGCGTTTCACCTCTCGTAATAGTTTTTGTATATTTAGCATTCAACCAAAGGATGTTCACGTTTTGGGCATTAATAGTCATTAACTATCTCATTCAGATGAAAGACATTACGCTTCCTATCCCAATGTCTCTACCAAATGAAATGCTCGAAATTTTGTTATTAGCTATTGCTATTTTTGATATCCGCCAAACCGCAAAAATTGAAAAGATACTAAATCCCATGCTATTAGCCTTGATTATATGGTGTAGTTTCTGCACATTGGAGATTCTTAATGACACATGTAATTTAGGCATAAATTTCGGAGCTTGGTACCAAGGAGCAAGACTTATGGCCTTTCAACTATTATACACATTTCTTGTTTTTACTATCTATATATCATCACCTAAAATATTGATGAGATACATTAAACTATGGGCATTTTTGTCTCTATTTTCTGCATTTTGGGTATGGAAACAGCAAAACATGGGGTTTACTCCTGCAGAAAACGCATGGATCCAGACTCGTGGCCGATTAACACACATTCTTAATGCCGGAACACTTATACGCTATTTTTCAACATTTAGCGATGCTGCAAATTATGGTTGTAACGCTGCAGCAACAACAGTTGCATTTATTCTTTTCGGCATGACGACGAGAATTAGAAAAGACAAACTCTTATTCTTAATTACCGGTATACTCGTTTTTTGGGGAATGTTTGCATCTGGAACAAGAACAGCAATTTTTTGTGTTGCCGCAGGTTTTGCACTTTACATATTCATATCAAAGTCATTTAAGATAGCAATACCTTTCACCATAGTATTTGGTATATTTGCCTTTATTCTAGCCTTTACCACAATAGGAAATGGTAACCAGCAAATTCGTAGAATGCGATCAGCATTCAATAAAGATGACGCTTCTGCAAATGTCCGCGAAGTAAATAAAGAAGTTATCAGGAAATACATTCAAGATGCACCATGGGGCATTGGTTTGGGTATGGGATGGGATAATGTACCTGCAAATAGTAAATATTTTAAGTTAGCTACAATACCGCCCGACTCTGAGTATGTATTTATATGGATACGTACAGGTCCCATCGGAATGACTATGTTTATTATTTGTACAGCAATAATGATAGCTGCAGCATGTTCCACAATTTTATTTAGATTGAAAAATGCATCACTTAGGGGAATAGGAGCAGGGTTCACTTGTGCCTTTTTATCGATACAACTAGGCGGATATGCAAATCAGGTTATAATGCAGTTTCCCAATTGCTTAATATTCTATGGCGGGCTCTCTATCGTTTTCATATTGCCTGAACTAGAACCTGCATGGACAGAATACGAACAACAACGAATTGCGATACAAGAAGAAAAGAAAAGATTAAAACTGGAAAAGAAACTTGCAAAACGAGTATAAATTATCCATCATAACGATCAATTACAACGGTCTGAAAGATACCTGCGAGTTGATTGGTTCCTTCCCCTTCAACAATGATATGGAGGTGATAGTGGTAGATAATGCCTCAACTCAAGACGAAGCAGGCATCATTGCTGAGAATTATCCACACGTTAAAGTCATTCGCAGTCCGCGTAATCTCGGTTTTGCCGGAGGTAATAATTTAGGTATTAAGGAAGCAAAAGGCAAGTACGTTCTTTTAATTAATAACGACACCTATTTCAAGGAGTTCAATATAGAACCGCTCATTAAACGCCTAGAATCATCAGATAAGATCGGTATCATCTGCCCCAAACTCCGTTTTGCATGGGATAGCAATCCAATTCAGTTTGCCGGCTACTCCCCTTTATCAAAAATAACAGTGAGGAACCAAGCCATTGGCTTCGGCGAAGAAGACCATGGACAATACAACAAAGCCCACCAAACTCCATACGCTCATGGAGCAGCTATGTTGCTAAAGCGTGAAGCCATTGATAAAGTCGGCCTCATGCCCGAATGTTACTTTCTTTATTACGAAGAAATAGACTGGTCAATGATGTTCACCCGGGCCGGTTACGAAATATGGTACGATCCAGCATGTACCGTTTACCACAAAGAAAGCCAAACAACTGGTCAAAACAGCCCCCTCCGTACATACTATATAACTCGCAATAGATTATTGCTAGTAAAACGAAATTACAAAGGTATTAGCAAATACCTATCATATATATACCTTATTGGTATAGTCGCCCCTCGCGACATAATCAAATACACCCTCCAAGGCAGATTTGACTTAGTCAAATCCATCTGCAAAGGCATTGTCAACTGTCAATTACAAATTATCAATTAACGACATGGATTTCTGGATTATACTATATATCATCGATTGGATACTATTTATCCCTGTTGCAGGAACAGTGCTTTATCTAGGTATTTTTTCTGTAGCCTCTCTTTTTACAAGAGATTCTGTTTTGGATAAAGCCAAAACTCAAAACCGTTTTGCCATCATCATCCCATCTCACAAACAGGACAGCGTTATTGAACAATCTGTCGTTTCTATCTTAAGCCAAGACTACCCACAACGTCTCTTCGACGTGGTTGTGGTATCCGACCACCAATCAGAGATAACTAACATGCGATTGGCCCAATACCCTATCACATTGTTGACACCCGATTTTGCAGAAAGTACCAAAGCGAAATCGCTTCAATATGCCATTCTAAAATTGCCCGAATTCAAAATCTACGATATTGCTATGGTTTTAGATGCCGACAATATCGTTGAGCAAGATTTCTTGACAAAAGTAAACGACGCCTTCGAAACTGCTGCAACAAAAGCCATCCAGCTGCATCGTATTTCCCGAAATAGAGATACGGCAGCTGCACGAATGGGATCAATTTTCGAAGAAATCAACAACAACATCTTCCGCAAAGGGCACATTAATCTCGGTATTTCAGCAGCATTAGCTGGTTCAGGAACTGCCTATGATTTCCGATGGTTCAAGACCAATGTCATGAAAGCCAAAACTGCGGGTGAAGACAAAGAGTTAGAAGCACTTTTATTAAAGCAAGGATATTTCATCGATTATTTTGACAACATACTGCTTTATGGCGAAAAGAAAAGAACCACCAGCAAAATGAATGAACAGCATGGCCGTTGGACTTTACAACAATTTCAAAACTTACTAAGAAACATTAGATATTTGCCTGGTGCATTCCTACGAAAACAATACGATTGGGCAGATAAACTCATTCAATGGATGCTGACGCCTCGTACCAGCATGATTGGCATCATGATGATTATGAGTATCATACTTCCTTTCATATATCTAACATTAGCTCTCAAATGGTGGATTGTCAGTTCCGCTGTACTATTCTTCTTTGCTTTAGCTACACCAGATTATCTGGTGGATGAAATGTGGGACCGCACGTTTTTACGTTCACCATTCATTACGTTATGGGGGATTATTACCACAAAATTAATTCATAAGAAAAAAGAAACTAACTAAATAATAATATCACTTAATTATGATTTGGCAGATATTACACATCATTGACATTACCCTATGGGTGCTCATTTTAGGCTCTGTTGCCTATGTAGCATTCTTCGCCGTTATCTCATTATTCTATGAAAAAGAAGATCGCGTAGCCATTCATGCTGCAGCATTGACCAATAGGATGACCAAATTCCTCATCCTCTATCCAGCTTACAACGAAGACCGCGTCATCATTAATGCTGTAGAACATTTCTTGGAACAGGATTATCCTGAAAACTTATATACTGTTGCTGTGATTTCTGACCACATGAAGCCAGAGACTAATGAGTATTTGCGCACGCTCCCCATCAAGTTACTAACACCAACATTCGAAAAGAGTTCTAAGGCCAAAGCCATGCAGTATGCCATCGACGAGATACCCGAAACCTTCGATAATGTCGTTGTACTTGATGCTGATAATGTCGTACGCCCAGAATTTCTGTCGCAATTAAACGTATTATGTTCTGTTTACGATGCTATTCAGTGCCACCGCTGTGCCAAAAATGCCAATAACGATGTGGCTGTTCTTGATGGCGCCAGCGAAGAGATTAATAATACCATTTTCCGTAAAGCCCATAATCGCCTAGGACTGTCTTCTGCTTTGATTGGTTCTGGCATGTGTTTTAACTATGAACTCTTTAGAAAGAATGTTTTCCAGCTCTCTACAGCCGGTGAAGACCGTGAGATGGAGGCTCTTTTGCTTCATCAGGAAATTTTTATCAAATATGCGCCTGAAATTCACGTCTTCGATGAAAAAGTCAGCAACCAGGACAACTTCCAGAAACAACGTATGCGCTGGATGACAGCTCAGGTTCAGAGTCTGATGAGTAACCTCCCCAAAATCCCAGGAGCCTTGGTTCATGGAAAAGTTAACTTTGTCGACAAAACTATCCAACAGGCATTAATCCCTAGATCTATATTGATAGTATTATTAACAGCCATCTCCATTTTTATGACTATTGCCATGCCAGAATGGTGTGAAAAATGGTGGATTACATTGGCAATATTAGGTCTGTCGTTATTCGTAGCCATCCCTAAGGAAATCCGCTTCCGTTCATTCTCTAAGGTATTTACCATCCCTGGTTTGGTTCTTCGTATGCTCAAAAACGTACTCCACATGGACAGGAAAAATACCGACTTCATTCATACCGAACATACGACATGAGTGGAAGAGTACATAAGAGCATATTAAATGCGGAAGTAAACCTAGTTTTTTACTTCCTTACTTTGTTTTTAGCTTTTTTCTCCCGCAAAGTTTTCCTCGATTGTTTGGGAGTTGAGTTTATTGGTCTAGCCGGTACACTTGGCAACATTCTAGGTTATCTGAACTTAGCAGAACTTGGAATAACAGCTTGCATCGGTTATTTCCTTTTTAAGCCACTTCAGACGAATAACAAACAAGAAATCCAAGACATACTCTCACTATTGGGATACCTATACAATTGGATTGGCTACATAATTTTAGCAGGTGGCATCCTCATAAGTCTATCTTTTCCGTTTATTTTCTCAAAAACAGAACTCGGACTTGGTATTATCTATTTTGCCTATTTTTCATTTCTAGGATCTTCACTAATTGGCTATTTTATTAACTATCGCCAAATTCTACTGACAGCAGACCAAAAAAACTATCTTGTTGCCATTTATTTCCAGTCTGCCAATATCATTAAAATATTACTGCAGATATTCTTAGCATATACATATCATAATCTTTATATCTGGGTTGGAATTGAATTCGTATTTGGAATCATCGGATGTATTATTTTAAATTGGAAAATCAATAAAGAATATCCGTGGCTTAATGTTGACAAAAAACGCGGTAGTACACTACTGAAGCAATATCCGGAGATTATGACTAAGACCAAACAAGTATTTATTCATAAGATTAAAGACTTTGTACTGGTCAAGAGTGATGAATTATTCATATTCCTCTTTGTTTCTCTAAAAATGGTTGCTTATTATGGAAATTACATGATCATCATTTCAAAATTAATATCGTTATTCTCTGCAATAACTGGTAGTGTTGGTGCCAGTGTTGGCAACTTAGTAGCAGAAGGAAACAAACAAAGTATGATGAAAGTCTTTTGGGAATTTACCACTATTCAGCATACTATAGCCGCAATTCTTAGTTTTTCACTTTATTCTTTTATTGAACCTTTCATCTCCCATTGGCTCGGTCATGAATACATCATGGATCGCAGAATTCTTATTTTGCTGATTATTTATATATATATCACCAATTCCCGTACTTCAGTTGACAGTTTTAATTATGCACATGGTTTATATGCTGACGTTTGGTCAGCATGGACAGAACTCTTTATAAATGTAAGCATAACCATCATTGGTGGACTCAAATGGGGAATTATAGGTATTCTACTAGGGAAGATTGCAAGTTTATTGACTATTGTTGTCTTATGGAAACCATATTATCTATTCACCTCTGGATTCAAAGAGTCTGTATCTATATACTGGAAAGGAGCTATTAGAAACTATAGCATTTCACTCTTTTCATTTATTCTCGCCACTTTTATTATTTCTCTTGTACCAATCAATCCCTATCAAAGTATATGGGACTGGGTCATGTATGCAATCGTTGGTATGGTTATATTCTTAACTATCGACCTCTGTGCTACTTTATTGTTTGCCAAAGGAGCTAAGAATTGTTTATCTAGAATCAAAAACATTAGAAAAAAATGAAATACTCTATTATCACCGTCAATTACAATAATAAAGAAGGATTACGCAAAACTATCGAAAGCGTGATTCATCAGACTTTTCATGATTTTGAGTTTATTGTAATAGATGGTGGTTCAACCGATGGCAGTGTTGATGTCATAAAAAAATACGACGCTTATATTAAATACTGGGTATCAGAACCTGATGGTGGAATATATCAGGGCATGAATAAAGGCATCAAGAAAGCGACAGGTGATTATCTGAACTTCATGAATTCTGGTGATAGCTTTTATACCGAAAATGTTCTCCAACATATTAATGACGAACAATTAGTCTGTGACATTATTGTGGGTAAAGACTATCATTACAACTCGCAGACACAACAAGGCTTCAGCACAATTCTACCACCACGCATTTCTATGCTCACTTTCTATATCCAGACGCTGCCTCATCAGAGTTCTTTTTTTAAACGTGAACTCTTCGATAAGACACTTTATGATGAATCACTTAAGATTGTAGCAGACATTAAATTCTATATCCAAAAAATCTGCGTTGAGGGATGTAGTGTTGGTTTAACCAACGAGATCATATGCAAAAGAGAACCTGATGGAATCAGTAAATCTCATAATGAACAACGCATCGCGGAGCACCAAGCAGTCCTTTCTGAGTTTCTACCGTGCGGTGCCATTAAAGATTATCAGACTCTTACGTTATTAGATAAAACTACAACATATAAATTCCTCGATCTCCTTGAGACCTCTAAGGGCCTCAAATGGATGACGTATCTTATCAAAATACTCTATCGTCTCATGAAAATATAATAAAGATTATGAAGTCAATAGTTATCATATTTCCCTATTTCGGCAAGTTACCTGTACAATACAAGATGTGGCGTGAATCAGCACTCCGCAATCCATCTGTTGATTTTATGTTTTTCACAGATGCAGATGTTGCCCCTGCAAAGAACATCATTGTACACAAAATGAAATTCGAAGATTTTAGACAATACATTCAGGCTGTCTTTGATTTTCCAATAGTTCTCGACCGTCCCTATATCCTATGCGATTTCAAACCTGTGTACGGACAAGCACTTCAGCAATTTATCGGGAATTATGATTTCTGGGGCTATGGCGATTTGGATGTCGTTTATGGAGACTTTAGAACTTTTTTTACAGAAGAAGTACTAGAACGTTATAAGTTTTTCTTAGGATTCGGCCATTTAACACTTTATAGAAATGACGAGGAAACCAATAACTACTATAGAGTTATTATTCCCGGCTATCAGAACTATAGAGAAGTACTAACAATACATAAACAGACGTTCTTCGATGAATATGACCATAAAGGAACAGCTGACAAATGGAAAGATTGCCGTACGGAAGACTGTTTTTTAGATTGGCAATTTGACAACATCACTCCCCCAAAACAATCATACCATATGAACAGCCTCACCCGAGGCTGGCAACAGGTTCTGTTCGAACATGTGGGCAACAAACTCTATATGCTCCGATTCAACAATGGTAATATGGAAAAGAGAGAATCACTCTACGCCCACTTCCAACACCGCCCATTTATGAAAGACACGGTGAAGGACTACGGGCACTTTCTAATTACCCCTAAAGCGATAATTGACTATCCCAAACACTTCGCCACTTTCAAGTTGAAATACTATTGTCGGAAGCGCCAACTAATGACGAAATACTATCAATGGAAAGATCGCATACTTTGGAAAATGGGAAAAGGACATATCCGATAAGAAATATGAAAGTACCATTTGAGATTAAAGACATATCCACCTATCGATCAGAGCTGATGGGGTGTGCCATTGTATGGATTATGATGTTGCACTTCACCTTCACCCAGATAAAGCCCTTGGGATTCATTTCGCAATACGGTTTTTCCGGTGTAGAGATTTTCATACTTGTATCAGGCCTTGGACTATACTTTTCGCTTGACAAAAATTCCTGCATACGAACATTTTATAGGAGAAGAATATTGCGCATTTTCCCAACCTATTACCTATTAGGAGTACCGGCCAGCATTATTCTATTCAACGATAACTTCTTTGATTATCTTTACAGATATTCTACGATTGGATTTTGGACAAATAATCTATACTGGGAATGGTACGTACCTTCTATCGTGGTACTCTATCTTCTGGCACCTTTCCTAAAAAAAATGATTGATAAGAGGCAAATGCACTTAATTATCTGCCTTGCCATTGTCATCATAGTTATTTCCTGCTTCGTGGTGGCAAAGGAAATCGTAAGCCCTAAGGATCCCCACTTTTTCCTACTATACCGCATTCCGCCTTTCATGTTAGGAATGATGTGTGCCTACTGGATGAAACAAAATACAAGTATAAAGTATTTCCTCATAATTCTAGTGGCGGGTATTCCATGCTTTATTTTGCTATACCCCCACCACCATGAGATTTACAACTACAAATACTTATCACTTGTATTTCTACTCCCACTGTTCATCATATGCTTCACCATACTGATCAAACAAGCCCGATTCTTGCGCCGAACCCTCGCAATCATCGGGAAATCAAGCCTAGAAACGTACCTGATACAAGCCATTTTCTTTCACGCCATTGTCACCGAGAACATTGTCATTGAGCCAGCTTGGCACGATACCATCACGGTAACTCTTATTATAATTTCATCACTACTCGGCATTCTCGTTCATTGGCTGATAGACAAAAGCGGAATCCTTCGCCTGCTGTAGGTCGCATATTATTGCCTTCGCAATGCATGCGTCAAGTTTTTCGTAGCCCCGACGATTCAAGTGTATTCTGTCTGCCATTAACAGATTCTGATTAATACGCTCTCTCTCTTCGTTCCAACATTCCATCGGGATATAAACAACCTGCTCCATCAGATGCTCCTCAAATAACATAACCTTCAAGGCTTCACGATACTCATGGAAATGATACATTCTGCATCCGGTCATGGTTGATTTTACAAAATCTGCCATTAAATCTTTCCAAGATTTATCGCCATAAATATGCCAAATATCCACGTCAGGAATTTCAATAATGACTGGGCGAATATGTTTAGACAAGAGGAAGTTCAGAATCATTTTATAGTGCGCACAGAATTGCTTCGTCCCCCAATTGGCAGCCGCATCATTGATGCCTGCCAAAACGATACAATAATCTGGTTCCACAATAAACAGCGTTTTGGTGCCACAACCAGTATTCTGGAACATATAGCGATATATCCCCCTACTCTTCTCGCCGCCTTTACCTTTAGAAGCAACCATTATGGGGCACGAAATACCCTTCCCCAGTTCCGAACACAAATACGAGTCCATATGCAACTCGGAATGTAGGCTAGCCCAACTGTCGCCAATCATCACAACTCTAAGAGTATCATCATTGCATTTTTTTGTTTTATAAATCGGTTCTTGCTGACATATTGACCATAAATCACGCCAACGAACATAATAAAATCCGTAAGCTAAACAAAATAGCAATAAACACCCAATTATAATAAAAGTCTTACGAACCATCAACAACTCGGCTTAAGAATTTACTTTTATGAATTAGTATAGAGACGAACAAACCGCCCAACAGAGTCAAAAAGATTTCAAATATACCCGCCATATAACCAAGCTCACTGCCTGGGAATATCCACCGATATATATCCTTTGCTAAAACGATAAAAGCGATTTCTACACTAAATATTGTCAGAGAATGTTTTCCTAATGTAAAGAAACATCTGCCAACGAATGTACCCTCCAGAAACTTCGATCCCCACAACACAACAATAGAAGCGATTATTGCTAGAAGGAAATATATAGCAATTGAAGAACCATACTCTCGAACAGAAATATTCAATTCTCCTCCCACACATCTAAGCCCTATATATAATAGCACCAAAAATAACACTTGATATGCATCCATCGATATTAAATCATGTTTTCTAATCTTCATCCCAACATAAATCAACATTGCGGTTAATGGGGCTGTATCAATACTCCAAGGCAACAATATCGGACTTTTCATGAAACATACAACCAACAACGCGTATAGAAGCATTAAAGCATGTTTATACTTCTCATAATAGACAAGAAGATAAAATAAAAAATACGACATAATCATGCTGGTAAGAAACCACATGGGGTAGTTTCCAGACGTAAAGAATTTAATATTAGGAGTAACATCCAATGGATAAAGACTAAAACGCGAATATATAATACCAATTAGTTCGCGCAAAGAAAAATGAAAAAACACGAACAGCAACACCATATTGAAAAACAAATAAGGCATAAATAGTCTCCTAAACTTTTTTGCCATCGCGTCCCTAAATGTTTCTTTAATTTTGAAGGTGTATCCAGAACAAAAAAAGAAAATCGGAATACACATGTCCATCATATACCACATCAAATCAAATGCATCAGAATGAGAACAAACAACAAGTATTAACCCGATTCCCTTTGCTATATCTACATATTCAAGCCGTTTCCCCATGTTGTATTATATTTATTTGGCTACAAAAATACAAAAATAAATGAAATTTGCCAAATTAATACAAGTTTTTTAATATCTTTGCAAAATAAAAAAATAAGAATATGAGAATTGCGATACTAACATCTGGTATACTTCCCGTTCCTGCTGTTCAGGGTGGAGCTGTGGAGAATCTTATAGACTCATGCCTTGAGTACAACGCCGAACGCCATTTACATGACATAACCGTTTATAGTGTTTTCAATTCTTCTTTGAGAAATTATAAATATCCAGTTACAACATGTAATAAATACATATACTTCAACATCAATAGTTGGTGGGGCAAAATCTGGAAAAGAATATACCTACAAAAACATGGAGGCCAGGAGTACTACCATTATTCTGTCGAGTACTTCCTTGAAAGAGCCCTAAAACATATTAAAAGACATGACTACGACATAATTATTGTTGAAAATCGTCCTGCATTCTCTCTAAAATTAAGAGGAAAAACATGTGCAAAATTAGTTTTACATCAAGAAAACGATTTCTTAAATAATCAAGTACGTCAATATCAAGACATATATGACTCTTATAGTCTAATAATCAATACATCATCATATATTACAGAAAGGGTAAAATCGATAACCCCCAAAGACACTAAAAGCCATACTGTCTTGAATGGAATAGATACCAAAAAGTTCTATCAAACAACACAAATAGCAAGACAACAAATAAGACTTAAGGATGATGATTTTGTTATTGTATATAGCGGTAGACTAACAAAAGAAAAAGGTATACTTGAACTTATTCAGGCTATCAAGCAATTAGAAGACATTCCTAATTTAAAACTTCTGATAATCGGGGCTAGTGCATATGGGAAAGACAAGACCCCCACTCCCTTTGTCACTAAACTCATAGAAGAGTCGGAACCAATAAAAGACAACGTAATATTCACTGGCTTTATCAATTACCAAATGATTCCATCATATCTTAAGGTAGGAGATATCGCCGTCGTACCATCTATGTGGGAAGAACCATTCGGACTTACAATTGTAGAGGCTATGGCCGCAGGATTACCACTCATAACAACACGCAGCGGTGGAATACCGGAAATTTGCGAAGGTGTAGCTACAATAGTTGAAAGAAATAATATCATAGACAATCTTGCAGCAGCAATTCTCGACCTCTATCAGCATCCCAAGAAGCGCGAACAGATGTCAAACGCTTCATTAGAACGCTCAAAGTTTTTTGATAAAGAGACATACGCCCAAAATTTTTTCGCAGCATTAAAAAAAATACAAATATAAAAAAAACTACACAAATCTACAAATTTATTGATACTTATAAATAATAATAAAAAGTCGTGCAAAGCATATACTTTACACGACTTAAAATATACTTATTAAGAATCTTACTTTGTATATACCTTTCCATTTTGGGGTTTGGTGTACCAATTTGTTCCAAGAATATCCTTATTTTGTGAAACCCAATTGTTGAATTCCTTATATGCATCCTTGATACAAACCTTTTCAAGTGGATACTTGAAGTCGTAAGGTAGCATGATTCCGTGAGGATCCTGGCCTTTTTTAGACAGTTTAACCTCCATGCCAGTTGATTTGTCGTAGAGGTATGGCTGAGTAGCCTCATCCAGGAAGCTGAATGCCTCACTTACCTCCTTAGTTACTACAATTGGCTCAATATATTCAGCACCACTCTCAGTGTTGATAAACACATTTGTACCCTTACCGAAGAGAGAATGGATTTCAGTATCGTCATTTATCACTCCGGCATTTATATTCTTGACAAATAGATTATCGTAGGCACCGCAGGCAACAATAGCATACTGTACATGAGTTTTGTCAAGACGCTTTGCCTTAATAACAACATCGTTCAAGTCATAATCACCCAGCTGTCGGTCCTCAAAGCAATAGGTATAAGTATTGTGTTCAAACTCTACCACAGTCTCTGGATCTGATACACTACCCTCTACTTCCAAAAGAATATCATTAAAATCAGCATCGGTTCCAGACTCCCAACAAAGCAATATGCGATCTTCCATCTTAAACCATGTAGCACGAGGTTGACCATCCTTTAACTTTGAACTTTTAAAGTTAAAATCATCATCACTATTAATTTTTGTATTTAAACGTCCATCGAAATACAATTCACCTTGCTTTCTGGGCTTCTTAGGATCTCCTTCTGCATAATCAGTCTTCGCACGTACCATAAAGCCAATCTTATAGCCCTCGGGGAATATAAATGTGCCCTTTTTGCCAATCTCTGGAGTACCATCGCCAAAATAGAGGCATGCATAAGCAGAACGCTTTTCTAGTTTATCATCTTCATTTTCGCCAAAATACTGATTAAAAGGTATCAACTTGTACTTCGGCAAATTCTGCAAGAAAGCAGTTTTATTTGCAGCAGCATTTAAATCAGCCTCTTTAAAATAATAATAGTACAAATCTGAATTATAAACCTCATTACCATATTTTGTTGCACCATCGCACTTGTAAATTGGACAAACTACAATTGGTGAATTCTCACCCGTTGTTGTACGATAAGCATTGTCATCGCTATATCCCGTAGCAAGAACCTTTTTATAATTTTCATGAGTTCTTCCATTAGGGAAGTATGCAAAAATTAAGTCTCTCAGTCTGTTTGCATAGCCATCTGTATAAGCAGGAGCATCCATCTTTAATCCTGCATAATCATTGAAAGAGTAAAGTTTCTCATCGGTAACGCCATCAACTAAATAGCCCTCACGCTGTGCGGCATAAGAGGACTCGCTTGAGGCAATACTGAACTCGCCCGTTGGGATTGGGAAGACATCGGTTGCACGAGTTTTAGCTGCGCGACTGAATGCAACAGCATTGCCTTCAATCTTTTGATAATAGCAACCATTATCCGTATAGAATGCTGCATACAAGCCTTCGTTCTTACCTGGAGCATCGTAATTAATACTCAATGAAGACTGTCCGTTAGTTTCTGCCTCATTCAGTACCGTCATTGAGTTGAATGTCTCACCATCTTCATCAGTCTGAGCTACTAATGCCATAATGGCGACCTTCTTTACATTCGCGTTTGCAGTAACATTAACAGAACCTTTTGCAGTAGTAATCCAGTCCTGCTCAGAAGAGTAAGATACTCCGAAAATATTTTCGAAGTTTGCTTTGACTTCTTCATCAGTTACACCTGTTGGTGTTGGATCGGGAGTTGGCTCTGGTGTTGGCTCTGGTGCATCAAAACCCTTTGTACAGCCGGATAATACTAATCCGAAAACTGCTAATGAAAGTAACTTTTTCATAAATGTCAAATATTTAATTGATTATATTGCTTATTTTTTGGCAAAGTTACAAATTTAAATCCTAAACAAGGATAAAAAATCTACAAATCTAAGAAATTTAACATTAATTACACAACAAGAAGCGCGTGCAACTGATTGCACACGCCTCTTATGATATAAAGAATTATAGTTATTTTACAGATACACTCATCACTTTTCCATCCTCTGGAGCTAGATACCAATTAGTAGAGCTTACAGGATTCTCGCCCCAGTTATTAAACTGCTTATAAGCATCCTTAATACAGGTCTTCTCTATAGGATACTTGAAATCGCTAGGAATCATGATACCATGAGGATCCTCGCCCTTTTGCGACATCTTAACATCGTAATCCTGAGTCTTATTGTAGATATACACCTGCTTAGAGAAATCTGTAAAACTGAACGAAGGATCGACTGTAATTACTTCTGAAACAGGCTCGTAGTTCTTGGTCTGGGTATTGATAAACGTCGAGAGATTGGTAACGTTAAACAATGCGTGAATCTCGGTGTTCTCATTCAATGTCTGACCATTGATATTGCGAAGATAAAGTTCATCGTATGCACCACAGGCAACTACAGAGTACTTAACCTGTGAAATATTCAGGCGCTCGGCCTTGATTACAACGTCATTCATATCATAGTCACCAAGTTTGCGATCCTCGAAGCAGAAAGTATACACATTACTATTAATCTCATGGGCAGCATCAACCTCTTTCAGGCCACCATTAATTTCTACTATTATATCTACGAAGTTAACATCACTTCCGTCTTCAAACATCATATATGCTTTTTGGTTTGCACCAAAGATGGCAGCACGAGGGTCATTCAGCAACATACCTTTATCTACAGCCTCGTTAAACTTCGGATACTGATTAATCTGCTCGTTCAAACGACCATCAGCATATACCTCGCCATTTTCAATTTTAGCATATGATTTATTAGCATAGTTTGTTCCGTTATAGCCAGTAATATCGTTATTTGGCATATAAGGATCTTTATAGTCGTTCTTATTCTTTCTTAGCATAAAGCCTATATAATAGCCTGCAGGAATTGTGAAGCCCTGCACTTCAAGATCAGTAGTAGGACTACTCGTCACATCACCGAAATAAGGCAGAACATATTCATGAACCTTAAAGAATTCACCATTACCACTAGCGGTGCCGCTTGCTTCCTTTGTCTGCTTACCATCAACACACTTGAACTTAGGCAGGTTCTTTAGGAAAGTAAGTTGCTCTTCCTCTGACTTACCCTCCAACTCGCTTGGTTTAAAATAATAATAATACAAGGCTACACTAGAATAATCCGTAGTTTGTATCTGAACAGGCGTCAATGTGATAGGAGCTTTTCCATCAGCAACCAGGTAATTTTTAGTCAGCTGATATACTGGAGAATTACGAATGATCTCCAAATTTTCTTTTTTATGAGTATCATCACGTCCAAATCTTCCACCAACATCTTTCAAGATCGTCTCCAACCCTTGCTTCTCCGCATCGGTTATTGTAACCTCACGGAAAATGGTCTGTCTTTCAACTTTCCAAGTATCATTACCACCTTCATTATTAAACATCCAGATGCGCTCATTGTTCCAATTGCTGTTCAGCCAAGGATTAATGCTGGCATCTTCACCATCCTGTCCAGCCTTTTGAGCACGGATAGCATTATATGAGAGAGCTGAATTTCTGTATTTCATCTTCAAGCCGCTTGTAGCTGGGAAAGCAGGAAGATCATATGCTGCTCTTGTGCGGGCCTGGGCTACTTTCCGGAAAGTAACTTGAGCATCGCCTGCCTTGAAACCTGCTATATAGTAGATTCCTTTACTATCAACGCAAGCAGCTACCAACTCAGTATATTCGGCAGGGCAGTCGTATGTCAACGCAACAGATTGGCCTTTACTGGTTGTGGCCTCGTTCAGCACACGGGCATCCTCGTTAAAGTAAGGAGCTTCTGTCAAAATCTGAACTTTTGCGATGTCACTCATTGGAGCATCAGCTGTGATTGTAACTGTATACTTGGTTGTAGAACTCCAATCCTGATTGGGACTGAAGGTAGTTCCAAAAACATTAGCAACGTTGGCATCAATCTCAGCTTGAGTTACCTCGTTGTTTGTTGGGGTTGGGTCTGGGGTTGGATCGGGAGTTGGCTCCGGTGCATCAAAACCCTTTGTACAGCTGGATAATACTAATCCAAAAACTGCAATAGATAATAACTTTTTCATAAGCGTCAAATGTTTAATCGATTAAATTGTTTATTCTTCTGCAAATATACAAAAAGTTACCCTAAATGAAAAGAAAAAGCCTACGAATCTTTTAAAATTAACTTTTATTATAATTATACATTATTGTTTACTCACGCAATTTCACCCAATACACAGTTCCCGTCATTTTATGCTGACTCTTAAAGCGGTATTCTGGACGATTCAAGAAGGCACCTATTTTACGGAAGGTATTACTTTCTTCCTTGTAGCCTTTAAACGATTGTTTCAAGATGGCGGAGATATCCTTAAGCGACATCCATTGAGCATCAGAATCGTTGTCTACAGGACGCTGCAACACTGCCATCAACATCTCGCCAAGACCACTAAGTTGCTGATAACTAAGGTTTCGCTGTATCAGTTGCTGTTCCTGTTCGCGAGTAGGCCAATAACGTTCGCCGTTATGAATTTCGTGTAGTAATTGAGCGTAGAGCTGAGGGTAATCCACAGGTGTTCTAAAGTCAACATCACCCTCAACCATCACACAGATAAAACGGCGGGCACCACTAGGATCGGTCAATGGCAACATCTCGTTAGTGGTACCAATGAACGATGCAAAACGTCGATGTTCCGAATAAGCCTTTCCGTACGGAGGACGATATTTCAAATCGGCTGTAGATACTAAATATTTTAATACAATCTGTTGACGCTGGGTTATCTTATCAAACTCGTCGAGATTAATCAAGCCAAACGACGTCAGACCTAAGTTCAAGTCGGTCTCGTTCTTAAAATTGATGCGATCATTATAGTAATCGCGCAACTGCTGGGGAAGTAAAATTCTACAGAACGATGATTTACCACATCCCTGGCGACCAATCAACAGTGGCACCAACGAGTTACCTGTAAGTTGACCTTTACCCATCCACATGGCCACCATCGAACGCATCCACAGATGGAACAGTGCAGGCCATTCCTCGTAACTGGTTGGGATGCGACGAGACAAGGCCTCTACCCTATCCTTACCATCCCACTTGGGCAGACTATCCAGATACTCGTTCAATGGATCGTAAAGCTCGATATCATCCGAATTCACATAACGACGAATATCTTTATCCCAACATTTAATGCCTTGACGTAACGCTCTCATTGTAATAGAGTTACGAGCCTCCTCTGTTAAGTCACGAAAAGAGAATCCAATGCCAGTACGCTCTCTAAATTCAGCCACGCCACGCATCACATTTTTACGAATCTCGTAGTTCTCGTTCAGAAACAAATCTATCTTCATCGTCAACAGTGTTTCCTGTGGTATATTCTTCTCTGGTTTATAGCCATTACGCTCCTGATAGCGCTTAACCACCTGAGGTCGATACACATTATCGAACACCTTATTTATTAGCAGGTCATCGTCGCCAATAGCGTAAGTACGATAACGAGCCATACGCTTAGCTATAGCCATCGGAATACCTGTTTCCAAACAGTGGACAGCCAATCTAGTTAGCAGCTCGTGCTCCAAATCCTCACCTTCCAATCCTTCGCATTCATCGTAGGCCTTACTCAGATTAAACTCAAAGATATGGTGCATGGTAAAGTAACGACTCTGTCCTGATAACTCGTCATCTTTTTCAAGCGTCGATGGGCGTACCAACGACAGCGTCAGATTAGGCTTTTCGGCACGGGCATAAAAGGGGATGGCCAGTGGATTGAACACCGCCTTGGCATCTGTACTTATATAACAAGCACGATCCAAGCGTGGTTCCAGCTTTTCGACAGTCACACCCAATTGGGCATTATAAGCCAGACGGGCTCGTTCATACAGATTCTCATGGAAATCGGCTATCTCATTGGGCTCCGTTGGCAACGGATAATTGGTGTCTTTGTTGCGATCACTGGGAAACAGTTCACCCTTACAAATGATTTTTACGCTACGCCCAGAAGCGCCCACAAATGCCATCAGTGTTTGAGGCACTTCGCCAGCACCAGTACGGATGGCATCAGCCTCATCATAACCTGTTAGGTTATTCACCTCCAACAGCACCAAGCCAGTATAACCCAAGGTTAAACGTTGGTGGTTACGGTTCTCCATTTCTGATGCAAAACAGATACGCGGTAGTTTGGCAATGGTCATATCTGCACCACTCACCGAGCCATCTGCTTGGCGAGTCAAGTCGAACACAGGATAGAGTCGGCGCAGTTCATCTACCACCTGGCGATATTCATTACCGCCAATCATTTCTACGATATCCGTCAGTTCAAGCACACGCAGTGTTTCGGTCTGGCGATAGTTTTTTATAAGGGTTATCTTTGTCATATTGCTATTGATGATTAATTACGGATGCAAAGATAATAAAAAAAATTTAGATATTAAAGAAAAATATAGCAAAATTGATGTCATAACGTCATATTTATTATAAAAGACTGATTAACAGATATTTAAATCATGACATCATGATGTCATATTATTAAGTATGATGTCATATTACACTCCAAGAGGTAAGTGTTTCATCTTGTTTCATCGGAAGGAACATAGTGTTTCGCCTAAGGAAACACTGTGTTTCTCCGCATGTAACACTATGTTCCGTGTATTTCGACAGCTATTAAACTACCCTATATGACGTTAAGATAATTGATTTCATATAATGTCATCATTTATAAATCACTAAATATCAATAAGTTATTTCAGAAATGACATTATGACATTAAAATTTGGATATTTCACAGAAAATTTGTAACTTTGCACCAACAAAACAACCATACTATATGAATAAAGAAGAATGCCTCCGTGCGCAAGCTGCACATAACTTACCGTGTTTTATACACGAGTGTCCACTACACCAGACCTGTCTGCACTGGCTAACAGGTCAATACTATGGTAGCGACTTCCATGTAGTTACCAGTGTTAATCCTTACTACCCCAACGTGAACTCACTGCAATGCACCTTGTATCAAAAGGATGAGATTGTTACCTACGCCATCGGCATTAAGCACATTTTTGATGACATTCCCTATCCTATTGCACGTATTGTTAAGAAACGCCTCATCGCACTCTTTTCGCGTAAGCGTTTCTACGAGTATCGCAACGGCACACGTCCCATTCCTCCAAAAGACCAACAGCACATTGCCCGTATCTTCCACGAAGAAGGTTGGGATGGAGAAATCCGCTACGACGATTGGAAAGAAGACTATCAGTGGTAAGATAAAAAAAACAACTAATTATTTGGATTTTTGCTCACATAATCGTACCTTTGCAGCAATGATACATTATATACGACTGATACGACCATTGCAGTGGCTCAAAAACGTGTTTGTATTTGCGCCCATATTCTTCAGCACCAACCTGTTGAAGCCAGAATTCTTTTGGCCAACGTTAGTAGTGTTTGCATCGTTCTGTTTGATATCAAGCTCTATCTACTGTTTCAACGACCTGAAGGATGTAGAGGCTGATCGTCAGCATCCCAAGAAATGTCATCGCCCCATAGCGTCAGGCAAAGTGTCGGTGATGGGAGGATATGCGATGATGATACTATGCACCATTGGTGCGTTAGCCATTCTGCCATTGGCACAGAGTGAAAATACCCCCTACCTCTACGCCATCATTATTGGTTATTGGCTGATGAATATTGGTTACTGTCTGAAGCTAAAGCAGTTTGCTATCCTCGACGTATCGATTATTGCCATAGGTTTTGTGATGCGTGTATTAGTTGGAGGTATCGCTACGGATATCTACATTTCGCATTGGCTGGTGATGATGACTTTCCTTGTAACACTGTTCCTGGCCTTTACGAAACGTAATGACGATTATCGTATTTATGAGCAAACAGGCACCAAGCCTCGCGTATCGATTACTGGTTACAACAAGACCTTTATCAACGAGGCAACAGCCATCATCGCCTCTGTTACTCTGGTGTGTTACATCATGTACACCATGTCGCCAGAGGTTATTCATCGCTTAGGCACCCGCTATGTGTATCTCACATCAGGCTGGGTATTGGCAGGCTTACTACGCTATCTGCAGAATATGATTGTGTTCGGACTAAGTGGCAGTCCTACCAAGTCGTTAGTAAAGGATCATTTCGTACAGTTCTGTATCCTTGGCTGGATAGCTTCATTCTTCGTCATTATCTATCTGTAAGATGAAAAAGAAAGAAAGATACGACCTGATTTTGGGGCATTTCCGCGAAAAAATGCCGTTGGTAACTACCGAGTTAGACTTTGGTAGTACCTTCCAACTGCTAGTGGCTGTGGTACTGAGTGCGCAATGTACAGACAAGCGCATCAATCAGGTAACGCCCGATTTGTTTGCCCACTACCCCGACGCCCAGTCGATGGCAAAGGCTGAAGAAGAGGATATCTTTGAATGGATTAGGAGCGTATCGTATCCTAACGCCAAGGCAAAACACTTGGTAGAAATGGCTCGTGTACTGATGGAGAAGTTTAATGGCGAGGTACCAAGCACGCTCGACGAACTATTAACACTGCCTGGTGTTGGCCGCAAAACAGCCAATGTGATTCAAAGCGTAGCTTTCGGCAAGGCCACCTTAGCTGTTGACACTCATGTTTTCCGTGTGGCCCATCGCTTAGGTTTGGTAAGCAAGAGCGACAACACCCCATATAAAGTAGAAATGGCGCTCACAAAGTATATTCCCGAAGAGGATATACCTAATGCTCACCACTGGCTTTTGCTACATGGCCGCTACGTTTGCACAGCGAGAAAGCCCCACTGTGAGAAATGCGAAATAGAAAAATACTGTGCTAAGATTATTTCTTAGGAGCGTTACGCTGCTGACCTAATTTACGGAAAGCGCGACGATGGAACTTATCCTCGGCAATAATCGTTCCTATTACCTTTGAAGCAGGAAGTACACGTAAGAACTTATTATGATAGGTCTGAGCTATCTGCTTCAACTCAATCTCCAACTGGTCGCGACGCTGTACAGCACGCTTGCACGAAGCCTCATCATGGGGCAACTTAAAGAGTTCATGCATCTTATTATAAACTACACGCTGCTTCTGTTGCATCTCACGATACAATGGAAAGAACTTAGCGGCCTCTTCGTTAGTAAGACCAGCTTCGGTAGTGATATACTGCTCTAAGTCAGCCTGAAACTTCTCAGGTGAGAACTTCTGTTGTTCCTCGGCTGAAGCACCAAGCACAACCATCAACATCAAGACAGCGAATACAAGTAGTTTTTTCATCTTTCAAATACTTTTAATTTTCAGCTAAGTAAGCATAGATTTCGTGATTATCGAGCATCATATAGTCGACAGCCTCATCCATATACTCTTCATTATCAGACTGTTGTACATGGTTCTCAACCTTAGCTTGAACAGAAGTAGCAGGCGACACCTCAGTCTTCGACTGCCACATCCAAGCAGCTCCTGCAACCAATAAAGCACACACGCTGGCAGCCGCATAGAATACGGGGCGCATAAATACAGACTTGGCACGACGCTTTGGCTGCTCGGGCAGATTCTGCAACACCTGGGCAGTCAGATTATCAAAATAACCTTCCGGAACACGGAACGGATTCCGTTTTCCAACCTTTTCCTGTATGTACATTTCTTCGTTCATCGTATATATGACGTATTGATATTCAAATAGTTTAATCGCGCGACTTAAAAAATTCTGTAATCTTTTTCACCGCAATATGATAGGACGCTTTCAATGCTCCCTCCGACGTATCAAGCAGCTGACTGATGTCGCTGTATTTCATCTCCTCAAAGTATCGCAACTGGAACACCGTACGCTGCACATCGGGTAACTGAGACACAGCCTGCTGCAGCATGGCCTCGGTCTCGTTACCATCAAAATAGTCATCGGCCAGCAGCGAGTTGGCAACCGACAAATCATCAGAGGTAGCTGAGCCCAGGTGTTTATTGCGACGCAGGAAGTCGAGACTCTCGTTGATAGCTATTCTCGACAGCCAGGTAGAAATCTTCGACTCGCCATGAAAATTATCAAAGCCATTCCATGCTTTCAGAAAAGTATTCTGAAGCACGTCGTTGGCATCGTCGTGGGTAAGCACGATGCGACGTATCTGCCAGTACAGCTGTTCGCTATATTCGCGTACTATCGACTCGAACTCCCTTCGCTTATCCATTTTAATTCTTTACTGATGACCTTATCAAATCCATACAGATCGGGCCAGTAATCGATGGCACCTGTTTTAGGATTCGGGAAGGTGGTATAATATAATATGTATAAAGGCACGTGCGGTTTTACGGCATGATATGATATCAAGCGATATGGATGCGGCGCATCGGCATGCTTGTGCAGCCACTCACGACCACGATCGGTTATCGGCGGAATATCCATGGAGATACGAAGACTCTCACGTGTCCATTCATCTACATCAGACAACAGGAAGCAAGCCAGTTCAAAAGGCTTCTGCACACGGACACAACCATGCGACAGAGTGCGACGATCGCGCTGGAAAGCACTGCGGTTATTGGTATCGTGCAAATAAATCGAGAAATCATTGGGGAAACGGAATACGATGCGCCCCAGAGAGTTACCCACACCACCCTTCTGACTGACGCGCAGTTTACCAGAAAGCAAAGCATTAGCCCCCACACTGGAAACATTCAGCGTATCACCCGATTCCTTATCGATAATAGAATAACGGTTGCGGGCAAAGTAAGCCGAATCGCCTGCATGATGCACCACTTCGGTCTTTACGATATTCTGTGGAATCACCCACTCAGGGTTTACTTGCATGTAGCTGATAGCACTATGCAGCAACGGTGTTTTAGTAGGCACAGCGCCACAACAGATACGCATATCGAGCACACTATCTGTACCTATCGCCCACAAGTGCTGAGCTGGGATATTCACCAATATCTGACGTTTGATATCCTTGGGGTGCTCTATCTTCCAGCGACAACGCTCCATGTTCACTGCTAACTGATGACGTTTATCAGCATCGGTCGTTCGATCCATTTCACGCAGCAGTGCCTTATAAATATAGGTATCAGGCGCAGAAGAAACGAGGAAATCCAAACGATCGCTTTCTGTCATCTTCTTAGCCGCTACACTTGTATCAGGCAAAGCCGGATCATAATCAAACACACGTGCAAAAATACCTGGATTACCCACCTTGGGATCCATACGATTAAACACACGTGGTTTCATAAAACCATATCGCTGGCCAGTAGCATAACGGATATATGCCTTGGACAGATGGGCATCCAAACGAGGGAGTACCTCGTTGATACTCACACCAACAGAATCGAATAACAGCTGATGAACTATCTCTAAATCCTTGGCTATCTCGGGGACATAGAAAGCAGCCGTATCCAAACCATTTCGAGGCAGTTCCCGACGCAGATAAGCCAGAACAGAATCAGCATCTGCCGACACCCCCATCCTATCAAACCAAGCACCTGTAACCGTACTGTCTAACTGATTGACATATTCACCAAAAGCGGAACGTTCAGCCTCAGAAAGTTCTTGGTTTCCATGACCGAAGCAGGAAACCAGTATCAAACAGATACTCAACAAACCGAAACTTATCGGATGGATACCTTGCGAACTACTTTTCCTACTCTTAATATGTAACACCCTTTAGAAAGATTAAGTTCCACACGCTGAACGGGGGCATCAATCTCATATTCAGCCACCAATCTACCTGTTAATGATACCACTTCAAGCTTTTTTCCCTGAGCACCACTTACAGTTACAGTATGCCCTTCGACCGCTATCGATGTTTCATCGAATTGTGCCGAAGAAGCCGGATCCATCAGCATTCCAGTAGCCAAAACAGGGGCTGCCAGAAGGAACAATATGGTTGATATGAGTAGAATTCTCCGCATAAGCAATCTATCTATAATCGGGGCAAAGATAGACAAATCTTCCGAAATGAACAAATTTTCGGCTAAAAAAGTAGCTTTAGGAACCCTTTATACATCGAAAACATCCATTTCGTTAGTCAAAAAACTATTCTCGAACACCTCTTTGGCCTGATTCAACAATACCGTTTCGTCCTCATATCGCGAGCTATAATGCCCCAACAACAACTTGCCAGCACCAGCATCGCGAGCCACCATAGCCGCCTGTCGGGCTGTGGAGTGGCAATACTTCTCGGCCTGAGGTAAATGGTCGTCGCCATAAGTACTCTCATGATAAAGGGTGCTCACCCCCTTCACCTGTTGCCAGAGGTCAGGAATATAGCGGGTATCCGATAGGTAGGCATAGCTGCGAGCAGGATCGGCAGGTATAACCAGTCGCTCGTTGGGAATCACGTCACCATCGGGCGTTGTCCAATCTGCCCCACATTTTATATTGTTGACCTGCGAATTAGGAATCTGATAGGCATCCATCATATCACGACGGATATGGGGCTGCGATGGTTTCTCGCTAATCAGATAACCACAACAAGGCATACGGTGAATCAACGGGATACTCTCAACAGTGATGCTACGATCCTCGTACACCACCTGACGCTGTGTGGTATCAACAGGATAGAATACCACCTCGTAACCTAAGTCGTGGGTATAGAACTTGAGCTGTCGGTCCAATTCCTCTCCAAGTTCTTTGGGAGCATGAACATGCAACTTAGCTGTACGTCCTAACAAACCGAACGTGGAAATCATGCCAATCAGTCCGAAACAGTGATCGCCATGCAGATGGGTGATAAACACATGACTGAGTTTGTTAAATCGCACCCTGCACTTTCGCAACTGCATCTGCGTGCCTTCAGCACAATCAAGCATCAATACCTTCTCGCGCACCTCAACCACCTGCGACGAAGCATTATGGCGGAGTGTGGGCAGCGCACTGCCACAACCTAATATATGGACTTTAAATGGTTCCAAATCGCAATAATTATGTTTACAATTTCATATATTCATCCTGATGTTCCTCCAGCTTCAAGCCATGAAGATCAGGCTCTGGTTTCTCACGCCAACGGCTGTATTCCATCGTTTCCTCCTCATCCTGAGGCTTACCAATGGTTTTATAGACAAGCGTGTCGGCCGATAGTTTCAAAATATCAAAGTAGTTAGTCTCCTCGGCCTCACCACCACCTTCACGGATAGAAGTAATCTCCAGTTTTCCATTAAAGATACGCCAGGTACGATAAGTAATGTTAGTCATCTCAATCGACTCAGCCACACCACCCTCTTTGATACGTATACCAATCTCATCACTACCATCCAGCGGATCGGGCATCACCCAGTCGCCCAACAGCAGGTTGATATTGATTACCTCAGTAGCCTCGGTCTGCTTTTTGTTAGTCATCACCGCCAAGCGATCGCCCACTCTTACAGAGCCTAACATCTTATGGTTTTCAAGAGCCGGCGTGATATCAAGCGTCAGCGTATCGCCGACATCAGTTATCACCTTCAACTGGGATGTAGAAGGAACCGCGCCACAGAGACCATAGAGTGTATGGTCACGAATCTGATCATACGCATCCACCGTATCCTCTTCACGCTCAGCCTGATGCGTGTTACCACCACAGCTCAACATCATCATAGCGGCCATCGCCACACTCAGAAAAACCAACTTTTTCATTTGACTATTTGACAATTTAATGATTTTACAATTCTACTTTCTTCGCTTCATTCCAGAGGGCATCCATCTCACCTAAGGTCATATCCTTGAGTGGTTTACCAATCTTAATGCTATGCGCCTCGATATAGTTAAACCGATTGATAAACTTTCGGTTTGTCTTTTCAAGGGCATTATCAGGGTTCAGCTTATACAGTCGGGCTGCATTAATCACACTGAACAAGAAGTCACCCAACTCCTCAGTTGATTTTTCTTTATCTTCCTTATTCAGTTCCACCTCCAATTCAGCCAGTTCCTCATGTACTTTTTTCCATACATCCTGACGGTCTTCCCAATCAAAGCCCACATTACGTGCCTTATCCTGTATGCGATAAGCCTTAATGAGTGATGGCAGAGCATCGGGCACACCTGAGAGAACCGATTCGTTGCCATCTTTCTCCTTCAGCTTAATCTGCTCCCAGTTTTCTAGAACTTGAGTTACGCTAGATACTCTAGCCGGGCTAGCTTCGCTAGACTGGCTTGAATCGCTAGTTTCGCTAGGAATATATGGCAGTGGTTTGGGATTCTCGGCCTCAATCTGTGAAGGATGATAAACATGGGGATGGCGGGTTATCATCTTACGAGTAAGGGCATTACATACGTCGGCCATATCAAACTGCTCTTTCTCCTCAGCAATCTTGGCATAGAAACAGATGTGCAGTAACACATCGCCTAATTCTTTACAAATATCGGGAATATCGTTCTTGATGAGTGCATCGCAGAGCTCATAAGTCTCTTCGATGGTATTGGGGCGAAGACTCTCGTTTGTTTGCTTTTTGTCCCATGGACAATTTGCTCTTAACGCTTCTAAAACGTCAAGAAAACGACCGAAAGCCTGCATTTTTTCTTCTTTTGTATGCATAAAACTATCTTTTTCCGTGCAAAAGTACTAATATTAATTGGAAATTTAGTAATTTTGCAGCGATTTTTGCAAAATATTAAAATATTATATATGGAATTAGCTAGCAAATACGACCCAAAAGAGGTCGAATCGAAATGGTATCAGTACTGGGAGAACAACAAATTCTTCGCGAGCAAGATTGACAAAAAGCGTCAACCTTTTACAATTGTAATTCCACCACCTAACGTAACAGGGGTTCTTCACATGGGCCACATGCTAAATAACACTATCCAAGATATCTTAGTGCGTCGTGCCCGTATGAATGGGTTAAATGCATGCTGGGTACCAGGTACCGACCATGCTTCTATTGCTACCGAGGCTAAGGTAGTGAAGAAACTCGCCGGCGAGGGTATCAAGAAGCGCGATCTGACCCGTGAGCAGTTCCTGAAGCACGCTTGGGATTGGACTGATGAGCACGGTGGCATCATCCTGAAGCAGTTGCGACACTTGGGTGCTAGCTGCGATTGGGACCGTACCGCATTCACTATGGACGAGACACGCAGCAAGAGCGTCATCAAAGTATTTGTTGATCTCTATAACAAAGGCCTCATCTACCGCGGTCTTCGTATGGTAAACTGGGACCCCAAGGCTTTGACAGCACTTTCAACCGAAGAGGTGATCTATAAAGAGGAGAAGAGCCACTTGTTCCATTTGAAGTACTATGTGGATGGGCTTGATAAGCTAGAGAACCTAGAAGCTCTAGAGGCTGAAGGCAATATCATTCACAAGGATGAGAAGGGCTACTATGCCGTAGTTGCTACAACACGTCCTGAGACCATCATGGGTGATACCGCTATGTGTATCAACCCTAAGGACGCCAAGAACCAGTGGCTGAAAGGCCGTAAGGTGATTGTACCTCTGGTTAACCGTGTGATTCCTGTGATTGAGGACCGTTATGTAGATATCGAGTTTGGTACCGGTTGTTTGAAGGTAACCCCTGCACACGATACCAACGACTATATGCTGGGTAAGACTCACAATCTGGAGACCATCGACATCTTTAATCCCGATGGAACCATTTCTGAGCAGAGTCCACTTTACGTAGGCATGGACCGCATGGACTGCCGCAAGCAGATTTCGAAAGATCTGCAGGAGGCTGGATTGATGGAGCGCATTGAGGACTATATTAATAAGGTAGGTTACTCAGAGCGTAACCCTGACACCGCTATCGAGCCACGTCTCTCACTGCAGTGGTTCCTGAAGATGCAGCACTTTGCCGACATCGCTCTGCCACCTGTCATGAACGACGAAATAAGATTCTATCCAGAGAAATATAAGAACACCTATAAGAACTGGTTGGAGAATATCCAGGACTGGTGTATCTCTCGTCAGTTGTGGTGGGGACATCGTATTCCTGCCTACTACTACAACGAAGAGAAGTTTGTTGTAGCCGAGACTGCAGAGGAGGCTTTGGAGCTGGCTCGCAAGGAGAGCGGCAATGCCAACCTGCAGATGAGCGATCTGAAGCAGGACGAGGATGCCCTCGACACCTGGTTCTCATCATGGCTGTGGCCTATCTCGCTGTTCGATGGTATCAACAACCGTGGCAACGAGGAGATTAAGTACTACTACCCCACCAGCGTATTGGTAACTGGTCCGGATATCATCTTCTTCTGGGTAGCACGTATGATTATGGCTGGTGAGGAGTATATGGGTACCTTCCCATTCAAGAACGTTTACTTCACTGGTATCGTTCGCGATAAACTGGGTCGTAAGATGTCTAAGTCACTCGGTAACTCACCCGATCCTATCGAGCTGATTGAGAAGTTCGGTGCCGATGGTGTACGTATGGGTATGATGCTCTCTGCACCTGCAGGTAACGATATTCTGTTCGACGAGGCACTGTGCGAGCAGGGACGTAACTTCAACAATAAGATTTGGAACGCCTTCCGTTTGGTAAAGGGCTGGAAGGTTGCTGATATCGAGCAGACTGAGGCTAGTAAGATTGCCACGAAGTGGTTCGAAGGCGCTCTAAAATTTGTATATCAGGAACTTGATGATTTATTTGAGAAGTATCGCATCAGCGAAGCTCTGATGGCTGTTTATAAGCTGTTCTGGGATGAGTTCTCAAGCTGGTATCTGGAGATGGTTAAGCCCGCCTATATCAATGGTGAGCCTCAGCCTATCGACAAGGCTACTTACGATAAGACCCTCGAGTTCTTCGAGATTCTGTTGAAGATGTTGCACCCATTCATGCCATTCATCACCGAGGAGTTGTGGCAGCACCTTTACGATCGCAAAGACGGCGAAAGCATCATGCATACAGAACTCAAACTTGACACACCATCAGTAGATGATTCAATAATTCGCAAAAATATTGAGAACGTAAAGCAGATTGTATCAGGTGTTCGTATGGTTCGCAATCAGAAGAACATCGCTCCTAAGGAGCAGCTAGACCTACAGGTTGTTGGCAAGAACGACTATGCAGAGTTTGATGCAGTAACCATCAAGATGGCCAACCTGAAGAGTATCAACGTAGTTACCGAGAAGGATGCCACCGCATCTGCCTTCATGGTAGGTACCGATGAGTTTGCAGTACCTGTTGGTGATATGATTGATGTTGAGGCCGAGATTGCCAAGATGGAGGCTCAGTTGCAGCACCTCGAAGGTTTCCTGGCTGGTGTAAAGAAGAAGCTCAGCAACGAGCGCTTCGTAGCCAATGCCCCTGAGGCTGTGGTTGCACTGGAGCGCAAGAAGCAGAGTGACTCTGAAGAGAAGATTGCTTCCCTAAAAGAAAGTATCAACGCGCTTCGCGCGCGTTGATACCTTTCTTTAGGAAATCGATATAACCTTGAATATCCTCATCGTATGAACGGCTGCCCGCTAACGGGTGGCCTTCTTCGTTTAAGAGCACGTAGAACGGCTGGGCATTTGCACCGAATTTCACACGCTGCAAATAGCTCCACTTATCACCGACTGTACGTAAGGTACGTTTCTGTCCGTTCTCCTCTACCTCGATAGGTGTAGCAAGCGGCGTCTTATCATCCACATACAATGAAATAAGGATATACTTATTATTCAGGATATCAGCAACCTGTGGATCGCTCCAGACAGCCGCCTCCATCTTACGACAGTTGACACAACCGAATCCAGTAAAGTCGATAACCACAGGCTTATGCTCTGCCTTAGCTGCAGCCATACCCTGCTCATAATCCTTATATTTGGCCTCGGTCACCGTCTTCTGCAGATTAAAATCCTGTGTACTCATAGGTGGTGCGAAAGCAGAGATGGCTTTCAACGGCGCTCCCCACAAACCAGGAATCATATAAATGGCGAATGCCAACGATGCCATGGCCAGGAAGAACTGTGGCACATTGGTACGATGCTGATCATCGTCGTGCGGGAACTTGAGCCAGCCCAACAAGTAAGCACCAAGCAAACCAAAGATGACAATCCACAACGACAGGAACACCTCACGGTCAAGGATATGCCAACCGTATGCCAAGTCAGCCACGCTCAAGAATTTAAGTGCGAAAGCCAGCTCGATGAAGCCCAAGGTTACCTTGATGGCATTCATCCAGCCACCCGATTTGGGTGCCGACTTCAACAACGAGGGGAACATGGCAAAGAGGGTGAAAGGAATAGCCAATGCTATGGCGAATCCCAACATACCGATGGTTGGTGCCACAATACTACCCTGTGTAGATACAGCCACCAACAGGAAACCGATGATAGGACCGGTACATGAGAAAGACACCAAAGCCAAGGTGAACGCCATCAGGAAGATGCTCAACAAACCAGTGGTACTTTCGGACTTCTCATCAATCTTTGTTGACCACGACGCAGGCAAAGTGATTTCGAAGGCACCTAAGAACGAAGCTGCGAAGACAACCAACAACAGACAGAAGAAGATATTGAATACCGCATTAGTAGCCAAAGCATTAAGCGCACTGGCACCAAACAGCAAGGTGACAGCCAAACCTAACAGCACGTAGATAACTACGATGCTTGCACCATAAGTAGTGGCCTCGCGGATGGCTTTAGCACGATCTTTATTACGTTTGAGGAAGAAAGATACCGTCATAGGAATGATAGGCCACACGCAAGGTGTGAACAAAGCGATGAAACCGCCCAGTAATCCCTCAATAAAAATCAGCCACAGAGCCATATTCTCGGTAGGAGCCGTATTGCCATTGAAAGCCTGCAGTTCTGAAACAACAGGTGCCCACAGATCAGTGGTGGCCAGGCTATCGCTGCCTGCTAGGCTATCGCTGCCGATTTCGGCAGCTAAGCTAGAATCTCTAGCCGAACTAGATGGGCTAGTAGTGCTAGCTTCAGCAGCTGGAGTCAGCTGCTGCTCTGGCTGATTTTCAGCCAGAGAACTAGTACCAGCTGCTTTCAGCTGAACCTCGGATGGAGGCAGACAAGCCTGATCGTTGCAGGCGCCATATTCTATATAGCAGTCAATATCATACTTGGCTTTGGTAAACTTAATCTTCTGCACAAAGGTCACAGCCTGTTCAAAGTAGCGGACCTCCATCTCAAAGAGTTTATCAAACTGCTTGATTTCCTTACCACGAGCCTGCAATTTTCCCACAGGTTCGGCACCATCCATCTTGACCTTATGGAACGATGCCGAAATAGGGCCATCGTTACCCAAGCCTGTAGAATAGACATGCCAGCCAGCATCAATCGTTGCCTTAAATACCAGTTCAGCCTCACCATTCTTCAAGTCCTTCATCTGAGTGGTGAAGTGTACTGGATCCATCATCTGGGCCTTGGCCGCTACGAAAGCAACCAAGAGCACCAGTATAGTTAAGAGTTTCTTCATTTTTGTGCGAAATATTTATCTGATAAACAACAACTCACGGTACTTGGGCAATGACCACAGACCGTCCTCAACAATCATCTCCAGATGGTCAATCTCGTAACGGATGGCATCCATCTTAGGACAAACGGTATCATAATAGCTCATGGCACGCTCGTGGATGTTATAGATGCGATTAGCCACACGACGAGCCTCGGTCAGGTCATCCACCAACTGCTCAATACGCTCAGTACGCTCTGCAATCTCCTTAATCAGTTTCATATTACGGGCAGACAAACGCTCAGCCTCAGCCTTTGCAAACACATCCTTCATACCCTGTACATTCTTAATGAGCTGACTCTGATAGTGTGTGCTCACTGGGATGATATGGTTCATCGACAAATCGCCCATCACACGGGCCTCAATCTGTACGGTCTTCACGTATGTCTCCCACTTCACCTCGTTACGAGCCTCAAGCTCCTTGCGGTTCATCACCTTCACCGACTCGAACATCTTTACGCTGTCCTTATCCAGATAATGCTCGATAATCTTTGGTGTAGATTTCTCGACATCCAAACCACGCTTGGCAGCCTCAGCCACCCACTCATCGCTATAGCCATTACCATCAAAACGGATAGGCTTACAGGTCTTAATGTCCTCACGCAGGATATCAACAATAGCCGAAAGCTTGCTCTCACCTTTGGCAATACGCTTATCCACACGATGCTTGAAGTTCTGCAAAGCCTCAGCTACAGCAGAGTTCAGCGCAATCATAGCCGATGCACAGTTGGCTGAAGAACCAGGTGCACGGAACTCGAAGCGGTTACCTGTAAACGCAAATGGCGACGTACGGTTACGGTCGGTATTATCAATAATCAGATCAGGAATCTGTGGAATATCAATCTCCATACCCTGCTTACCCTTAATGGTAAAGAGGTCGTCCTTATCCGAAAGTTCAATATGATCGAGCAACTCTGTGAGCTGTTTTCCCAAGAATGAGCTGATAATAGCAGGGGGAGCCTCGTTACCACCCAGACGATGTGCATTGGTGGCACTGACGATTGAAGCCTTCAGCAGTCCGTTATGCTTATATACACCCATCAAGGTCTCGACAATGAAGGTGACAAAGCGCAGATTCTCCTCTGGTGTTTTACCAGGCGCATGGAGCAGCACACCACTATCGGTAGAAAGACTCCAGTTATTGTGCTTACCGCTACCATTGATACCATCGAAAGGCTTTTCGTGCAGCAATACACGGAAGCCATGCTTGCGAGCTACCTTCTTCATCAGCGACATCAGCAGCATGTTATGGTCGACAGCCAGATTACACTCCTCGAAGATAGGTGCCAACTCAAACTGGTTAGGTGCCACCTCGTTATGACGGGTCTTACAAGGAATAGCCAACTCGAGTGCCTGAATTTCCAAATCCTTCATGAAAGCCTGCACACGATCGGGAATGGTTCCAAAATAGTGGTCGTCCATCTGCTGGTTCTTGGCACTCTCATGGCCCATCAGGGTACGACCAGTAAGCATCAGGTCGGGACGTGCCGAATACAAGCCCTCATCAACCAGGAAATACTCCTGCTCCCAACCCAAGTTTACCTGAACCTTGGCCACATCATTGTAGAAATACTGGCACACATCGGTAGCAGCCTTGTTAACAGCATGCAGCGAACGGAGCAATGGTGCCTTATAATCGAGCGCCTCACCAGTATAAGCAATAAAGATAGTGGGAATACAGAGTGTATCGTCGATGATAAATACAGGCGATGTAGGATCCCAGGCAGAATAACCACGTGCCTCGAAGGTATTACGAATACCACCATTAGGGAAGCTTGAGGCATCAGGCTCCTGCTGAACCAGCAGCTTTCCGCTGAAGTTCTCAACCATACCACCTTTACCATCATGCTCCACAAAAGCATCGTGTTTCTCGGCAGTACCCTCGGTTAATGGCTGGAACCAGTGCGTATAATGGGTAGCTCCCATTTCCTGTGCCCATTTCTTCATACCTTCGGCCACTTCGTCGGCAATCGAACGGTCCAAACGGGCGCCATTGTCTATCACATCAATCAGTTTGTTGTACACCGTAATGGGCAGATACTTATACATCTTCTCACGGGTGAACACATACTTACCGAAATACTCTGAGGGACGCTCTGCAGGCGTTTTTACCTCTACAGCTTTTTTCTTAAAAGCCTCTTCTACAACCTGGAATCTAAGTTGATTTGACATAGTCTTATATAATTTATCTTTTTACCTTTTACAATCCTACCTTTAATCGATGAAACGCTTCGTGATGTCGCCATAAGCATCGATACGACGATCACGCAAGAACGGCCACCAGCGACGCACCTGTTCAGAGCGATCCATATCCATCTCAACTACGATACTCTCCTCGTCATCTGTTGAGGCCTCGTAGATAATCTCACCCTGAGGACCTGCAACAAACGAGGTTCCCCAGAACTGAATGCCAGCTGTCTGACCAGAAGGATCTGGTATTCCCGAGCCTTGCTCGCCTACCCGTAGCCTTTCAAAACCTACACGATTAACAGCAACTACTGGCAATCCGTTAGCCACGGCATGACCACGCATCACAGTCTGCCAAGCCATACGCTGACGCTGCTGTTCTTCGGGGGTATCATTATCGGCATAGCCAATAGCTGTAGGATAGATGAGCATCTCGGCACCCTGCATCGCCATCAGACGGGCAGCTTCAGGATACCACTGGTCCCAACATACCAATACACCTAATTTTCCCACTGAGGTCTGGATAGGATGGAATCCCAAGTCACCAGGCGTGAAGTAGAACTTCTCGTAATAAGCAGGATCATCGGGAATATGCATCTTACGATACTTACCAACAATCTCACCATTACTCTCGATAACCACAGCGGTGTTATGGTATAAACCAGGTGCACGTTTCTCGAACAACGAGGCTACGATAACAACACCACATTTCTTGGCTAACTCACAGTATAACTTGGTAGATGGACCAGGAATAGTCTCGGCCAGATCAAACAAGTCCACATCTTCTGTCTGACAGAAGTAAAGCGTATTATGCAACTCCTGCAGTACAATAAGTTGTGCACCACGTTTTGCCAGATCGGTGATACCCTCACCCAACCTCAGGATATTGTCCTTGGTGTCAGCAGTATTATGCTGCTGCAAAAAACCTACTCTTAACTCTCTCATAATTTGGGGTATTGCATGGTGCAGCAATGGAGCGAACCATGCTGCTTAATGATACTTCTACAATCTATACCTACAACCTCCCTACCCTCGTGAGCTTCACCGATCAGTCGCAGAGCCTCAGCATCAAGATCGGGCTGGTTATAAGTGGGCACTAATACAGCGCCATTCATAATTAAATAATTTGCATAGGTAGCAGGCAGACGCTCACCTTCGTCAAAGATAGCTCGTGGCATAGGCAGTTTTACCAACTTGTAAGGTTTACCTGCCATGGTACGGAAGGTCTTAAGCTGCTCTTCCATCTTCTTCAAATCCTCGTAGTGCTCATCAGTCTCATCATCGCACCCTATATATAATAAGGTGTCGTTAGGTGCGATACGAACCAACGTATCGATATGCCCATCGGTATCATCACCTACCAGATGACCATAATCAATCCAAAGCACACGCTCTGCGCAAAGATCATGCTTCAATCTGGCTTCGATTTCAGCTTTCGTCATCGGCTGATTACGATGAGGCGCCAACAAGCAACATGAGGTAGTAAAAATGGTACCCTGACCATCGCTCTCAATCGAGCCACCCTCGAGCACAAAGTCCAGACAATCCACGTATTCACCTTTAACCTTACCCTCATTATAGATACGGCGATTAATGGCATTATCTAACTCAGACTCAAACTTTTCGCCCCAACCATTAAAGCAGAAATCCAACAAGCGAGCGTTACCCTGGTCATCAACCAATGTGATGAAACCATGGTCACGAGCCCATGTGTCATTAGAAGGTTCGCCAACAACTAACAACGTCTCACGTTTTGATATTTCGCGGGCCATTTCTTCGTAAGTCTCAGTGATTTCATCGAGCATGGGTGCCCAGTCTGTTTTTGCATGCGGCCAAGTTAGCTGCACCATTGATTGTGGCTCCCATTCTGCAGGCAGTCGCCACTGTTTTGTTGCGTTATTTTTTTCTATGCTCATAATTTTGGCGCAAAGTTACAAAAAAATGAGTAATAACTGATGGCATGATGAGATTTTTTTGTATTTTTGCACAAACAATTTAATATGTTAGAGGTTAAAGACGCGACAATAGCTGTTTCGGGAAAGGTTTTGGTCAAGAACCTGTCCTTCATTGCGGACGATGGAAAAATCACTTGCATCACGGGCCCAGAAGGCTCAGGCAAGACCACTTTTCTGCGTACGCTGATGGGATTTCTGCCTGTTACAGAAGGATTTGTGAGTGTTGACGGAGAACTGCTAACGGTACAATCAGCACCAGCCTTCCGCAAGATGATGTGCTATCTGCCTCAGAATATCCATCTGCTACGTAACCAACTTTACCTACCGCAGCCCACACAAGCAGAGCCTGATGAGTATGGGGTTTGGAATGGCGAGTTACCATCGGCAGCAGAAATACCAGAGACAGAGCCGCTATCACCAGAAGAGGTGCTCCGTTTAGCTGAGGCTACCGTAGCAGAAGCTACCGACAAGCCAATTTTAGTAGCTGACGAACCGGCCTCACACCTCTCGCCAAAGCTAACGCCCCAGATGCTACAGTTGCTACAACAGCAAGCAGCGCAAGGTAAATGCGTTTTAATTGCCAGTCGCAATCCTCAACTCATAGCATACGCCCATCATGTAATTGATTTAAACCAGTTTCAGATATGACAACAACATTGATTCTACATACCATTTTAGCACTACTGCTACTTATCTTGCCTTTTGGGGCACTTTATTTGTTAGACCGCCCTACCATGAAACCACTCGCTGTGGCATTGACGAAAGGATTTGTGCAGTTACTCATCTTTTCGATAATTGCATGGGGGGTATATAAGGTAGATAACCTCTGGCTATCGATTGGATGGTTATTGGTAATGACTGTATGGACAGGATTTCTGGTTATCAACAAATGCAAACTTGCCATCGCAAGTTATCTATTCCCAGCCAGTGTTGGACTTTTTGTTGGCGTGCTATTGATTGGACTATGGCTATTAGTAGCAGTTCTACCTATTGATCATATAACAGTCCGTTGGTTTATACCCGTCATGGCGGTACTATTGGGACATTCGGCAGCTATGTTGGTAAGAGGACTAGGCAATTTTGTAATGATGTTGCAGCGCAATCGTGGGCAATATGATTTCATGTTAGGTAATGGCGCCTCACAATGGCAAGCTCTGATACCTTTTATGCGTTCCAGTCTGTTGGCCATCTTGTCGCCTACGATCGCCAACCTGTCTGCATTAGCATTAGCCTCTCTACCACTACTGTTCTGTGGTATGCTCTTGGGCGGTTTTACCCCCATCAATGCTTTTGCCATCATGCTTTATGCTGTACTGGGATGTATCGCATCATCGGTATTGTCATTAGGTATCACAGTGGTTATCATTAAGTACTTCAATCTATTTGCAGCATGAGAAAACTATTTTTCGAGTTAATGCAGGTTTCTGTGGGTCAGCTGGATTGTGTAAGCCGATTTCCTGAGCCCGATGAGTGGAAGAAACTTTTTGAACTGGCAAAGAACCAAGCAGTAGCAGGTATCTGTTATCATGGCGTAACCAAGCTATTCGATTTCGGTCTGGTGGCTCCACAAGAACTATCACTCGACTGGATGGCTGAAGCAGAGGATATCAAAGAACAGAATCGCGGCAGGAGTCGCAGACTGGTTACGTTACAAGAAGAACTACACGCACATCATCTACGTTCATCAGTCATAACAGGCCCCGGCTTGGTTCGTTTCTATGATCGAGAACTCCAACCACTACGCTATACCAAAGGTGTTGACCTTTATGTTTTCGGCTACAAAAATCAGGTTGACCTGAACCAATGGGCCGACATCAATGTACGCATATACACCGAACTGCGTGCAGGCAAATCATCCCAACGCAACACCCGACTTGAGAAATGGATGTTGCAGAACAACGACCTGATGTTTCGCAAGGCTGGTGAACTGACAGTACCCTCGCATGCTATGACGATTGTTCTTCAGATAGTTCATCTGTATAACCTGTTTCTTGAAAAAGGCATTCAGATGCGCAACCTGATGGATCTGTTCTATGTACTCCGCTTTGGTGATGGCAGAAGTAAACTGTTCCAATTCTCGCAGACTACGATTGATGGGGAGATTAAAGAATTAGGATTGACGCGTTTTTCACAAGGTATCATGTGGTTGATGAAAGAAATCTTTAATTTGGACACGAACCACATGCCCGTTGAGCCATTGGAGGAAGAAGGCCTGTTTATTCTAGGCGTGATGATGGGTGACGGTTTTACCTTCCATAACTGGTGGCACAAACTTTGGCATTACACCTGGCATAACCTAACTTAGGCCGTTTTATCGTACTTTACCCCAAACAGATAATGCCCCAAGAAAGGACTGAGGCGAATAACATAGCTGGCAGCCAACGTTAGCACCAGCACAACGAGTGATACAGCCATAATGTAGCAGAACTCAATAAGCCTACTATTGTAGGTTGCCAATTGAGGCGCATAAGCCATCAAAAAGCGTGGCAAAAAGAAGAAATGCAGCAGATAGACATCCAATGTTCTGGTGCCAACATATTGCAAGGGCTTAGAAATATGCCATTTCCTAAGCCAAGAAGCAGACAAGCGGAAGAATGTAAACACCATAATCATACCGGTGATGCCTCCACCATAGAATCTGAACATCTCGAACAGCAGATGATCATGATGCGATGTAGAAGCAATCAAGAAAAACGCTACAGTTATCAGCCCTATCACAATAGGTTTGCTCGTCCATCGAATAAAGGCATCAAAGTGACGTCTTATCCATGTTCCTAAAAAGAAGAATATGAAAAAACGCCAGGTGATAACACTCAAGAATCCAAGAAAGTCCATAACCATCAACAGCCATTCATCTGCCGACGTTCGAATACTATAATAATAACGTGAATAGATAAAAGAAGCCAAGGTTAGTGCAATCGCAAATATGGGAGTCAACCTCCTACTAGCCCTAACCATCAGCATATAGAGAATAAAAAACTCAAATAATGCAAAAGTAAACCAATATCCGCCTTTAACCGCACCCAACTGATGAAAAAACCCTGGTGGTGGTGCCAAAATCAGCAGGAATATAAAGGTTGGCAACAGTTGAACCATTGCTTTATGCTTAGCCACTTCTTTAAACGGTCGTTGGGCCACAGACTCAAACAACCACCCACTAATCATAAAAAAACAAGGCAATCGAAATAGGATAAACACTGCATTATAGCCCATCCTTGAATCCCCCAAACAGAAATGACACACATGTGCAAACACTACGAGAATCATCGTAAATCCTCGCATCGCATCAATGTATTCAATCCTTTGTTTTGCCATATTCTGTGCAAAATTACGAAAAAGAATTCACAATATGGATATTTTTTCGTAATTTTGCAACATGAACCGAATTAATTGGATAGATTGGGCAAAAGCATTCTGCATGACGGTAGTGGTATTCTGCCACCTACCCCAACAAGAAGACACCTTTTATCTGCAATATCTAGCCTCAGTTATCCTCTCCACGTTCTTCTTTGTATCAGGTTTTCTCAAGAAGAAAAACCTAACAATCAAAGAGTCAGCCAAGAAATATGGCTATGCCCTCTTAATACCTTATATTATATATAATGTAATATATTACCCCTATTGGGCAGCCAAATTCTACATAGAGCATGGAAGTATAACATTTACTGATGCTCTCAAACCAATAGCGGGTACGTTATTGGGGCAACTAAACAGCAGCTTCTCCTGCGAGCTCAACGGTGTAACTTGGTTCTTGATAGCTCTTTTCATCATGCACATCCTGACAGATGTACTCAATAAGAACAAACACGGCAAAACCATCATGCTGATACTTTCCGTCATCACCATGATCCTCTATGGCGCCAACAAGTATTATCACTACGCCCCATATATCACCTATCACGGACTGATACGTTGCCTATGTTTCTTCTTCATGGGCAACCTCTTCCAACAGAAAGGTTTTCTCCAAGCACTAAATCTACGAAAAGATGTAATAATCGGAACCTCTACCCTACTTCTCAGCCTCATCTTATTCTACTGGCATATCAACGAAGACAGATTCGTACTCCACATCATATTATATTATGTGGTAAACTTCGTATCAGTATACGCATTCATATACCTATCAAAATCGCTCAACAACATCAAGAGCCGCATCATCACCCTCATCTCCATCGGCACCATGCTTATCTTCGGCTTACACCGAATAATGATTGGAGTAATAGACTATATAATAGAAAAAGCAATAGGTATTTCAAACATCACTTACGATTGGTACGAATGCCTTATTATAGTACTCGTGATACAAATCGTACTACTACCCATTATCATCTATCAAAGCAAATGGCCATTATTATTTGGGAAAAAGCATAACTTCTATCAAAAAAAAGCATTATAATTTGGAATTTATAAAAAAAAAATGTATCTTTGCCCCAAAAGATGAGTCAAAAAAAAATAATTATTACAATCTGTATTCTTATAGTTTGCATCAGTACGATTTCTTATGTATTCTATAATCTATCAGAACCGGAACTCAAAGGACATAAAACGGTTCTTTGCATTCCTGTATACGGCCAAAGCCTCGCATTAGGAGAAGAAGCTACAAGAATAACAGATTTTGACTCTCTTAGAACGAAATACAATGGCAGAATAATTACAGAAAATCTTAATTACAATTTTGGCTATTTTGACCATAGTAGCGAGTTCAAAGAAAAAATCAAAGAGATTATTCATTACCAGCGAAAGGCTTATGAGCTATCCGTTTATGGAATGGCAGAAGAATTAGCTTCTCAATTCGGGAATGACACGCTTATTTGTATCTTTCCTGGAGGTCACGGCATGACTAGAATTGAAGGGCTTATAAAGCCCAGCGCTCCTTATAAAAAATTCATAGAGGAGATTGAACGAGCATATAAAAAATCAAAAGAAAGAGGATGGAATTTTTATGTACCAGCTATTTGCTGGATGCAAGGCGAATCAGATATTGTCGATTACACACAAGATACATATAAGAAGTATTTCATGCAATTTCTCAAGGACATCAATAATGATATAAAATCAATAACAAAACAACAAGAATACATAAGAATTATTAGTTATCAAACAAATGCAATAACCAAAGGAAAAAAATTCAAAAGCAATAATTTCCTTTCTTTAGAGTCATGCGTTCCTGAGACCCAAAGATTACTAGTATTGAAAGATACACTGATATGGGCTAGTGGACCGACATACCCATATTCTTTTGTAAATGAGAATATTCACATTAATGCTTTAGGGCAAAAGTGTATTGGCACACTAGCTGCGAAATCAATTCTTGGTATAATAAGAGGAGAAAAAAGAAATATTGGGCTTCAACCAACAGATATAACTATTTCCAACAATGATATTATAATTAATTTTAACGTTCCAATCCCCCCGTTGCATTTTGACACCACAACTGTATCAAAAGCAACGAATTATGGGTTTAGTGTTATTACTCCTAATAACAAAAACATTTTAAAAGCAGTTAAACTTAATGAAAAATCTATCACAATTAATTGCTCGACTTCCCCTAAAGGATGTCGTATTCGATATGCCATCAATGGTAATTTTATGCAAAGCGGCAACAAAAATGGGCCAAGAGGAAATCTAAGAGACTCTCAAGGAGAGATACTTCAAACAATAATTAATGACAACATCATCAAACTTCACAATTGGTGTTTTCAGTTTGATATTAAAATCTGATTAATAGTTCACATTCCCAAACCAAAATATTATTACAATATACATGAAAGAGAAAAAAGACAACAAACGACCTATTAGGGTTATGTACGTATACCACCATCTGGCAATAGTTGGAGGCATAGAGCGTGTACTTACAGACAAAATGAACTACTTATCAGATAATGGCTTTGTTGTCTCACTTATTACATATGAACAAGGAAGCCACCCCATAGCATTTCATTTAAGCAAAGAAATCATTCATACAGATTTAAATACAAGATTTTTCCCTCTTGATAATTATCCTCTAATTATTAGATTAATAAAGAAATTCAAAACAAAATTGCTATTACAACATCGGCTACAAGTACAAGTAAACAGTTTTCGCCCAGATATAATTGTAGTCATAGCCGGCGACATTAGGACATGTGACATTTTAAACAAAATAAAAACTTCTGCTAAAAAAATAGCAGAATCTCATACCAATATCAAATACACAATGTCTGATCCTAGTAAAAGAAATGGAATATTATCTTTATTGATCAACAAATTATATATAGAATATCAATGTAGAAAAATACGAAAAATGGATATGCTTGTCACACTAACTGACGGGAGTGCAAAAGAATGGAGAAAATATACCAAGAATATTACTGTCATTCCTAATCCATTAACACTATACCCGACAGAAATAAACACTAAAAAAGAATTCTCAAATCGAATTATCTCAGTGGGACGTTTTGATTATCAAAAAGGGTTTGACATTCTCGTCAAAGCATTTACTATTATTGCAGACAAATGTCCAAATTGGTCTTTAGAGATATTTGGAGAAGGCAATGACAAAACGAGAATTAAAAATATGATTAGTTATAACAATCTTGAGAATCGAATCCACTTACACCCTGCATCTTCCACTATTTACGAAGAATACAAAAAAAGTGATTTTTATGTAATGAGTTCAAGATATGAAGGGTTTGGCTTGGTGCTTATCGAAGCTATGTCATGTGGATTGCCCTGTATATCATTCAGGTGCAAACACGGACCGGAAGATATTATTACTAACGACATTGATGGAATACTAGTTAAGGATGGAGATTATAACGAATTAGCTGAAACAATACTTTGGCTTTGTAATCATCCCACCCAAATATTAGAAATGAGTTGTGCTGCTAGAGAAAAAGCTCAAAAATACAAGAAAGAGAATATTATGCCTTTATGGATTAAGCTATTTCATAAATTATCGGAGCCTTCCCACCAATAATTAAACAATTTTAAACAATGAAAAAGATAATTACAGTTACATCTCCCCTATTACCGAATTTAGATGAATTTCAAGGTTCACTAAAGGATATATGGGAAAAAAAATGGATTACCAATAATGGTTCATATCACCAAAAATTTGAGGAAGCTTTAGCAGAATACCTAAAAGTCCCCTATGTTAGCCTATTTACCAATGGCACTTTGCCATTGATTACAGCACTGCAGGCATTAAGGATTACAGGTGAAGTAATTACAACACCATATAGTTTTGTAGCTACCACTCATGCCTTATGGTGGAATGGTATAAAACCAGTATTTGTTGACATCGATCCTAATAATGGATGTATTGATTCTAACAAGATTGAAGCAGCCATCACACCAAAAACTACAGCAATTATGCCTGTTCATGTCTATGGCACACCATGCAACACAAATGACATTCAAGATATTGCTGACAAATATGGTCTAAAAGTCATCTATGATGCTGCTCATGCATTTGGTGTAGAGGTTAAAGGAAAGAGTATTCTTAATGCAGGAGATTTATCTACACTTAGTTTTCATGCAACAAAAGTATTCAATACCGTTGAGGGGGGGGCAATCATCATGCATGATGAAAAAACGAAACAACGTATTGATTATCTAAAGAATTTTGGATTTGCTAGCGAAGTAGAAGTTGTCGCTCCTGGCATTAACTCCAAGATAGATGAAATACGATGTGCATATGGTTTATTAAACCTAAAACAAATTGATGCAGCAATTGAAGCTCGCCATCAAGTTTACATCAAGTACCACAATGCACTCAAGGAGGTAAATGGTATTAATATATGGGATTCAAGCCCTGGAGTGAAACATAATTATTCATATTTCCCTATTTTTGTAGATGCAGAGAAATATGGAATGACTCGTGATGAACTCTATTTCAAAATGCGAAATGACAATATCTATGGACGACGTTATTTTTATCCATTAATTAGTACCTTCTCTACATATCGCGGACTTCCAAGTGCAAGTAAAGAAAACCTACCGATAGCTACCAAGATGGCAGATGAAGTTATTTGCCTACCCATGCATCACGCATTAAGTGATGATGATATTCAAAGAGTAATTAGATGCATTAAAAAAAATCACAAATGAGGTTTGACGAAGAATTGAAAGGAAAAAAACTCCTGATATTGGCTGGAGCTGATGTCCATATCAAAGTTGTTAATGCCGCGAAAGAACTAGGGGTATACACAATCGTTACAGATTTTTTATCCCCTCAAGATTCACCCGCAAAACAAATTGCAGATGAATTCTGGATGCTAGACATTAAAGACACTAATGGAATTGTTGAAAGATGTAGAAAGGAAGGTATCGATGGTGTTCTTACATTTTGTATTGACCCCGCGCAAATCCCATATCAACAGATCTGTGAGAAATTGAATCTTCCCTGTTATGGAACAAAAAAACAATTTGAAATATTAACAAATAAACGCTTGTTCAAGCAATATTGTATAAAACATGGCATTGATGTTATACCAGAGTATTCCATAAAAGATGCTTATGAAGGAAAAATAGCTTTCCCCGTACTGGTAAAACCAACAGACAGTCGCGGTTCAAGAGGACAGACTGTTTGTTATTCACAAAACGATATTGCACATGCCATAGACGTTGCAAGAAAAGAATCTAAAGATAGCGGCGTCATTATTGAACATTATATGCTTGGCAAGCAAGACATGTCTTTTGCTTATATTGTGATAAACAAAGAACCGTATTTATTAAAAATTGGAGATAGATTATTAGGAAAAGTAGAAGACAATCTAGAAAGACAACAAATTGCAACTATTCTTCCTTCTCGCCATATAAAACAATATCGACGCGAGATAGAACCCAAAGTAATTAAAATGATAAAATCATTAGATATCACATTTGGTGCTGTTTTCTTACAAGGATTCTGGAATGATGATCGCGTATATATGTACGATCCAGGTTTAAGATTCCCTGGATCAGATTTTGACGTAGTTATGAAAAACGCAACAGGATTTGACAATATGAAATCCTTTGTTCGTTTCGCACTCACTGGAGATGTATGCAGCCAATATGGAAATCCAAGAAATGCCTGTGAGTTGAATGGCAGATTATGCGTAATACTTTCGGTATCTTGTCGACCTGGTAAAATTGCAGAATTAAACGGTATGGATATTATTAAAGCAAATCCACATGTCCTTTCTGCAAGTTTACGCCATCATGTTAATGATATTGTACCATCCTCTGGTGATATTCAGCAACGAGTTGCTGAATTTGTTGCAATCCTCCCAAATAGAACTTCTATAGAAACATTTTTATCTTTTGTATACGATAATCTGACTATTCTTGACGAAGATGGAAAGGATATGATTATATCAAAAATTAGTAACAATCAATTATAACAAACATGAAAAGAGACCTATCTTATCTAGCCACATGCCCTATTGCTGTTTTAGGAGCAGGGGCCGTGGGTAAAACATTAGCCGCCGACTGCAAATTAGCAGGTCGCGAAGTACGTCTATATTCACGCAGTAAAAAATCTATTGCATTAGTAGAAAGGACAGGTATCCTCATGGATGGCATTCAAAGAAACCTATATGGTTTTGAGCGTTCTGGTCGAGCATATTTGGATATCGTCACAAATAACATGGCAGAAGCAGTCAAAGGAGCGAAATTAATTCTAATGTCCGTTCCAGCTTTGGCTCATGAAGATTATTTGAAGAAACTAGTTCCTCTATTAGAAGATGGAATGATCATTCATACTTTTCCAGACAATTACGCAAGCCTTCTTCTTCGGAAATTCATGCGAGAATCTGGTTGTACCAAAGATGTTATCATTGGAGGATGGGGAAGTGCGCCTTACGGCACACGCATTGAAAAGATTCAAGGCTTTTGGACAAACCATGTTGGGATCAAATACCGAGCCATTTCTTTACGTGGCGCATGCCTTCCGATGAGTGACATGGATGACTTCATTGAAAGTGGGAAGTATCTGCCATGTATGGATTCCGTTTATACAGGGAATGGTCCAGAAAGAGGCGACACAATGCTTGACATTGGTTTCTCTAATGTTAATCCCGTTATTCATGTTCCGGCATCATTATTAGGGGTTTCAAGCATGGAAAACTGGTCGCTCGTATATGGGAATGCCCCAGACAGCTATTCGATGTATTCGCATGGACTCTGCCCATCTATTTGTCGTGTTCAATACCAATTTTATCAAGAAGAAGTTAGTATAGCAAAAGCCATTGGGATAGACTACCCGAGATATAGCTATGACATGTTTTTCTCACGCCGATCTATTCTTACACAAGAATATATGGGGCTAGATGAAAATGGGAAAGACAATGTCATCTTCCCACTTGACAAACCATGTGATGAAGGCAATACAGGACCAAATAACATCAACCATCGTTATATAACAGAAGACATTCCTGTTGGTTGTAAAATTTATCATGATTTAGGAGTAAAATTCGGGGTACCAACACCTATCATCGATTCAATGATTGTTCTTGGTGGTGCAATGCATGAAAAAAGTTTCTTTTCTGAAACAAAATACAATCTCGATTACATAGGCATTGGTCATATGAATAAAGAACAAATACATAACTATTTATATAAAGGCAATTACAATGAAAAATCAAATTGAAGAAAAGCCTCTTGTTAGCATTGTATGCGATGTTTTTAATCATGAGCATTTTCTGCACGATTGTCTTAATGGCATTTTAATCCAGGAAGTTGATTTTGATTATGAGATATTGATACATGACGATGCTTCAACCGATAGCTCACCAAGTATAATCAAAGATTATCTAAAGAGATATCCCAATCTCTTTAAACCAATATTTCAAACAACAAATCAATATTCAAAAGGTATTGGCATTTGGAAAACCATTCAACTTCCTCGAGCAAAAGGAAAATACATTGCATTATGTGAAGGAGATGATTATTGGACAGATAAGCATAAGTTGCAAAAACAGGTTGACTTTCTTGAAAGTAATCCAGATTATTCTATGTGCTTTCACAATGCCATTGAGCATTTCGAAGACAACAGCAGAGAAGATCACCTTTTTTCAGATATTGAAGACCGAGATTATTCAGGGTTAGAAATCTATGAGAAATGGCAAGTTCCCACTGCTTCCGTAGTAATTAGGAAAAATGTACTTGAAAGTGAAACATATCACAGGCTGTTTTTTGAGAACAATTTACTATGTGGAGACATTCCTCTTTTTCTTTCTGCGTCTAGTTGTGGAAAGATTCGAGGTTTGAAGGATATCATGAGCGTATATAGAAGACAGATAACTGGTGCCACAGCTAAACCTTTTTTCGAAAAGGAGACTACACAACTAAAACTGGCTAAAATGTCTTTTGACATTGCATCAGTTATGGGAAAAGAGTATTTGGCAAGAGCAGAAAAAAATTATCTCCTCATATATCTTAGACTATTTAGGCTTTCCAAAGAAGCTGGAAAGCCTAAATGGGAATATCTTTGGAAAGCATTTTTCAAATACCCCAAAAACATATTTAGATTTTCTTTTTCTAATCATAATAGATATATAAAATTGATATCAAGAATCATATTTACAAGATATAACACCAAATGATTATACTCTCAATTTAGATAAAACGGAGCATGTCCCCCCACTAAAAACAGTCAAATCCGTTCAGTTCTGGAGCTGAAAAAGGCCAAAAACAGGCCTAAAAAACGGAGCATATCCGTTCAATTTGGCAAAAATCGACAGAAAAACGGAGTAAATCCGTTCACCTGTAAAGCCAATTAGGCGAAAGCAAGCGGGAGCGACCTGAAAACGGAGCATGTCCGTTCACTTCCCAAAATACAAAAGCCTGATATTCAGCTCCAAGCGACTTAAAAACGGAGCAAATCCGTTCACATTTGTCACCTGCGACAAAAACGGACCATATCCGTTCACTTGTCTGACAAGTTTTTCCTACCTTTGCGTCAAAGAAT
>NZ_JHXD01000017.1 GCF_000687715.1 Xylanibacter ruminicola Ga6B6
CCAGATTCTGCAACTCTAACTCACGAACGCGAGCTTCGAGTGCCAGTACCTCAGGAGATTTCTCCTCTTTCTTTTTACGTGCCATATCTTCAAGCGGTTTGGTATCCGCCTGCAAAGATACAACATTTTTTGATTTTCTGTACCGGCTTACCCAACATCTTATCGTACTTGGTTCAACATTGTAGTACTTTCCCAACTCTTCATAACTGTTGGTACCATTCAAATAAGCAGAAATAATCTCCGCTTTCTTCTCTTCTGGAATCCTTGGATTTAAAATTCTCATAAGTCTAACACATTTATTAAGTTTCTAAATGTGTCAACCTATATCAGTATAAGACACTACCTTAAGGCGCGGCAGCTATGGAAGCAGTGACTTTGCGACTGGAGGAGTGCGGGGCGATGGGTTATCATCTGGTAGATGGTGGGCCAATCGGGCAGTGGACACAGACCGCTATCGTCGACAAACACGTCTACATTCAGTTTACGCGAGTAGGTGGGATTTCCAGCGGGCGTTTCGTCGGGGTAGTTACAGTTAACGGCATAGAACTCCAAACCACGCTGGCGGCACCACTCTACAGCCTCCTGGAGCAAACGGCCCTCGCGGCAGGTCCACAATATTAACTGATGGCGATCGCTGGCCAGTAACTTAAGGGTCTCGATGGCAAAGGGTTTCTCATTGCCAATGTAAGGGTAACGGTTCTCAACGATGGTACCGTCGAAATCAACTGCAATAATCATCTCTTTATACTTTTATCGTTATTATTTCCGTAGTGCGAGTAGGCATAACGCCCGTAGCGGCCATAAAAACCATAGCCATAATAGTAGCCGTGCTTGCGCTTCGACATGTCGATGCCGTTAAGTACCATACAGGGCTTTGGCAACTTTTGTTCGGCAGCCAGCGTGTTTACAATCTTAATATCGTTTTTGTGCGTATAGTCGGCACGACACACATAGCAGTTTACGTGGGCGTAGCGGGCTATCTGCAGCGTGTCGGTAACAAATCCCACAGGGACAGTATCAATAATGATGTAGTCATAATCCTTACGCAGAACATCAATCACATCGGCCATGTTCTGACGGGCCAGCAGTTCGGTGGGGTTAGGCGGGACAGGACCAGCCATAAGCAAATCGAGACGGCTATCGATGCCCGATGACACAATCTGCGCACGCACCGAGCCAGGACTGACATGACTCATGGCCAGCAGATTGGATACGCCCAGCGAGCGATCGTTGTAGATATTAAACAACCGGGCAAGGCGGTATTCGAAATACCTGATGAGCAGAATAACACCCATGGGAACGGCCAAGCCAACCACCAGTGCACCTAACATAATAATAGCACCACGGGGCTTTACTTTGCCCACCAGCTGGGGCTCATCTATCAGTTTGCCTTTATCAGCGGTGGCTGCCAGCGAAATACTGTTCTCCTCGCGTTTCTGCAGCAGCATCAGATAAAGTCCTGAGCGCACCTCCTGCTCGGGAGTGCTACCCAATCGGCCCTGATATTTGGCATACTGGTCGCAAATGCCCTGCTGCTGGATATCAGCCGAACGGCGTGCCTGGAGCAGTGCTGCACGGATAGACGACTGCAGTTCGTCGAGAGTAGCAGTAAGGGCCATCACCTGCGGCGCCTGTTCGCTGGCCACCTTCAGCAGGCGGTTACGGTCCTGCACAGTCTGATTGTAGCTTGCAATAAGGGCAGTAGAGGCCTGATCGGTCATACCCACATTCGAGGGGATAATCTTATCTTGATTTGCAGGATTATCAACAAACTCGCGCAAGTAATCCAGCAGCTGTATCTCGGAGGTAGCCTCGGCCAGTTTGGTGCTGTACTGTCCCGACATCTGCAGCGACTGGGTAGCATCCATCTCCAAGCGGGTAACGGTGTTGCGCTTCTTATAACGTTCGAGCGTACCCTCGGTATAGCCCAACTCGGCATTAATCTTGTTGATACGGGCGTTGATAAACTCCTCGGTTTTCAGTGCTATCTCGTTCTTATCGGCATTAGCCTGACGGTTGTAGCAGGCGGTGAGTGCCGACAAGAAATCAAGTCCACGATGTACATGGGCATCCTGCAGGGTTATTTCGGCTATCGACGACTGTTTGGTTACTGGCTTTACATCAAGCTTACCCAAATAGGTTTTGGCTACCAGCATGGGCGGCTGAATGGTAACAATGTAATCGCCATCATCAGTCTTACGGCAAGCGGGGTTTACCCTGAAGGTTAGCGTACCATAAGCGGTACGCACCGATGCCGGCAGTTGGCGGGGCGTAAAGTTGAACGACTGTACAGGCTGACCATTGCACAGCAGCTGCCCCTCCACCTGCACGGTGTTATAACGGGATGCCAGCTGCAGGCGGATGGTACGCGTTTCGTCGTGCAGTACGCGATCCATACTATCCAGCGCTACGGCATCGATATCCACCAGCCAGGGTTGGTTTCCGTACACCAGATTATTTCGCAGCGTGCCACTGCGATAGTATTCGGTGTAGAGTTTCAAATCATTCACGGCATCGCGCACTAATACACGCGACTGCAGAATCTGCATCTCGTTCTCGATACCAGCCAAATTACTCATAAAACCCAGGTCGCGCATATTTGCCAGTACATCGGCATTGCTGCGGGAGTTCTGCTTATCATCTTTAATCAACATGCGTGCCGACAGTGAGTAAATCGCCGTGGTGTAACGCAGATAGGCAAAGGCACCTGCCAGGCAAAGCACTACCGAGAGCACAAACCAGCGCCAATGCAGAATAAGGATTGTAAGGAGTTGTCGTACGTCGATACCGGAGGCGGCATCATCGTCATCATCGTAGAGTAAGCGTTCTTCAAGGTCGGCTACACTCAGCTTCTTGTCTTCTGTCATTAAATAATAATCAGTACTTAGTAAGTTTAGGGCATTGTTCTGTGTTGTTATCCTATCATGTCCAGCCCGTTTTTTTTTCTATTTTGGACTGCAAAGGTACTGAAAATCAAGGAGAAAAAGACTAGAAAAAAGGAGAAATCGACGATTAGTATAATTTAACACTCAACCTCATCGATTTCTCATATCAACCAAAATTCACTTAAACTTTATTGCATACGCAGACACATCATGGTCAGGTCGTCGTTCGGGTCGGCGCCATCGCGGTGGCGCTGCACCTCGTTATACAGGATTTCTACTACCTGCTGGGCACTCTCGAAATGAGTGTTGCGCAGGATGGATAGCAGCTGGTCGTCGCCAAACTGCTTGTGATCGCGGTTCTCGGCCTCGTTCAGTCCGTCGGTATAAAGGAACAGCGCACGGCCCTTAATGGTATCAATCTCCTCGCCCTGGAACTCCAAGCCCGGCAGCACACCGATGGGGAAGTTGGGCAGCATCTGCAGGAACTCACCATGGTGCTCGCCACCACCTATCACAGGCGGATTATGACCGGCATTACAGAACTTGAGGTGCCCCGACTGCAGATTAACCATGCCCACAAACATGGTTACAAACATGTTGGTGGGGTTCTCGTCGCCCGACAGGGCCTCGTTCATGTGGGTACAGATATCGGCAGGTGCCATCTGCTGGTTGGCCAGCGTACGGAACAGGCGGGTTACCTGCGCCATAAACAGCGAGGCTGGCACCCCCTTACCACTCACATCGCCCACGCAGAAGTACAGGTTATCGCCCTTGAGCAGATAGCCGTAAAGGTCGCCACCAACCTCCTTAGCGGGTGTCATTGAGGCATGCATATCCAGTCCCTCGCGGTTGGGGAACACACTGGGCAACATGCTCATCTGTATGTTGCTGGCCACGTTAAGCTCACTCTCGATAGACGCTTTCTGGGCGGTGGTAAGCTTCAGCTCGTCGATATACCTTACCAGTGATTGCTGCATGTAACCGAACGAGTGACTGAGCTGACCAATCTCGTCGGTACGCTCAAAGTCGGGCAGTTCGGCATCAAAATTACCCGAGGCGATGGTCTCGGCCTCGCGTGCAAGGCGGTGCAAAGGCTTGAGCTCGCGCGTAATTACATTAATAAATACGCACAACATAACCAACAAGCCAACAAACACAATACCCATCACGGTGTGGCGCAGGCGGTTAAAGCCGCCAAAAATGTCGCTCTCGGGGCACACAATGGCCATAGAGCAGCCCGTTTTGCCCAGCGGCTTGTAGAACACGTAGCTATCCTTGCCATCTATCACCATGCGGCGCATACCCTCTTCGCCACGCTGCATGGCATGGCCCAGGGCTGTCAGAGCCGTGTCGGGCTCCAGCATGGTCTGCGTAAAAATAGTATGTCGGGTAATCTTGGTACTGTCGGGATGCACAAAGTACGTACCGCCACGACCTATCATAATACTGTAAGAGTTAGGATAGGGTTTTACTGCCGAGATGGTTTGCGACAACCAGTTGATAGACAAACTGGTGTTGATAACGCCAATTACCGCGCCCTGCTTGTTTTTGATGGCCTGACAGTAGGTGGTGACCATCTCGTAAGTATTGGTGGGCGCATCAAGATCCATGTAAGGATCGGTCCAGCAGGGGTGCCCCAGCAACGTGGGCATCAGGTACCAGTCCATAAAAAAGTACTGGTAGTTATCGCTACCGCCCTGCAGGGTACGGATGCTATCGCCCTCGTATTTTGAGTAGGCCGAGAAATAACGGCCATACTCCTTGAAATAGTAAGGCTCGAAGGCGATTGAGCACGAGTAGAAATCGGGATTATTACGCAGCGTACCCTCGCTATACACAAACATCGAGTCGGCCACGTTAGGATGGCGCTGCACCAGCCACACGGTCATGTTAGTGGCCACCTCAACACGGTTCAGGATACCCTCTACCTGCAGCGATGTACGATCAAGAATGGTGGTGGCACGATGGATGGCCTCCTGGCGCACTGCCTCGCGCGACTGATAGAACAGGAACCCGAGGGCCGCAACAAAGATAACGGCGGCAAACATCACCACCCACAAACTAACCCTGATGGATAGCTTACGGCGTATATATGCAATTATTTCATTCATAACAGTTATCTATCATTTAGCTATTAACTCCTGGTATGTTACCTCGCGATCAAGCATACGGTTCTGTACCATCAAGTGGCTGGCACGTTTCACCATGTCGGGGCGCAAACGGAACTCGCGCTTCTTCGACTCACGATCCACCTGCAGTCGCAGCACCTCCTGCAGCATCAGCTGCTGCATCACGCGGTTGGTACCTATCTTTTCCCTGTCCACATACTTCATCACGATATCAAGCGCTTCGTCGGGGTGCTTGGCAGCGTACTCCCACCCCCTCTTGCTGGCCTGGGCAAAGCGAATGGCCTGGTTGCGGTGCTTCTCGTAGTAGCTACGCGTCATGTACACGCCATCCTCCTGCACGTTGTAGCCATGGTCGCAAAAGCGGTACACGTTCTTATCGGTTACGGTAATACCTGCCTGCACCAGCTGGTAATACTCGTTGTAACTCATGGCCAGCGTGGCATCCAAGGCCCCCGCCACAAACAGGTTCACATTCTGGGCAAAACGCACAAACTCGTAGTTCAGGTGGTCCATAATGCTCATGCAGATGGCCAGCTGACCGAAACCCACACTCCAGATACCCACACGGGCACCCTTTTGCTTGAGCGGATCCTCGTTACGGGCCGATACAATCACCATGGCATTGTTCATGGATGTTTGCAGAATATTTACCAATGGTATGCCGCCATCCACTATCTCCAAGGCCTGACACAGCTGCAGCGTGGTGGCCTGGCACTGGTTATGCTGCAATCGGGCCATGGCGGGCTGCGTGGGTGTGGGGTGCTCTATATGCACCTTTACACCGGCCTCGCGGTAAAAACCCTTGGCCTCGGCTACATAATAGCCGGCAAACTGCGCCTGCGCCGTCCACTGGGGCGTAAACACAATGGTCTCATCCTGAGCTGCCATTGTAAACGGTACCATATTAAAACATAAGGTTAGGATGGCTGTAAGCATCCGATGTTTCGTATCCATGATAGTATCAACATTATAGTTTTATAGGTTTCTACGGTTGCAAAGATAGTGTTTTTTCCGTAAACATCCAAACGTTTCTGTAAACTTTTTGGTATTTCGAGCTTCTTAAGAAAATATAAATCGGGCAATTGGCTGAAAAATAAGCCCGTTTGGTTGAAGAGATTTGCGTAGTTCAACCTTTCAGCGTACCTTTGCACCAGAAAAAGTAATCAATAGTTCAAGTAAATAATAGTAATGAGTTAGTTTTTTCATACATTTATAGTTTTTGTTAGTATAATGATTAGTAATTGGTTAGTAAGTTAGACAAGTTAGGGGCGCAGTGATGCGCCCCTAATTTATTGTTATTCAGCAAGTTCAATCTGTTCGAGTTTAAACAGCTTATCGCTCTGGCGTACCTTGCCTGTTACAGCTATCGATACACGGGTGCCCTTCTCAGCCACCTCAACCGGACCGTTATCACCGTGGATCTCTTCGGCCGTTACATACATCACACCAGTGGTAGGACCTGTAATCAGCATCTTGTCGCCCACCTTAAAGGTGTTTGCCTCTACCGTAAACTCAGCCACACCCAGATTCGAGAAATATTTCACGCCCTTACCAATGTAAACCTTGCGCTCAGTAGCGTTGCTGCCGTAGTGTTTGTTCCACTCACCCATGGTCTGGCCCTGATAGTAGCCATCCCAGAAACCGCGGTTAAATACAGTAGCCAGGCGAGCATCCCACTCGTCCTTTTTCTCCTCGGTAAACGTACCATCCAGCACAGCCTGAATGGCCTCCTTGTAGGCAGTAACCACGGTGTAAACATATTCGGGACCACGGGCACGACCCTCAATCTTAAACACACGCACGCCGCTCTTCATCATGCGGTCGATAAAGCGCACGGTCTTCAGATCCTTCGGACTCATAATATACTTATTGTCGATATCCAGCTGGTAGCCAGTCTCGTTGTCGGTAGCGGTGTACGAACGGCGACAAATCTGAATGCACTCGCCACGATTAGCGCTGCGGTTAGCGGCATGCAAGCTCATGTAGCACTTACCGCTGATGGCCATGCACAGGGCGCCGTGACAGAACATCTCGATACGTATCTGCTTGCCACTGGGACCGCAGATGTGCTCCTCCTCAACCTGACGGAAAATCTCGGCCACCTGGTCCATATTCAACTCGCGGGCCAGCACAACCACATCGGCAAACTGGGCATAAAACTTCAGAGCCTCGATATTAGAGATGTTGAGCTGGGTAGAGAGGTGAACCTCCTGCCCCACCTTGCGACAGTAGGTCATAACAGCCACATCGCTGGCAATCACAGCCGAGATGCCTGCCTGTTTGGCGGCATCAATAATTTCGTGCATCAAGGGGATATCCTCGCCGTAAATGATGGTATTAACTGTAAGGTAGCTCTTAATGCCATGTTCATCGCAGGTCTGGGCAATCTCGCGCAGATCGTCGATGGTAAAAGTAGTTGCCGAATGGGCACGCATGTTCAATTTCTCGATGCCGAAGTAAATACTGTCGGCACCAGCCTGTATTGCAGCTGCAAGACTCTCGCGCGAGCCTACAGGTGCCATTATTTCGTAATCCTGTATCATATCCTTAATTTTTTATTCCATGGGGAAGAGGCCGTACAGCTTCTGATCGATGAGTTCGCAGACCTTCTGAAAATCCTCTGGGCGGTCGCCAAACTTACAGGTATCGCCATTAACAATAATCAGCGGACCTTTGTAGGTAGCAATCCAGTCCTCGTAACGTTTTTCCAAGCCCTGCAGGTAATCCAGACGCATGGTTTGCTCGTACTCACGTCCGCGCTTGGCAATCTGCTCAACCAGCGTAGGTATGCTCGAACGGATATAAATCATCAGGTCAGGCAGTTTCACGAGCGACATCATCAGATCGAACAAGTCGGTATAGTTAGCAAAGTCGCGGTCGCTCATCATTCCCTGATCGTGCAGGTTGGGCGCAAAAATGCGAGCATCCTCAAAAATGGTACGATCCTGAATCAGTGTGTCCTTGCTCTGCGAAATCTCAACCACCTCCTTGAAACGTTTGTTCAGGAAATAGATCTGAAGATTAAACGACCAACGAGGCATATCGGCATAGAAATCAGCCAGATACGGGTTATTATCAACTGGTTCAAAACGGGGAATCCAGTTGTAACGATGTGCCAACAACTTAGTAAGCGTGGTCTTGCCACTACCAATGTTTCCTGCTACTGCAATATGCATACTATCTTTACATTAAAGATTAAACATTAAACATTAAAACAGTCCAAAGAGAGTTGCATCGATTTTGTCGATGATGCCAGAGAGGTCCTTAGGAATGTTAAGGAAGTCGAGATTGTCTTTCTCGATAGTAATCACACGGCCGGGGTATTTGTTCTTAATGAAATCGTCGTAACGACGGTTCAGGTTCTGCAGATACTCCAGCTGTATGCTCTGTTCGTAGTCGCGGCCACGCTTCTGGATATTGCTAACCAGATGGGGCACCGAAGCACGCAGATAAATCATCAGGTCGGGTACTTTCACCACCGTCATCATCTGCTCAAACAGTTCCATGTAAGTCTCGTAGTCGCGCTCGCTCAGGTTACCCATATCGCGGTTATTCTCCATAAACACATACACACCCTCGTAGATGGTACGGTCCTGAATAATGGTGTGATCAGCCAGAGCAATCGTAATCAGATCGCGGAAGCGTTCCTTCAGGAAATACACCTCCATATTAAACGACCAACGGTGAATATCGCGATAGTAATCCTCGAGATACGGGTTATGCTCTACGGCCTCGAACCTCGGTTCCCAGCCATAGTGTTTGGCCAGGAGCTTGGTGAGCGTAGACTTGCCACTACCTATATTTCCAGCTACTGCGATATGCATACTTAATTGAATTGGGCTGCAAAGATACTACTTTTTCGGCACGTATTATGGATTTTATCGATTTTTTTTCGTTCGGCCATATATTTTTCATGTTAATTCGCAGAATTCGCTCCAAAATATATTATCTTTGCAGCATGAAACTTAAAACCGTGATGGCATGTGCAGTTGCTTTGGTGATGCTGATGGGAAGTTGTGCCCACCAGCCAAGTGTCTATACCCCGGGGGGCAAGTACTTTACCAACGAAGTACTGAACCGCATGACACCCGTTAAGGACCAGGGCGAAAGCCAGACATGTTGGATTTACGCCATGCTGGCCGCCATTGAGACCGAGCACCTGAGCTGGGGCGACTCGGTAAACTTATCACCCTACTATATTGAAAAAATGATTGAGCAGGAGCAAGCCTGTCCCGCCACCAAGCGCGGCGAGCCCACCACCCTTATCAGAATGATTGAGAAATACGGTATCTGTGGCTACGACGCCATGCGCAAGATTACAACACCCGCCCCTAAGTGGGTGTTTATGCTGGGCGCACAGTACACCCCGCAGGAGTTTGCCCGCAGTGTGTGCAAGCCAGGCGAGTACATTGCTCTGACCAGTAACAACCATCAGCCCTATAACGAGGAGGCCGAGCTGGAGGTACCCGACAACTGGACCCACGAACGCTATCTGAACATACCGATGGACTCACTGCTAATCAAGACCGAGCGTGCCGTGCGTAACCACCACGGTGTGTGCTGGGAAGACGAGAACCACGCTATGTCCATAGTTGGCTTAGCCCACGACGAGGATGGCGAGCGTTACTTTATCATGAAGAATTCGTGGGGCGACCAAGGTCCATACGGTGGACTAGAATACTATCCCATGGCGCGTTTCTGTCAGGAGACCGTAGCCGTAGAGATGACTAACGAAGCATATCAGAACTAACTAATATCAGCAATATGATTTATAACGAAATCGGAAAAACAGGCATGAAGGTATCGAACTTAGGTTTCGGTGCCTCATCGCTGGGCGGCGTGTTCCACAGCATCCGCGAAGAAGAGGGAATCGAGGCTGTTCACACAGCTGTTGACAATGGTATCAACTTTATCGACGTGTCGCCCTACTATGGTCACCTGAAGGCCGAAACCGTACTTGGCAAGGCACTGAAGGAGATTCCACACACTAAGTATTTCCTATCTACCAAGGTGGGCCGCTACGGACATAACGGTGTGAACACCTGGGACTACAGCGCCAAGCGCGCTCAGGAGAGTGTGTACGAGAGTATGGAGCGCCTGAACGTGGATTACATCGACCTGATTAATGTACACGACATTGAATTCCAGAGCGACATGGAAGGCGGCTTGCAACTGATTGTTGACGAAACTCTGCCAGCCTTGGTTGAACTGCGCGAAAAAGGCATTGTAAAGCACGTGGGTATTACCGACCTGCAGCCCGAGAACCTGAAGTGGGTGGTAGAGCATGCCCCTGAGGGTACGGTAGAGAGTATTCTGAACTTCTGCCACTACTCGCTGAACGACACACTGCTGGCCGACTATCTGGGATTCTTCGAGCAACACGGCGTGGGCGTGATCAATGCCTCGCCATTCTCTATGGGCCTGCTGTCGCAGCGTGGCGCCCCCGCATGGCACCCAGCCGGCAAGGATCTGCAGGAGGCTTGTGCCAAGGCTGCCAAGTACTGCGAGGAGCAAGGCTATCCTATCGATAAGCTGGCCATTCAGTTCTCAACCAGTCTGAATCCACGCATCGCCACTACCCTGTTCAGCAGTGCCAACCCCAAGAACGTGCTCAAGAACATACAGTACGTTAACGAGCCTATGGACGAGCAGCTGGTTAAGAAGGTACAGGAGATTATCGGCGACCAAATGTTTGTAAGATGGAAAAACTCATAATAGATGCCCACAGTCATCTGTGGCTGAACCAAGACACGGTGGTTAACAACCAGCGTATCTGTCAGTTAGAGCCCAACCGCAGTCGCTCGCTGTTTTTCGGCGAGGAGCGACAGATGCTACCGCCATTTATGACCGACGGCCAGAACACGGCTGAGCGTTTTCTGAGTAACATGGACTATGCCCAAGTGGCAGCCGCCGTGGTTACGCAGGAGTTTATCGACGGCATACAGAACAGCTACCTGCTACAGGTAGAGAGCCGCTACCCCAACCGTTTTTTCACCTTCGGTATGCTGGATTACCGCAATCCCGACTTTATGCAGAACGCTCCAGACGTGGTAGAGGCCTTTAAAGGCATCAAGATACCCGCTGCCCGATTACCCCAGCAGTTCCTAACCGATGCAATGTTGCAGTTGTTGCAGTTGATGGAGAAGCAGGATAAGATATTAGGCATTGAGCTACAGGACGGCGACGCACAGGTAGGACAGATGGAAGAGCTGATACAGGAGTGCCCCAACCTGAAAATAGCCATCGGCCATTTCGGCATGGTAACACGCGAAGGTTGGATGAGTCAGATTAGCTTGGCACGCCACAAGAACGTATACGTGGAAAGCGGTGGTATTACCTGGCTGTTTAACGACGAGTTCTACCCCTTCCCATCGGCCATCCGCGCCATTAAACAGGCTGCCGACGAGGTGGGCATGGACAAGTTGATGTGGGGTAGCGATTATCCCCGCACCATCACCGCCATCACCTACAAGATGAGTTACGACTTTGTAGAGAAATCGGCCGACCTAACCGCCGATGAGAAGCGTATGTTCCTAGGCCAGAACGCCAAGCAGTTCTTCGGCTTCGGCGAGCTGCCCGAGCTCCCTTACATCAAAAACATGAGCGAATAGTATAATAGTAAATAGTGAAATAGTCAAATAATCCAATGAAAGCAATACAGATTCCTGGCGAGCGCCAGATGGAAATAGTAAACATTTCTGAGCAGGAAATGAAGCCCAACGAGGTGCTGCTGCGCCTCAAGTATGTAGGTTTTTGTGGTTCCGACCTGAGCACATGGCTGGGTAAGAACCCCATGGTAAAAATGCCCGTTATACCTGGCCACGAGGTGGGTGCCGTGATTGAAAAGGTGGGTGCCGACGTGCCCGAACACCTGAAGCCCGGCATGGTGGTAACCTGCAATCCTTACACTAACTGCGGCAAGTGCGCCTCGTGCCGTAACCAGCGCGTAAACGCCTGTCAGCATAACGAGACTCTGGGTGTACAGCGCAACGGTGCCATGCGCGAGTTCATCGCTCTGCCTTGGGAGAAGGTGATTCCCGCTGGTAATCTCGATCCCCGCACCTGCGCCCTCATCGAGCCTATGAGTGTTGGTTTCCACGCCGTGAATCGTGCCCAAGTAACCGATATCGACACCGTAGTGGTGATTGGTTGCGGTATGGTTGGCATGGGAGCTATCGTACGTTCGGCCCTGCGCGGTGCTACCGTGATTGCTGCCGATATCGACGACGAGAAGCTGGCACTGGCCAAGGAGATGGGTGCCACCTATGCCATCAACACCAAGACCGAGGATGTGCATGCCCGATTGCTGGAGCTGACCGAGGGTTTCGGTCCCGACGTGATTATCGAGGCTGTGGGTAGCGCACCTACCTATCAGATGGCTGTAAACGAGGTGGCCTTCACCGGTCGCGTGGTTTGCATCGGCTATGCCAAGACCGACGTATCGTTCCAAACCAAGTTCTTTGTACAGAAGGAGCTCGACATTCGTGGTTCGCGTAATGCCCAGCCACAGGATTTCCGTGCTGTGATTCACTACCTGGAGCGTGACACATGTCCGGTTGACCGTCTGATTAGTGCCGACGTAGCACCCAAGCAGGCCCCTGAGGCCATGCAGCAGTGGAGCGAGGCACCTGGCAAGGTATTCCGCATCTTAGTTCACTTCTAAAAACCTTCTAAAGAAAATGGAAAAGCAACAACAATCTCTGATAGTCAAGGATGGGGTTAACTACCTCATCCCCTTTATACTCGTAACATTCTGCTTTGCACTCTGGGGCTTTGCCAACGATATCACCAACCCCATGGTGAAAGCATTCTCTAAGATCTTTCGCATGAGCGTAACCGATGGTACGCTGGTGCAGGTAGCATTCTATGGCGGCTACTTCTGCATGGCGTTCCCTGCGGCCATTTTTATCCGTAAGTTCTCGTACAAGGCGGGCGTGCTGATGGGACTCGGACTCTATGCTACCGGTGCCCTACTGTTCTTCCCCGCCAAGGCAATCGGTATCTACGGCTGTTTCCTCATCGCCTACTTTATCATGACGTGCGGACTCTCGTTCCTCGAAACATCGTGCAACCCTTACATTCTGACCATGGGCCCTGCCGAAACAGCTACGCGCCGCCTGAATATGGCACAGTGCTTTAACCCCTGCGGCTCTATCATCGGTATGTTTGTGGCCATGAGCTTTATTCAGGCCAAGCTCAACCCTATGAGCAGCGACGAGCGTGCCCTGCTGAGCGACACAGAGTTTGAGGCGCTGAAAGATGCCGACCTGAGTGTACTGATTTCGCCCTACCTGATTATCGGACTGGTGATTGTGGGCATGCTGTTACTGATGCGCTTTACCAAGATGCCCAAAATCGGCGATGCCAACCACGACATCCACTTCCTGGTAACCATCAAGCGAATCTTTGCACTCAAATACTACCGCGAGGGTGTGATTGCCCAGTTCTTCTATGTAGGTGCGCAGATTATGTGCTGGACCTTTATTATACAATATGGTACGCGCGTATTCATGGCCGAGGGTATGGACGAACAGGCTGCCGAAGTACTGTCGCAGCGATTCAACATCTTTGCCATGCTGTTCTTCATCTGCTCGCGCTTCATCGCCACTTTCTTGATGAAATACGTAAAGCCCGCCATGCTGCTGGCCATCTTTGGTGTATTGGCCATGGTATTTACACTGGGAGTTATCGGTTTCCAGGATCGTTTGGGCATGTACTGTCTGGTATGCGTTAGCGGTTGCATGTCACTCATGTTCCCCACCATCTATGGTATTGCACTCGATGGACTGGGCGACGATGCCAAGTTTGGTGCAGCAGGTCTTATCATGGCCATCTTAGGCGGTTCGGTACTGCCCCCGCTGCAGGCTATGATTATCGACGAGGGCACGTTGATGGGTATGCCAGCCACCAACATCTCGTTCGTACTGCCACTCATCTGTTTCCTCGTGGTGACAGTCTATGGCTATCGTATTCATATCAAGAAACATTTATAATTCCCATGAAGCAATTTTTGATTATACTTACCATCTGCTTGGGGTCGCTCAGTCTGTCGGCTCAGCAGCCCGTATCGCCTAATGGCAAACTGACTGTTACCAACAGCGGCCAGGGCATCATCGTAAACTATCAGCAGCAAGAGGTGCTGAATATCCCCGTACTGGGCTATGAAGGCATCAAAAGCAATCGGCTGAAATTTAAGCCCATTGGCAAGGTAACAGCCAACTATCAGATGCTGGCAGGCAAAAAATCTACCTGCACCAACGAGGCCAACGAATATGTAGCCAAGTTGAGCGGCAACCTGCAGCTGGTACTGCGCCTGTATAACGACGGTGCCGCCTTCCGCTATGAACTGAGCGGACTGAAAGGCAAGCTGCCCAAGGAGCAGACAGCCTACATGATTCCCGAAGGCACCAAGCGTTGGATGCTGCAGTGGAGCGATAGCTACGAGGGATTCTACCCCATGAGCACCACTGGCAAAATAAAACCTATCGGTAGAATGGCTGGTGTAGTGAAATCCGACGAGGGTTACAACCTGCGCTGGGGATTCCCCACACTGGTTGAGCCACAGGAGGGTGTATTCATGCTGTTATCCGAGGCTAACATCGAGCGTAACCAGGCTGCAGCATGCCTCTACACCGAAGGCGATCTGCTGCATGTAACTCCCGATGTAAACGAGGTAAACCTCAAAGGCAAGTGGCACTCGCCTTGGCGCATCGCTATCATCGGCAGCATGCAGGACCTGATTCAGAGCACCTTGGTAACCGACGTAAGCGAGCCTTGCAAACTAAGCGATACCAGCTGGATTAAACCTGGTGTTGTATCGTGGATCTACTGGGCATACAACCATGGTTCGAACGACTACAATATTATTAAGAAGTACGTAGATATGGCTGTTACCCTGAAGTTGCCTTACGTGCTGATTGATGCCGAGTGGGATGAGATGAAGGACGACAAGACCATCGAGGATGCCGTAGCTTATGCCAACTCGAAGGGTGTTAAACCCATGATTTGGTATAACTCATCAGTAGGCTGGATTGATGGTGCCCCCACACCGAAGTTCCGCCTGAACAAGCCCGAAGACCGTGAAAAGGAATTTGCCTGGTGCGAGAAGATTGGCGTAGCTGGTGTAAAGATCGACTTCTTCTCAGGCGACTGTCAGCGCGATATGACTTACTGTATCGACCTGCTGGAGAGTGCCGCCAAGCATCATCTGCTGGTTAACTTCCATGGTGCCACCGTACCTCGTGGATGGCAGCGCACCTACCCCAACCTCATGTCGACCGAGGGTGTGTATGGTGCCGAGTGGTACAACAACGTGCCCACATTTACCAACGTAGCAGCCAGTCATAACACCACACTTCCCTTTACCCGTAACATCATCGGTCCGATGGACTACACACCATGTACCTTCAGCGATTCGCAGCATCCACATATTACCAGCGATGCCCACGAACTGGCTCTGACCGTACTGTACGAGAGTGCCCTGCAGCACCTGGCCGACAAACCCGAGAGCTATCTGGTGCAGCCTCAGCAGGTACAGGATTTCTTCGGAAAGCTGCCCACCACATGGGATGAGACCCGCTACGTGAGCGGTTATCCCGGCGAGAGCGTAGTACTGGCCCGCCGTAGCGGCAATACTTGGTATGTGGCTGGTATCAACGGTACCGACAACAAGAAGGTGCTCGATGTAGATCTGAGTTTTATCAGTGGCGCCAAGTGCGTGCAGACCTTTGCTGATGCAGATCCAACCCAGTATCAACTGGCAGGCAATAAGGATTGGCTGATTACCAAGGGCAATCAGATACCTAAGCAAATTGCTACACAGCCCCGTGGTGGTTTCGTGCTGGTCATCAAATCACAAAAATAAACATTTTTATGAAGGATTTTAATTTCTATGCCCCTACCGAGGTGGTGTTTGGAGAACAGAGTGAAGAGCAGGTAGCTGCGCTGGTAAAGAAGTATGGCGGCACAAAGGTGCTGGTACATTATGGCGGACAAAGCGCTAAGCGTTCTGGTTTGCTCAACAAGATCTGCGGTTTGCTGAGCGATGATGGCGTTGAGTATGTGACGCTGGGAGGCGTAGTGCCCAATCCCCGTTTATCGTTGGCTCAGCAGGGCATCGAACTCTGCCGTAAGGAGGGTATCGACTTTATCCTAGCCATAGGTGGCGGTAGTGTTATCGACTCGGCTAAGTGTATTGGCTACGGTGTACCTTTCGAGGGTAACGTATGGGATATCTACATGGGTAAGGCCCAACCTAAGACCATGCTGCCCGTAGCAGCGGTGCTTACCATTCCTGCTGCTGGTAGTGAGATGAGCGAAAGCTCAGTGATTACTAATGAGGACGGCGATGTAAAGGTGGGTTACAGTAACAATCTGAGTCGCCCCAAGTTTGCTATCCTGAATCCTCGTCGCACCATGACATTGCCCCCTTACCAAACGGCAGCCGGTGTTACCGATATGATGATGCACACCATGGAGCGTTACTTTACTAAGGACGATGATATGGACTTTACTACCGATCTAGCCGAGGCTGCGCTGCGTAGTATCAAGAACGCCGTATTCCCTGTACTGAAGAATCCGGAGGACTATCGCTACCGTGCACAGATTATGTGGGGCGGTTCGCTGATGCATAACGACCTGACTGGCTGCGGTGCTATCGGCGACTGGGCTACCCACCAGCTGGAGCACGAGCTCAGTGGCATGTTCGACGTAACCCATGGTGCCGGTCTGGCCGCCATCTGGCCAAGTTGGGCCCGCTATACCATGCACGAGAATCTGAGCAGATTTGTGCGTTTTGCCGTTAACGTGATGGATGTACCCAATGACTTTACCGATCCCGAAGGCACTGCCGAAAAGGGTATCCAGGCCATGGAGCGTTTCTATCATGCCATCGGTATGCCTATCAACATCAAGGAGCTGATTGGCAAGGACATCACCGACGAAGAAATCAAGGAGATGGTACGCAAGTGCAGTCGTAACAACACCATTACCTGCGGTAACCTGAAGGTGCTGAAGGCCGAGGATATGGAGGCAATCTACAAAATGGCACGCGGATGAAGATATTAATGATAGGTGGCACGGGTACTATCAGCTCGGCCATCACACGGCAACTGGCAGCTGCAGGTCACGACCTGTGGCTGCTGAATCGTGGCACTCGCAAGAACGAAGTGCCAGAAGGCGTCACACAACTGATTGTTGATATCAACAACGAGTCGAAGGTGCTCGAACTGCTGAGCAAGAAAACCTTTGATGCTGTATGTGAATTTATCGGTTTTCTGCCTTCACAAGTTGAACGCGATGTGCGCTTATTCAAAGGTCGTACCCGCCAGTATGTTTACATCTCGTCGGCATCGGCCTACAACAAGCCCGCCGCCAACCATGTGATTACCGAGGGCACCACACTGGCCAACCCCTACTGGGAATACTCGCGCAACAAGATTGCCTGCGAAGAACTGCTGTTGAAGGAGTATCGCGAAAACGGTTTTCCTATTACCATCGTACGCCCCTCGCATACCTACTGTGAGCGCGGTGTGCCTGTAAGCGTACATGGACCTAAGGGTTCGTGGCAGGTACTGAAACGCATGATACAAGGCAAGCAGGTGATTCTGAACGGCGATGGCTCATCACTCTGGACCGTAACCTGGAACGAGGACTTTGCCCGTGGTTTTATCGGTCTGCTGGGTAATCCCAAGGCCATTGGCGAGGCTTTCCAGATTATGAGCGACGAGCAGCTATCGTGGAATCAGATTTACCAGTGCATAGCCAACGCGCTGCAGGTGGAGCTTAAGCCCTACTATGTGGCTTCGGAATTTCTGGCTGCCACATCACCCAAGGAGTGGGACTTTACAGGCAACCTGTTAGGCGATAAAAGCGTGACGGTGATGTTCGACTGCAGTAAACTGAAGCGCGCCGTGCCAGGTTTCCAGGCCACTACCCGTTTCGACGAGGGTGTACGCCGTTGCGTACAGTACATCCTGGCACATCCCGAACTGCAGATAGAGGACCCAGAGTTCGACCAGTGGTGCGATCGCGTTATTGCCGCACAAGAGCAAGCCAAGCGCTCTATCTGATGTTTTAGGCACGAATTACGCGAATTTCACGAATTTTTTATGTTGATGTAAAATTTTTCGTGTTAATTCGCGTAATTCGTGCTAAAAAAATTGTACCTTTGCACCCAAAATTTAAGAGCATTATGGAATCTAAGTTAGTAATTTACAATACTTTGACACGACAGAAGGAGCGTTTCGAGCCCCTTCACGCCCCCAACGTGGGTATGTATGTTTGTGGTCCTACCGTGTATGGCGATCCCCATCTGGGACACGCCCGTCCTGCGATTACTTTCGACCTGGTGTTCCGTTATCTGAAGCACCTGGGTTATAAAGTACGTTATGTACGTAATATTACCGACGTAGGTCACTTGGAGCACGATGCCGACGAGGGTGAGGATAAGATTGCCAAGAAAGCCCGCCTGGAGCAGCTGGAGCCCATGGAGATTGCCCAGTACTACACCAACCGCTATCATGCGGCTATGGATGCACTGAATGTACTGCGCCCCTCTATCGAGCCCCATGCCACTGGTCATATCATCGAGCAGCAGCAGTTGGTTCAGCAGATTATCGACAATGGCTTTGCTTACGAGAGCAACGGCTCTATCTATTTTGATATCGAGGCTTACAACAAGAAGTTCCAGTATGGTATTCTTTCAGGTCGTTCGCTCGAGAACGTGAAGGATGCCAGTCGTGAGCTCGACGGTGTAGGCGAGAAGCGCAACCAGGCCGACTTTGCTCTGTGGAAGAAGGCTCAGCCCGAGCACATCATGCGCTGGCCATCGCCTTGGAGCGACGGATTCCCTGGTTGGCACTGTGAGTGTACTGCTATGGGTCGCAAGTACCTTGGCGAGGAGTTTGATATCCACGGAGGTGGTATGGACCTGGTATTCCCACACCACGAGTGCGAGATTGCACAGGCACAGGCCTCGATGGGTCACCCTGCTGTAAAATACTGGATGCACAACAACATGCTGACCATCAACGGACAGAAGATGGGTAAGTCGTATAACAACTTCATCACACTCGAGCAGTTCTTCACCGGCAATCACCCATTGCTGAAGAAGGCCTACTCACCGATGACCATCCGTTTCTTCGTGCTGAGTGCTCACTACCGTGGCACCGTAGACTTCTCGAACGAGGCCTTGGAGGCAGCCGAGAAGGGATTGGAGAAGATGATGAACGCTATTGCCGACTTGGAGCGTGTTCAGGTAGCCGACAAGTGCGATGCCGAGACTGAGAAGGTAGTTAAGGCCCTGCGCCAGAAGTGCTACGACGCCATGAACGACGACCTGGCCACCCCACAGGTGATCAGTTATCTGTTCGAAGCTTGCACCGTGGTGAACAAGCTCACCGATCACAAGGCAACCATCTGTGCCGAGTGCCTGCAGGAGCTGAAGGAAACCATGCACCTCTTTGCCGAGGATATTCTGGGCTTGAAGGCCGAGAAGAGCGGCACCAACGATGAGCGCGAGGCTGCCTTTGGTAAGGTAATGGATATGGTACTCGAACTGCGTGCTAAGGCCAAGGCTGATAAGGACTGGGCTACCAGCGATAAGATTCGCGATGAACTCGCAGCAGCCGGTTTCGAGGTGAAGGACACCAAGGATGGTGTTACCTGGAAACTGAACAAATAGATAAAACAAACAAGTATCTCTTATGAAACTCAAAACACTATTGGCAGCCCTGCTCTTAGCGGGGTTTGCCATTAACACAAAAGCGCAAACCACCGACGAAGATATGGATGCCAAGTATGCCACCAGTCTGGTACAGCCAGGCACTGTGGCTCCCGACTTCACCATGAATACCCCCGACGGCAAGCCCTTTAGCCTCAGCTCGCTGAAAGGCAAGACCGTAGTACTTGATTTCTGGGCCTCGTGGTGCCCCGACTGTCGCAAGGATGCGCCCGAGGTGGTACGTCTGTACAACGAGTTTCACTCCGACAAGGTTGAATTCGTTGGTGTATCGATGGATACCAACGTAGAAGCTTGGCAGAAGGCCATCAAGCAGTACGGCATCAGCTATCCCCAGGTGAGCGAACTGAAGAAGTTTAAGGAAACCGATATTTCTAAAGCCTACGGTGTACAGTGGATTCCATCAATGGTAGTGGTATCACCCGAAGGCAAGATTCTGCTCTCAACCGTACAGTATCAGAAGGTAGAGAAACTGCTGAAAGGTATCAACAAATAAACATGATAAAGGTATGAAACAAGTTATCAGCACCAATCAGGCACCAGCTGCCATCGGTCCTTACAGTCAGGCCATCCGTGTAGGCAACCTGCTCTACACCTCAGGTCAGATACCCATCAATCCTGCAACAGGAAGTTTTGTAGAGGGTGGCATCAAGGAGCAGACCCGTCAATCGCTCACCAACATCAAAGCCATTCTTGAAGAAGCAGGCTTAACCATGGCCCATGTGGTGAAGACAACCGTATTTATGGCCGACATGAACGACTTTGCCGACATGAATGCCGTTTATGCCGAGTTCTTTGCTGAGCCATATCCAGCCCGTTCGGCTGTGGCTGTAAAAACACTGCCTAAAGGCGCTTTGGTTGAAATTGAAGTTGTAGCTGCTGAATAAGCTACAACTTCACCGATAGATTAACATAGATATTACGCCCCTTCTGGGGGATATGGTTCCAATCCGAATAGGTAGAATAGTAACGATCAAACAGGTTATCAACACCCACATGGATATTAGCTACAACCGTATGGATGTTAAACTGATAACCGGCACTGATATGCCATACAGCATAGCCTGGTGTAAGACTCTCGCCATATTTATTGCTGTAGTTGCTCTGTTTGCCAACCAGTTCGCCACCCAATTCTCCTTCCCAGTTCTGATGGAACAGTTTCAATGCCGTAAGATAGGTAAAGGGAGCAATCAAAGGCAGATGAGCCCCAGTGCTCTCCTTGCCATAACTGTAACTCACCTTATTGTCCCAACGCAACCAGGAAAGAGGGGTGACACTGAATGTAAACGCAGTATTCACAATCTGCGCATGTTTTAGGTTCTGGTAAACCTTCACACCCGGAGCTCCGATAGTCATAGCCGACAATCGGTTATCGGGTGTACCGATAATGTAGTTATGGAAAAGAAATGCATTCACCTCTAGGCGAGTATCTATCACATCATTCTGCCACGAAGCCGATGTATTCAACTCAACCGCACTTTCGTTCTTAAGGTGGGGATTACCAATGTAATCATAACGGTCGAAGGCATTATTCAGGAAGTATCCAAACGACTCGGTAACCGATGGTGCACGATTACCGTATCCTGTTCCAGCAGCCAATCGCCAACCATTATTCTGCCAGGCATAGCTTACAGACACACGTCCCATAAAAGTACGCTTGCTACGTTCCACACCTGGGAAAAATATTTCCAAGGCGTGGTAGCCTTCATCGCTATTAATACGTTGCTGCTGCCAAGAGCCTTTTGCCGACAGATGGATACTATGCGTATCAGACAAACGGATATTATCAGACAACGACAAACCGCTGTTGAAAGTACCCACATCAGGCCACGTAAGCATGTACATGGGTTTGGCCCCCTCAACATACATGGTCATATCAGCAAAAAGGGTATTGTAATAGCAATCAAAATTAAGCTGATACTGATGGTTACCCCTTGAGCCCTCGAGCAGACTATAGAGTCCGGCCGTACTGCTTTTACCAGGCATATCCATGTGAATAATCACGTCGGGGCGTGTGCTATCATCCATATTATGGGTGATATGATTATAGTACACCTTGGTTTCCCATCGGTAGAAAAGCCCCGCAAGCTGCTCCCTGCGATAAGAAAGCGACGTGATAAGTCCTGTAGCATCGCTAACATCCATATTCAGGGCCGGATAGCCAACATCGGTGGCACGGTCGAAAATGACCGTACCCTCTACGATGTGGTTTGGGGCTGGACGGAACCCCAGGTTCAGAAACGAATTGACTTTATGGAACTTGGAAAAAGGAACATCCTGATGTCCACCAGCCCTGTAATTATCTGCATCACGATAAAACGCGCCGAAGTTGGCATAGAACGTCTGCGACGAGAACGCAGCATCGGCACCATACACCTGCAGATGGCCGTTGGCTTCATACCCAGTAGTAAGGTTAAACTCCTGAGGAGCAGCATCAAACCCCGACTTACGGAGTTTCAGATCAATACTTCCGCCGATATTACCTGTTGCCTGTGGATTGCCATCAAGGCCCGAATCCAGTCTTACGCGCTGCAGGTTACCACTTTCTACATACGACGTTACAGGATCCATCTTATCGGTACAAGCATAGAATATCTTCATACCATCGATAGTTGTACTCAATCGCTCGGTAGACATATTGTTTACCACCGGTTCCCAGGCATATGCGCCTCGTTTCACCATGGCAACATTGTTCAACTGCAACAGATGCTCCTCTATCGATGCTGTACGCCCCTTGCCAGCCACCTTGCGCTTGGAACCGACAGTCGAGGTGATAGTCACCTCGTTAATCGATGCTTCTTTCTCGATACTGTCGGTTGGCAAAGCGGTCAATACATTACTATAATATAACGCTCCAATAAATATTGCTATACCCGCTGTCATTATTCTCTCCTCCTGCTACGATGTTACCTTCTTTGTCCTTTACAACCAGATGAATATCCCACAGGCCTGTCATAGTAAGGTTTAGCTTACCTTCGTATATGCCTGATGGTTGTTTGGTAAGAGCCACATTATCGGGCGAAGAATGATTGCCCATATCGGGCATAGTGGGTATAATTTCGATAGTAAACTCCTGATCAGCCAATGGCCAAGGTTTGGCTTTCTCAGCATTCTGCTGCGATACGTATGCCTGAATAGTGTTTATACCAGTCTGGAAATCATTAGGATTTACCAGCGAGAGGTAGTAATTTACATCCTGATATTTGAACGACTTAATCCACTCCTGGCCTGTAGCATTGGCCGAAACCTCGATAACACTACCGGTATGGGCAACCGTTTTATTCTGGGTAGTTGCCTTGTATCCCAGTTCCCAATAGCCCATACTGCTACTACTCATTACGAAAGATATCCACGCGTGCTGTACGGCAGGGAATGTTTCATCGTAAAGGCTGCTCTCTGTAGCCGTTGGTGTTGAGTGCTTCATACCTTTCTCGGTCATGGTCATCACGGGACTTATCTCTGTGACAGAGAAATTACGAACAAAACCTTGATTAGAGATTTTTGTCAGCGCAAAAAACACATCATTATAGCCTGCATGCAGTTTGCCACCTCGCGAGTAAACGCTCAGGGCATATTTCTCATCGATTGTGTCGCGTAGCGATTCAATCTCTTTCAGATAACCGTTGTGCAGGAAAGTATATGCCAGGAATGTCTCTTCAGCATTGCAGCATTCGTCGTCTTCGGTTGGTATATTGATAGGTACTACTGGATCGTCACTACCTCCGCAGGCAGTGAGTGCGAAACCTGAAAACAGCAAAAAAACTATCGCGCTAATTCTTGTAAAAACTCTCTTTTCCATAATCATCATCTCCTTTTTATTTCTTTTCTTCTATTAACTGCTGCCATGGGGCGATGGTACTTGTGTGGATATCACCCTCACGGTAAAGAACTTCTATCACTTTCTGTATCGCACAGAGATTACATCCGTCGCAGTGACTAAAATGATAACGGGCGTAGATATCACCACACGTAATGGATCCCTGTTGCTTCTTAAACTCATCATATACTTCAGCTGCCAACCGCAGATGTTTCTCCTTATCGCCACTGGCATAAAAACCTAAGGCTGCAATGGCACCGGTAAGTGCGCCACAAGTGCCTTCGCCAAACTTATGACCGATACCACCAGAGAACGCCTCCGACATGCTTCGAAGTTGTTGCTCGCTTAGTGGACTGCCCAGTGTAGCGGCGATAGAGGTTAGTGAGAGTGCCGAGCACCCATAGTGCTGTCCGTACCGCTGCTCCAGTTGCAGCTTCACTTCTGCTTTCAGCGAGTCGAGCGTCTGATGTCGGCTTACAGCAGGAAAAGCGGCCGGACGAGCTATGCGTAGTGAGTCTGCCTGTGCATTGGTAGCACAAACGGTTACCGGCCAAGTAGCCAAAGCGAGTAAATATGCAGGCTCATACTTCATCATTATTGTCTTTTAAAACTACCACGTACGATGCGATGCTCGAATGTCTGTGTATCCTTGAAGAGGTTGTACATGGGGCAAATCTTCTCAACAGCCTCGATCCACTCTTTCACGGCCTGAGCACTTTCGGGTGTCTTCACATGCAAAGTGTAGCGCACGTTCTGTGGAGCAATCGACACCTTCTCAAAGCCCTTGCGACCTGCTCGTGGATCCCATTCTGCCTCGACGGTCAGCGAGATTGAATCCACGTCGAGTGCGCGTTCTGCTGCCTGTCCCAATGAGATGTGAGTGATACAGGTGCCCAGAATGCCCAGCACACCCTCGATTGAGGTAAAACCGAGATTGGTACCACCCAGATAAGCAGGATTATCGTGCAGAATGAGATACTTATCATTTACGGTTAGCTGACGCACACCATTGGGGAAAACCTTTACCCATGGGCCCTGCTTTGGAGCAAGTGCTTTACGCAAGGCATCTGCGTCAGCCTTTGGATTCTTGGCTTTTGCTGCTTCTGCTTTCGCCTTGCTTGCCTGCAGCGCCTGACGCTTACCCCAGATATACTCGCGAAGTCCAGCCAAGGTGGCGCCTTCAACCTTCTTCTCGCGTGGTGACGACTTCTGATCGATAATCAGTTGAGGCACTACGGCAGCCTTCACCAGAGTGGCTACAGCCGAGTTCTGCTCTGCCAATACTGCCAACTTTTCCAACTCAGCATCCGAGGCAGGTGAATCAATATAGATGGTGTAGAGGAAGTTGCGTGGATACCACACACGATTAGTCTTCACCTTATCGGGCTGACCGTGGATTTCGATAGTCAGCGAGTCGATATCGATACCCAGCAGCGCAGCCTGATTCAGATAGCTATCGGCAAGGTCGGAAGCAAATACCGCCTGTGCCGTTGTTGGCGTATCAACACCCGAATCCTGTCCACCATGGGCATAGCCACAGTCGCCAATATAATGAAACTCTCTGATTCGGAGTTCACGTACACCCGAGCGGTTCTTGGCGGTGACGTTAGCAGTCAGCGTCACAGGCTGCAGGTCGCTGGCAGGAATAGCCTTCCAGGCTTCGAGGGCCACCTTACGCTCCCTCAGGTGGTTACGCAACGAAGGGGCATTCTGTTCCAACTTGGCTTTCTGCTGAGCCGACTTAAAGATGTTGAGAGGCCCCTGTGCGAGTGCACTACTAACCTGCAAAGCAAGGGCTGCTGTAATGATAACAATCTGAGTCTTTTTCATAATTTCTTCTATTTTTAATGATTACTTATTCTTTGCTATTACTCTTTTTATACCTCCTTTGATTTCCTGCGCATTGGTTACCAGATTGTAGATGGGACATCCACGCTCGGTATCGGCAACCAGCTGACGGATCTCAGCCTCACTGCGTGGACTGCTTATCACCACACGCATCTGTATGTCGGTAGGATAAAGTGGGGTTTGCTCGTAGCCTTTGCGACCGCTGCGTGGGTCGAACTGGGCAGTGAGTGCCACGTTAAGGGTGTCAAGCGGAATTCTATTGCGAGCTGCGGTTCCCTCTGCCACATGGGTAAAGCACGAACCAAGCAATCCGATATGACTCTCAACCGCAGTAGGTCCAAGGTCGTTTCCGCCGAAAATCTGTGGATGATCCTGCAACACTCTGTGATGGCGTACTTGCAGTACGGTTACACCTGATGAGGGATTGATGAAAGCACTTGGACCATCTGGATTCAGATAGCTCTCGCTCTGAGCAGGCGTGAACTCGTTCTTACGAGAGTAAGGATAGTCGTATGCATAGCCACCAAACTTCGCCTTATCGGGACGCTGACCGCTTTCACGAAGCTGCTTGTTAGCCTCGCCTTTACGCGTTTCCCACTCAATGAACTCACGCAAACCTGGTTGATAGGTAGGTGGAATCACCAAATCCTCGGCACTCTTATGCAGTTCAACTGTTGTGTTTACCTTATGCGCACGGATAGAGAACTGATAAAGTGGTGAGTTTTTCTCGGCCAGTAGGCGCAACTCCTCAAGTTGCTGGTCAGAAGCAGGCGAATCAATAAAGATGGTATAATCCAGTCCCCAGTTCTGCAGCGAATGCCCAGTCTGCTTGATATTGATGGCAAGCGAGTCGATGGCAACCCCCTTGATAGCAGCCTGTGTGACGTAGCTGTCGATGATATCACCGGCAATAGCTGCAATCACATGGTCGGGAGTACCAATTCCCAGGTCGAAGCCACCATTGTTGTAACCACTGTCATTCAGATACTGATGCTCACGTATAATCACATGACGTGTGCCGGCACGCTGCTCTGCTGTGGCAAAAGCTCTGATAGTGATGGGTTGCAATGCTGCAGTAGGGATAGCCCTGAACTGATTGACTGCTGCCTTGCGACGCTTAAGCAGGTCGCGAAATGATGGTGCACTCTTCCAGGCTTTCTGAAAATAGCCTTTATCGGTGATGGCCTTATTCAAACGCTGATCGTTTTGTTGAGCAAGTGCCCCCGTGAGGGTAGCACTTGCAATTACGGCTGACAAAATTAATTTTTTCATATTGCTCTCTCTTTTTTTTGTTTATTCTCTGCCTACATAGGGGTTGGTGGTGATGTCGGAACCATCGTAGCCATAGTTCTGCCAGAGGTTGGGGTTAACTACTCGTTGTGCTTGTGGGATGGGGAAACGATAATGCTTGAAATCAATCGTCTGCTTGTTATACTCTGGGAAGTTCTTGGCCAAAGCACTATTCTTAATGGTCTTCACCAGAATCTTCCAGCGCTTCAGGTCGAGCAGATGTTTCTGCTCCAGGACGAACTCCCATGAGCGTTCCTGAATGATTGCATTCTTAAAGCCATCGTAATTCAGACCAGTCTCCAGGTCGTGTGCCTGTGCTGTAGCGCTGTTAACCTCTTCGCGGAAAGCACGGCGACGCACCTTGTTGAAGGCATCATAGGCCTGCTGATTAGGCTGTCCGTCACGCTCGTTGATAGCCTCGGCCAGTACCAGATACACCTCAGCCAGACGGATCACCTGACGGTTCATAGCACGGTCGGCAGCACTTGTCTCAGGCCTGTCATGGTCGATGTACTTGTTGTAGCGTGAGAAGCCCGACTCGCGGATGCCATCACCGTCGGCATCAAAATAGAAGTGGAAATAGTTCTGTGTAGAAGGACGCCAAAGTGAGTCGGCAAATGATACCTCCTTGCGCTGATCACCCGGCAGATATGAATTCTCGACGGTGTTGTCCGGACCTGGTGCGATATGTGGCAGCGACACGCTGTAGCTGGTTGAGAACGAGCAGTGGCACAGGTGGTTATTGCCCGAAGCATCGCCATCGCGTGTGCTTGATCCCAGATAGAACTGGATGGCAAATATGCTCTCCTTACCATTTCGGTTCTGGTTGTTCCAGTTGTCGTAGAAATTCTCTTCAAGACGATATTCGTTCGAATCGATCACCTGCTGTGCATACTGAACCGACTTGCCGAAATACTCCTTGCGCTGCGCATCGGTCAGTTCGTCATCCACCTGAGCCCAGGTCAGGTAAACCTTTGCCAAGGCTGCCAAGGCTGCACCACGCGAGGCACGACCGATATCACCCTGACTCTGCTTACTGCGCTCAGGCAGTCGGGCTGCAGCATCCTCAAGGTCGGCCACTATCTGCTGATAGACCTCTGTCTCCGAGTTTCTTACTGCATTTGTACCGCCATTGCTGCTGGTGATGACAGGCACTGGCCCCCACAGCTGCACGGCATAGTTCAGATAGTAAGCACGCAGAAACTTGGCTTCGCCTATCACCTGCGATGCAATCTCGGGTGACACGCCTGCAGGATTAGTCTGCAACTTCTCGATGGTATCGTTAGCACGTGCCAGCGAGGCATATACAGCACGCCACAGGCTCACCACATAGGAGTTGGTTCCATCCCATGAGAGCAGTCCTAACATGCCACCTCCACCATTAGGATTCTCACCGCTCACGGTGGTCTCGGTAGTGAGGTCGATAAGATACATGTAAGTAGTGGCCAGTTCAATATCCGACGAATATACGGCATTAACAAGTGCCTTGGCATCTGCATCGCTCTGAGGAAGATTGCTTTCGGCCAGCTCGCTCAGGTTACCCTGATCCAACGACTCGCACGATGCAAGTGTCAAGCCGAACACCACGCCTGCCAACAGAGATTGCGCTGTATGATATATCTGATTCTTTTTCATTTTTCTTATACCTTTAAAGATTAATACGACAGTTTAACACCAAATGTAAATGTACGAGATGCAGGATAGGTTCCACGATCTACGTAGCCGCTGTACTCAGGATCATAACCACTGTAATTGGTTATTGTAAGCAGGTTCTGGGCCGAAGCGTAGAGGTAAACACCCAGTTTCTGATTGTTACCCACTTTGGGCTGGAAATTGTAGCCAATCTGAATATTCTTCAGGCGCAGATAACTGGCATCTTCAATAAAGCGGCTATCCAGATAAGCGCTGTAGTTATTCTGAGCTACGGCACGTGGGATGGTTGTACTGGGATTCTCGGCTGTCCAACGGTTCAGCAGCTTGGTGGAAGCATTATAGCTGGCATTGGGCGATTCGAGTGCCTGTTCCATCTGGTTATAAAGCTTATTACCATATGAACCCTGGAAGTTAAGACTCAAGTTCCAACTCTTATAACGCAGCTGAGTAGCAAAACCATAGGTAAAATCGGGCTGTGCTGAACCAAGTACTACACGGTCGTTCTCCTGATCTACCACACCATCACCATTCTGATCGACATACTTCACGTCGCCATATTCTACGACCGGTTTGTTGGATGGTGAAGGAACCGACTTCAAATCCTCGGATGTCTGCACGATGCCATCAAACTGCCAGCCATAGTAAGTACCGAGTGCTTCGCCTGGACGGATAATGGTCTGGTTGCCGTTGATAATCTCACTCTGTCCGGTACCGATGCTTGTCACCTCATTGTGGTTGTGGGCAATATTGGCACTCACCTGCCATGTCAGATCCTTAGCCTGCCAAAGGGTGGCATTAACAGCAAACTCAACACCATCATTGGTGACGTTGCCTACGTTTGTAAGCTGACGACTGAAACCTGTAGTCTGCTCAACAGGAATATCCAGCAGCAGGTCGGAAGTTTTCTTGTGATACACATCGAAAACAAAACCCAATTTACCCTTCAGGATATTAAAGTCGAAACCCAAATCGTACGAGGTGGTAGTTTCCCACTTCAGGTCGTCGTTGCCCAAAGCCGAACGATAATAGGCTGTATTCTTAATACCGCCAAGGAAATAATGGGTAGCTGCATAAGTTGAGAGGAAGGTATAGTCGCCAATCTCCTGGTTACCCACAGTACCAATGCTGGCACGCAGTTTCAAGTCTTCAATCCACTTGATGTTCTTCAGGAACTTCTCTTCGTTCACATTCCAAGCAAATCCAAGTGAGGGGAACCAACCCCATTTCTTATTCTTGGCAAAGCGACTCGAACCATCGGCACGCAAGGTGGCTGTAAGATGGTAGCGATCCAACAGCGAGTAGTTGATACGACCGATGCCTGAATAAAGAACCGATGTTACAAAATCGGTCTCGGTAGCGATGAGCTGCGAACCTGACTGAAGACTCTTGTAACTCAGGTTATCATTGGCATAATCGGCAGTACTGCCAAGCAGTCGCTCACTCTTCTCCTGCTGATAGGTATAACCACCCAGCACCTCGAACTCGTGGATATTACCAATTTTCTTGTTCCATGTCAGGGTGACCTCAACCTGGTCGCTCTCCCAGCGTTTTGAACCCACGGCACCATAGCCATCAGAGTTGAAACCAATCTGTGAGGTGGCAGGACCGAACACACTCTGACGGGTATTCAGGATGTTTACCGAACCCTGTGTACGCAATTTCAGCCCTTTGATGATTTCCCACTGTGCAAAAGCGCTCACCAGCGTATTATCAACACGTGTCTGTGCATCCACCTCGCTCAGGTCGGCAATAGCATTTGGAGTCAGGCCATTGCGCACAAAGTCGCCTGCCTCAAAAGGATTAGCATAGTTGTAGGTACCATCAGTATTATAAATAGGTACTGCAGGCGATGTACGCAAGGCCAACTCCAGCAGGCCGCTCACACCGTTCGACTGTCCGCGGAACGACTGAGAACCGGTCTGAGTGCTCTTTGAGAAGCTCGACTTCAGGCCAACGGTTACGTTCTTCAGAATGTCACGTTCATAGTTCAAGCGTGCACCCAAGCGGGTAAATCCTGAGCCGCGAATCACACCATCCTGATTGGTATAGTTGCCCGAAATGTGGAAGCGCTCATTATCCGAACCACCACTTACCGACACCTGATGCTGCTGGGTGGTAGCAGTACGGAACAAAGCATCCTGCCAATCGGTGCCCTCGCCCCAAGTCTTAACCAACTCAGGTGTAACACCCGAAGCTTTCTTCTGGGCATCGGTTGCCAACTCCAGATATAACTCGCCCCACTGCTCAGCGTTGAGCACATCCAAACGCTTACGGACCGACGATACGCCAATAGAATAACCGTAATCCACCTTAACCTTACCATGTTTACCACTCTTGGTGGTTACGATTATTACACCATTGGCACCACGCGAACCATAGATAGCCGAGGCTGACACATCCTTCAGCACCTCGATCGACTCGATGTCGGATGGGTTGATTGAGGCCAAAGGATTAAAGTTTGTACCAGCCACGCTATTGCCGGCATTAGTGGCCGAACTACTGTTGTACAGCAGTACACCATCAATCACATAAAGGGGCTCGTTACCGGCATTGATAGAGTTACCACCACGGATGCGGATGTTAACCGAAGCACCTGGCTGACCAGATGATGCGGTGGCATCAAGACCGGCAACGGCACCACCCAGGATGTTATCGAACGAGGTTGAGGTATTAAGCAACTCATCATTCTTTACGGTAGTTACAGCACCAGTAAGCTGCTTACGCTTCTGTACACCATAACCTACTACTACCACCTCGTCCAGACGGTTCGAGTTATCAATCAGGGCTATCTCTACTGGCTCATCGAAATCGTAAACATCTACATCGAGGGCACGATAGCCTACGTATTCTACTTTCAGGGTCAGTGGGGCTTCTACCTTTGTCTCAAGCTTAAAGTTACCATCCACATCGGTCACTACACCTCTACCCTTTTCTGATTTTACAATCACCGAAGCTCCTATCAACGGCTCACCAGTACGGACATCGGTGATGTGTCCGGTAATCAGGTTCTGCGCAAAGGCCACTAAGGGCCCTATTGCAACAAGCGTTGCAACTAACAATCTTTTTCCCATAAGACTAATACTACTATTTATTTAAGATTCAACAATCCATATTCGTGGTTGTACTTGGTACCCTGTGCCAGCACCCATTCCAAGAACTTGTTTACCTCGTCGTCGGCATTGTTCACACTGATGCCCACCTTCTCGATGGCAACCTCCGACTCCTTACTATTCTCGAGTGCTGTAAGCAGTTCGTCGAGTGTGCCGTTATCGCTGAAACTGTTGGCCAAGTCCTTCTTCACGTCAAGACCTACCAGCGAGAGATCTTCTTTCAGGTGGCGGCTCTTCAGATCAAAGATATTAGGAAGTGCGTTGAACGACACGCCCAGAGGATCCTTTGCCAAAGCGGTGTTCAAAAACAGGTCGTCGCCTGATATACGCTTGCCACGGAAATTGCTGCTCTCCTCGCCAAAATTGTGAGCGAACGACGAAGCTACCGATGTGGCATTGCTGCCGCTATAAACAGTGATGGTTTCGAAAGCCTTGTTCTTCTTTACTTCCTCGTCAAAATCCTCATTCAGGAAATAAAGCTGCTTTAGTTTCTTGTTGTTCAAGTGTTTACCTTCGAGCAGTCGGGCTGCCTCAGAGCTACGTGCAGTGATAGGCAGCACGGCTGTCTCTCCGAAATAAACAATCTGGCTAAAGTTTTTATCATCAAGTACTACATTCAGGTCGGAATTACCTTGTCCTTTTGCAATCTGGAACTCTACGCCTGGTTGTGTTTTTGCGTATTCTTTAATCCACTTTTCGACCAACGGACGCGCAAAGCGTGGCGCCTTAATGGTGCGTACGGTTGTATTGTTGGTGCCCTTAACTTCGTTGACGTCGTTCACACCGTTACCTTCAGCCCAAATATTGCTGATGCTGATACTGAATAATACTGCTATTGTTAATGCTATCTTTTTCATATTGCTTCTTTTTAATTTTGTTTATACCTATTATATATATACCCTCCTTCATCATCATTGTCATCATCATCTGGCGACAACAACAAACATCTTGCATACGCATTCGCATTGTTCTTTTCATACCTTTATAACCCTTTAAATAATTAATTAATATTTCTGGGTGCAAAGGTACGGCGTTTTCTCCATCCCCACAATCCCTACCCTATGGCATTCCATATACCATGATATAGGTATTTCGATAGTTAATAAAGATATAATGCGCATTTGATTCATTTTTTATACATAACTTTGCAGCCGAAATGAAGAATAAACGACACTATACTGGACTGATAGCCACATTTGTGGCAACTTGTGGAGTTTATGGCCAAAGCGCCATAAACACAGACACCCTGCAGATGCTCGAAGGCGAGCGTCTGCAAGAGGTGCACGTGATGGCCCATGGTCATCAGCATGCCAAGACAAGAGGATTAGCCAATACAGACTTTATTGGCAGTGGCGATTTGCTACGCGCTGCCTGCTGTAACTTAGGCGAGAGTTTTACAACCAATCCATCGGTAGATGTGAACTATGCCGATGCGGCAACCGGTGCCCAGCAGATTAAGCTATTGGGATTGAGCGGCACCTATGTGCAGATGCTAACGGAGAACATACCAAATTATCGCGGCGCTGCAGCCCCCTACTCGTTAGGTTATATCCCAGGCCCCTGGATGCAGAGTATCCAGGTATCAAAAGGAGCCTCATCGGTAAAGAACGGCTACGAATCGATAACCGGTCAGATTAACGTAGAGTTCAAGAAACCGCAGGCCACACCTTTTGCCGACGCGAACCTATATTATAATACCAAGGGAAAAGTGGAAGCCAACCTTGGTGCAAACCTCAAACTCTCAAATCGCTGGAGCACAGCCCTGTTAGGGCACTACGAGCTACTCGACAAGGCACACGACGAAAATAATGATGGCTTTGCGGATATGCCGAAAGTACGCCAAGGCTCGCTGATGAGCCGTTGGGCCTACATGAGCGACGGCTATATCTTCCAGGCAGCCATCAAGGGGCTGAAAGAACATCGTGAGGGTGGACAGATCGGTCATCACACTAACACCTCTCACCCCTATACTATCGACATCACCAACGAGCGCTACGAGGCTTTTACCAAGAATGCCTTTATCTTCGACCCAGAACGCGGTTCGAACATTGCCCTGATTCTTTCGGGCTCGCTGCATCATCAGAATGCACTATATGGTCATAAACAATACAATACCGATCAGCGCAATGGATATGCCTCGTTGATGTTTGAAACAGATTTTAATGAACATCATAGTATTTCTACTGGTGTAAGTCTGAACCACGATCGTTTCGACTACGACGAAACCACCTCAGGAGTCTATGCCCAATATACTTATAAGATAGGCGAGCAGTTTACGTTGATGGGAGGACTGCGTTGGGACCATAGCAACCTTTATGGCGGTTTCCTAACACCACGCATGCACCTGAAGTACTCACCAAACGATATCCTGACGCTGCGTGGTTCTATCGGGAAAGGCTATCGCACCAATCATGTGATGGCCGAGTACAACTACCTGCTGGCCAGCAGTCGTCAAATCATCATCGATAACGATCTCGACCAGGAAGAGGCATGGAACTATGGTTTGAGCGCAGCACTCAGCATCCCTATTGGCGAACGCAAGCTGGAGCTTAATGCCGAGTATTACTATACCACATTCCAGCACCAGCTACTGGTAGATATGGATAGTAATCCTCATGCCATACACTTTACCAACCTGGCAGGCGACAGCTACTCGCACACCTGGCAGATAGAAGCTACATACCCGCTATTCGATGGCTTTACCATGACAGCCACCTATCGTCGCAACAACGTAAAATCAACATATAGCGGTGTGCTACGCGAAAAACCGCTCACCAACCGCTACAAAGGGCTTATCACAGCCCAGTTTAAGCCAGGCTTAGGCAAGTGGCAGTTTGATGCTACGCTACAACTGAATGGTGGCGGACGTATGCCCGACGCTTACACTACCACCAACGGACAGTCTGCTTGGGAGAGCAACTATAAAGGCTACGAGCAGCTGAATGCACAGATAACCCGATTCTTCCGCCATTGGAGCATCTATGCCGGTGGCGAGAATATCACAGGTCGCAGACAGCAGAATCCTATCATCGCTGCCAGCGATCCATGGGGCCAGAACTTTGATGCCACCATGGTATGGGGTCCCATGCATGGTGCCATATATTATATAGGTATAAGATTAAATTGGATAAAAATATAAAGCATTATGAGAACAAAAGTATTATTCGTCGCATTAGCATTCGCAAGCGCTTGCTTTGCAAAGGACATCAAAACTGTGGTACTCACCACCAATCCACAGATGCACTGCAACAACTGTGAGAAGAAGATTAAGGAAAATATCCGCTTTGAAAAGGGCGTTAAAAGCATCAAGACCGATCTTGATACAAAAACAGTCACCATCGAGTACGATGCCGACAAGACGACCGTAGCCGACATCATCAAAGGCTTCGAGAAAATCAAATACGAGGCCAAAGAGGTGAAAGAAAATCCCAAGAAAGTGGATGCAACTACATCCGCCACAAAAGTATCAAAATAAATTCCCATTATTGGAACGTGATATTCCCACGTTGGGAACAAAATATTCCCACGTTGGGGACAAAACGTTCCCTAGTTGGGAATAAAGAAACCCGCATAAACACAGGGAATCTGGAAGATGAGAGATTTTTCGCATCTCTCCCCCTCGAAACGTCTGTGTACAAAGGCTTTTCAGCAGATTATAGGAGAGATGAACAATTTTTATTCAAATCATGGTTTACCATTGCAGAGACGCACGAGTCTGACCATACGTTCTCGGCTGTCTCAACCATATCAATAATGGTATAGATAGGCAGAATAATACCCAAGACTGCAATTGGGGCACCTATTCCCGACATGAGCGATAGGGTAAGAAAATAGCACCCCATTGGCACTCCAGCATTACCAATGGCCGATACAACCGACACAAGTATCCAAAGCAGAATGGTACTCCATGTAAGTGGGATGCCACCATTCTGCATCACAAATAGCGATGTTACAAGAATAAAGGCGGCACATCCATTCATGTTAATGGTAGTACATATAGGTAATACAAAGCGTGCAATCTTAGGACTGATACCCAAACGGTTCTCGGCAGTATCCATAGTAACAGGCAGGGTTGCAGCACTACTCTTGGTAAAGAGTGCCATCAGTACAGCTGGCATCATCTTACTGAGCACATGAATGGGGTTCAACCCGCGTGCCATCAGGAACAAGGGCAGCACCACAAAGAACTGAATAACATTGCCACCAAGCACTACCAGCACATACTTTCCAATAGAATCGGCTACAATACCTGCTGATACCTGAGCCGACAACTGGGCCGAGAAAGCAACAATGCCTAATGGCAAAGTCCAGATCAGTCCACGTATCAACAAAAACAAAAGTTCCTGAAGCCCCTGCAAGCCTTTAATCAACACGGCCTTATTTTCTGACTCTGACAATTTCGATAGTCCAAAGCCTATGGCAAAGGCTAACAACAATAATGAAAGTACGTTTCCATCAAAGAATGGCTTTACGATATTGTTAGGGATGATGCTGATGATATGCTCGGTATAGGTTATCTGCGGACCGATGTCTGATACCTTTGAGCTACTATTAACCACCTCGGCAGGCAGATTACCTGGAGCTATCAACAAATAGAGTACGGCTCCCACAGCAGCTGCAGCAATTGTGGTAAGTAACGTATAGGTGAGCGTATGACCGAAGATACGCTTTGACCCTTTTGAGCCAAAAGTGGCAAAAGTGGTGATGACTGCCAACACTATCGTAGGTACAGCCAGCAATTGGAACAATCGGGTATAAACCGTTGCAACCAAGTTCATCACTACATCGAGCCAATTAAGCCCAAGTAAACCTAATAACGCACCAACAACAAGTGCCCCTATCCAAATGAATGTTCTTTTCATATCGAGTGCAAAGATACAATAATTAAAATAATTAACCAAATATCATCCCTAATTATCGGCGTTAACACACTGATTTTTCATTATAAATTTGGATAATTACGCACTTTATCGTACCTTTGCAGCCAAATTAAAAAAGATGGCAATACAAGATGCAATATTCAGACGCTCCGAACTGCTTTTAGGCAATGAATCTATGGAGCGCATCGCCCAGAAAAGGGTGATTATCTTTGGCGTGGGAGGTGTAGGTTCATGGTGCGCAGAGAGTCTGGTACGTAGTGGTATCAGGCATTTGACGATTGTGGACAGCGACCGCGTTTGTATCACCAACATCAACCGCCAGCTAATGGCCACTACTAAAACCGTCGGACAGGTAAAGGTAGATGCGCTGAAAGAGCGTTTGTTAACAATCAACCCTACTGTAGAGATTAATGCCCTACAAAAGATTTTCACGGCAGAGAATGCTGATGAGTTTGCACTTGATACTTACGATTACATCATAGATGCTATCGACTCGCTGAAAGATAAGGCCGCGCTTATTCTCCTGGCTTGCCGTACTAATGCCAAACTGTTCTCATCTATGGGAGCAGCCTTAAAGCTAGATCCTACCCGTATCAAAGTTACAGAGTTCTGGAAGGTACAGGGCGATCCACTGGCACGTGCACTTAGAAAGAAATTCAAGTCGCAGAAGCAATTCCCTAAGCGAAAGTTCCAATGCGTTTATAGCGACGAGCTGCTGGAGAACAAAGGTCACAATGCCACCTGTGGCACAGAACAATGCATGTGCCCCAAAGCCCAGAATGGTCCAGGCGACAAGAGTCTGTTGAACCACGAATGGTGCTCTTCTAAAGCCCAGATCAACGGTACACTCGCTCATATCACCGCTATCTTTGGTTTTATGTTGGCAGGTCTGGTGATAGAAGATATAGAATATTATTCTACGAAATAGGCAAACAGGCTTCGAATCTAGCAAAAAACATCAATTAACGCTACGTTTATAGATATATTATCTAAATATCACCAGATATTTGGAGGTTATATCTATTCTTCGTATCTTTGCACCCAAAATCAGAACAGATATGGCAAAGTATATAATAGCAGATAATCAGGAGATAACAAGGTTCGCCATCGACAGTTTGTTACGCCAGAACGACGAGAACCAGATATACCGTGCATCAGACAAAACAAGTTTGGTTGCTCAGTTAAAGGAGCACGAGCATGCTGTGGTTATACTCGACTATACCCTGTTTGATTTTGCCGACGAGGACCAATTGCTGATAGTAAGCGAACGCTTTGCCTTATCGCAATGGTTACTTATCAGCGATGAGCTGACGCCTCAATTCCTGCGCCGTGTTATCTACTCATCGCATCAGTTCAGTATTGTATTTAAGGACGGTCCGATGAAGGATTTGCGCGATGCCCTGCACGCTGTAAGTCATCATCAGCGTTTTATCAGTCAGCGTGCGCTCGAAGTGATTATCTCACAGCAAAGCGACGAGGAGAAGCCTGACATTCTGACCGCCACCGAATCCGAAATCGTAAAAGCCATCGCCCAAGGTAAAACCACCAAGGAGATTGCCGAAGAGCGTTTTTCGAGTATCCACACCATCACCACCCACCGCAAGAACATCTTCCGCAAATTAGGCATCAACACGGCACACGAACTCATCAAATATGCCATCCGTGCCGGCTTGATTGATCCTTCGGAGTTCTATATCTAACCCTCAAGTTAGTTGATTAATTTGGTGCGTTCGTTGAATAAATTAGCGTGATAGGTTTTATCATGCTACCTTTGCAGCACAAATGATTCACTAAAACGCATTAACATGAAAAAAACAATGACCAGGATGATGCTAATTGCATCAGTAGCATTGATGGTATGCTGCTCGGCAGAAGATCCGTTCGGCGATTACACTAACAATTGGGGAGATAACTGGGGCAACGACACGCCCAGCGAGAATGGCAGCGGCAGTTCGACCACCACAGGCGATCTAACCACATTTACAGTAAACATTGATCAGACATCGGCCGAACCTACTGATGCGGCTACAGAGTATTTTCCTGACGATGAAGATGCCCTAGAAAACAGCACTTTTACCACCGAGGTAGCCATCAACATGGCAAACCCTACAGCTAAAACCGAGAACGGTGTAGAGATAACCGTGAACGGCGGACACATCACTGCCAATCACGGCTCTACCAAAAATATCTGCTACGTACTGAGCGGCACCACCAGCAATGGTTCGTTTACCGTAGTAGGCGACAAGAAATACGAAATAAAGCTGAATGGTGTAAATATCACTAATCCCGACTCGGCAGCCCTGAACCTGCTGAGCGGCAAACGTGCCTATATTGTATTAGTCGACGGCACCAGCAATACACTGACCGATGGTACGAGTGGCAATCAGAAGGGAGCACTCTACTGCAAGGGGAAACTACTGTTTAACGGCAGTGGACAGCTGAGTGTTGTCGGCAATACTAACAATGCCATCCACTCGGCCGACTACATTGTGTTTCGCAAAGGCAACAACATCTACGCCAAATCAACCGTCAACCACGGCATCAAAGCCAACGACGGTGTGTTTATCAACGGCGGTATCATCAACGTGGAGGTAACAGCGGCAGCAGCCAAAGGTATTAACTGCGAGAGTAATATTATGGTAAACGGTGGTCGCACCACCGTAATTACCACTGGCGACGGTACCTACGACAGCACCGACAAAGAAGCCAAGGGTGCAGCCGGCATCAAGGCCGACTCTACCTTTACCATCAATGCCGGCGAGTTGTGGCTCAAGAGCACCGGTTCGGGCGGCAAAGGTATCAACGTAGATATGGATGCCAACTTTAATGGCGGTAGCGTGTATGTAGTAACCGAGGGCGGACAGTTCAAGAGCAATAACGACACTTCGTCGCCAAAGGGTATCAAGGCCGATGGTAATATCAGCATCAGCGGCGGCACCATTTTGGTACGTACCACCGGCTATAACGGCGAGGGCATTGAGACCAAGAGCCAGCTGAACATCAGTGGTGGCGAAGTGGCCTGCTATGCCTACGACGACGCCATCAACTCGAAGGGCGACATGACCATCACTGGCGGCTATGTGTATGCACAGGGCAAGAACAACGACGGACTGGATGCCAATGGCAACATCTACCTGAAAGGCGGACTGGTGTATGCCATCTGTTCGGGCTCACCCGAGGTGGCCATCGACGCCAACACCGAAGGCGGCAAGAAACTCTACCTTACCGGGGGTACCATCGTGGCCGTAGGCGGACTGGAGAGCGGCAGCAGTCTCACACAGTCGTGCTACCAGTCGTCGTCATGGAGCAAGAACACCTGGTACACCATGACCGTTGGCGAGAACACCTTCTCGTTCCGCACCCCATCCAGTGGCGGTTCCGGGCTTGTAGTATCAGCAGCCACTACCCCCACCCTGCAGTCGGGTACATCGGTTAGCGGCGGTAGCAGTTTCTTTGGCGGCTTAGGCATTGCAGGCGGTACCATATCGGGTGGAAGCAGCGTTTCGCTCTCAAGCTATACCGGCGGTAGCAGCATGGGCGGAGGCGGCGGTTGGCCTGGCGGTTGGCACTGACACAATAAATCGCAATTTTTCACGTTATTAATAGTAGTAATTGGAATGTATTGGATGAAAAATCAGTCGAGACAAGAAAACCTGATATACTTAGTAGTGTGGAGTTTGCTCTTTGCAACTCCGCTACTAAGTCTGTATCTACGTACCATGAGCGATGATAACCTCAGCTTTCAATGGGGTGAAGTATTCTTTATCTGGGGCAAGTTCGGCATATTTTTATTGCTGTTCCTGTTTCACAACTTCCTGCTGGCACCATTGCTTATCCATCAGCATAAGCGCGCCTTGTACATATCGGCCATCGCTATTGTCATCACTGGATTTGTGTTCGTACAGATGAAAACGCATCCACAACCATTCCCCGGTATTGAAAAGCGTGAATTCTTCAGAGGTCCCCGACCCGATCATGACGACAGGAGATTTGAAGACAGGAGATTTGAAGACAGGAAGTTTGAAGACAGAAAGTTTGATGACAGACGAATGCCACCCGAATTTAAAGGCGGCAAGCCTGTCCCCCCATTCATACGCAAGGACAGATTAGGCGATAGTCTGCACGATATCATAGCCACCGTAGTGCTTTTGCTGATGTTTGGAGCCAATCTGGGCGCCAAACTCTACTTCCGCACACGGAACGACCAACGCAAGCTGCAAGAGTTAGAAAAGCAGAATCTTGAGCAGCAGCTGGAATATCTGAAATATCAGATAAACCCACACTTCTTTATGAACACGCTCAACAATATCCATGCCCTGGTAGATATCGATCCTGCCAAGGCACAGGACACCATCCTGGAACTGTCGAAGATGATGCGCTTTGTGCTTTACGAAGGCGATAAGAGCGGTGTGCCTTTGAATCGCGAACTAGAGTTTATACGTACTTACATCACACTGATGCAGCTACGTTATACCGATAAGGTGAAGATTAATCTCGACCTGCCTACCCAGATGCCCGATAAAACCATACCACCACTTATGTTGGTATCGTTTATTGAGAATGCCTTTAAGCATGGCGTGAGTTATCAGCACGAATCGTTTATCGATATTAAGGTAGAACTTATCGAGCCACTGCCTCAGGTAACCCACCTGCACTTTACCTGTAAGAACTCCAAGGCCGAACGTCCCAATGAAATGAAAGGTGGTGTAGGTTTAGTGAACGTGAAGAAGCGCCTCGACTTGCTCTACGACAAGAACTACACATTGACGATCAAGGACGATGCAGATATCTATTTTGTAGAACTAATTTTACCACTATGATACGTTGTTTAGCTATCGACGATGAGCCTTTGGCTCTGGGGCAACTGGTTTCCTATATTAATAAGGTGCCATTTCTGCAACTGGCAGCTCAGTGTCAGAGTGCCTTAGAAGCCCGCAAGTTTTTAGAGAACGATACAGTTGATGCCATCTTCTGCGATATCAACATGCCCGACCTGAACGGTATGGATTTTGTGAAGTCGCTAGCGGTACCACCACTGATTGTATTCACCACAGCCTACTCAGAATATGCAGTAGAAGGGTTTAAGGTGAATGCCGTAGATTACCTGCTGAAGCCTTTCGGTCTGCAGGATCTGCAACGTGCTGCCAATCGCATTAAGGACCGACTAACCGAATCGGTAGCCGCAGCCAGGCCTGCTACCGATAGCGACGACTCGCTCTTCCTGAAGACCGACTACCGCATTGTAAAGGTGAGCATACCCGATATCAGGTATGTAGAGGCCATGAGCGAATACCTGAAAGTGTGGATAGAGGGCGAGGCGAAACCCATCATCACACTCCTATCCATGAAGAAGATGCAAGAACATCTGCCCAACAACTTTATGCGTATTCACCGCTCTTATATCATCAACCTGAACAAGATTCAGGAGGTAAATAAGAACCGCGTGATTATGGATAGCGATACCTATTTACCAATAGGCGATTTGTATAAAGATGCATTTCAAGCCTATCTAGATACCAAGTTTTTAGGAAAATAAAGGTGGCCGCACACGCGGTCACTTTCTTTTTTCACACTTTTTAGGTATTGTAACATTGCCTTAATCGCCGTACCTTTGCACCCGGATTTGTTTAAGAGACTAAATTCGGTTATGAAAAGGTTTATATATACATTAATGATGATGGCGATCTGCTTAACAGGCAGCGCACAGAAGAACAATGCAGATAGCACCAAAACCTCACGTTTGAGCGTTGGTGGCTATGGCGAAGCAAACTTTACACGAAATTATTACAGCGACCACGTGAGTCGCTACAGTCAACCCGAGGAACATAAGAATGATCCTAGTCACGGACGTCTCGACATTCCCCATGCAGTGATTTATCTGGGTTACGACTTTGGCAAAGGCTGGAGTTTTGGTACCGAGATAGAGTTTGAGCATGGCGGCGCAGGTATTGCCTATGAGAAAGAAGACGAAGAAGGCGGTGAATGGGAGCAGGAAACCGAGAAAGGCGGCGAGGTAGAGCTGGAGCAGTTCTGGCTGCAGAAGTCGTTTGCCCCTTGGGCTAACATCCGTGCCGGACATATCGTAGTGCCTGTTGGTTTGAACAATGCACACCACGAGCCACTGAGCTACTTCACCGTATATCGCCCTGAAGGCGAGAACACCATCATGCCCAGCACCTGGCACCAGACAGGCATATCGTTCTGGGGTCGTGCAGGCAAGTTCCGCTACGAGGCTCAGTTCTTAGGCGGCTTGAATGCCGACCAGTTCACCAACGTGGGTTGGATTCACAAAGGTCACAAGTCACCCATGGAGTTCGATGTAGCCAACAAATATGCAGCTGCCCTGCGCATCGACAACTATTCTATTCCTGGTTTGCGTATCGGTTTGAGCGGTTATTACGGTCACAGCATCGGCAACACCTATCCTAACGATGCCAATGGTACAGGTGCCACTTATCAGGGTAAGGTTGCCATTGGTGCCATCGACTTTACCTACAACGCCCACAACTGGATTGTTCGCGGACAGGCCGACTACGGTTACTTAGGCGACGCTGAAGAGCTGAAGTACATGTACAACCGTTTGAACTCTAAGTCGCCTTACAAGCACTCTGCCTTTGTAAGCGGCAATGCCTATGCAGTAGGTATCGAGGCTGGTTACAACATATTCTCGCAGATTCAGTGCATGCGCCAGCAGGGTGAGCGCCTTTATCTGTTCGGACGTTATGAGGCTTACAACCCTTATGCCAGCGACACCAAGGGCATCAGCTACGACTACACAGCCGTTAAGCGTATGGCCGTAGGTTTGAACTACCACCCCATCCGCCAGATTGTAATCAAGGCCGAGTACTCTCAGCGCTTCTTAAAGAGCAAATACAACAACGAGCCATCGGTTAACATCGGTGTGGCTTACGAAGGATTCTTCCTCTAAAATCGAAATTTCCACATAATTATTATAGCAATGAAGAAAATTACTTATGCAATGTCGGTCCTCATGATGGGACTCTCGTTCACTGCCTGCAGTGAAAGTAACAACAACAATGAAGAGAACGGTAACGAGTTCAACGTTATCAACACTACACCATTGGTAGATGAGGACAGCTATCCCCAGAACACCACCGCTGCAAACTACAACAGCAAGGCTTTCGGTCAGGACGCTATCGACAACTGTTTGTCGCTGATTTCAGAGCTTGAAAATGCCAATACCACCATCGCTACAGCAAAACTGAGCGAGGCTCAAGAGGCTTACCTGCGCAAGGTACTCGAGACTCTGGTTGGTAACGTCATCGTGCCTACCTATACACAGTTGGCTGATGATGTTGAGGATTTGGAGAAGACTCTGAACGGCCTGACCGTAAACAGCATTACACAGGCCCAGATTGACAAGGCTTGTGCCGACTTTAAGCAGGCCCGCCAGAACTGGGAGCGCTCTGAGGCATTCCTGATGGGTGCCGCCAGCGATTTTGATATCGACCCAACTATCGATTCATGGCCTTTGAACCGCAGTCTGCTGCTCAACTACTTTAACAATGGCATGAACGACGAGATGCTGGAGGATGCCACCATCCTGGGCTTCCACGCTTTGGAGTTCATCCTGTTCCGTAACGGTCAGAACCGTAAGGTAGCCGAGTTGCAGGGCAACGATACCTACACTAACTTCGAAAAGATTACTGGTGCCCAGGAACTGGCTTACGCTCAGACTATCTGCACCCTGCTTAAGCAGCGTTGCTTCCAGTTGCAGGTTGCCTGGGAGGGCGAGACAGCAGCTAATGCCGCTCGAGTAGCAGTAGTTAAGGCCGCAGGTCTAGACATGACTACCGCCGCAGGTCTCTCTTATGGCGAGAACCTGAAGCAGGCCGGCATCAGTGGTAGCAAGAGCACCTTCCCCACACTGAAGGATGCCATTGCTCAGGTACTGATTAACGACGAGGGCTCATGCTTGGCTATCTGTAACGAGGTAGGTACAGCCAAGATTGCCAACCCCTTCAGCGCTGGCGACATCGCTTATGTAGAGTCGCCTTATAGCTACAACTCTATCACCGACTTCCGCGATAACATCCGCAGTATCCGTAACGTATGGCTGGGTTCAACCGACAAGAAGGCTAACGAGTACAGCTTCCACACTTTCTTTGCCAGCGTAAAGAGCGATAAGGTGAACACCGCTGTAGAAAGCAACTACGTGGGTGCTATCGAGGGTATCAGCAACATGCCAACACCATTCGTTAAGTATTGCAGCGTGGTATGGGGCAAGAACTTCGACGATCCCGACAACTGGGACTCTACATCTGGAGAGTAATACACCTGAAAATTAATTAAACAAATACACTAATGGAGAAAATATCGAAACTAACATGTGTTGTATGTTTCGGAATGCTGTCGGCCGCAGGGCTGACAGCATGTTCCGATAATAACGACTTCGCAGATCTGGGACCTCTGACACCTGAAGAACAAGCATTCGGAAAAGCTACTGGCAACTTTACTGCCGAGGAATGGTACCCCGGCGGTGAGCTCGGCACCACCGAGAAGGCCAGCTATTCGGCCATCACACCTGCAGCCATTGCAGCAGGCATGGAGGACGACTTTAATACAGGCGAAGGTTTCTTCGAGAAGCTCTACACCTTTGAGCAGGAACCACGTAAAGGCTTAGGTCCTGCATGGGTTCGTAACTCGTGTATCGCCTGCCACCCCAGCTATGGTCACGGCAAGCGTCAGACAGAATATCGTGCCAACCAGATTGGCAACGGCTATCTGCTGGTGATTTATCATCCTGATACCAACGGTTACATCACCGAGGTTACAGGTATGCCTCAGACACAGGCCATGTCGCCCTTTAAGGCACCTATCGACGAGAGCCAGATTACTATCGATTGGAAGAACGTAACAGCCATGGAGAGCGGACTGCCCATGCAGTTTGAGGATGGCGAGGAGTACGCCCTCATCTATCCAGAGGTAACCATCCCTCAGACCGCCTTCAACACCAACCCACTGCCTACCAACTACGAGGTACGACTGGAGTCGACCATCGGTGTTTATGGTACAGGCCTTCTCGATGCCATCAGCGATGAGGATATCGAGGCACAGTGGTTAGCCGAATCAAAGCATGCCACCATGAATCCCGCCATGTGGGATCAGGAGGCTGGCACCTTCAAATCATCAGCCTACTATTCGGCTGCTTATAACGACCTAGGTACCTTCCGCGGCAATCATGGTCCGATTAAGCGCTTCACCTATGCCATGACTCGCGGTTCGCTGCAGGATGGTGCAGGTTCGAACGCTATCTGGAATATCACCAACGTCACCCGTAGCGACCGTCACTTCCTTTACACCACCCCAGCATGGGCCAAGGCACAGAGCGAGGATAAGGAGGTTATCAGCTATATCAAAGAGCACGGCGAATCGCCACTCAGCATTCTGCACCCCTACTATGCCGATGGTACCGACGAAGGTATTGCTGCTCGTGTAAACGAGATACTGAGTTGCTCGTCGATTGCCAAGAAGGAGACCTTCGACAAGTACCTGTTTAACGGTGCGCCTTACAATGGCAAGGAAGAGATGAGCGACAAGCAGTACTATCAGTTTATGGTATGGCATCGTGCGCTGGCTGTGCCTGCAGCCCGCAACCTGAATGATGCCGACGTACAGCGTGGTAAGGATCTGTTCTCGCAGATTGGTTGTGCCCGCTGCCACCGTCCTTCATGGAAGACTGGCAACGACGATATGTGGGTAGATGCCAGCATTAAGGCATACGCTAAGAGCATTGGTAAGGATGCCAACAAAATGTTGCCCCGCTATCCTAACCAGACCATCTGGCCTTACACCGATATGGTTCAGCATCGCCTGATGATGAAGAACGACATCCGCACAGGCTGGTGCCGCACCACACCATTGTGGGGCCGCGGACTGTCGCAGTTGCTTACAGGTGCTAACGATCGTCTGCACGACTGCCGTGCCCGCAGTGTACTTGAGGCTATCATGTGGCATGGTTATTCAAAGCAGTCGGATGCTTACGGACCAACAGAGAAATTCTATCATCTGCCTAAGGCCGATAGAGATGCTGTAATAAAATTCATCGAGTCTATATAATAATTTGCCCGCTGCTTACGTTTATTATATATGAAGCGAAGTATAATCATTCTATACATCGTGGTGGTTGCTGTACTGGCAGCCGCCACGGTTTTTGAGAAATATCAGGGTACAGAGTATGTATCCAACAATATCTATGGTGCCTGGTGGTTCTCGGCCTTATGGGCTTTGTTAGTAGCCGTCAGCATATTCTGGCTCATCAAGCGCAAGGTGCGACGTCCATCGGTAATGGTGCTACACCTGTCGTTTGTAGTTATCCTGGCAGGTGCCCTGCTCACGCATCTCACCGCCGTAAGAGGTGTAGTACCTTTACGTCAGGGCGTAGCCACCAACACATTCCTAACACGCGACATGCACCTCCACCAGTTGCCTTTCAACATCTGTCTGGAGCATTTTGACGTAAAGTTCTATGAGGGGACAGAGATGCCATCCGACTATATCTCGCAGGTTACCATCGATGGCAAGCCCTTTACCATCTCAATGAATCAGATTGCCAGTTATAGGAATATCCGCCTGTATCAGATGGACTACGATGCAGATATGCAGGGTAGTATCCTGTCGCTGAATTACGATCCATGGGGCATCCCCGTAACCTACTGTGGTTACGCCTTGCTGTTTGTATCGCTCATCTGGATACTCATCGATCCTAAGGGCAGGTTCCGCGAACAGCTTGCCTTGCTGCGTAATCATCGCTTGCAGCTCAATATCTTTGCTGCAGGCGTGCTGGTTTGTTTCTTATTCCTAATGTACCACTTCCTGAATAAGTACTCACCCGAAAACCATCCCATGCCTGTTCTCAACTCGCGTTTGCTGCCCATCCATATTGCAACTATCATGCTGGCTTACACCCTGTTGTTGTTTGCATGCCTCAGCAGTCTGGTGGGTATCCTGTCTGCCAAGCATCGCCAAGGCATGCAACACCTGTCGCAGATGATGCTCTACCCGGCACTCACTTTCCTAGGCTTTGGTATCTTTATCGGTGCCATCTGGGCCAACATCTCGTGGGGTAACTACTGGTCGTGGGACCCCAAGGAAACCTGGGCACTCATCACCCTGATGATTTACGGCATCCCCGCCCATCGTAGCATCAAACTTAATCACAACGTGTATATGGTTCTGGCATTCCTCACCATCCTCATGACTTACTTTGGTGTAAACTACTTCTTAGGCGGCATGCACTCGTACGCTTAAGGATACACCAATACCTATTTTATATTAGTTCTTTTTATTGAACACCGAAAGGTGCGCGATGCTTAAAACACTCGGTTTTAGGTATTGCGCACTTTATTTTTTCGCCGTACCTTTGCACCGTCGAATTAAAAGTATAACAATGAGAACAGAAAGAAACATCCCAACGGAACTCAAAGTACTGATGAACCACATCTACGAGCTGAATAAAGGCGTGCGCCAGATGGTACTGTTTACCTGCAATAAAAAGTATGGTAACCAGGCTGTTGAACGATTGGAAAGCCAAGGCATACCCTACGTGCTGCAGCCTGCAGGTCAGCAGAACCTGAACGTTTACTTTGGGCGTCGCGAATGTCTGGATGCCATCCGACTCATTGTTACCCGTCCGTTGAACCAACTTACACCTGAAGAGGATTTTATTCTTGGTGCTATGTTGGGGTACGACATCTGTGCCCAGTGCGAGCGCTATTGCAAACGTAAAGGACAATGCGACGGAAACTGCAAATGTAAGAATTAAACCACATAATGATAATATAAAGTAATGAATTCAACTATTGTAATTTATGGTTCCTCTACAGGAACATGCGAGGCCATCGCAGAGAAGATTGCCTCGAAACTGGGCTGCGAAGCCTTGAATGTACAGGATCTTTCGGCCGAAACCGTTGCCGCCAACCAGAATCTGATCTTAGGTACCTCTACCTGGGGAGCTGGCGAACTGCAGGACGATTGGTACGACGGTTTGAAGACCTTGCAGGGTGCCGACCTAAGCGGCAAAACTATCGCCATCTTTGGTTGTGGCGACTGTTCTACCTATAGTGATACCTTTGTAGGTGGTATGGGTGAGCTCTACAACGGCATCAAAGACAGCGGTGCTAACTTTATTGGTAGTGTTGAAACTGATGGTTACACTTTCGACGATTCTGAAGCTGTTATCGATGGTAAGTTTATTGGCCTGCCTCTCGACGACATCAATGAGGACGACCAGACCGATACACGTATCGATGCCTGGTTGGCAGCTATTACTCCAAGTCTTTAATCACAGGTGTAAATTTATAAATAAGTATTTGTTTAGTTAGGGTAAAGGTGGCTAGTCGAGACGACCAGCCACCTTTCTATTTTCAAAAAAAAGACTAATAACAGGCCATTATCCGTTTTTTTTCGTATCTTTGCGGCACAAATTAACAATCATGATAATGCTAAGAATAATTATTTGCCTGCTGGCTATGATGGGAGCTCTTTCGCTCCAAGCAGAAAACAAAGAATTAAAACCACGACTTGTGGTGTGTACAGACATTGCACCTGCTGATGTGGAACCCGACGATATGGAGTCGATGGTACGACTGATGGCCTATGCCGACCAATTTGAAATAGAAGCATTGATTACATCAGTAGGTTGGAACTGCGATCCCTATCCTACAGAATGGGCACAGTATCTGCAACGGGTAATTGAGGCTTACAGACAGGATGTGCCGAAGCTGATGCAACGTTCGAAGCAGAAGAATTTCTTAGCATTTGATAAAGAAAGAAAACAACAGTACATAGGATACTGGCCAAGTGCCGACTATTTGAAGAGCCGTGCGGTAATGGGTAGTATTCACGGTGGCATCAAATCCATTGGTGCTGATAACGATTCACCTGGTAGCGAACTGCTGATACAACTTGCCGACGAAGACGACCCACGCCCAATCTATGTAGCCGCTTGGGGTGGCGCCAACACATTGGCACAAGCCATCTGGCGGGTTAAACAAACACGTTCTGCTGAGGCCTTAAAGCTGTTTTTACATAAGTTCCGTATCTACACCATTACCGACCAAGACATGCATTACAATATGCGTATGAATCGTAGTTACAGTTCGCACATGTGGCTACGTAAGGAGTTTGCCGACGACTTGCTGTTTGTGTGGGATGAAGGCACATGGCAGGAACAGTGTGAACTTGGCAAACGCTATTGGCAACAGCACAAGGACCATATACAAGGCCGAGGGGCGTTAGGCAACGAGTATCCTACCTACAAATGGGGAGTTGAGGGAGATACGCCAAGTTTCCTGTATGTCATGCCAAATGGGTTGAACAATCCCGACGATCCACATCAAGCCGGTTGGGCAGGCTATCATGAGCATGGACTCTGTGCCGACTCGATTACCACCGCCTGGACCAGTTGGCAGGAGCCGCTGCGTAGCATCAGTATAGAGTATAAGCAGCGTTTCTACCCCGATGAGCTTAACGATTTCATGGCACGTATGCAGTGGGCTGCCGAGGGGCATGGCAATCATAATCCTCGAGTTATCATAAACAACAACACAGGTATTTTGCCCATTCATATCACAGCTAAAGCGGGTGATACAATACGCCTTGATGCCTCATCATCGCAGGATAGTGATGGCGACAACCTGCAATTCTTATGGTGGCAGCAGCCTGAGATAGGACGAACAAAGGTGACTATCTCCCAGTCAACCCAGAAGACAGCCACCATACATATCCCTGCAGATACTGCAAACGACACGATTCACATTATTTGCGAAGTACACGACGACGGTCCCTTTCATCTGGTAGCCTATCGCCGCATCATTATTTCTATATAGCCACTAAACTTTGTGGTTATAGTGTCTGATAAGACACGCTACACCAATGGTTGCGAGCAAAAATTCCAAAGCTACTACTAAAATGTATACCATAGTAATTTGATTATAAATTAGGTGAAACAGAACATATCCAATTTTCGAGATTGCATTGGGGCGTTTCAGCATATAGCTGTTCGCCAACAATGTGCGCATGGCGTTCACGCAGTTCATGGCAAATTTTATCTGCATCATGATTCAGTTTGTTACCTAATGCCACTAACACGGCAAAGTTCTTTCCACTTAGGCTAGCACCACGCAGCGTTTGACAAGCCCATTGCCAATGGGGAGTCATACTCCCATCAGCCATAAACTCTAATGCAAGAACAAAACTCTGGCAGTTTTCTATCTGCCTGTTGTTAATACTCTGTACGCTGATAGTTTCAGCGCCAAGCTTGTCGGCTATTTCTTCAGCAATAGCCTGACAACTGTCGTATACCACGACGATTGATTCATGTTTCATACCCACAAAAATTAAGTTGCGCCTCACACCCTTACATCGAGAGCATTTAGCAAATACCGAAAAAGGCTGGTCTTCAGACTTTCCTCCACTCCCAAGCGCCTTCTCACCCAAACGGGCAATGGCATTGATGCTTAGGAGCCATAATGGAGTTCACTGCTGCGGGACAGTCGGAGATTCTCACTCACATTCCCAATTAATCGCGGCTAAGCGAACCTTTACGGGTGAAGGTCGAGGCTATGCCTCAACGTTCACGTTAAGTCGAGGCGTAGCCTCAACTTTCTGCTGCAAATATACAACATTATTCTTATACACCAAACAAAAAAACAAAAATAATTTGTTTAATCAAAAAAAAGGCCCCAGGCCTTCTATCCGTTAGCGAGATAGTTGGCCTGGGGCACGTTTGGCAGTTAACGCTTCGTTCCATTACGCACTGCCCTTCATTGTCAAAAGGATATTGATCATTAGGTTATATCTATTACTTAAAAAAAAGAAAGAGCGATTAAATTTTCTGGTTGCAAAGGTAAGGCAAAAAAACTAATTCCACAAGGGGTTAGACAAATTGTCGGATGGTTTCAGACGAATTGTCGGACAATTTAGACAGTTTATCGGACGAAATGACAATCCGTCGAACAAATTATACAGTTTTTCACACTTTACATCAAGAAAATGATAGTAAAAACAACAATAAAACTACATTTTGTTTTTTAGTTTTAAATAATTGTGTATATTTGCACCTGCAAACTATTTATGATGAGAAAATTTAGATCTATATATATAATAGGTGTAATAATCACCCTTACCATGCTCACAGCTTGTGGTGGTAAGGGCAGTGAAAAACAGAGCAATTTTCCCACAAAGAGGATTTCTACACGTGGCGACAGCATTGCACTGGCTGCCAGGTTTACAGGCGACTTTGAGCATTTCCTGACTGTTACCGATAGTCTGGCTGCCGTTGGCGAACTCTCGCCAATACGTGCCGATGGCTATCGTGGCGTAGCTTATTTTCAGATGGGACAGATGGAAAAGTGCATTGAGTGCTTCCGTCGTGTAGTGGCCATCGAGAATCCTCCTGCCGAGGATTTCTGGGATTATATCCATGCCGGAACCAACCTCGTTATCATGCTTACAACCGATCGCGACTACGATAATGCCATGCGTACCGCCCTCCGCCTGATTGATAAGCTAAAGCAGGTAGACACTCCATACCGTCCTGGCGAATTGCAGACGCTTTACTTGAGTCTTGGCGACACACAGATGATGCTTGAACGGCATAAAGAGGCTGCCCAAAGCTACGACGAAGCTTATAAGTGGGTATTACAAACGCAAAACGATTCTACAAACCGTCCGATAGCAGCCAGCATTGAGACCCTCGAGAATATCGCCGTTACACATCTCCATCATAAAATGGACGAGGCAGGCATATGGGTTGACCGTATGGACTCACTGGTTACCATCTACGAGCAGCAACCCAAACCAATTGAGAAAGAGGTAAAAACACTGCGTGCCTTGGTATATCTGCACCGTGCACAGGTATGCCAAATGCGCGGAAAAGTGGTCGATGCCTACCGCTATTATGCCGACTATTCAAGTACCGACTTTGGCCAGAGTATTGAAGGTCGCATCAATGGCTGCGATTATCTGGTCGCAGCCCATCGCTATTCCGAGGCTTCGGATAACTATACGCATTTAGACCAGTTTATTAAGGACTGGGGCTATGATTACGACTTGGAGACCATTGGCAGAAACCTACTACCCAAGTTGCGCGCTAACTATAATGCTGGCCGAAAGGACTCTGCCCTTCGTGTAGCCATGCAGATAGCCGAGGTTTACGACTCGGCCCTTGTTTGCCAGAAGCGTAGCGAATCTGCCGAACTGGCCACCATCTACGACACACAAGGCAAAGAGCGTCAAATAGCAGAGCAACGCGCCCAGAACCGATTCGTAACAACCATCAGCATTGCCGTCACAACAGCAGCACTACTTATTCTGGCCTTCGGTCTCTATACCTTCCTACAGTGGCGCATCACCCAGCGACGTAACCGCATTCTAGCCCAACAGATTACTCAGGCCGTAGAGTATAAGGAAAAATATAGGGAACTGAAAGCCGCCACCCGCGCTGCCGAAACAGCGAAAATTGTAGAAGCAACAAAAGCCCCAGAACCACCAATTGAGAAAGCACCAGAGCCTGTGGCTGTTACCGAGGTCGAAGTCCCCAAAAAGGAAAACGTTGGAGCAAGCATCAGTATCTCCGACTGTACCACGATAACCGACGAACAGTTGTTCCTTTTCCTGCGGGATCTGATTGAAAACGAAAAACTGTTCCTACAGCCCGACTTTGGCCGACAGTCACTTATCGATCGTACCGGTCTGTCGAAGGAACGTATTGGCGCCGCTTTCTCGCAGGGAAGCAATAGTGTTTCGTTACCAGCCTACGTCCGCGAATTACGTCTCGATTATGCAGTATGTCTGATGAACAGCCAGCCCGAATTGAACGTTGAGCAGGTAAGTCAGGCCAGTGGATTTACCAGCGCCGACACCTTTACCCGTAATTTCCGCACCAAATATGGCATGACGCCAACTACCTATAAACAAACCATTTAGCACGAATAATAACATCCGACCATTTGTCTGAAACCATCCGACTATTTGTCTGTGCTCTTGTGGATATAGTTTTTTTGTTCTATCTTTGCACTAGAAATTAAAAATAAAAGTTATAAAAGTATGGAAACAAATCTAATTATCCTGATGGCATTCGCATTAATAGTGTTAGCAATGATTGTAAGATTGTGGGTACTCGACATGAGCCACAATGGAAAACTGTAATGGTATAAAACATGGAAATAGCGCTGATAGTTCTGTTAGTCGTCGCCGTGGTATTATTTATCCTGGTGGTAAAAATGTTGGTGCTCGACATGACTAACAATGAATAATAATACTATAGTCAAGATGAAAAAATTCTTTTTAATGGTAGTAGCTGCCATGACAGCAACAATCAATGCACAGGCACAGACAAAGCGATCGGTCGACTTCAAAGCTAAGTATCAGCTGAAGGAGGTAGTAGTGATGAGTCGCCATAACATCCGCTCGCCATTGGTGTCGGGCGGTGCTACCTATATGCGAGTAACGCCTTATGAATGGTTTAAGTGGACATCGCCAGGCAGTCAGTTATCACTGCGTGGCGGCGTGCTTGAAACAGAGATGGGACAGTTTTTCCGCAAATGGTTGGTAGGCGAAGGACTGCTGCCCGACAACTACCGTCCCGATGGCGACGATGTACTGTTCTATGCCAACTCTCGCCAGCGCACATTTGCCACAGCCAAGTATTTCTCTGCCGGATTCCTGCCCTTCGCCAACGTTGAGATTAAGCACAAGTACGAGGAGGACAAGATGGATCCCTTGTTTACGCCACAGTTCACAAAGATGAACGATGCCTACCGTCAGCAGGTTCTCGCCGAGATAAACGCCATGCACAATGGTCCACAAGCATGGATGCAGTCTGTCCAGCCCACACTAACGCTAGTGGAGGAAATCATTGACATGGCGCACTCACCAGCAGCGCAGAACGACACAACACACTTCTGGTACGATGATACGCAGTTTACGTTAGAAAAGGGCGACGAACCGAAGATGACTGGCGGCTTTAAGTTGGCCAACAGCGTAGCCGACGCTCTGGTACTGCAATGCTACGAGAGCGAGAGCATGTCGGCCTTCGGCCATGAGTTAACCCAGGAACAATGGCGAGCCATCTGCGGCATCAAGGAAGTGTACGACAATTTGCTCTTCACAACTCACAGTGCTGCAGTAAACCTGGCCTACCCGTTAGTAAGCCGTATCCGTGAAGAACTGCACCATGACGGACGTAAGTTCACGTTCCTCTGTGGTCACGACAGCAATCTGGCTAGCATCGGTGCAGCCTTACGTCTCGTATATCCAGAAACCGAGCAGGCTCTGGAACTTCATACCCCCATCGGTTCTAAACTCGTATTTGAGAAGTGGAGCAACGGTACAGATGAGTACGTTGCCATCAATCTGGTATATCAGGCCGTCAGTCAGCTACAGAACCGCACATTGCTTTCTGTCGAAGAGCCGCCTATGATTCTCCCTGTCACCATCGAAGGACTGACGACCAATAGTGATGGACTCTATCGTCTGTCAGATCTCGATGCCCGCATGGCCGAAACAATGACGGAATACGATGCCATCAAAGACACCGAGACTTCCGCCATCCCAGCTCCTGCCACCACCATTCCCTCCGGCTCTGCCCGTTCCTACACACTCAGCGGAACCCTGGCTTCTAAAAGTTACCGAGGAATCGTTATCGAACAAGGCCATAAGACCGCAAGAACAAAATACTAGTTTTTAAGTATTGCACACCCTACCAATAAGTATTATCTTTGCATTTGAATAAAATGATGTATTTGAATGCAAAGATGTTTCTTGTTGATGATAGCAGTAGTGATACTGCAAAGTATTAATGCTCAGGGCGTTTTAAAAGGTCTGGTAACTGATAAGGATACACACGAACCTATTATTGGAGCTACAATTACAGATGCCGTAAAGCGTAAGCCACTTACAGTGACTAACGCTGATGGTTGCTTTGTCATACCTAAAAAAGGGGATGCGCAACATTCTGCGCAACAAATCAAGATAACCTACATAGGTTATAAACCACTGACAGTAAAAGCTACTGCCAATGGCCACTACGAACTGGAGGCCGAGATTAGTAAGTTGGGCGAAGTGGTAGTAACGGCTCAAGAGAGTCGTGGCCTTACCAGTGCCTCGAAGATTGAAAAGCACGCGATGGAACACCTGCAGCCATCAAGCTTTGCCGATTTACTGGAACTGTTACCAGGTGGCAGCAGCAAAGATCCCGTACTGAGCGCAAACAACAACATCCGACTACGCGAAGCCAGTCCACAGGGCACAAACTATGCCACCTCGTCGTTGGGCACCAGTTTTCTGGTAGATGGTGCACGCATATCTACCAACGCTAACATGCAGCAGGTAAGTGGCGCTTGGGAGAGCGCCTCAACCAATCGCGAGAACACCAACGCAGGTGTTGACATGCGAACCATCTCGACCGACGACATCGAAAGTGTAGAGATTATACGAGGCATCCCCTCGGTAGAATATGGCGACCTGACCAGCGGACTGGTAAAGATAGAGCGCCGTCGTGGTGGACACGACCTCCAGGCACGACTGAAATCGGATATGGGTTCTAAGTTGTTCTATCTGGCAAAAGCCTTTGAGTGGACCAACCATACAACGTTAAACCTGAGCGCCGACTATCTGGACTCGAAAGCCGACCCACGTAACTCCTTAAACAACTACAGTCGCCTTACCCTCTCGGCACGTATGGGTCATACCTGGCAACGCGCCCATCACGACCTGCTGCTAACAACAAATGTAGACTACACTGGCTCGTTCGACGGCGAGAAGCAAGATCCCGACTTGAACAAAGGCGCTATCGACATCTATAAGTCGAACTACAATCGCATCGCCACATCGGCCAAACTGCAACTCCAGATGCATCGTCCCGTATGGCTGAAGAGCGCCGAGATGATGGCATCCGCCTCGTACGAGCACAACACGATAGAACGCACCAAAACAGTAAGCCTGCAGAGTATGACTGGTGCCGTTCTGAATACCAACGAAGGCGAATACGATGCCCTGATACTGCCATACTCCTACGAAGCCTCACAGCAAGTAGATGGCAAGCCACTAAACGTGTTCATAAAGCTAAATGCCCGTTTGCAGATTCCAAGTCGTAAGATAGCCAATACCCTGTTGATAGGTGCCGACTGGAATATGGACAAGAACTACGGACATGGACAGGTGTTCGATCCTGAGCGCCCCGTTTATCCTACGGCACAGATACGCATGCGCAGTCTGAGTGAGAAGCCAGCTAACCACACCCTATCAGTCTATGCCGAGGAGAAAGCTACGCTGCCCTTAGGCAGTTGCCAGTTGGAACTGATGGCTGGTGTACGCGCTCTGCAAATGCTGAACCTGCCTGCCGACTACACGATGCATAGCCACTGGTATCTGGATCCACGAGCCAATGTCGGGTTCACATTCCCACGTTTCATTTTGTTTGGTCAGCCCTCGTTTGTGCGTATCTCTGGCGGTATCGGACAGCATACCAAGATGCCTACCATCGATCAGCTGTTCCCCGATCCTGCCTATATCGATCTATTGCAGCTGAAGTACTATAATATTGATCCTCAGAAAAGTCGAATCAATCAGGTAACGTATATCATTCCTGGCACCAACGCGACTTTAGCGGCAGCACGCAACCTGAAGTGGGAGTTGACTGGCGATTTGAACATAGGCGGCAACCGCTTAACGGCAACCTATTTCAAAGAGAACATGACATCAGGTTTCCGCAGCGAAACCAACTTCGAAGCCTATACTTATAAAAAATACGATGCCAGCGGTGTTGATGCCTCTACATTAATAGCACCACCAACACTCGACGATATGCCCTACGAACAACTGACAGAGCTTTGCGCCTACACACATTACGCCAACGGCAGTCAGACCAAGAAGGAAGGTGTAGAACTCACGTTCGCCTCTAAGCGTATCCCACGACTCTACACGCGTCTTACCATCACCGGTGCCTGGTTCCGCACCACCTATCGTAACTCGCAACTCATCATGGAGCGCCCCAGTGTGGTAGTTGGCAACAGCCGACTGCAGTATGTGGGATTGTACAAAGACCAGGAAGGCATTGTAAACGAGATGGCTAACACCAATTTTATGTTTGATACCGATGTACCTAAACTGCGACTGGGCTTCTCTGTTTCGGCCCAATGCCAATGGTACACCTCTACACAGCGCGATGCCATCAGTAGCGAACCTGATGCTTATATGGATTCGCAAGGCATTATCCACGAGTGGACTGAAGCATGTGCTCAGGATGCCTACCTGAAGTGGCTGGTTCGTACATCAACCAACTACACCAAGAGCACCGTACCGTTTGCCATGAATCTGAACCTGAAGATTACCAAAAAACTGCTGAACGACAGGCTGAAGTTAGCCTTGTTCTGCAACAGAATCTGGGATTACTCACCTAGCTACGAAAGCTACGGCAAGACCATTCGTAGACATACAAAACCCTATTTCGGACTTGAGATGAATGTAAAGATATGAAGAAACTGTTGATGATACTTACATGCTGTATGACATTGGCATTAACAGCCTGTCATCAGGACAACGACGATTATATGACGTTGGCTACTATCCAACTGGATGGTGGCAGCGACGTGACTATTGAGCGCGTACAGGCGATGGCCCACCTCACCAATCTGAACACGAAACACGTAGTTAGCACTGCCGACTTTACTGGTGCTCAGGTGCAGATAGAACTGCTGCGCGGTGCCTATCAGGTCAGCATCGAAGGAGTGCTGAGCTATACCGACCAGACCGGCAACAAACGCATCCGTTCGTTTCGTGCCGTAAGCGACTATGTAGAGCTGGTAGGAACAGGTACCAGCAAGGCAACCATCAACATTATATACCTGGATTAAACATGAAAAATAATATCTTTACCATATTGGCGCTGCTATGCGCACTGATACCTGCAGAGGCTGCCACCACCGATACAGCCTATGTGGAACGCCACTCGCTATGGCGACAAACCTATAGCGAAGCACTGCAAAACCCTGCACTGATGACGCATGCCTATCTGAAACCCTTTACAGAGTTGAGCTTGCAATGCGACTATCGCCATCAAAGCGAGGCATTCCAAATTGAACAGGGCACAGGCTACTTGAAGCCCGAACTGGCAGCCCAATCGTATATCCGCCTCACACCCTCATCGGTAGTATGGGGCCAGGCATCATACGGCAATGGCATGCAGTATCATCAGGTATATAATAATGTGGCCGATTTCGACCTACTCTATCCCGATGTGATTGCCGACAGTCTGGGAGGCGATACCCACCGCGAACGGTATTATTTTGCTGGTGGCTATGCTGTCGAGAAAGGGAACTGGCAATTAGGCGGCGAACTGAAGTTTCGTGCCGAACAGGATTATCGTACATACGACCCACGTATGCGTAGCATCGTTTCCGACCTGACACTGAAGGCTGGAGCAGCCCGCCAAATAGGCATCTATCATCTTGGCTTGGCACTCGAAGGGAACATCTACCGTCAGACTGCCGATATCGATTTCTATGGCGAACAGAACGGAATGGGCGAGCTGCAGATGACAGGATTAGGTACTAACTATACCCGTTTTTCAGGTTCTAACCGCGACATTTTCTACGAAGGTAAAGGTGGAGCGATAACCTTCGATCTGCAACCTCTTACCACAAGTGGTTGGATGCTTCATCTCAGTCATGCATTACACCAGTACGAGCGTCTGTTGGATGAGTATAACTCGTTACCGCTTACTACCCTTTATCGCCAGCAGAACCGCTTGACGGTAGGTTGGCGCAAGCAGTCGGATACTAACGAAAAGGCCCTGATATTACATGCCGATTACGACAAACGTGCCAGCGATGAGCATGTGGCAGGCACATCGTCGGGACAGGAATATCCCATACTTACCCAGCTTACTATGTATCGTCAGCATCGCTGGGATGTGGGCGCTACTGCCCTTTACGGCTATCGTGTCTGGCACCTGCAACTACGTGCCGGCTATCTGAGCCATCGTGAGCAATACGCCTATGTAGAACGCAAGATGAACTACAGTCGTGTGTATGGTGAGTTCACAGCGCAATGGCTCAAAGCCGTCAACGAATCATTGCGCTTGAATATCTATGCCAAAGGTGGCTATGCCGCCAATATCAACAGTAAGATTGTGATGCCCTATGCCAATATGGCGGCCAGCATCAAGGCCTATATCAATCACAATTACCGATATCAGAAGGCCAGCTACGCCCAGGCCCAGAGTGGTATCCGTGCAGATTATCAACCCGCTACATGGTCGGTTGGCTTATATGGTCAGTTGGCAACTGCCTGGCAGTTCTGCAGCGAAGGCGAGCATGAGGCCAATCTGCACGTATCGTTAGGAATTATGTTTTAATTATCAAATAGCTAAGAAATGAAAAAGAATGTATTTTTGAGTATGATGCTCATGGCTGCAAGTATGGTATTCGTAGCTTGTAGCAGCGACGACGCTCCTTACGTTGTTGAGAATGGTATAGTAACCATCGAGATGCCTATCAACGTTAGTAATGTAGTGCTGAACAGTTTTGAGGGTACAGCCACCAACGTACAGAGTGGCGAAGTAACCACATTGGCTACTCCTGTAAAGGACGGCGACAACTACGTGATCACCATCCCCAGTCTGACTGAGGGAAAGTACAACCTCACCGCCAAAGGAAATATCTCGTTTGTAAAGGATGGTGTGGCTGGTACTACCGATTTCGAGGTATCTTCGAACGATGTTGCTCTGAACGAGACCTCAACAACAGCCAAGCTGGTAGTCAGCTCGTTCAAAGCCGAAGGTGGATTCGTTTTCTCTGAGATATGTACCACCGGTACACTGAAGCCTGATAACAAGAATTACAACTACGATGCTTACTTCGTGATCACCAACAACAGCGACGTAGTGCTTTATGCCGACAGCATAGCCCTCATCGAGTCGCAGTACCAGAGTGCCAGCTCAGGCTATCAGCCTTGGAGCCCAGATGTACGTCCATACGCCATCCCTGCAGGTGCAGTATTCATGATTCCAGGTAACGGTAAGGATCACCCTGTAAAGCCCGGCGAAAGCATTGTAATTGCCAACAATGCCATGGATCATCGTACCGTCAACGAGAACTCATACGACCTGACTGGTGCCGATTTCGAGGTATATCTCGACAATGGCGGCAACAGCATGGATACCGATTACGATACGCCTAATCTGGAGTATATCTGGTGCTACACCAATACCATCTGGTTGCCTTCAGTACAGCAGAACCGCAGCTATGCCATCGCCCGCATGAAGGAGAATAAAGAAACCTTCCTGGCTAACCATAGCGAGACACCAACCTACACTGCAACAACCGGAAAGGTAATGGAGAGCAAGCAGGTACAGATTCCTAACGAGTGGGTACTCGATGCCGTAAACCTGGGTACTGAGGACGATTTCGGTTGGTTTGTTATTTCCGAGACACTGGATGCTGGTTGGGTTGCTGGCCGCGCCAACTCAAAGGACACCACCCAGCGTGGAACTTCTATCAAGCGTAAGCAGGACTCTACAGGCAAGTATATCGACACCAACAATTCTACAAACGACATGGAGGCTCGTCAGGTGCCTTCGATGAAAAAGTAATTAACAATGAAGAAATTATATTCTCTTTTCGCTCTGGCGCTGCTGTCGGTATCGGCAGTGGCCCAGAGCCTGCCACAGGACCCTACCATCCGTAAGGGCAAACTGAAGAATGGCATGACCTACTATATCCGTCATAATGCTAAGGAGGCAGGTCTGGCCGATTTCTATATTGCCCAGCGTGTAGGTTCCATACTGGAGGAGCCCCGCCAGCGCGGACTGGCTCACTTTCTCGAGCATATGGCCTTTAACGGTACCAAGAACTTCCCCGGCAAAGGTAAGAAGTTGGGTATTGTTCCCTGGTGCGAGACCATCGGTGTAAAGTTCGGCGCCAACCTGAATGCCTACACCTCTATCGACCAGACGGTGTATCACATCGGTTCCGCTCCTTTGAAGCGCGAGGGCATCATCGACTCTTGCCTGCTGGTGCTGCACGACTGGAGCCACTACCTGCTGTTGGAGGATGCAGAGATTGACAAGGAGCGTGGCGTTATCCACGAGGAGTGGCGTACACGCCGTGCCGGCATGGCCGTACAGCGCCTGATGGAGCAGGCAATGCCAAAGATTTACAAAGGCACCAAGTACGAGGACTGTATGCCTATCGGTTCGATGGATATCGTGGATAACTTCCCCTATCAGGACCTGCGCGACTACTATCAGAAATGGTACCGTCCCGATCTGCAGGCCATCATCGTTGTAGGTGATATCGACGTGAACAAGATGGAGAAGAAAATCAAGAAGATCTTCGCTCCTATCCCCATGCCAAAGAAGGCTGCCCAGCGTATCTACTACCCTGTAGATGATAACGAAAAGATGATTGTTGATATCGAGAAGGATAAGGAGCAGCCCATTGCCCTGTGTCATATCTACCAGAAGCGCGAAGCCACTCCTGATAGCGAGAAGAACAGCGAGAAATACCTGCGCGACGACTATATCGACGGACTCATCAGCAGCATGCTGAACGACCGTCTGGTAGAGTTGCGCCAGTTGCCTGTGCCACCATTCCAGAGTGCCACCGGTCGTGCTTCCGAGTTCTTCCTCAGCCGCACCAAGGATGCCTTCTCGTTAAGCATCAGCTGTAAGCAGGATAACATCTTAGGTGGTATCATCAGCGCTGTAGGTGTGGCAGAGCGTGCCCGTCAGCACGGCTTTACCCAGAGTGAACTGGAGCGTGCCAAGAAGCTGCGCCTGAATGCTGCCGAGCGCCGTGCCAAGATGCAGGGCGACTACCGTAACTCGCATTACGTAAATGTATGTGTTGATAACTTCCTGGAGGGTGAGCCCATGCTCAGTGCCGACTTTAAGTTAGAGAATACCAAGAAACTGGATCGTGAGGTAACACTGGCCGAGGTGAACGCTGCCGTAAAGGAGCTCATCACCGACAAGAATCAGGTAGTAGTGATGTACGCACCCGATAAGGAGGGATTTGAGATTCCATCAGAGCAGCAGATTGAGCAGGTTATCCTGGCAGCTCAGCAGCAGGCTTATGCACCTTATGCAGAGCAGCAGCTGGCCAGCTCGCTGATGAGCAATCTGCCAAAGGCTGGCACCATCGTAAGCGAGAAGCCCTACCGTCACGGTTTTACCGAACTCACCCTGAGCAACGGCATGAAGGTATATACCAAGAAGACCGATTACGAGGCCGATGCCGTTTCTATGCGCATGTATGGCGAAGGTGGCACCTCGCTCTATGGCGATGAGGATATCCCCAACTTCTCGATTATTACCAGTGGTGCTACCGAAGGTGGCGTAGGTCAGTTCGATGCCGTTACCCTGCGCAAGATGCTCACTGGTAAGAGTGTGCGCGTTAGTCCTTCTGTTGGCACCAAGGGACAGAGCATCAACGGTAGTGCTTCGCTGAAGGATATGGAGACCATGTTCCAGCTCTCGTATCTCTATTTCACCCAGCCACGCCGCGATGAGGCAGCTTTTGCCAGTCTGATGAACCGTCAGCGTGCGTTCCTGGCCAACCGTAATGCCTCACCTAAGGTAGATTACAACGACTCTATCCGTGCCGTGCTCTATGGCCATCATCCCCGTGTGGCTCCCGTGGTACAGTCAACACTCGATAAGATCAGCTACGACCGCATCCTTGAGATTTACAAGGAGCGATTCAGTGATGCCGCTAATTTCAAGACCGTGATTATCGGAAACTTCGACGAACAGCAGTTACGCCAGTACCTCTGTCAGTATCTGGCCGCCCTGCCTGCTACTGGCAAGCACGAACTTACCAACCAGGCCAACGTACCACAGATTGTGGATGGACAGCAGGTGGTAAAGTTCACCAAAAAGATGGCTACACCATTGGCTAATGTCAGCATCTACCTGACCGCAGATGTAGATTTCACCCCAAAGAGCGATCTCGAGCTCGACTTCCTGAAGCGTTGTCTTTCCATCGCCTATACCGACTCTGTTCGCGAGGAGAAGGGCGGTACTTACGGTGTAAGTGTAGATTTCGACCTGGATAAGGACGACCAGCCTAATGCCACCTTGAAGATTGCCTATAATGCCGATCCCAGTCGCTATGACGAGTTGAATCCAATCATCTACCAGCAGCTGCAGAACATCGCCAACAACGGTCCTGCTGCCACATCGCTGAAGAAGGTGAAGGAGTATCTCACCAAGCAGTATGCCCAGATGGCTATTACCAACGATTACTGGAGTTACATTATCTGGCACGAGCTGGACGATGATACCGACTTCGACCGCGACTACTGCAAGCTGGTTAACGAGGTAACCGCTGACGACGTACAGCGTATGGCCCAGAAGATTCTGGCTGCCAAGCGACGTATTGAGGTAACGATGCTATCGGAATAAAAAATAAATGGGTGACCGGTTGGTCACCCATTTTTTATTAACAAACAACTTAAAGTGGATAATCTTCGAATGCATAAAGCACTGTCGAGAGATAGCGCTCGCCAGTATCAGGCAGCAGCACTACTATCTTCTTACCCTTATTCTCAGGACGCTTAGCCACCTCGGTAGCAGCATAGAGGGCTGCACCTGCCGAGATACCTACCAGCAGACCTTCCTGCTGAGCAATCTCACGACCTGTACGGATAGCAGCGTCGTTCTCTACATCAAACACCTCGTCGATAACAGTTGCATCGTAGGTCTTGGGAATGAAACCTGCACCGATACCCTGAATCTTGTGAGGACCGCTCTGACCGCCGTTCAGTACAGGGCTCGACTTGGGCTCTACAGCAATAATTTTCACGTTTGGATTCTGCTCCTTCAGATACTTACCTGTACCGCTGATAGTACCACCAGTACCAACACCGCCGATAAAGATATCGACCTGTCCATCGGTGTCACGCCAGATCTCAGGACCTGTAGTAGCATAGTGCTTAGCAGGGTTAGCAGCGTTCTCAAACTGCTGCAGAATCACAGCACCAGGGATAGAGTCGCGCAGTTCCTCTGCAGCGCGGATGGCGCCTGGCATGCCGTCTTTACCAGAAGTGAGTCGTACCTCGGCACCATAGGCTTTCACAAGGTTTCGGCGCTCTACACTCATGGTTTCAGGCATGGTAAGGATCAAATGGTAGCCTTTGACGGCTGATACCAGTGCCAGTCCTACGCCCGTGTTTCCAGAGGTTGGTTCGATAATGGTTGCACCTGGCTTCAAGATGCCTTTGGCCTCTGCGTCTTCAATCATCGCCAGTGCGATACGATCTTTTACGCTACCACCAGGATTAAAGAATTCTACCTTGGCAATAACAGGAGTCTCCAGACCCTTTGCCTGTGAAAACTTGTTGAGCTCAAGAAGTGGAGTGTTGCCGACGAGCTCTGTCAGCTGTTTTGCAATTTTACTCATAATCCTTACCTTTTTTATAAAATTAATAACAAATAAATCTCTCTCTTCAAGATGATTTTTATCACACTGCAAAGGTACGACGTTTTTTGCAGTCTCACAATCCCTCTTGTGTGGCATTCTATATACCAAACGTTTGGTATATTGTTGAAAAACGGGGATTTTACTCCCCGTTCCCGTTAAATTTGGTCAAACGCCTGCGACAAGTCGGCAATGATGTCGTCGATGTGCTCAGTACCGATACTCAAGCGGATGGTTGATGGCGTGATGTGCTGCTCGGCCAGCTCCTCAGGACTCAGCTGTGAGTGAGTGGTGGTATATGGGTGGATAACCAGACTCTTCACATCGGCCACGTTAGCCAGCAGTGAGAAAATCTGCAGGGCATCGATAAACTTCCAGGCCTCTTCCTGTCCGCCCTTAATCTCGAAGGTGAAAATTGAGCCACCACCCTGTGGGAAGTACTTATTGTACAAAGCATGGTCGTGATGACTTGCCAATGCTGGGTGATTAACCTTAGCCACCTTTGGATGGTTGGCCAGGAAGTCAACAACCTTCAGTGCATTCTCCACGTGGCGCTCTACACGCAGACTCAGTGTCTCAACACCCTGCAGCAGGATAAAGGCATTGAATGGCGACAGTGTAGCTCCGGTATCGCGCAGAATCACGGCACGGATACGAGTCACGTAAGCGGCAGCACCTACTGCATCGGCAAATACGATACCATGGTACGATGGATCGGGCTTAGCCAGTGTGGGGAATTTTTCGGGATTAGCCTTCCAGTCGAACTTACCACCATCTACAATCACACCACCCAGTGAGGTTCCGTGTCCACCCAGGAACTTAGTGGCCGAGTGTACTACGATGTCGGCACCATGCTCCAATGGACGGATCAGGTATGGGGTACCGAAGGTGTTATCAACGATGAATGGGATGCCATACTTGTGAGCAACAGCAGCCACACCCTCAAGATCGAGCACATCGCTGTTAGGGTTACCGAAGGTCTCGGCATATACTACTTTTGTGTTGGGCTTGATGGCAGCCTCGAGCGCAGCCAGATCGTTTACATTCACAATGGTATTGGTAATGCCCTGGGTAGCCAGTGTATGGGTAATGAGGTTGTAAGAACCACCATACAGGTTATCAGCAGCTACGATATGGTCACCTGCCTGCACAATGTTCTGCAGAGCGTAAGTAATAGCGGCTGCACCACTGGCAACTGCAAGACCTGCTACTCCACCTTCGAGTGCTGCTACACGATCCTCGAACACACCTTGTGTAGAGTTGGTCAGTCGACCGTAGATATTACCAGCATCGCGAAGTCCGAAACGATCGGCAGCATGCTTTGAGTTATGGAACACATAGCTTGTGGTCTGATAGATGGGCACGGCACGTGCATCAGTAGCGGGGTCGGCCTGTTCCTGGCCTACATGCAGTTGCAAAGTCTCGAAACGATAATTCTTACTTGTACTCATAACTTTATTCCTTTCTTTTTATTTGATTAAACTTTCTGGGTGCAAAGGTAATAGGTTTAGAAAAATCTACCAAATTTCTTGTTTAATTCAGAAAATATACCTAATTTTGCAGTCGAGAAAGAAAATCTTTCCGTTTAAGAGCTTAAAATAGTATCCAAACAGAATAAAACTCTAAGTTATGGCAGATATCCTGGACGAAACCGACTTGCAGATACTGAAAACACTGCAAAAAAACGCCAAATTGACCACCAAAGAGCTGGCCGATGCCGTTCATTTAACACCAACCCCCGTCTTTGAGCGTCAGAAACGACTCGAAAGACAGGGGTATATTAAAAAGTATGTGGCTATTCTCGATCCCGAGAAATTGGGTCAGGGCATGCAGGTTTTCTGCAAGGTTAAACTCAAGCATATTAACCACGAGATTGCCGACTCATTTGTTCGTCGCATCCAGCGCATACCTGAGGTTACCGAATGCTACAACACCTCGGGTGCCTACGACTACCTTTTAAAGGTACGCGCGCGCGACATGAAACAATACCAGGAATTCGTGCTCAACAAACTGGGCGAGATAGAAAGCCTGGCCTCTATCGAGAGCACCTTTGTGATGAGCGAGGTGAAACAGAACTACGGTATCCACATCGGCTGAATATTATTTTTGTCGTAATGTGTTGATGATGGTGTCCAGTTCACCAGCCAACCGCTCATAGTCGTCAAGCTGGAACGGACAAGCACTCAGCTCACGGCCCATACCGGCGGGAATAACCTGATAAGCCTGCTCTTCCATCGCCTTACCTTTCTCGGTAAGCGATACTATCTGCTGGCGCTTATCCTCCTTTCCGCGCTGTCGGGTCACTATGCCCAGTTTCTCCATACGCTGCAGCAGCGGCGTAACGGTGTTAGTCTCCAGCAGCAGTCGGCGTGCAATGTCGTTCACAGGTTGGGCGTCCTGCTCCCACAGTACCATCATTACCAGATACTGCGGATAGGTAATACCCAGCTCATTCAGCAGAGGCGTATAAGCCTGAGTTATTAAACGTGTAGCCGTATACAAACGGAAGCAGACTTGATTATCGAGTCGTAATTCTTCGTGCATATTTTTTATTTTTAATTTTCAATTAACCAAGCATGGCCTCAATGTCCTTCTCAAAGTCAGCGGGCTCGGTAGTAGGTGCATAGCGCTTAATGGTATCACCGTCTTTCGAAATCAGAAACTTGGTGAAATTCCACTTAATATCGCTGTCCTTCTCTACACTCTTGCTGATGGTTTTGAAGAGAGCCTTGGCAGCCTTGGCCTTTAAACCTTTATACTCCTCGGTGGGAGCCTGTGTCTTCAGATACTCAAAAATAGGATCGGCAGCAGCACCATTCACATCAATCTTCTTCATAATCTGGAAGGTAACGCCGTAGTTCAACTGGCAGAACTCGCTAATCTCGCTGTCGGTACCTGGATCCTGCTCCTTAAACTGGTTGCAGGGAAAACCGATAACCACCAGTCCCTGATCCTTATACTTCTGGTTCAACGCCTCCAATCCTTCGAACTGAGGGGTGAATCCGCACTTGCTGGCTGTGTTAACTACCAGCAACACCTTTCCCTGGAACTCAGAGAAATCAATCTCCTTACCTTTGCTCGTCAGAGCCTTGAAATCATAAATCTTACTCATATCATTATTACAATTATATCGTTTGCGATGCAAAGGTAAGCATAATTATTTATATCGCAAGCGATTTAGTAAAAACTTTAAGAGAGTTTAACTATATATCGCTTGCGATACGTATTTAGAAATCCTTGATTAGAAGAACTTTACGATATCATCCAGATCGCGTCTGTCGGGATGTGTAGGCTCTTCGGCTCTGTAGCCCAAGGCAATCACAGCCATGATAGTCTCGTTCTCGGGGATGTCAAACAGTGCTCTCAGTTGGTCGGCGTCGCGCATACCCATAATCAGGGTATCGAATCCCATGGCACGTGCCTTCAATATCAGGTAGCAGTTGCTCAGTCCGTTATCGTAGGCACCCCAGCCTTCGCCTACCTCGTTGGTAGCCTGTCCCTGGAAATAGCCCGATTTTCCGCGCTCAAAGGTTGACACAATCAGTACCGGTGCATCGGCCACGCGATCCTTGTTGGCGCCAATCATCTCCATGGCGGCCTTCAGTTTCTCCTCGCCGATAGCCACATAATACTTCGAAGGCTGCTGGTTAGCCCACGATGGTGCCTCCTGGGTAGCCTTGAGCAGTTCACGCACCTCGGCCTCCGAGATTTTCTTGGTAGCATCGTAGCTGCGTACGCTTCTACGGGTGGTTAAAACTTCGTCGAACGATACCGACGTCTCTGTGTTGGTGTTGTCATTATGGCAACTGGTTAAAGCAAGCAGCACTGTGGCTGCACCTAATAAAAACTTTATTTTCATTGGTTGTTATCATTAAAAATTACTATCTTCGTAACCACGTTTTTGTCATTGTGGCCACAAAGATAGTAATAATTCTTTAACGCCGCATCATTTGGGCGTTGATTTTAATCTTATTTTTGAAATAATCGGGCGATAGCGGCTGCCTGCTGAATGCGGTTACCCATGCCGATACCGTCGCGCAGATTACCGGCTATAATCAATCCGGGGTACTGCTGCTGGATAGCCTCCACCGCCTTAAAGCGCTCGCCACTGTCGGCGCCATACTGCGGGATGGCATGCTCATGACGGAAGATACGTATCATGTCGGGCTCTACGTTCATAGGATATTTCAGCATACTGTGGAAAGCCTCGCGCACCATCGAGCGTATCTCGGCATCGCTCTTCTGCAGATAGTCGGTATGACGGGCGCCACCCATAAAGTACGAGTACAGGGCACCACCCTCGGGCGCACGCTGCACAAAGCAGGCCGATGGGAACAAGATTCCCAGCACCTTCTTCTGCTCCTTGCTGGGCACCAATCCGCCAAAGGCCGCATAGTCGATACCGCCTGTGTTCTTAATGCCCACGCACACCTGTATGATAGGTGCATAGTAAAGCTTGCTGATAGGTGTCATCTGCTCCTGCGCCACAAAGGGCAGCAACGACGGCAAGGCATAGGCACCCACGGTGGTAATCACATGGTTGCAGTGTATCTCCTCGGTACAATTGTTATAGCGTATCAGCCATTTGTGCTCGCCATCGGGCATCACCGTTATCGCCTGCGCACCGGTTACGATGTCAATCCCCTCAGCCAGTGCCTCTACCAGATTCTGCAAACCGCCAAAGGCCGAGAACACCTTCTTGGTTGCCAAGCGGTCGCGCTCGCTCTTGGGTTCCTTGGCCTTAGCAATGGCACCACGCACAAAACTGCCGTAGTTAGCCTCCAAATTATAAAGCTTAGGCAACGCATAGCGGGTGGTCAGCTTCATCGGATCGCCGGCATACACACCCGACACAAACGGATCAACAGCATACTCGTAGAACGAGCGGCCCAGTCGGCGCTGTGCCAGTGCACCTACAGGTTCATCAGGGTCGGTACCCTTCTTACGCCAGGGCTCACCCAGTATGCGGAACTTGTCCTTCAGTGTAAACAAGGGGGTACTGATAGCTGCTGGCAGACTGGCTGGCAAAGCATGAAACTCACTGCCTTTCCATATCAGGCGGCGCTTCGACGATTCACGGGCTGTCTCCATCTGGCAGCGTCCCTCCAGATCGCGGAACAACTCGGTTACCTCGGGAAACGATACCACGCCTGTGTTAGGACCACTCTCGAACGTAAAACCCTCTTCGTTGTGCGTCGCTATCTGGCCACCTATGCGGTTCTGCTTTTCAAGCACCAGCACATCGCGGCCCATCTTCTTCAAGTTAAAGGCAGTGCTCAGTCCAGTCAGTCCGGCACCTATCACTACTATATCACGTTTTTGCATTGTTATATCGGTTTTGAGAATTGTTTATCATTATGAGCCATCAGTGGGTCGAGCGCAGCAGCCACGCAGCGCACAAACGGGCGCCCACAGGTGTTCACCTCAATATGGTCGTTGTCAAAGCGCAACAGTCCGTCGGCCTGCATCTCGCTGAACGTCGTCTCGTTGTAGCCACAGGCCTCGCGCACCTCATCGGCACTCACACCCAGGTGTGCAGCCACGTCGCTCCAGTTCAGGGTGTAGTTACACATCAGTGTCTCCACCACCTGTCGCACCAGCTTTTCCTGGGGGGTAAGATGATAGCCGCGTGAAATGTAGAGCTGCCCCTGGTTCAGGGTTTCAATATATGTGTTGATATCGCGACCGTTCTGGGCATAGCAATCATCCAGCTGACTGATACCCGTTACACCAAAGGCATACACCTGAGCCGTAGTTCTACGTGTGCAGTAGCCCTGGAAGTTACGGTGCAGCTGTCCCTTGCCAAGTGCCACAGCCAGTTCGTCATCGGGCAACACAAAATGGTCCAGACCGATAGGCTGATAGCCAGCTGCTGTCAGCACCTCGGCAGCCGCCTCGTACATGCCGTTCTTCTCCTGGTTGGCAGGCAGTCCCACCTTATCCAGTATCTGCTGTCGTGGGAACAGCTTTGGCAGATGTGCATACGAGAAAGTTACCAGTCGCTCAGGTCGCCATGCAGCTGCCTGCTCAATGGTGCGACGGAACGAGTCGATGGTTTGCAGGGGTAATCCATACAGGAAGTCGAGATTCACCGTTGCCCCGCTCTCGTGCAGCATCTCAAGAATCTCACCCACAGGCATCATCGACTCACGTCGGTTCACCACCTTCAGCACTTCGGGGCGCAAATCCTGCACACCCAGACTATAGCGTGTAAAACCGCATGCAGCAAGCTGCTGCCAGTCGTTGACATCCAGATACCCCGGATGGCACTCGATGGCAATCTCGGGATGCTCAATGGCAGGCGCTATCGAAAGCAGGTGCTCGTTCAGTTCCTTAATCATGGCAATGGGCAATGCCGTAGGACTGCCGCCGCCATAGTGTATCTGCGAGATCTGTCGGCCACCGCTGATATGCCTGGCCACCAGGTCAATCTCCTTGTGCAGGGCCTCAACATACGCCTTTACCACCTCGGGCTTGGCCTGAGGGTACGAGTTGCAGCCACAGTAATGGCACAAGTGCCTGCAAAAGGGGATATGCAGGTAGAATGATATCTGGTTTTGTCGGGCCTCGTTACTCTGATCAACCATCGAAAGATAGTCGGCCTCGGTAAAGCTACTAAAGTAATTTGCCGGTGGATAGCTGGTGTATCTCGGCACCGGGCGGTTATACTTCTCAATAATGTCTGTTTGCATGGGTGCAAAGGTACTACATTCAGCCGGCCCACACAATCCCTATTTATATGGATTTACAGTTTAAAATGACTTTTGCGGTATTGCTGGGGCGTCATGCCCGAGTTTTTCTTGAAAATGCGGCTAAAGTACGAGTAGTCGTCGTAGCCTAACGCATCGGCTATACGGTTCACGCCCATGTTGGTGGTTACCAGTGTCAGCTCGGCCTTCTCCAGCTTGCGCTTGGTAATAAAGGCATTGGGTGTTTCGCCCGTTTCGTGCTTAAACACGCGTATGAAATGATCCTTCGACATGCAGGCATTTTCGGCCAGCTGCTCTATGTCGAGCCTGTCGCCGATGTGCTTGCGTATATAGGCCAGCGTCAGCTGTATGCGGTCGTCCTTCACATCGGCCTTAGGCGTGGCATACTTCAGGAATCGCGACATCAGGATGTACAGGATGCCACGACTCTCCACCTTATCACAGAACGGACGGCGCTGGTTCAGTTCCAGATTACTAATCAGCGTCTGGTGGTTGTCGTACGCTTCGGGGTCCGACTGCTGCAGCTTCAGGAACGGGTTGATAAAGCACAGGCGCTTAATGAGTTCCAGATCGCCCGGAGCCGCTTTTACCTCCACGGGATAGTCCCATTGGTCCAGTATGCTCATGTCGCTCTGCATATCCTCGTATATATGTATATAATAATGTGAGAACGGTGAATCGCAGATATAGCTGTGCATGGTATAGGCTGGTATAAAATACAGATGCTTAGGTATAAGCGTATAAACGCCCGACGGCATCTCAACCTGCGCCGTACCATCGGTAACGTAATACAAGCGCGCAAACGGACTGCGCACATTTTTCCAGTTCCAGTCGGCCATGTGGTCGGCCAGTCCTACGTTCAGGGTCAGTAAGTGAAGCTTGTCTATAGGATAGTTCATAAATAAATGGTTATAGCGTTTCGTTTACAAAGTAACAACATTTATTTTAATTATGCAACTAATTTGTAGTTTTTTTCAGCGCCGATTCGAAAACTAACTATAAAATATCGATAAAGTGCTATAAATCTGAATCAAATTTAACTTTTTTCTCCTTCTGCCGTCGATTTTCTCTAAAAAAACGCGTTTGTTGATTGGTGGAATTAAAATTATTACTTAACTTTGCGCCGACAAAAAAGAAAACTACGATAATGGACGAGAAAATTTCAGGTTACAAATGCAAGACTTACAGCATGCCCGTAAAAAGGTATTGTCAAACCATGGATCTTAAAAACGATCCTGAGCTTATAGCCAAGTACAAGGAGGCGCACGACCGCCTGCATGCCTGGCCCGAAATCTTAGCAGGTATCCGCGAGGTGGGTATCCTCGAGATGGAGCTCTACATCCTGGATAACCGCTTGTTCATGATTGTAGAAACCCCACTCGATTTTGATTGGGACAGCGCCATGGCCCGACTGGCCACCCTGCCCCGCCAGGCCGAATGGGAGGATTACGTAGCCATGTTCCAGGCCTGCAAGCCAGGCAGCACGTCAGATGAAAAATGGCGCATGATGGACCGTATGTTTTATCTTTATGATCATGAATAACTATCCTAAAATTGGTATTCGCCCCACCATCGACGGTCGTCAAGGGGGCGTTCGCGAAAGCCTCGAACAAAAAACAATGGCTTTAGCAAAGGCTGTAGCCCAGCTCATCAGTTCAAACCTGCGTAATGGCGACGGCTCACCTGTTGAGTGCGTAATTGCCGACACTACCATCGGTCGTGTGGCCGAGAGTGCTGCCTGCGCCCAGAAGTTCGAACGCGAGGGTGTTGGTGCCACCATCACCGTTACATCGTGCTGGTGCTACGGTTCCGAAACCATGGACATGAATCCCCACTACCCCAAGGCTGTTTGGGGCTTTAACGGCACCGAGCGCCCAGGCGCTGTATATCTGGCTGCCGTGCTGGCCGCCCACGCCCAGAAGGGATTGCCTGCCTTTGGCATCTATGGCCACGATGTGCAGGACCTTGATGATAACACCATCCCCGCCGATGTAGCCGAGAAGCTGCTGCGCTTTGCACGTGCCGCACAGGCCGTAGCCACCATGAAGGGCAAGAGCTACCTCTCGCTGGGAAACACCTGCATGGGTATTGCCGGCAGTATCGTTAACGCCGATTTCCTGCAGCAGTATCTGGGCATGCGCACCGAGTATGTGTCGTTAGTTGAAATTCTGCGCCGTGTTGATTTCGGCATCTTCGATCCCGATGAGTTCAACAAGGCCATGCAGTGGGTCGAGAAATACTGCAAGCCCCAGGAGGGTCACGATTATAACGAGGATCGCCCCCTGTTCCCCGGCACACCTATGACCACCTTCAACGGTAAAGGCAAGGGCAAGAACCGCCAGGAAAAGGATGCCGACTGGGAGTTCACCGTTAAGACCATGATGATTATCCGCGACCTGATGCATGGCAACCCACGCCTGCTGGAGATGGGCTATAAGGAAGAGGCCTTGGGCCACAACGCCATCTTTGGTGGTGTACAGGGCCAGCGCCAGTGGACTGATTACAAGCCCAACTTCGACTTTCCCGAGTCGATGCTCTGCACCTCGTTCGACTGGAACGGCCGTCGCGAAGCCGATGTGCTGGCCACCGAGAACGATTTCCTCAACGGCATGTCGATGCTGTTCGGCCACCTGCTCACCAACCGCGGTGTGATGTTCTCCGACATCCGCACCTACTGGAGCCCCGAGGCTGTAGAGCGTGTGGCAGGCCATCGCCCTGAGGGACAGGCTGCCGGTGGATTCATCCACCTTATCAACAGCGGTGCCACCACACTCGATGCCACAGGCGCCATGACCGATGCTAACGGAAAGCCCACCATGAAGGAGTTCTGGAACATGACCGATGCCGACGTAGAGGCCTGCCTGAAGGCTACCAGCTGGATGCCAGCCGATCGCGACTACTTCCGTGGTGGCGGCTACAGCTCGCACTTCGTTACCAAGGGCGGCATGCCCATGACCATGATGCGTATCAACATGGTACAAGGCTTAGGTCCTGTGCTGCAGCTGGCCGAGGGCTGGACGGTAGAACTGGATGCCGAAACCCACAACATACTTGATAAGCGTACCGATCCCACCTGGCCTACCACCTGGTTTGTGCCACGACTCGATGCTACCAAGGATTGCTTTAAGGATGTGTACAGCGTGATGAACTGCTGGGGCGCCAACCACGGTGCCATCGCCTACGGCCATATCGGTGCCGACCTGCTCACACTCTGCTCTATCCTGCGCATACCCGTATGCATGCACAACATAGCCGACAAGGACATCTTCCGTCCCGCTGCCTGGAATGCCTTTGGCATGGACAAGGAAGGCGCCGACTACCGTGCCTGCCAGAATTTTGGTCCGATATATAAATAACAATTCATACTTACGTTTACTAACAATTAATGACAAGAAGAGAACTACTATTTACGTTCATGGCAGTCGGCGCAACGCTGACTGCCTTTGCACAAGATTACAAGGTACCCGTTAGCGAAAGTCATGAACAGATGCAGCAGGGCAAGTACGAACCCACCTGGCAGTCGTTAGAGACGCACCAGACACCCGAATGGTTCCGCAATGCCAAGTTCGGCATCTGGGCCCACTGGGGTCCGCAGTGTGTCGAAGGTTCTGGCGACTGGATGGCTCGTGGCATGTATATCGAGGGTAGTAGTCAGTACAAGCACCATGTAAAGCACTACGGACATCCCTCAGAGTTCGGTTTCAAGGACATCCTGCCCTTGTTCAAGGCCGAAAAGTGGGATCCCGAGGCGCTCGTTCAGCGCTACAAGCGTTGTGGTGCTCAGTACTTCTTTGTACTGGGCAATCACCACGACAACTTCGACCTGTGGGATTCGCAGTATCAGGAGTGGAACTCCAAGAACATCGGTCCTAAGAAGGATATCCTCGAAGGCTGGGCCCGTGCAGCTAAAAAAGCCGGCCTGCCACTGGGTATCTCGTTCCATGCCGACCATGCCTGGACCTGGTACGAAACCGCACAGCGTTACGACCAGAACGGTCCGAAAGCCGGCGTATATTACGATGGCAAGCTCACCAAGGCCGATGGCAAAGGCAAGTGGTGGGAAGGTCTCGATCCCCAGAAGCTGTATGCCCAGAACCACCCCATGAGCGACCGCTCGTGGAACAACGGTCAGATACATGCCCAGTGGGGCTGGGAGAACGGCGCAGCCACACCATCCGAGGAGTTCGTCACCAACTTCTACGATCGCACCCTCGATGCCATCAACCGCTATAATCCCGATCTCATCTACTTCGATGTAACGGTGCTGCCCTTCTATCCCATCAGCGACTGCGGACTGAAGATTGCCACCCACATGTATAACAAGAATCCACGTAGCGTGGTGTTTGGTAAGATACTGAGCGAGGAGCAGAAGAAGGCGCTCACCTGGGATGTGGAGCGTGGTGCCCCCAACCAGATTATCGCCGAGCCCTGGCAAACCTGCAACTGCATTGGCGACTGGCACTATAACACCAGCACCTACAAGCACGGCTACCGCACATCCGAGAACATGGTAAAACAGCTGGTCGACATCGTATCCAAGAATGGTAACCTGCTGCTCAATATCCCCCTGCGTGCCGATGGCACCTATGATGAGAAGGCCTCGCAGTTCCTCGATGAGCTCGAGGCTTGGATGACACCAAACGGCGAGAGCATCTTCGGCACCCGTCCTTGGGTTAAGTTCGGCGAGGGTCCTGTAGCCGAGAAGGCCATTGCCATCAACGCCCAGGGCTTCAACGAGGGCCAGTACAACGGTATGGACTACCGCGACGTGCGCTTTAACCAGACCAAGAAATACCTGTATGCCACCGCTATGGGCTGGCCTCAGGACGGCCGTCTGGTCATCAAGTCGCTGGCCAAGGGCAATAAGGATTTCAAGAAATCAATCACGAGCGTTTATCTGTTAGGCTATGGCAAGCTGAAAGCTAGCCAGACAGCCGAGGGACTGGTAGTAAACCTGCCCAAGCCCTGCAATAAGATTGCGCCTGTACTCCGTATAACGAAATAAACCTGCTAACAACTAAATTCACCCTTAAAAAGGGCAAACGGTGCAGCTCGTGAGAGTTGCACCGCTTTCATTTCATACGGTTACATATCCTCCATGGATAAGCCACCCTTGGTTACTTCCTTACCACGGAATATGCGTCGTTTCATTTCTGCAATTTTCTCTTCTAATCGTACTGGTGAATATTTCTGAGGCTTGCGTTTTACCTCATACGCTTCGATATTGCCTTCGAGCGTTTCGGCCACAATGTCAATCTCGAAGTCATCCTTGTTGCCCTGGGCGTTGACGCCATTCGGTTGCCACCAGCCACCAATCTGCTTGTATCGGCAGCTCTCCATCATTTTCTGACGGAACCAGCGTTCCAAGGCTATGCCTGAGAATGTAGTATAGTCATCAACCATGATTCTTTCCAGTGCTGGCATATTCTGCAATTCTATGAGCGCAGAGTATCTGTGAATGTAGCGGAACCAGAAACGGAAAAAGTTGTCTTGTATCTCATAACGTACCGTCTGGCTTCCTTCTTTGGCACCAATCGGGCGTTTCTTCTTGATGATACCATATTTCTCTTCCAACACCTTCATTTGGCCGCCAATACTTTTCATGCCTAAAGCCCCTTCAATCTCGCTTTGGGTTACATCGCCATGGGCTATCTGGTCGAGTATACTGAAGTACGTACCATACTGCTTACCGAACTCCTGGACAAGTATCTTCTTACCTTCGTCCACGAAGTAACTGTCGCCGCTTGAACAAACGTAGTGTAGCATCTTTTTTACGTTAGTACATCCATTGTTCATGAGCAGTTCAATGTAACGAGCCACACCACCTGTAATCGTCCAAAGTGCAAGAAGATCTTCTGAGGTATAATTAGGCTTGTAGTCGCTAAGTATTTCCTTTATCGTATCCGTATTAAAAGGCTGTAGCTTAATGGTACAATCGTCCCTGCCGAATAGCGGCTGTTCTTCGTCTTTGAAGATTTTTTCCATCATGCGGAATATTGAGCCCGACACAATCATGCATACGTTTGTTTGCTTCTTGTACTCGTCCCATAGTTCCTGTATGTCGCTGAAGACACCTGCGTTTATATTGTCAAACTCCTGGAACTCATCAATAAATAGCGTGAACTTTTTTCGCTTTCCGATCTCCAGTATCATCTGGAATAGTTCACGAAACGAAGTCATTCCATCAGGAACGAACTCGTCGAGTTTTTCCCGAATCTCCTGTGCAAAGGTTCTTACGAGAACAGTTTCTGTCTTTCTACCTACGAAGAAATAGAGTCCGGGGGCATCTTCCTGTGTCTCGCTTATCAGTTTATATACAAGACTTGTCTTGCCCACACGCCTACGACCTGTGAGTACTACAAATCGGGAATAATCGTTGTACGCCTGGCGCTGCAATTCCCTAAGATCGGCCATTTCGCGTACTCTGTCATAGAACTTCTTCATACAATTTTACGACTGCAAATTTTACGACTGTAACATTTCGCGTGCAAATATAGCGATTATTTCCTAATTATCGGCTCATTTTGAGCTTAAAAAAGCATAAATAGCAATGTTTTTGAGCCGATTTGGTGTAGAGGTTTGGAATTCACCCTTAAAAAGGGCAAACGGTGCAGCTCGTGAGAGTTGCACCGCTTTCATTTTTACACGATTTGAACGCCTGCGGCAGTTGCACCTACCGCACCTAACAAGGCGGTGATCACTGCCACCACAATCTTCGCGATTGTCTTCCAGTTCTTCAACATAATTCCTCCTTTCCTTTAATTAATCGTTTTACATTGGCACGGCCAGGCATCCGTGCTTAATTCATGTCGCTACCGCCACTGCCTGGCTGGGTGTTGCCACCGGTGTTGTCGCCAGTGCTGCCACTGTTGCCGCCAGTACTACCACTGTTGCTGCCGCTGTTACTACCGCTGTTAGCGGGCTTAGTGGTGTCGACATCGTTCTTTGGCGCCTCCAGCACACTGCAACCGGTAATAAAGGTCTTCTGCATCACACCGCTTCCGTCCTTCTTCACCTCGGGCTGGAACAGCACGTGCAAGCCCTTGATGTTCTTGCTCACGCTGAAGTCGGCTGCGCTGTCAGCGCCCTCACCACGGATACCGATCTTAAACGAGCCAAAGCCGTTCAGCTTCACACGCTTAGAATCCTGTAACTGGTCGGCCATCGTCTCGATGAGCTCACTGATCACAGCCACGATATCGGCCTTTTTCAAGGTACAGTTACGCTGCATGATAGTGGCCAGCTGCTCCGTATCCACGGTCTGGGTAATCACGGCTCGTGGGTACCACTTGCCGTAACCTTTAGCCTTAGGCGACGTTACTTTCGACAATCTGAATAATACAGACATATCGCTCCTCCTTTCTTTATACCCCTGGCTTCGGGGTGATTTCCAACTACTTCAGAATGGGATTTTCCCACCTTGCAGCAATCGCCTCATTGCGATGACAAAGGTACTAAAATAATCACCTAAATCCAAGGATTTTTCCTTTTGGCAGTTAGCCAAAATGATGCAGGGTTCCCCTGCTGAGTCACAACCACCTTAGTCCTTTAGCATGAATATAGAATATTGTTCAAGGACTGTAGCCCTAAGATCTAGATTTACTTCAGGACCGTCCCTGTGAAAAGCTGTGATACTCAAATTCTCTTTGAAATATAAAAAAAACTGCTAAATCCTTCTTTGTTTCAGATAAATTCCCTATATTTGCAGCCGAGATTTGAACATTTTGTAACGGAGATTTGAACATTTTGTAATCAAGAATTGAACATTATGGAGTACAAAAGACCACAATTTGCAGAGGTACTGGAACGAATGAACGAACCAAGAAAATTCATTCAAGTCTTGGCAGGTCCACGCCAGGTTGGCAAGTCAACACTTATTAATCAGGTGTTGGAGGAATGCACGTTACCACATTACTTGTATAATGCAGATGGTGTAGATGAAAATGATACTGACTGGATTAGAAGAGTTTGGGAAAGTGCCCGCATTCAGATGGATACCAGGCAGCAAACTGAAGCAATTCTTGTTATAGACGAAATACAGAAAATAAAACGTTGGAGTGAAATTGTTAAACGCGAATGGGATGCTGACACCCGCAATCGACGCCAACTTAAACTCTTTCTGCTAGGTTCCTCACGTCTAATGCTTCGTAAAGGACTAACAGAATCACTAGCTGGTCGTTTTGAACTAATACGTTTAGGACATTGGACTCTACAAGAAATGGAAGATGCCTTTGGGCTTACACTTGATGAATGGATTTACTACGGAGGTTATCCTGGAAGTGCTTCGCTTATTAAAGATATGCGAAGATGGCGTAAATATATCAAAGAGTCTTTAGTAGCACCAGCTATCGAAAAAGACATTATTATGACATCAAACATCTATAAGCCTGCATTAATGAAACAACTATTCGAACTGGGATGTTCATACTCTGCCGAATTACTTTCTCTCACCAAAGCGTTAGGACAACTCCAGGATGCAGGTAATGTCACCACACTATCTTCGTATCTTAATATTCTCAATCAGTGTAATCTCTTGGCCGGACTGCAAAAATATGCCAACGATGATGCCAGACGATATCAGTCTGTACCAAAATTCCAAGTATATAACAATGCATTACTGACAGCCTATAGGGGTACAACCTACGATAAAGACCGCATAGATCCCCAGATATGGGGCAGATGGGTGGAATCTGCAGTTGGAGGCTATCTGCTTGGTGATGCAGAAGATGGAGGATACAAAGTATATTATTGGCGCGAACGTTCTGATGAGGTCGACTATATAGTTGCGAGTCAAGGAACAGCAATAGCACTTGAAGTGAAAAGTGGGCGACGTGGTATGAATAGTGGATTACCAAAGTTCTGCGAAAACTTTCATCCCAGACGTGCTTTAGTCATCGGAACCGATGGTATACCATTCAAAGAATTCTTCCATATGAAAATAGAGGATTTGTTATAAAAAGTAGCTTTTCGATGGACAAAAAGCTACTTTTTGATGAGTGAGGAGTTAACTCCCGTTTGGCGAAAAGCTACTTTTCATTGGGCGAAAAGCTACTTTTCGTTGTGATGGTGACGGGCCTCAAGGTCGCGAAGGATGCGGCGATCACGACTGGGCTTTACGTAGTAGAGCCACTTGCAGTGGTTACACACCCGACGGTAGGTGCCCGTCTTCATGCGTTCTAATTTGCTGCGCGGCAGTGTTTGCCCGCAACGCGTACAAGTAATGTATTCCATTAAACATAAAAATTAAAAAAAGGTTTGCTCCACACCTTGATCCAGCCAACAGTGAGGACTGATGTCGAGGATGTTGTACTGGTTCACTTCGCCCATAAGGTGGATGGTCTGCACCATGCCATGACGGTAGTTCTGGGGATCGAACGACACATGACAGGTTCCCTTGTGCCCCATGGCATCGTCGCGTACCTTATCCACGATGATCTTCAGCAGATGGTAATCCTTTCGCGTTCGTTGCTTGTCGTCGTTCACCAGCACCAGTCCGTAGTCGGCACGGTTACGGAACTCAGCCGACCCACTGGCATTGTAAAGCGAATCAATCTGCTCGCCCTTCTGCGGCTTCGACGGGTGCACCACCACAAATATCAGCAGTCCCGTACGATGGGCAAACAGCTCTATCTCGGCCAGCACGTCGCCAATCTTCATCGTGTCGCTCTTGGCTCCCTCGGGTAGCTGTATGTAGTTAAACGGATCAAGCAGCAACTGCTGTATTCCATAGCGATGCTGCAGCTGTTCGGCACGGTGCAGCAGCTTGTGGATGGTGCGCCCCGATGTCTCGGTGATAAAAAACACGTTACTGCACAGCCAGTCCAGAATCCTGTCGGCCATGCGCTCAGGTATCAGCGGCTTGCGATAGTCAACCCCACGCTCGGTCTGCACCAGTTCTTTGCGGAACTTACGCCCCGCAATGGTAGTGGCCAGTCGCTCGATGTGGCGCTCGGGTGGAAACATCTCGGGCGAATACAGCGCCGCCTTCCAGCCATGCTGCAGTGCCAGGTTCAGCACCAGGTCGTCGGCAAAGGTGCTCTTACCCGTGTTAGGCTCACCCACGATAACCACCGTGCGCCCCGGTTCAAACTGCACGTGGTCGTCGAACTCACCCCACCCTACGGTTTTGCCTGGTGCGATGCCATGCTCCCAAATGTACTTGGTGCGCTCGCGATAGTCGTCGATGGTCTCCACACCTACTATCGGGCACGGCTGTGCGTGGTTGATACACTGTAGCACCGCATCCACACCATGCTCCATCAGCATCTCGTTGGCATCCTTGGCGGTATCTTCTTCCAGGCGCCACTCCACGATACGACAGCGCGCCTCGCCAAAATACAGGGCCAGTTTATTGCGCAGTTCAACACCCGGTTCGTCCATGTCGCCAGCCAGGTAAAACGTACGTATACTGTCCAAATGACTGTAGCGAAAGCGGTCGAACGTTCGCACATCACTCTCGGCGCCGTTGGATACCGATATCACATTGTCGAACCCGCACTCCATCAGTGCCAGCGCATCCATCATCCCCTCGGTAATAATCAGGCTCTCTTGTCCGATGGCCGCATCAATGTTCCAGGGTATCAGCTCGCAGTCGATCTCAACGGCAAAGTCCTTGCTGGTAGTTTTGTACTGTATGTTTACCACCTTGCTGCCCTCGCGATAGGTAAAGGCCAGGCACGAACGCTCAATGCCGCCGATGGTGCGGGTGGCCGAACACACACCTGCCTTTGCGGCTGTCTGTGGTTGTATTTTCCGGTCCAGCAGATAGTTGATACCGATACCGTCGATCGGCCTCAGTTTACTGGTATCGGGCAGCTTGAATTTCTTTTTCTGGTAGCCACGTTTCTTGTTGTAGTCGGCCACCTTACTGCTGATCACGAACTTAAAGCCGCAGTTGTAGCACTTACCCAGTCCGGTCATCGTGTCCAGTCGCACGCACGGCTCATTGATATGCGCTTTCTTACGGGTGTCGCTACAGTCGGGACATTTGCAGCGCACAATGGTCTTGCCCAGCGCCTTCAGGTCGGGCTTGCCGTCGTTGTCCTTTGGGGCACCCTTCACATCCAACATGTCGATGGGCACAATATAGTAGCCCGTACTGGTTTGCTCCCACTGCTTATGTGGTGTAAAACTATTGTCGTTTTGCATTGTCTTGAATTCTTGTTTGTTCATCTTCGGTTAGTACTTCCCAGGCCGTCTTCATCATAAAGTCGGCGGGCTTCATCTCTTTGTGGCGCTGGCGTTCGGCCTCGGCATCTATCTGCGCTGGCGGCACCCACCTGTCGGCCACCAGGCTCCACACCATGTACACATCGCGCTGCGGCGGTGCCCACCAAGGCACAGGTTCGCCATGACCGCCCTGTCGCCTTCCTTCGCGCGTCACCATCTCGTAGGCCGAAGGTCCGATCATATCGGGAACCTTCGTGCCTTTTTCTTTATTTTCTTTTTCTATATCTATTTCTATTTCTTCGCGTGCGTACCTATTAGTACGCGCATGTGAATATTGGTTCATGAACGATTCATGAAAGCGTTTTCCCTCAATCTTAAACAAGCCATAATCCTCGATAATATGCCTGATATAAGCCCGAGATTTGCGAGCCTGATCGGCCAGACTCTGCAGCTGACCATTGGTGTAGGCACCCTCATAATCATCACACTGCGAAAGATACAGCACTATCATCATGTACACGCCGAAGCCGACCGCCCCCTGTTCGTTAACAAGGTCGGTCATCTCAGGCTTCGACAGCATACTGCGGTATAACTTTATAAAACCTTTATTCTTCATTTTTTATTACTTTGTGGCGGTTAAGACGGTAATTTATCCGGCAGCTGATGTGTATCCACCATGTGGTGCCGCTGTGCTCCAGGATCAGCTGATCATAGTCGGCAAACTGCTCGGCATACTTCAGTATAAGCCGTGCCGTCTGCTCATCTGTAGGGTGCCCGAACGGACGGTGCTTACGTGGGATGGTAATATCGGCTGCCTCACCCTTCAGGTGCTGCGAGGTAGGCACGCCACCCACCATCTGGTTGAGCAGCTGGCAGCGGTAGCCGCTGTTAACCTTGATGGGCAGACCCAGCTGCTGGCGCACAGGCTCCAGACAGCGCTCGCACAAGTTCTGCAGCGCTGTGATGTGCTGTTTCAGTGGGATGTTAGGGATCTGTTTGGCTTCGGCTGTTGCTGAGTAACACATCTCGCCGAGCGTAAAGTGTTCTGTTAGACGCATGGTTGCATCAATAATAGTTTTCATAATTTTGTTAAGATAATTAGTTATTATTCATTCAAAATAAAAGAAACCCCAAGAAGGGCGCCACCCTTAAAGGTGACGCCCTACCGTAATAATCTGTTTGCTGGTTGTTGTTGATTCATACTTTTACAGTTTTAAGTGAATTATATTGGTTCCTATAACCATGTGCAAAGATAATATATAAATTAGCACATTCCAAACATTTATCACACATTATTCGGCAGTTCACGTTTCATCTCTTGAAACGCCCTGTTTATGGGCATTTTGAAATCTAACTTATTAACGAGTTCACGTTTCTTTGAGATTTTTTAGCAAACTAAATAAAAATCTACATCCAGTCGGCCCTGAATGTAGATACAGAGGAAAAGCAGGATCAGGAAACATTCCTGCTTGAAGAATCAAGACTTGGGTTCTAAGATGTACGTGAACAAGCTTTAATCACACTGCGTAAACGCTGGTCGAAGTTGTGCACTTGGCGGTTATCGGCCTCGTTGACACCAAACACCACATGCAGCGCGTGAAAGTACTCCACGCGTTCTGTTGTTGAACGATTACCATGCGGGTTGTTATCACTACGCTGCATGGCCAGATACTGCTTGCGGGTGTGACTGACAATCACCTCCAGCACAGCCGTTAAACCACCATACGATTTGGTTGCCCTCATCTCTATATGCGCAATTTTATTAATTGCCCCAACAAAACACACTACAGGTCGGCTAGGACCTACTAAAGAGCGAAATTGCTCATAGAATTCTTTTCTACTATCTTTATCTTTACGAAGAAAATTATTCAATATCATCTCTGAATACATTTTTACATAATTATTATTACAAAAACACAGCTACCATGGTGTTAGAAATGTCCAACACCTAGAAACATTAGTTCCGTTAAGACTCGCACCGGCAGCTAATGGCGCGAGTAAAACGTATTAGGCGAATTTTCCAAACGTGCGCCCATAGCCAGGAAAGCAGCCCAACAAATCGATCCTGGGCTTAGATAATTAGTTGTTGTGTTAGCTACTTCGGTCATTCCGGAATGCAAAAGTAACAAAAATATTTGGAACTTTGCTCACTTATTCGTATCTTTGCCACGGTAAAACAAATAAAACAACAACGATTATGGCATATAGTTTTAAAGAAAAGATGGAGTGGACGATTATCTTTGCCACGGAGTTCGGTCGACGCTTTGGACTTACGCTCAAGCAGGCGTTCAACTACCTGAGCCGCTTCGGCGCCATCAAGTTTGTTGACGAGCACTACGATTACTGCCACACTCAGTCGTTCCAGTCGATGGTCAGTGACATGGCCGAATACTGCCACAGGAAAGGAGGGGCGCTAGTATAAGCGACTATGAACGAGAAAGAACAGATGAAGCTCGATATGGTTAAGCACCTGGCTCTGCGACTGATGGATGAAAACTCGCAGCTCACGATTGAGCAGGCCTTGAGCACCGTTATCAACAGCGATACCTACCAGCGTCTGCAGGACGATGCTACTGGTCTCTACTACCAGAGTCCTGGCTACGTGTACTCTTTCCTAGAGAACGAACTGAAGACCGCAAGGGTTTCTTAA
>NZ_JHXD01000018.1 GCF_000687715.1 Xylanibacter ruminicola Ga6B6
TGCTTGATGGGCAGCAACTGTTAGACTTTATGGAGATTATCGAGGACAGACATGGTCAGAAGTCCACTATCATCGTGTCTCAATTGCCAGTTTCAAACTGGTACGACGTGCTTAAGAAGAATACCACTGCTGCTGATGCCATCCTTGACAGAATCGTGCACACAGCTGTACGTTTTGACCTCAAAGGAGAGAGTATGCGGAAGAAAAAATCGACAAAAAAGAGCGATGTTACAGAAAAATGATTAAATTTGCAGCGCCATTAGGATGAACGAGTCAGAAAAGTGAACGGATATCCCCGTTTTGGGTGGGTGGATATCGACCGTTTTTTGCAAAGTAATATTAAATTTTCAAATAAACAAATAATAATTGCGTTTTTTGATTAATTGCGGGAGCTCCAACCATGAAGCTCCCGCTGTTGTTTTTATGGTTGGGTGACTAGGGCGAAGAGGGCTTCGCGGAAGCCTTGGGAGAAGATGGGGGGCTCGTTGGGGAAGGCTTCTTGGTAGTCGTGCTCCAGACTGTCGAGAACCTTGGCTATCAGTTGCCATTTTTGATAGGAACTGAGTCCGGGCTTCTGCAGGAAGTAACGGAGCACTACATAGCCCTGCCAAAGGGCTATTACACTGTCTTCGCTTTTAAAAAACGGTCCCGTGTCTTGCGACCAACATGGACATTCTCAAGGTTACGCACAGTGGCCTGCGCGTCGTTGTCAATCATGCCTTTAATCAAGGCACGAAATGACGGTGTTGTCATAAAATCTTTCATCTTATTGTTAAAATGTGTTAGTTTTGTGTGCCCCTAATGGAGCACAAAGTGGATGCAAAGTTATTGTATTTTTATTATATTTGTGTCGTCAATCCATCAAGCAACTGAATTTTTCACATCATTTAAACATTAACATTATATCAATTATGCAGAACCTAAAACCTGTGGTGTTTAATCCGGATGCGGGGCATCTGATTCGTGGCGAGCTTTGGCTGGCAGGCATCTCCTGCCAGCAGGAGCACCGACTGAAACAGTTGGAACAGCGACGTATTACACCAACCACTAAGTTACGGCCGATGGAGTTCCTGTTTCGCTTGGCGGGCAAGCCCTGCTTTGCTCGTGGTGAACTGACAGGACTATCGGGCAAGGCCAAGAGCGGTAAGACATTTGTTTCAAGTATTTTGATGGCACTATGCTTTCGCAACCAGTTGCTCTCCGTAGAAAGGATCGAGCCGAAACGGTTGCACGTGCTGTGGTATGATACTGAACAGAGCGAAGAGTCGACGCAAGACATCCTCAAGCATCGTATCATACCACTTACAGGCATAGCTGAAGAACGATTCCCGATGGAACAGATGGATGTGTTTAACGTGCGTGGCGAAACCATGACTGAACGCTTAGGCCTGTTAGAACTGTTGGTTTTGCGCTATCAGCCCGACCTGGTAGTGCTGGATGGTATTCGCGATCTGGTGGCCGATATCAACGATGGTGTGGTGGCGCAGGACACCATAGAACGGTTGATGCGTCTGGCTTCGGATAACCATTGTGCCATTGTGTGTGTGCTGCACCAGAACAAGAGTCAGGAGGATAAGAATCTGCGTGGCTGGATTGGTACGGAGCTGAAGAACAAAGCCTTCGAGGTGTACGAGTGTGCCAAGAATTCGGAGCGCATCTTTACGTGGGGGCAGACGGATACACGCAAATACACCATCGCGACACCATTGCAGTTTGCTGTGAATGATGAGGGGCTGCCGTATCAGTGTACCCACGAAGAGTTGGTTGAAGCGCAGTTCCGCAGTCAGCAGAAGATGGCCGACAAATTGCAAGATCAGAAAAAATTGCCTGATTTGAATCCGAAGTATGCACACAAGGAGGGGCGCAGGCATGTGTTCGACGTTAAACAACTGTTTACCGACATCATGCAGCCAGGACAGGTATATACCGAGGAGCAGTTGATACCGAAGATTTTTGATCTTACCGGCGCCATCAAGCCGAAGTTGCATGATGAGATGTTGAAAAAGGCGGTAGATGAGAATGTAATCGTGTGTGTGACGAATCCGTTTGGTAAAAAAGAGTATGGCCTACGGTGAAGGGCTAACGTGCCCCACATACTACATTCTCTCTCGTAGAGAGAATTACGTATGGGGACTTAGCCATCACCTACGGAGTTATGAGCCCCCTACAGGGGCGAATGAATGGGGGCTCCCATTCACGTAGGGGCAAGCCCCTACGCTATGTTAGAAAGACCCCTTCAGGGTTAGGCAAGCCCCTACGCTATGTTAGCAAGACCCCTTCAGGGTCAAGCAAGCCCCTACGCTATGTTAGAAAGACCCTTTCAGGGTCAAAAATTTGAACAATGAAATACAGTGAATTAGATCTTCAAAAAATACGTGAGGTGCCTATATTTGATGTTTGTTCGAAGTTGGGCATTACGCTGAAGGGTAAGGGTAAACTTACCAAGCGTACCCTTTGCTGGCACCATAACGATAAGCACCCTTCCATGCGTGTTAACAGCGAAAAGAACCTCTACAAGTGCTTTGTTTGTGGCGAGGGTGGGGATGTGATCAAGCTGGTGCAGGAGCAAGAGAATCTGGATTTCCTGGCGGCTTGCGATTGGTTGGTAAAGGAGTTTGATGTGATATTGACACCCCCAACCGTTCAGAAACCTGTAAAAAGCAAACCTTCTGCACCGCCACCACCACCTGTTGTGGTGCCGCTGGATGCGACATTGGTTGCCAAAGCGAAAGGCCTGGGTTCGGAGTTTTGCAAAGCTGTGGTAGCCGCTGGTTATCTGAGCGAGGGGCAGCTACGCCATGCGGCAGAACGCTATCAGCTGGGCTATTCGAAAGAAGGTGGCGTTATCTTCTGGGAGATAGACGAACAGCAGCAGGTGCATACCGGCAAGATTATGTATTACCAACCCGACTGTCATCGCGACAAGGGGCATAACCCCACTTGGGTGCATACCATCCTGAAGCAGCAACTGCCTGCTGACTACGAGTTGCAGCATTGTCTGTTTGGGTTGCACCTGCTCAATGAACGCTCTGAACGCGTAGCGATTGTAGAATCAGAGAAAACGGCGGTAATCATGTCGGAGAAGTTTACGGATTTTGTGTGGTTATCGTGTGGTGGCATGCAAATGCTGAAACCAGAGTTGTTAGCACCCTTAGTACAGTATCGCATCATTATCTTCCCTGATGCCGATCCTGAGGGTGAGGCATTCAAGCAATGGACCGATATTGTGAATGAGGCACAGCGCCTATATCGCTTCCGTTATCCCATCCGTCTGTCGCCCCTGTTGGAACAGAAGGCTACTCAGGACCAGAAAAATCGAAAAATTGATATTGTAGATTTTTTATTTGAACAAGATGAAAGCCATGTATAAATCAGAACTCGCCAGATTGGCTGGCGTGTCACCCAGAACTTTTCAGCGCTATATGGTTTCTCGCCAAAACGTTCTTGAGAAAATGGGCGTAAGTCTTCATGCGCATCTGTTGCCACCTCAGGCCGTAAAATACATCTGTGATGACTATGGCATAGAAATCTGAATTTTTTTTCAGCCAAAATCGGCCAATAACAGACAAAAACAGACAACAGCATTTCAAAATGTTGTATCTTTGTAACCGGTAAGCGAACCAAATGATACCGAGTCATCTACGGGTCATTGAGACTATCTTTACGAGTCATTCAGAACGTCGGAACACCTCATTGAGATAATCCCTTAGGGGGTATAAAGATTATCTGAACAACTCATTAAGACTATCCGGATAGCGTGTTAAGATAGTCTCGTCGCCAGCCATAAACTATAAACATTTAAACATTAAAAAAACATGAGTCAGAAATTTATCAAGTCGCAGAACAAGAACAGTTCAAGTACGGCATTCGGCAAGTATTTTGCCCAGGCCGTGTACGACAACCACTTTGTGGGAACCGAGGAACTGGCAGATTTCATCCAGCGTCAGGCCTCAGTGAAGAAGAGTGACATCAAGGCTGTGCTGCAGGAACTGGGCGAAGCTTTTAAGCATTTCTTCGAGATGGGCCAGAAGATCAAACTCGACGGCATTGGCATCTTCAAGGTGGGTTTCTCCAGCATCGGTGTAACGAAACTCGAGGATTGCGGTGCCCAGACCATTACAACGCGCCGAGTGCTGTTCCAGCCCGAGACCACCCGCGTGGTGGTTGGTCAGCAGAAGACCAATGATGGTAGCGTGAAGCAGAAGTACGTGAATGCCATCACCATGCTGAAGGACGTAACCTTCGAGGAAACCCACGACAACGCCATGAATATCGAGCCAGAAGGCTCGGGCTCTGGAAACAACGGAGGTTCTTCGCAGAATTCAGGTGGAACTGGTAACGGTCAGAACACCGGTGGTAACTCAGGCGGCGGTGGCAACCCAGGCGGCAGCGGTGGCAGCGACATGAATTAACGAGCTAAGCATCTAAGGATCAAGGGCGTGTCCGGAGAAAAGCTATGACGCACCAGGTGGCCTAAGCGCCACAACAATATCCAATATCCGTTATGAAAGCATCTTGCGCGTCCCTTGCCTTAGTTCTTCCTTTTTATCATCCATAAACCTTAACCATTAATAATTATTAGCAATGAAAATCAAGTGGTCGACAATTAAGCAAATTATTAAACTCCTTGCAACCGTTATTACAACCGTGGCGGGTACCCTGGCCGTGCAGAGTTGCACTCCGCATTGGTTTTAGGGGCATTGCCCCTACCCAGGGGCAAGCCCCTGGGCTATGTTATACAGCCCTTTCAGGGCAATTACTCATAACTCAAACAATAATGACAGAATTGAAACCCCTTAAGAAAGTGGCGATGCTTGTGGTGCATTGTACGGCAACCAAATGTAACCGCCCATTCAGTGTTGAGAACCTGATAGGCTGTGGGATGGCCAAGTATGGTCAGTGTTCCTATCACTACTATGTACGCAGAGATGGACAGGTAATCCCGCTTTTGCCCGAAACGGTACAAGGTGTACATGCCAGGCATTACAACTACTGTTCGCTCGGTATTGTATATGAAGGCGGACTGAACGAGAAAGGCCAGGCTTACGATACCCGCACCGAAGCCCAGAAGCATGCGCTCTATGAGCTGCTGAAGGATCTGACCGAGGAATATCCTCAAGCCCGGATTATAGGACACTGCGAACTGCCCCACGTGGCCAAGGATTGTCCCTGCTACCTGCCCAGTCGCGAGTACGCCAACCTCCAGCCTAAGTGCTGAGACCTAACGGTTAACACCACGCCCCTAAGAAGAACAACGCTCCTTAGGGGCGTTTTCATTATTTTTTTCTTTTTGCAAGAAGAATGTTGCGTTATAATTTGTTTATTTAAAAATTTAGTATTACCTTTGCGGCGGATATTAGCAGTGGAATTTACTAAATGTTATATTACTCAATCATTATACCGCTATTGTTGGCAACCTCTCTGGCTCTTTATATCATCCCCCGTATTATTATGGTGAGTGTGAAGAAAGAACTGATGGGTGATGAGGCATTAGTGCGTGACGGAAGAGTTAGGCGAAATGTTCCGCGATTTGGGGGCGTTTCGCTTTTCCCTATACTTGTAATCAGTGTAGGCTTGCCTTTGGCTTGCACCTTTTTGCTGAATGACCAGTTCTCGACATATGCCGAAAATATGGAATATTTCGTGCAGTTTATGTTGATGATGACTGGGCTGACAGCCATGTATTTGGTTGGCGTGATGGACGACCTAGTGGGTGTGTCGCTTAAATCGAAACTCTCGATTGAGGTGTTGGCAGCCACTTTGATACCGCTTTCGGGCGCACGTATTGATCATTTGGATGGCCTGTTAGGTTTGTACGAATTGGAGCCGTGGATTAGCTTTCCGCTGACCATTGCTGCAGTGGTGTATGTATCGAATACGATATCGATGCTGGATGATATTGATGGCTTGGCTTCGGGTATGGCTATCATCGCTTTTGCTGTGATGGCTGTTTTTTGTGGCATGGCTAATCAGTATCTGCTACTGATGGTCTGTGTGGCTATGGTGGGGTTGTTGGGCCCATTCCTGTTCCGCAATGTGCTGGGCTGGCGAGTGGGCTGGCGCAAATTGTTCTTTGGTGATACTGGCGGTTTGACCATCGGCTATATTCTGGCTTACATAGTGATCTCTGTAAGTAGGATGGGAGGCGATGAATTGCCTTTTGGTATTGGAATGGCATGCTTTGGTACGTTGCTGATACCTATGTTTGATGTGATGCGTGTAGGTATCACCCGTCTGGTAAACGGCAGAAATGTATTCAGAACAGGTGACCGTAATCACATTCATCATCGACTGATTCAGGCAGGTTTGCAGCCCCGTCAGGTGCTGATGGTTGTACTGCTGATTACCGCTGAATTTATCGGCCTGAATATTTGGGGCGTTCTGCAAAGATGGGACCTGTCGCTGCTGTTAGTGGTAGATGTGTCGGCATGGGGCCTGATACAGGTTGTGATTATGTATTATAAAAATCGTGGGAGGGATAAGGCTTGAATTATTTTTTCGATATATTGATTAAGGCTGGGGCTGATGTGGATGCCCTGAAAACGGCTTATTCAACGGCTGTTCCTTTCCTGCTGTCTGCCTTGTTGGGCTGGTTGTTCGTACCAAGAGTGCTGTTGATTAGCAGAAAAAAGAAACTGTATGATATTCCTGATGCCCGCAAAGTGCATAACCGCCCCATCCCTAGATTGGGTGGTATTACTTTCTTCCCAGTACTTATCATGAGCTTCTGTCTCACCATAGGAATTTGGATGCTGATGCATTTGTATGGCGGATTGCTTCAGGTAAACCTGCTAATTGCGCGTTTTATCCTGTTGTCGGTGGGTATGATGGTACTTTATCTGACGGGTGTGACTGACGATTTGATAGGTGTATCGTATAAAGCCAAATTCATGGTGCAGATAGTTTGTGCCATGTTGTTCCCATTGTCAGGTTTGTGGATTCACGATTTGTCGGGCTTGTTCTGGTTACATGAAATTCCGGCTTGGATAGGTATTCCGCTTACTGTATTCTTAGTGGTGTATATTACGAATGCCATTAATCTGATTGATGGCGTGGATGGATTGGCATCGGGCCTCTGTTCAATTTCGCTCTTTACCTTGGGTATGGCTGCTGCCATCAAGGCACAATATCTGTTTAGTATGATTTCGTTCGGCATGCTGGGCGTGTTGCTGCCATTCTGGTTTTATAACGTGTTTGGCAATGCTGAAAAAGGTAAGAAAATATTTATGGGGGATACGGGTAGTTTGACATTAGGCTATCTGCTGAGTTTTCTGTTGGTATATATGGCTAGTCTGGATAAGATGGGATTCCCTAGAGGAATGTTGCTCATGGGCTTCTCGACGATGATTATCCCATTGATGGATATCCCACGTGTAATGTTGGCCCGAGTGCGTGAGGGCAGAAATCCGTTTACGCCTGATAAGAATCACATTCACCATAAGCTGATGCGAACAGGTATGAAGCCTTTCTGGACGATGATTACACTCTTGGTGGTTACTATGTTCCTGATTGTGTTTACTGTTGGTAGTGTGATGCTGGATATCAATAAAACACTGATTCTGTTGGTTGATATCTTCTTAGGTGTGATGCTACATCTTACTATTGATTACTTTATTAAGAAGAAAGAGAGTAAAAAATAAATAAAGCCTCGCAACTGCGAGGCTTTATTGTTAGTTTTCGTAATCAATCTCGTGATCGAGTTTGGAGAGGAAATCTTCGTAAACGTCCTGCTCGACATCACCCATCTGGAATTCTTTTTCGGCATCCTTGCGGATCTCGGCAATCCAGGCGCGGCGGGCTCTTACGTAGTCCTCACGAATGCGCTCACAGGCAGCCTCGTCGAGTTCTTCGAGCTGGTAGTAGTCGAGAATCATCTGGTAGCTCCATGCCCAGCGGTAATCGCTATAGTTGTTGTTGATCTCAACAAAACGGTCGAGCACATCGTGGATATTGTCGATGTTGCCATTCTTGATATCCTCAACCAGGCGCTGCTCCTCGCTCTCGGGCAACAGCAGTCCGCTCATGTCAATCCAGCGGCCCTGGCCTGTGGTGCTGATAGGCTTGCCAATATAGCCCTCCTTCTGGGCACGCTTCAGTACGGCACCCATATAGATGCGCAGAGCGATATCGTAGTACTTTAATCCCTTACGCAACGAGGTGGCATTAATCACGTACTCGTGGAAGTTGTAAGTGGTTACATTATCACCCGAAGCATGGCGCAGGTCCTTCAGAATCTGGATACCCTGCATAATCTCGCCTACGGTGAAAGGTGAGAGCCAGTCGAAGTTGATGATACTCTTACGCGACTGCTTAGAACGCTTATCGCGCTTGGGCCATTTCTTAATATCACGATACAATCCCACGGTGGTGATGTTACGACCTGGTACCAGATAGCAATCGTCGCCATAAGCCAACAGGTAACTGAATGGCAGATTGCGGGTATCGGGGTGGTGCATCAGCTTACCGAAGCACACCGAGAAAGCACCGATAGTGGCTGGCATGAGCACATAAGCACCTGAGGCGGTCTTGGTACCGCGCTCCAACGTACCATAGTGCATGGGGCCCATCTTATAGGCATGGTTCGAGAAGTTGGTGTTAGAGCCTGCGTTATAGAACGAGAACTCGCCACCAATCAGCAGCGAACTCTTATGGTGAGAGGCTGAGAATGGGCCGCAGAAGGCAGCACAGGCCTCGCCATTGGCCATGAACGAGTTGGCAAAGAAGAGGCTAGCCTCGGCGGTAAATCCATTGGTAATCTGACAGGCCTCGCCCACAAAGCAATCCTGCATTTTTACTGAGTTGTTAATCGAGCAACCATCGCAGATAATCGAATTCTCGCAAATCACACCTGTGCCGATAAATACAGGAGCATCCATCGAACTCATCACAGTACACTCTGAGAGGCGTGCTGCACCACTAATTTCGCAATCGCCCTTGATGATGGTGTTGGTGATATCCTTGGCATTGATAATCTTTACGTTGTTACCGATATAGCCACGATCTGGGCGCGATACACGCAGTTCGTCCTCAATCATCTGCTGGAGGGTTTGCTTCAGGTTCTTGTCGTTGTTATGTTTTACCATAAACGACGCCAGCTGTGAGTTCAACTCGCGGAAAATGGTTACATTGCCATCGCCCATCTCGTTGAGTACCGAAATCACTGAGCCTTCACCATAAGTGGCATCATCGGTGGTCTCGAGCGTACATATATTAGATATGTAACAGTCGTTACCAATGGTGTAGTTATTGATGTAATTGCCTATCTTCTCGATAAGGCAGTCGTTACCAACCGTTACATTACGCAGGGTGGCATCGTTGATACCAGAGTGCTTGGTGAAGCCCTTGCTTACCTCGACCATCTTGTTGAATGCGCCTAAGCAGATGTCGCCATAGAACATCACACGATGGAAGTTGTACGGTTTAAAGTTCTCGTCGACTAAAACACGTTGCCAGTCCTCTGCCCAGCAGCCGTTGTTCTCCAAAACGTCGATTTCGTTCTGGGTTAGTTGTCTGTAATTACTCATAATCTTGATATAAAAAGTCGTTATAGGGGTATTTCTGCACATGCAGCTCACGTACTCGTTTGTACAGAATGTCGCGCAGTGCATCAATATTATCCTTTTGTTTGGCCGAGATGAACAGACACTCCAGGTAGTGCTGGTTCTCGCCTGTGCGAGCCATCCAGGTTTTCTCAAGGTCGTCGAGTGTCATGTTCTCCTTGGTGGCAGGTGTCAGGTCGTCCTCCTCTTTCTCCACCCAGGTATAGGCATCAATCTTGTTGAATACCAGCATGGCAGGCTTATCGGCACAGCCTAACTCCTTCAAGGTCTCCTCAACCACGCGGATCTGATCCTCAAAGTCGGGGTGGGAGATATCTACCACGTGTACCAGCAGATCGGCCTCGCGCACCTCGTCGAGGGTGCTCTTGAACGATTCAACCAGGTCGCTGGGTAACTTGCGGATGAATCCAACGGTATCGGCCAACAGGAATGGCAGGTTATCGATGGTCATCTTACGTACAGTGGTATCGAGTGTGGCAAAGAGCTTGTTCTCGGCAAACACCTCGCTCTTGGCCAGCAGGTTCATCATGGTACTCTTACCTACGTTGGTATAACCTACGAGGGCCACACGAATCAGGCGACCGCGATTCTTACGCTGGGTGGTTTTCTGTTTGTCGATCTCGGCCAGGCGCTGTTTCAACAGGGTGATGCGCTGCAGAATGATACGACGGTCCATCTCCAACTGGGTTTCACCTGGTCCACGCAGTCCTACCGAACCTTTTCCGCCACCAGAGCCTGAGCCACCGCCCTGGCGCTCCAAGTGGGTCCAGAGTCGTTGCAAGCGGGGCAGCATATAGCGATGCTGCGCCAGCTCAACCTGGGCCTTGGCCTCGGCAGTCTGGGCACGCATGGCAAAGATATCGAGAATGAGTGAGGTTCGATCCAGAATCTTTACCTGCAGTTCCTTTTCGATATTGCGCATCTGCTTGGCACTCAGTTCATCATCAAAGATAACCATACCTACAGGCTGGGGGGCATTCGACTCGTCGAGCAAACCCTCGGCAAACAGCGAGGCATCCTGCTCGTCCAACCACTCATCGTAGGCATCTTGGCACTGCTTGATATATTCTTTGATTTCAAGCAGTTTACCGCTACCCACATAGGTGGTCTGACTGGGTCCACCCACTTTCTGGGTGAAACGCTTCACGGTTACAGCCCCGGCAGTATCTGCCAGAAACTCAAGTTCGTCGAGATATTCCTTGGTCTTGGCCTCATTCTGCTCTTTGGTAATGAGTCCCACCAGTACGGCAGTCTCTGCTTTCGCTTCTGATATTACAAATTCTTTCATATTGGGCACAAAGTTACGAATAAGTGCGTAAAAATCACTAAAAATCTATGTTAATCCGTGTTAATCCGTGCCTAAAAAGAATATTTCGTTGTATTTTTGCACGGAAATAGAAATAAACTTAAAAACAAATAGTGTATGAGAGTAATTATTCAGAGTGACTATCAGAAAATGTCACAGTGGGCTGCTAACCACGTTATTAAGCGTATCAACGAGTTCAATCCAACTCCCGATCACAAGTTTGTGCTGGGATTGCCAACCGGTTCATCGCCAGTAGGAATGTATAATGCACTGGTTGAGGCTAACCGTGCTGGTAAGGTTTCGTTTAAGAATGTGATTACCTTTAACATGGACGAGTATGTTGGTTTGCCCGAGGCTCATCCAGAAAGCTATCATGCTTTTATGGCCCGCAACCTGTTTGATCATATCGACTGCCCCAAGGAGAATATCCACATTCTGAATGGTAACGCACCTGACCTGCAGGCTGAGTGCAAGCACTACGAGGAGATGATTAAAGAGGCTGGTGGTATCGACCTGTTTATCGGTGGTATTGGTCCCGATGGTCATATTGCCTTTAACGAGCCAGGTTCATCACTGCGTAGCCGCACTCGTATGAAGACACTGACTACCGACACTCGTATTGCTAACAGCCGTTTCTTTGGTGGTAAGCCCGAGAATGTTCCTGCTCACGCACTGACTGTAGGTGTTGGTACCGTGATGGATGCCCGCGAGGTGATGATTCTGGTGAATGGTCATGGTAAGGCTCGCGCTATGCAGGCTGCTATTGAGGGAGCTGTAAACCACATGTGGACCATCTCGGCTCTGCAGATGCATGAGCACGGTATCATCGTGAGCGATGAGGAGGCTGCTGATGAGTTGAAGGTTAGCACCTATAAGTACTTTAAGGATATCGAAAGCGAACAGCTTTTGTAAAATGTTAATATTGAAAAATGTAAGAATGAGAAAATTATTCTTAGCAATATGCATAGCGTCATCAGTCCTTTGTTGGGCTGATGACGTTCGTGTTTCATCGCCTAACGGGAGTTTGGTGGTGACTGTGAGTGATGCTGATGGGCATCTGAGTTATACAGCGACTCTGGATGGTAAGCAAATGTTGGCACCATCGGCCCTGGGTATGAAAACCAGTTTGGGCGACCTGACAAAAGAATTGTCAATTGTAAAGTCTCAATTGTCAACTGTCAATTCCAGCTACCAGATGCGTGGCACCAAGGCATCGAAGGTGGATTATCAGGCTAATGCCTTGACTATCGACCTGCAGAACAAGGATGGTGTGAAGTTCAGTATCCTGTTCCAGGTGTCGGACAATGATATCGCCTTCCGCTATCAGATGCCTCGACAGACTATCCGCCGTCGTGAGTACAAGCGTGTGCGAATCCTTTCAGAGGTGAGCGGTTTTAACTTCCCTGATGGTACTACTACCTTTATCTCGCCACAGATTGGGCCTGAGACAGGCTGGGAGCAGACCAAGCCTTCGTATGAGGAGGGCTACTCTAACGATGCCCCCATGGACAAGGCTTCGCAGTATGGTCATGGTTACATCTTCCCTGCGCTGTTCCATCTGCCTACTGGTTGGGCACTGGTGAGTGAAACGGGTGTTACAGGAGGTTATTGCGGTAGTCATCTGAGCGATTATCAGACAGGTAGCGGCTATACCGTGGCTTATCCCGATAAGGGGGAGAACAATGGCTTTGGTACCGATTTTGCAGCTATTCCCCTGCCAGGCGAAACACCTTGGCGCACCATTACTTTGGGTAGCACTTTGAAGCCCATCCTGGAGACTACCATCAGCTATGATGTGGTAGAGCCCCGCTATCAGGCATCAACTGATTACAAGCCAGGACGCTACACCTGGAGCTGGCTGATTGGTCAGGACAACTCGATTAACTATAATGATCAGGTACGTTTTATTGATCTGGCTTCGGCCATGGGCTTTGAGTACTGTCTGGTAGACAACTGGTGGGACCAGAATATTGGTCGTGAGCGTATTGCAGAACTCTCGAAATATGCCCAGAGCAAAGGTGTACACCTGCTGATGTGGTATAACAGTAATGGTTTCTGGAACGATGCCCCACAAACCCCACGTAACTGCATGAATACCGCCATTGCCCGCGAAAAGGAGATGAGCTGGTTGGAGAGTATTGGTGTAAAGGGTATCAAGGTCGACTTCTTCGGTGGCGACAAGCAGCAGACCATGCAGCTGTATGAGGATATCCTGAGTGATGCCAATCGTCATGGTTTGCAGGTGGTGTTCCATGGTTGCACCGTGCCTCGTGGCTGGGAACGTATGTATCCTAACTTTGTGGCTTCGGAGGCTGTGCTGGCTTCGGAGAACCTGTTCTTTGGCGAGGGTGCTACCATCAGCGAGGGCTTCGACCTGACGTTGCATCCCTTCTGTCGTAATGCTACTGCCTCGATGGACTGGGGCGGTATTATCATGAACAAGTTCATGTCGACCGATAACAAGAGTCGTCACTCGCGAAAAACTACCGATATCTTCGAATTGGCATCGGGTATTACCATGCAGACCTCGGTACAGTGTGTGGCCATGCAGCCAAACAACCTGCAGGAGTTGCCCCAGTTTGAGATGGACTTTTTGCGTGAGTTGCCCACCACTTGGGAGGAGACACACTTTATTGATGGCTATCCCGGCAAGTATGTGGTGATGGCACGTAAAGCCACCAATGGCAAGTGGTACATCGCAGGCTTGAATGCCCAGAAAGAACCACTTGCGCTGACCCTTGATTTGAAGGCGTTTGGTGACCTGACTAAGTTGCTTGTTGACGATAAGCAGATGCAGCCAGTACAGACTGCCTTGAAGAAAGATAAGAAGGGAAAGATAAAAGTCACAATTCAGCCGAATGGCGGAATGATTATTAAATAACATCAAGGAGCATTTTTTTATTAAGAAATGCTCCTTTTTATTTGCAAATGTCGCAAATAATACCTACCTTTGCGGCTGAAATAATTATTATTATCAATTTATTATTATTAATGAAAACTAAATTTTTACTGACTATCGCAGCCATGGCACTTGGAATGAGTGCTCAGGCTAAGGATTACAAGTACGTCACCGTTCCTGGCGACATGATGCAAACCCGTATGTACACATTGGATAACGGATTGAAGGTGTACCTGAGTGTGAACACTGAGAAACCACGTATTCAGACTTATATTGCCGTACGTACCGGTTCGAAGAACGACCCTGCCGAAACCACAGGATTGGCTCACTATCTGGAGCACTTGATGTTTAAGGGCACCAAGCAGTTCGGTACTAACAACCCAGAGGCTGAGGCCCCACTGCTGGCAGAGATTGAGCAGCGCTACGAGGCTTATCGTAAGCTCACCGATCCTGAGGCTCGCAAAAAGGCATACCACGAGATTGACTCTGTTTCTCAGGTGGCTGCCCAGTACTTTATTCCTAATGAGTACGACAAACTGATGGCTGCTATTGGTGCTGAGGGTACCAATGCCTATACATCTAACGATGTGACTTGCTATACCGAGAATATCCCATCGAACGAGATTGATAACTGGGCCAAGATTCAGGCCGACCGTTTCCAGAATATGGTGATTCGCGGTTTCCACACTGAGCTGGAGGCTGTGTATGAGGAGTATAACATCGGACTCACATCCGACTCTCGTAAGCTCTTTGCTACCATCTCAAAGATGCTGTGGCCTAACCATCCTTATGGAACACAGACCACCATCGGTACTCAGGAGCACCTGAAGAACCCCTCAATCACCAATATCAAGAACTACTTTAATAAGTGGTATCGCCCTAATAACGTAGCCATCTGTATGGCTGGTGACTTCGATCCCGACAAGACCATCGCCACCATCGATAAGTACTTCAGCACCTGGAAACCCGGTGCAGATGTGAAGCAGCCCACCTTCGCTCCGCTGCCAGCACTTACGCAGCCTAAGGACACCACCATCGTTGGTCCTGAGGCCGAGCGCGTATGGATGGCTTGGCGCGCCAAGCAGGCCAATGCGTTGCAGGCTGATACCCTGCAGCTGTTGGAGGATGTGCTGAGCAATGGACGTGCCGGACTTTTCGACCTGGATCTGAACCAGACCATGAAGGTGCAGCGCGCCAATGGTGGTACCGAGCTCTTGCGCGATCATGGTGCTTTCTTCCTGATGGGTACACCTAAGCAGGGTCAGAGTCTGGAGGAAGTGCGCAGTCTGATGCTGGCCGAGATTGAGAAGCTGAAGAAGGGCGATTTCCCTGAGAGTCTGTTGCCAAGCATCATCAACAACTACAAGCGCAATCGCTATCAGGAGCTGGAGAGCAACGAGGGACGTGCTGATATGTTTGTAAACGCCTTTATTAACGAGGTAGACTGGAAACAGGAGGTTGAGAGTATCGACCGCGTGTCGAAGATTACTAAGCAGGAACTGGTGGCTTTCGCCAACAAGTTCTTTACAGATGCATATGTAACCGTATTCAAGAAGCAGGGTGTTGACAGCCTGCAGAAGAAAATTGACAAGCCTGCTATTACGCCCATCCCCACCAACCGCGACATGATGAGTGAGTTTGTGAAGGATGTACAGAATACAAAGGTAGAGCCTATCCAGCCAAGATTTGTTGACTTTAAGAAGGACCTGACCATCGCCAAGACTAAGAAGGGACTGCCACTAAAGTATGTGAAGAATACAGAGAACGGCCTGTTCCAGATGAACCTGCGCTATGAGTTTGGTCGCAAAGCCGACAATCGCTACGATGTAGCAACAGACTATATCGATTATCTGGGTACTGACAAGTACACTGCTGCTGAGCTGAAGCAGAAGTTCTATGAGCTTGGTTGCGACGTATTTATTGCCGAGGGTAGCGATGCTATCAACGTGCACCTGATGGGTCTGAGCGAGAATATGCAGGCTGCTATGGCACTGGGCGAGGAACTGCTGCAGAACGCCAAGGTGGATAAGGCTGCTTACGACGAGATGGTGAGCCAGATTTTGAAGCGTCGTAATGATGGCAAGAAGAACCAGCGTGGCTACTTTAACTGGCTGTATAACTATGGTGTATTTGGCCAGCGCAACTACAGCAGAGACATCATGACTGAGGAGCAGCTGAAGAATACCGACCCACAGGTGTTTGTTGACCTGTTGAAGAACCTGAGCAGCTATGAGCACAGCGTGGAGTATTATGGACCTATGAGCCTGAAGGAGGTTTCTGACATCGTGACAAAAATTCATAAGATGCCAAAGAAACTGATGCCTGTGCCACAGAACAAAGAGTACGAGCGCCAGCAGACACCTACCAACGAGGTATGGATTGCACCATTCGACGCTAAGAATATCTATATGCGTATGTATCACGATGAGCATCGCGACTGGAATATTGATGAAGCTGCTGTAGTTAGTGTATTCAACGAGTACTTTGGTGGTGGCATGAATGGTATCGTGTTCCAGGAGATGCGTGAGGCACGTGGTCTGGCTTATAATGCCGCCGCCTACTATGGACGTCCTGACAAGAAGAGTGGCAAGGAAAGCTATTTTACCCACATCATCACTCAGAACGATAAGATGATGGATTGTATCAATCACTTCCATAAGATTCTGAACGAGATGCCAGCCAGTGAGACTGCATTCAAGATTGCTAAGGATGCACTGACCAAGCAGTTGGCCAGCCTGCGTACCACCAAGATGAGCATCATCAATAAGTGGAACGCTATGAAGGAGCTGGGTCTGGACTACGATCTGAACCAGAAGATTTATCAGGATTTGGACAAGGTGACACTGCAGGATATGGTGAACTTCGAGAAGAAGACTATGGCCAATAAAACCTATCGCTACATTATTCTGGGCGATGAGAAGGAACTCGACATGAAGGCACTCGAGAAGATCGGTCCTGTGAAGAGACTGACTACCGAAGAAGTTTTTGGATACTAAAGATTAAGAGATAAATTTATATTTTGTGATTATGGCTAAGACAGTTGAATTTAAGTATGCGCCCATGTTCCAGGTGGGCGAGGACAAGACGGAATATCGTCTGTTGTCAAAGGAAGGCGTAACTACCGCCGAGTTTGAAGGTAAGCAGATCGTGAAGGTTAGCAAAGAAGCCCTCACTCTCTTGGCCCAGCAGGCTTTCCACGATGTGGAGTTTATGCTGCGTCGCGAACATAACGAACAGGTGGCTAAGATCCTCACCGATCCCGAGGCCTCTGAGAATGATAAGTATGTAGCCCTGCAGTTCCTGCGCAATGCAGAGGTGGCTTGCAAGGGTATCCTGCCTTTCTGTCAGGATACTGGTACTGCCATCATCCACGGTGAGAAGGGACAGCAGATATGGACTGGTTTCGAGGATGAAGAGGCTCTGAGCCTTGGTGTGTTCAACACCTTTACTCAGGACAACCTGCGCTACTCGCAGAACGCTCCTCTGAATATGTACGACGAGGTGAACACCCGTTGCAACCTGCCTGCACAGATTGACATCGAGGCAACAGAGGGTGCTGAGTATAAGTTTGTGATGGTAGCTAAGGGTGGTGGCTCTGCCAACAAGACCTACTTCTACCCAATGACCAAGGCTACCATCCAGAACGAGGGTACACTCATCCCATTCCTGGTAGAGAAGATGAAGAGTCTGGGTACAGCTGCATGTCCTCCATACCACATCGCATTCGTTATCGGTGGTACATCGGCTGAGAAGAACCTGCTGACAGTGAAGCTGGCTTCAATCAAGTTCTACGACGGTCTGCCAACAACTGGTGACGAGACCGGTCGTGCTTTCCGTGATATCGACCTGGAGCAGAAGCTGATTAAGGAGGCTCAGAAGATTGGACTGGGTGCACAGTTCGGTGGTAAGTATCTGGCACACGATATCCGTGTGATCCGTCTGCCTCGTCATGGCGCCAGCTGTCCTATCGGTATGGGTGTAAGCTGCTCTGCCGACCGTAACATCAAGGCAAAGATCAATGCCGATGGTATCTGGCTGGAGAAGATGGATAGCAACCCAACAGAGCTGATTCCTGAGGAGTTGCGTAAGCCTGGTGAGGGCGGCAAGGGTATCGAGATCGATTTGAATGAGGGTATCGATGCTGTACGTGCTGAGCTCTCTAAGTATCCTGTAAGCACCCGTGTGAACCTGAAGGGTACCATCATCGTGGCTCGTGATATCGCTCACGCTAAGCTCAAGGCTCGTCTGGATGCTGGTGAGGGTATGCCTGAGTACTTCAAGAAGTATCCTGTGCTGTATGCTGGACCTGCTAAGACTCCAGAGGGCTATCCTTGTGGATCGATGGGACCAACAACAGCTAACCGTATGGACCCATACGTTGATGAGTTCCAGGCTAACGGTGCATCACTGGTTATGATTGCTAAGGGTAACCGCTCGGATGTAGTTACCGAGGCTTGTAAGAAGCATGGTGGTTTCTACCTCGGAACCATTGGTGGTGTAGCCGCAGTTCTCTCTAAGAGCTCTATCAAGAGCATTGAGTGCGTAGAGTACCCAGAGCTGGGTATGGAGGCTGTATGGAAGATTGAGGTTGAGGACTTCCCCGCATTCATCCTGGTTGACGACAAGGGTAATGACTTCTTCAAGACCCTGAAGCCATGGACACCTTGCGCAAAATAATACAGTTCGCATTTGTGTTGCTGGTGGCAGTTGCCACCAGCGCACAGCGGCGAATGCCTTGTTTACGAAATATCCCCACTGATAAAGCTAAGACCCGCGGGGTGCTTAGCTATCCCGTTCAAGATTGGGATCCGCAGAAAGTGTATCGTCAGGCTGTGGTGCTGATATCCTTTGCCGATTGCGATTTTTCGATGGAGGATCCTGCCGCCTATTACCAGCGTTTGTTTAATGAGAATGGCTATAACGAGGGTTATGGTTTAGGCTCTGTGGCTGATTATTTTCGCGATCAGTCAGGTGGACTTTTTAACTTGCAGTTTGACATTTATGGCCCTATTAAGGTTAGCATCAGTGCAAAAGGTTCTTATAATAACTATGGCTTTAATGCTATGGAAGAGGCTTTGGCGGCATTGGATACCTTGACCACTCAAGACTTCTCTGTTTACGATTGGAATGGAGATGGTGTGGTTGAACAGATGCTGTTTGTGGCAGCTGGTCTTTGCGGAAACCAGGCTTCGGGTTACATTTGGCCTAACACAGATTATACTACTTTTAATGCCCCAGGAAAAAAGGAAATGGTGAATACCTGTATAACTTGTGAACTGTGGAGAGACAAGACACTATGTGGTATTGGTACCATTTGCCACGAGTTTGCCCATTGCTTAGGGTTGCCTGATATCTACCCTACTAGTGGCTCAAGCTATTTCTCGGTGGTGGATGAGTGGGACCTGATGGATGGGGGAAACTACACCAACAAGGGTTGGTGCCCCCCCAACTTATCGATCTTGGAGAAAATGCTCTTGGGGTGGGGGACACCTACCGAACTGACAGAACCCACTACTATCACAGAAATGAAGCCTGTAAGTGAGGGAGGGGCAACCTATTTAATTCGTAACTCTGGCTGCACAAACGAGTACTATCTGCTGGAGAATCGAAGACAAACTAAGTGGGATTATGGTATTCCTGGCAATGGCTTAGCAATTTTTCATGTAGATTACGATCAGGAAAGGTGGCATTTAAATGAAGTAAATATTGCTGATACCCTTTTCCGTTACGATTTGTTCCATGCGGATAGTAAGGATTACCTGACTTGGGATCCCAAGAATAATGGCAAGGATTTGGGGAAATATACGATGGACGACTGGTTGCGTAACAGGTACCTGAGTACCTCGACTTATCCTTATACCAATCCCGAAACGCAGTTGATAAACGATGTGCTGAATGATAGCAGTACACCTGCATCTACCGTGCATAATAAGAATGCTGAAGGTGCCCTGCTGATGTCGAAGGCTATTACCAATATCCGTATAGCTGATGATGGTACGGTATCATTCGATTTTATGAAAGGTACATCGGACATCCAGCCGATTATCGAGGTAAAGGATACTGATAATCGTTGGTACGACCTGCAAGGCCGACAGCTACAAGGCGAACCACGCCAGAAAGGAGTTTATATCCATAACAGAAAAAAGGTTGCTCGATAACTCGAGCAACCCTTTTTCTTAATTCCTAAAGATTAGTCCTTCGCCGTATTCATCGATGATGATAGGTTTGGTGCGATCCACCTCGTCTGACAGGATCTTCTTCGACAGGTCGTTGAGCACGAACTGCTGGATGGCACGCTTTACAGGACGAGCACCATAGTCGGGATCGTAACCCTGCTCGGCCAGATAGTCGATGGCCTGTGGTGTACACTCTAAGGTGATGCCCTGAGGTGCCAGCATATCGGTAACCTTCTTCATCTGCAACTTCACTACGTCGGCAATCTGTTCCTTGGTAAGAGGTGTAAAGGTGATAATCTCATCAATACGGTTCAGGAACTCTGGGCGCATAGTGGCTCTGAGTTGCTCACGGGTAGCGTTCGAGGTCATGATAATGATGGTGTTCTTAAAGTTGGCGGTACGTCCCTTGTTGTCCGTCAAACGTCCATCGTCCAGCACCTGCAACAGAATGTTGAACACATCCGGATGGGCCTTCTCAATCTCATCGAACAGCACTACCGAGTAAGGCTTGCGGCGCACGGCCTCGGTCAGTTGTCCACCCTCGTCGTAGCCTACGTATCCTGGAGGTGCACCAATCAGTCGGCTCACGCTGTATTTCTCCTGATACTCACTCATGTCGATACGCGTCATCATGGTCTCGTCGTTAAACAGATAGTCGGCCAAGGTCTTGGCGAGCTCTGTTTTACCTACACCTGTGGTACCTAAGAAGATGAAACTTGCGATAGGACGCTTAGGATCCTGCAAACCAGCACGACTGCGGCGCACAGCATCAGATACAGCGATAATGGCTTCGTCCTGACCAATCACGCGCTTGTGCAACTCATCCTCCAGATGCAACAGCTTTTCGCGTTCGCTCTGCATCATCTTGGTAACAGGGATGCCTGTCCAGCGGCTTACTACCTCGGCGATGTCATCGGCGGTAACCTCTTCGCGAACCAGAGAGTTATCGCCTTGGGCATTGGCCAGCTGACTCTGGATATGTGCAATGTCGTCCTCAAGTGCTTTCAGTTTCGAGTAACGTATTTCGGCTACCTTACCATAGTCGCCCTCGCGCTCAGCACGTTCTGCCTCCAGTTTGAGGTTCTCAATGTCCTGCTTGTCCTGCTGGATTTTGTTGATGAGTTGGCGCTCGCCTTCCCACTTGGCACGGAACTGGGTTTCCTGCTCCTTCAGTTCGGCGATGTCCTTATCCAACTGTGCTATCTTCTGGGTGTCGCCCTCTCTCTTGATAGCCTCGCGCTCGATTTCGAGCTGGGCCAAACGGCGGGTAATCTCATCCAATTCCTCAGGTACCGAGTCGCGCTCCATACGTAACTTGGCTGCGGCCTCGTCCATCAGGTCGATAGCCTTATCAGGCAGGAATCGCTCGCTGATATATCGCTCTGAGAGTTGTACGGCAGCGATACAGGCATCGTCCTGGATACGTACCTTGTGGTGATTTTCGTAGCGCTCTTTCAAGCCTCGCAGAATACTGATGGCGCTCAGTTCATCAGGCTCATCTACCATCACAGTCTGGAATCGACGCTCCAGGGCCTTATCCTTTTCAAAGTATTTCTGATACTCGTTCAGTGTAGTGGCACCAATGGCTCTCAGTTCGCCACGTGCCAGGGCTGGCTTCAGAATGTTGGCGGCATCCATGGCACCCTCGCCACCGCCGGCACCTACCAGGGTGTGGATCTCGTCGATAAACAGGATGATGCGGCCCTCAGCCTTGGTCACCTCGTTGATCACACTCTTCAGGCGCTCCTCAAATTCTCCTTTGTACTTGGCACCAGCTACCAGCGCACCCATATCCAGCGAGTAGAGTTGCTTGTCCTTCAGGTTCTCAGGTACATCGCCACGCACAATACGGCCAGCCAGTCCCTCAACGATGGCAGTCTTACCCGTACCAGGTTCACCTATTAATATAGGGTTGTTCTTGGTGCGACGACTCAGAATCTGCAGCACACGACGGATCTCATCGTCGCGACCAATCACTGGGTCCAGCTTGCCTTGTCGCGCCAGATCAACCAGGTTCTTGGCGTATTTCTCCAAACTCTGGTAGTTGTCGTCGGCACTCTGCGATTGTACTTTCTGTCCCTGGCGCAACTCCTGAATAGCAGCCTGCATTTCCTTCTCGGTACAGCCGGCATCCTTCATAATGCGCGAGGCGGTAGAGTTAACTTTGAGCAGGGCGAGTAGGATAGGTTCTACCGATACAAACTCGTCGCCACCTTTTTGGGCTACCTCTTGCGCGCGCACGAGTACATTATTACTATCACTGGAGAGATAAGGCTGACCAGCGCCCTGCACTTTGGGCAGATGCTGTATCTCCTGATCTACCAGTAACTCTATCTGCTGGGCATTCACACCCAACTTCTGGAAGATGAAGGTGGTTACATCCTTCGCCTTCTCTATCACACCTTTCAGTATGTGTACAGGTTCGATGACCTGCTGACCATTCATCTGGGCACTGTTTACTGCCTGCTGAATGGCTTCTTGTGCTTTAATTGTAAACTTGTCGAATGTCATATATAACTCCTTTCTTTATTATTATTCCTATGTTCTTATTATCCAAAACCATGCCGAGTGAATAAATGCTGACAAAATGGCATTGATATATGTCTGTTTGTCGCAGTACTCCTGAAAATCCATATAAATGTGGATTGCTCAAGTTGCAAAAATTGCGTACCTTTGCAGCGCAATTAAGAACATAAGTTGTAAAATTGATGAATAAGAAGATTGTTTTCGTGCTTTTGGCACTGGGTGGCCAGCTTTCTGGCCTGGCCACTCCTCTTTTTAGTCTCGATACTGAGGCTCTTAGCGATTCAAGTAAAGTAGTCGACCTCGACGAGGTAGTTGTAGTTTCGCAGCCTAAGGAGCAGGTTCGCCTGCGTCTGCTGCCTGTGAGCAGCAACGTGTTTGGTAGCGAGCAGCTTCAGCAGCTCAACGTACATGATCTGTCGCAGCTGTCGCAGTATGTACCTTCGTTTGTGATGCCATCGTATGGTTCGCGCCTCACCTCGTCGATGTATATCCGTGGTATCGGTTCGCGTATCAACAACCCTGCAGTAGGTGTGTATTACGATAATATCCCACTGATGTCGAAGTCGGCTTTCAATAACCATTTCTATATGCTGGATCGTGTAGACGTGCTGCGTGGTCCCCAGGGTTCGCTCTATGGCATGAACACTGAGGGTGGACTGGTACGTATCTACTCTAAGAATCCTATGGAATCGGCTTGCCGCTTGCTACCGGAGGGACGCAAGAATTATCAGGGCACTGATATCAAGTTGGGTATCGGCACAGGTCTGTATAGCAATGTAGAGGTGGCTCACTACCATCGTCCATCTGAGAAGCTGGCATTCAGCGTGGCTGGTTTCTACAGCGGTCTGAAGGGCTTTATCAATAATCAGAACTTCGACCAGAAGAATGACCTGACCAACGAGGCTGGTGGTAAACTCCGTCTGATCTATGCCCCAAACAAGCAGCTGAAGTTTGACTGGACTGCTGATTATCAGTATGTAAACCAGAATGGTTTCGGCTATGGAGAATTCCAACCTTTTGAATGGAGTTCGGTAAAACCTTATACCATGAAGCCTGATGACCCTGCCACCACCATTATGAATGGTTACAAGCGCAATATGTTCACCACAGGTTTGAACATTGGTTACGAGACAGAGAGCCTGCTCTTTACCTCAACCACCAGCTATCAGTACCTGAACGACCTGATGCTGATGGACCAGGATTATATGACAGGCGATTATCTGCAGCTTAATCAGGCTCAGAAGATGAACGCCATCACTCAGGAGTTTGTGCTGCGTAGCAACAACAAGGGTCTGATTCGTCAGATATTCCCAAGTCGTTGGCAGCATGCTACAGGTTTGTTCGCTTCGTACCAGTGGCTTAACACCAATGCACCCGTGCTCTTTGGCGATGGCATCACAGGTCCTATCGGCAATGCGATTGCCAATGCTATGAAGAACTCTATGCTCCAGGCTATGATTGGTCGCTATATGGGGCAGGGTATGAGTGCCCAGGCTGCTCAGACTGCTGCTCAGGCTGCAGTAGATAAGATGGGTGTAACCATGACTGCCGAGATGGCTGTGCCTGGTGAGTACAAAACTCCAACTTGGAACTTTGCAGCTTTCCACGAGAGTAACATCCTGTTGGGCGACAACTGGAAGCTTACCCTTGGTTTGCGCTTTAATATAGATAAGGTGAAGATTGAGTACGATGCTTTGGCTTATATGAACATGACTGGTGGTACAGCCAATGCTACAGCTACCTATCACCTCACATCGCATGTACAGGACAGTCGCTCTAAGAGCTACACCCAGCTGCTGCCAAAGGTGGCGCTGACCTATAGCTTCGACGAGAATATTGGTAATATCTACGCACTGGTATCAAAGGGCTATCGCGCTGGTGGATACAATTTCCAGATGTTCAGCGATGTGCTGCAGACTGAGTTGAATGCGCATCAGCAGGACGCTATGCGTGGTGACTACGATGTGGAGCACACTGCTGCCGACTATGATGCTATCAACGAGACTATCGCATATAAGCCAGAGGAGAGTTGGAACTATGAGATTGGTACCCACCTCAACCTGTTTGGTGGTAGCACCCACTTCGACTTGGCTCTTTACTACATGCAGATTCGCAATCAACAGCTGTCGATCATGGAGCCTAACAGCAACTATGGTCGCATAATGGTCAATGCAGGTAAGAGTCACTCATGCGGACTTGAGGCTACTCTGCGTGGAAAGGCTATCGACAATGCTCTCGACTGGGCTGTAACCTATGCATTCACAAATGCTAAGTTTGATGAGTACCAGCATACCGTAGGTGGTTCTACATCTCCAAATACGGATACATTCGCTGGCGATTACGATGGCAACTATGTTCCATTCGTTCCCCAGCACACTCTTAGCGCTATGGTTGACTGGCACATTGGCAAGTTCACCATTGGTGCCAACATGAATGGCCAGGGTAAAACATGGTGGGACGAGGCTAACACCTACGCCCAGAAGTTCTATGCTGTGGCTGGTGCACATGCTGATTACGACTTCGGACCAGTGCTGGTATCGCTTTGGGGACGAAACCTCACCAACACGCACTACAATACATTTGCCGTTGCATCGAGTGCTGTAGGTGGAACTCACTACTTCGCTCAGCGAGCAACACCTATCCAGGTTGGATTAGACGTAAACATTCACTTCTAAGCATAAAAAAACCTCGCCGATTGGCGAGGCTTTTTTTGCTATATAAACCTTATACTTTATTAGCCTTGACCTACAGTCGAGCCTGCTTGCGTTCGGCAATCGATGCAAGCATCATTACACTCACTGTTTCGCAGCCTTTTTACGCTGGTCGTGATCCAGAATCGTTTTGCGCATACGCATCGACTTTGGTGTTACCTCTACCAGCTCGTCGCTCTTGATGTACTCCAGGCACTCCTCAAGACTCATTACGGTCTTTGGAATAATGCGAGCCTTATCATCGGTACCCGATGCACGTACGTTAGTAAGCTGCTTAGCCTTACATACGTTTACTACCAGGTCGTTATCGTGAACATGCTCACCTACTACCTGACCCATGTAAACATCCTCACCTGGATCGATGAAGAACTTACCACGGTCCTGCAGCTTATCGATAGCATAAGCAAAGGCGTTACCAGTATCCATCGATATCATCGAACCATTTACACGGCGCTCAATCTCGCCCTTGTATGGCTGATACTCCTTAAAGCGGTGGGCCATGATAGCCTCGCCCTGACTGGCCGTAAGCACATTGGTACGCAGTCCGATGATTCCGCGTGATGGGATATCGAACTCGATATTTACACGCTCGCCCTGACTCTCCATTGATGTCATTTCACCCTTACGACGGGTTACCATATCAATCATCTTTGATGAGAACTCCTCGGGCACGTTGATAGTGAGCTCCTCAACAGGCTCGTGCTTTACACCGTCGATCTCCTTGTAGATTACCTGAGGCTGACCAACCTGCAACTCGTAGCCCTCACGACGCATGGTCTCAACCAGCACTGAGAGGTGCAGCACACCACGTCCTGATACAATCCACTTATCGGTGCTATCCTCGAAAGGTGACACGCGCAGGGCCAGGTTCTTCTCCAGCTCCTTCTCCAAGCGGTCGTTAATATGGCGCGATGTAACAAACTTACCCTCCTTACCAAAGAAAGGCGAGTCGTTAATCATGAAGAGCATCGACATGGTAGGCTCGTCGATAGCGATAGGAGCGAGTGGCTCTGGGTTCTCCAGGTCGCAGATGCTATCGCCAATCTCAAACTTGTCCAGTCCGATTACAGCGCAGATGTCGCCACACTCCACCTGTTCGGTATGTACATGTCCCATACCCTCAAAGGTGTGCAGCTCCTTAATCTTAGTCTTCTCCATGGTGCCATCGCGGTGTGCAATGGTTACCTGCATGCCATCCTTCAGGGTGCCACGGTGTACACGACCTACGGCGATACGACCCTGATAGCTCGAGTAGTCGAGTGATGTGATGAGCATCTGGGGTGTTCCCTCTTCCTGTTTTGGGGCGGGGATCATCTCTACGATTTTATCAAGCAGATAAGTGATATTGTCGGTAGGTTTCTGCCAGTCCTCACTCATCCAGCCATTCTTAGCCGAACCATAAACCACGGGGAAATCCAACTGCTCCTCGGTGGCATTGAGCGAGAACATCAGATCGAATACCATCTCGTAAACCTCCTCAGGGCGGCAGTTAGGCTTATCTACCTTGTTAACTACAACGATAGGCTTCAGTCCGATTTCGAGTGCCTTCTGCAGCACGAAACGAGTCTGAGGCATAGGACCTTCGAAGGCATCAACCAACAGCAGACAGCCATCGGCCATGTTGAGCACACGCTCTACCTCGCCACCGAAATCCGAGTGTCCTGGAGTGTCGATGATATTGATTTTAACGCCTTTCCAATTGATACTGACGTTTTTTGAAAGAATGGTGATACCACGCTCGCGCTCCAAGTCGTTGGCATCCAGTACCTGATTGCTGAGATTCTGTCCGTCACGGAACAGGTGTCCAGCCAGCATCATCTTGTCCACGAGTGTTGTTTTTCCGTGGTCAACATGAGCGATAATTGCAATGTTTCTGATATCCTGCATACGAAAATACTTAAATTCGGGTGCAAAGTTACACATTTTTTCGGAAAAAATTTGTAGAAACGAAAAAAAGTTGTACCTTTGCAGCCGCATTTCGGAAAATCCGGAGCATTTGACGACGTAAACCCACTGGTGATTAGGCGGGAATCGCGTTTGAAAAATGTTATTGCAACAATTTTTTAATCACATTAAAATTATGTATTTAGACAAGGCAAAGAAAGAGGAGATCTTCGGTCAGTACGGTAAGAGCACTACTGATACTGGTTCTGCAGAGGCTCAGATTGCACTCTTCAGCTACCGTATCTCTCACCTGACAGAGCACCTGAAGAAGAATCACAAGGATCACAACACTGCACGTTCACTCACCATGCTGGTAGGTAAGCGTCGTAAGTTGCTGAAGTACCTGTACAATAACGATATCAATCGTTATCGTGCTATCATCAAGGCTCTGGGTCTCCGTAAGTAATATTCGTACTTACAACCAAGAAAAGAATAATCCCCATCTCAATCGAGGTGGGGATTACTTTTTTATGCTTGTTGATAGATTAGGCATCGGCAAACACCTTACCATCTTCGAGTGTAATCTGCAGTTTGGTGTACTCACAGTGGAAATCGTTCTTTAGGCGATCCAGATAGCGGGCGCACTCCCATTTGCACATGGGCAGATCGTGCAGCAGATAGTTGCCACAGGCCTCGGGACGTGTAGCAGGCACCTCGTCCTGTGTCAGTATCCACTCCAGGCACTCGATGGTCAACTGGCGCATATCCTCAACTGTGTATTCGCCTGTCATAATGATGTACATACCTGTGAGGCAGCCCATCGGACCTACATATACCACATCCTCTTTGGCGCACGAATTGCGGAACCAGGTGGCCATCAGGTGCTCAATGCTGTGGATAGCGGCAGGGGCAACAGCAGGCTCCTTGTTGGGTTCGGTAATGCGCAAGTCGAATGTGGTGAAACCTTTATCCACACGCGATACGTAGATACCTGGCTTCAGGTGCGTGTGGTCAATTGTAAAACTCTGTATAACTTCCATAATTTAAAGACTTTCAATGAATGTTTTGGTGGTGATGAATGATTTCTCGGCCACGGTATCCCAGAAGTTGTGATACTGCGAGGCATCAGTGTCGCGCAGGGGAATATCGCTGATTACACGGAACGAGATAAAGGGCACCTTATAGATGTGGCACACCTGCGCGATGGCACAGCTCTCCATATCCACGGCCTTAGCCTCGGGGAAGTGACTTACTATCTCGCGCATTTTTTCCTTTGAATCCACAAACCAGTCGCCTGTAACTATCAGTCCTGGCTTGGCACCTGCCAACTGAGCCTTCTCAAGCAGATAGGGATCAGCCTGATAACGGGCTGGCAAACCCTGCACCTGTCCATATACAGTGCTTTCATCGATAGCGTAACCACAATACACATCGTGGTAGGTCAGTTCCGAACTAACCACTACATCCTGCAGGTTGATATCATCGCCATTGCCACCAGCGCAACCACTCGAGATAATCACGTCGGGCTTGTACTGGCGAATCATCTCTACAGCCTGGATGGCGGCATTTACAGTGGCAATACCACTCTTCTGCAGAATCACTTTATCTTCGGGGAATAATGGACGGAGCTGCTTCAGTTCCTTGTCCATTGCTACGATCATTCCAATCTTCATACTTTGAATTTTTACATTGTTAATTTTTTACATTGCGCTGGCGTACGGCCTCGTACATCAGGATTGCAGCACTAACGCTGACGTTCAGCGAGTCTAAGCGGCCCAGCATGGGTATGCGGATATGTGCATCGGCGGCCTCGCGCCACTGGTTGGTAAGACCCGTACTCTCGGTGCCCATCACAATGGCTGTGCCCTGTGTCATATCGTAATCGTAATACTCGTACGAATCCTGCAACTGGGCGGTGAGAATTTTAATGCCGTGCTCCTTGAGGAAGGCGATACACTCCTGTGACGGACAAACGGCTGTGGGCACGCAGAACACACCGCCGATACTGGCACGAATCACGTTGGGGTTGTACATATCCGTCAGTGGGTCGCACACTATCAGCGCATCGATACCAGCGGCCTCGGCACTACGCAGAATCGCACCTAAGTTGCCTGGTTTCTCCACACTCTCCAGCACTACAATCAAAGGGTTCTCCTTTAACTGTAATTTGGCCAGTGTATGCTCCTTGCAGCGCACCACGGCAATGTGCCCCTCGGTACTGCCGCGATAGGCCATCTTTTCATATACCTGCGGCGAAACGTTTTTGTCGCGGATGTACTCCTCAACCACCTCGTAGCCACAGGCTTTGCAGTGCTCTATCTCGCGCTGGCCCTCAACCACAAACAGTCCCTCCTCACGGCGGAGCGACGACTTTTGTTGCAGGGCTACTACGTGCTTAATCTTGGCGTTTTGTACGCTTGTAATGATTGTTTCTTCCATATTTTGCTGCAAAGATACGAAAAAAATGAGAATTGACAATTCTTTTTTTTAAAAAAGCGGCAAAGCCGAGCGGATAATAAAAAAATATGTGTAATTTTGCAGGCAAATTAAATAATTTGCAAGTTATGACATTATTGAAAAAATGGCTGCCCGATATGTTGGCAGTGTTGTTATTTGCCGTTCTGGCCTTTGCGTATTTCTTCCCTGCCGATATCGAGGGACGTATCCTGTACCGTCACGATGCCTCAGCTGGTCGTGGTGCTGGTCAGGAGGGTATCGAATATATGCAGAAAACAGGTGAGCGTAGTCGTTGGACCAACGCCCTGTTTGGTGGTATGCCTACCTACCAGATGGCTCCCTCGTATCACTCTACCGATAAACTCAGTACGATGACCAAGATCTACCACTTGTTCTTACCCGAGAATGTGTGGTATGTGTTTGCTTATCTGCTAGGATTCTATATCTTGCTGCGTGCTTTCGATTTCCGTCAGCATCTGGCTGCGTTAGGCTCTATTGTGTGGGCCTTCAGCACTTATTTCCTCATTATCATAGCCGCAGGTCACATCTGGAAGGTGTGGGCCCTGGCCTATCTGCCACCATTGATTGCAGGTTTAGTGCTGGCCTATAGGGGCAAATACCTGTGGGGCTTTGTGCTCACAGCCATTTTTACCGCTTTCGAGATTAATGCTAACCACGTGCAGATGACGTATTACTATCTGTTCATCATCCTGGCTATGGTGATTGCCTGGCTGGTAGATGCCATCCGCAAGCATCAGTTGGCTACCTTTGGCAAGGCTACAGCCGTGTGCCTGGCAGGTGCCACCATTGGTGTGTGCATCAATCTCTCTAACCTCTATCACACCTGGCAGTATGGTCAGGAGTCGATGCGTGGTAAGAGCGAACTGGTAAAGAAGAACTCGGCCAACCAGACCAGCAGTGGTTTGGAGCGTGATTATATTACACAGTGGAGTTATGGTATCGACGAGACCTGGACCTTGCTCATCCCAAACACCAAGGGTGGTGCCTCGGTACCCATGAGCGAGAGTAAGATTGCCATGGAGAAAGCCGATCCTACCTACGAGAGCATCTACCAGCAGATTGGTCAGTACTGGGGCGAACAGCCTGGTACCAGCGGTCCTGTGTATGTAGGTGCCTTTGTGATGTTCCTGTTTGTGTTGGGACTGCTGATTGTCAAAGGTCCTATGAAGTGGGCTTTGCTCGCTGTTACCATCCTGTCGATACTCCTTTCGTGGGGTCGTAACTTCATGGGCTTTACCGATTTCTTCCTCGACTATGTGCCCATGTATGCCAAGTTCCGTACTGTGGCCTCGATATTGGTGATTGCCGAATTCACCATCCCCTTGTTGGCCATGATGGCCCTCAAGAAACTGTTTGACGAGCCCGAGGGTTTTACCAAGTATAGCAAGTCTATCTACATCAGCTTTGGTGTTACTGCAGGCTTCTGCCTGTTGTTTGCCTTGATGCCAACCACGTTCTTCGATGGCTTTATTTCGTCGAGCGAAATGCGTGCCCTGAGCACCTTGCCACAGGAGCACATCCAGCCACTTGTCAGTAACTTGGTTGACATGCGTACAGCCGTGTTTACTGCCGATTGCTGGCGTTCGTTCTGGATTATCGTGGTGGGCATGGTATTGCTCATGGCCTATAAGTATCGCAAACTCAAGGCCGAATATACCATTGGCGCTATCCTGGTGCTCTGCTTGATCGACCTTTGGCAGGTAAACAAGCGTTACCTGAACGATGAGATGTTTGTGCCCCAGAGCGAGCGCGAGGCTCCACAGCAGATGTCGCAGACTGATGAGCTCATCCTGCGCGACAAGGCCTTGGATTACCGTGTGCTCAACCTCGCTTCAAACACCTTTAACGAGAACGAGACGTCTTACTACCATAAGAGCATTGGTGGTTACCATGCCGCTAAGCTGCGCCGCTATCAGGAGATGATAGAGCAGTACATCTCGCCCGAGATGCAGCGCCTGATGAATGCCGTGGCCGAGGCTGGTGGCGACATGACTCAGGTTAAGGGCGACAGCATCTGCCCAGTTATCAATATGCTTAACACCCGCTACTTTGTGTTCCCACTGCAAGGGGGCCAGACAGTGCCCATCCAGAACCCCTATACTTTGGGTAATGCGTGGTTTGTTGATAAGATTAGCTATGCCAAGAATGCCAACGAGGAAATCTTGAAGGTGGGTCAGATTGATCTGCGCCACGAGGCTGTGGCCGACGAGAAGTTCCAAACCCAGTTGGGTGATGCTGTTACACAGGATACCACCAGCACCGTGGATATCAAGAGCTACGAGCCTAACCAGCTTACCTACGAGGTTAACTCGGGTAAGGGTGGTGTACTGGTATTCTCCGAGGTTTACTATCCAGGCTGGACAGCTACCATCGATGGTGAGCCTGCCGAGTTGGGTAGGGTAAACTATATTCTGCGTGCCCTGAACGTAAAACCTGGTAAACACGAGGTTGTGCTCAGCTTCTTCCCCAAGTCGGTAGATGTTACTGAGTCTATCGCATATACTGCTTATGCCATTTTGCTGCTTGTGCTCATCGGCACAGCAGTGATGTATTGGCGCAAAAAGAAATAGCCTATGAAAAAACTGCTTTCATTGCCACCAAACTTGGTGGACAGTTTTCACGATGTTACCGGACTGAGTCGTGAGGAGTATTTCTGTACCAACGATCCAGTTGGTCATAAGTTGGGTAGTGGTGGTGGAACCACCTGGCTGTTGCAGGCCTGTATGACTACCGAGGATGGCGCCTCGCTTGCCGAGTGGCTGCCCCGCGAAAAGCGTATCCTGCTGCATGCCGGCGGCCAGAGTCGTCGCCTGCCCTCGTATGCCCCATCAGGTAAGATCCTAACCCCCGTACCCGTGTTCCGTTGGGAGCGTGGACAGCGCCTCTCGCAGGATTTGCTCAGTCTGCAGCTGCCCCTTTACGAGCAGATGATGGATATGGCCCCCGAGGGCATCCACACCATGGTGGTAAGTGGCGATGTGCTGGTGCGCACCTCACAGCCTCTGCAACCCATCCCCGATGCCGATGTGGTGTGCTATGGCTTGTGGCTCGATGCCTCAGTTGCCAAAAACCACGGTGTGTTTGTCAGCTCGCGCAAGTCGCCCCAGGTGCTCAAGCATATGCTGCAGAAACCCAGCATCGAGACCCTTAACGAGCTTCAGAAGGATCATTATTACCTCACCGATATCGGCATCTGGATGCTGAGCGACAAGGCTGTAGAGCTCCTCGCCAAGAAGTCGAAGAAAGGCGATGATATTATCGAGTACGATATGTACTCTGAGTTCGGTTGTGCTTTGGGTACCAACCCTTCGTTGCCCGACGACGATCTGAAGGATCTTAAGGTGGCCATTGTGCCCCTGCAGGGTGGCGAGTTCTACCATTTTGGTACTTCGCGCGAGATGATTTCTTCTACCCTCCGCATTCAGAACCTGGTAAACGATCAGCGAGAGATTATGCACCACGATCGCAAACCGCACCCCAGCATCTTTGTGCAGAATGCCGTTTGCAAGTACAAGTTTACCGAGGATAATACCAATATCTGGATTGAAAACAGCGACGTGAGCGAGGGCTGGACCCTGAGCCACGACAATATTATAACAGGTGTGCCCGAGAACCATTGGAAGGTGAACCTGGCCCCAGGCGAGTGTATCGATGTAGTGCCCATTGGCGATACCGAATACGCCGTGCGCCTGTACCATATCGACGATAAGTTTGCTGGTGCTGAACAGCAGAAGCAGCAGTTTGTAGTAACTAGCAGTCTAGCAGAACTAGAGGTTCTAGAAACTCTAGATGGGCTAGCTTTGCTAGCCACTCGGCTGATCTCAGCCGAGGAGATTAGTACCGAGGCTAATCTGCATCGCTTGTTTGCCCAGCGTAAGGCTTTCCGCAAACTCAACTGGAGTGCATTGGCCAAAAACTGGAACCATAGCGTGTTCTATCAGCTCGACCTGGCCGATGCAAAGCGCGAGTTCGAGGAACAGCATATCGAGATGCCCCCCGCGCTCGACCTTGAGGCCCCCTTGATGACTCGCATCCACGATGCCATGTTCCGTGGCGAGAGTGACAAGGCGTTTACACTCCTTCGCGAGGGCTTGCTCGATGCCGACGATCTTCAGCAAATACCACAGCTCAGTGTGGCTGACGACCAGATTGTATGGGGACGTTCACCCGTGCGTATCGATATCGCAGGTGGTTGGACTGATACCCCTCCTTATTGTTTGATGGAAGGCGGAAATGTCATCAACCTGGCAATCGAACTCAATGGCCAGCCCCCGTTGCAAACCTATGTACGCCCCTGTCAGGAGCCCCGTATCGTGCTGCGTAGTATCGATCTGGGTGCCATGGAGGTGGTAGAGACCTCCGAGCAGTTGCGTGATTTTATGCACGTAGGCTCGCCTTTCTCAATCCCCAAGGCAGCCTTGGTATTGGCAGGCTTTGGTCAGCATTCGCTCAAGGACGAGTTGTCAGCCTTTGGCGCAGGTATCGAGCTCACGCTGCTCAGTGCCATCCCGGCAGGCAGTGGTTTAGGCACTAGCAGTATCCTGGCTGCTACTGTGCTGGGGGCGCTCAACGACTTCTGCGGACTGGGTTGGGATAAGAACGAGATTGGTCATCGCACGCTTATGCTCGAACAGATGCTCACCACAGGTGGTGGTTGGCAGGATCAGTTTGGTGGTGTGCTGGGTGGCGTAAAACTTCTGCAAACGGGTAGGGGATTTGCCCAGAACCCACAGGTGCGCTGGTTGCCCACCGATCTATGGACACAACCCGAATATCGCCCCTGCCACCTATTATATTATACAGGTATCACGCGTACGGCTAAGAGTATCCTGGCCGAGATTGTGCGCCGCATGTTCCTGAACCATGGTGGCGAACTGCGCATGTTGCGCCAGATGAAACAGCATACCCTCGATATGTACGAGGCCATTCAGCAGAACGACTTTGAACGTATGGGCTTGCTGGTGCGTAAGACATGGGCACAGAACCAGGCACTCGATTCGGGTACCAACCCCGTCGATGTGGCTAAGCTCACCAGCTTGATCGACGACCTTTGCTTAGGTTATAAACTGCCAGGTGCAGGTGGTGGCGGCTATTTGTACATGATAGCCAAGGATCCCGAAGCTGCAGCACGTATCAAACAGATTCTTTCTGAAAACAGCATCCGTAAAAATGCCCGCTTTGTCGAGATGAGTCTCTCTACCACGGGCCTGCAAATCAGCAGGAGCTAATGGATTTTCGAACGATTGTAGATATTGACGCCCCTGGGTTTAGGATAGGGGCTTGCGAGGAGATGCTCTTCGTAGGGTCGTGCTTTGCTGATAAGATAGGCGCGCGCTTCACTGATGAGAAGTTCCGCACCATTGTTAATCCCTTTGGCGTGATGTATAATCCCGCCTCCATCCTCCATACTATCCAGCGTCTCGCTGCTCAGTCCGAGCTGGCATCCGTAAAAACAGCCTTCCTTACTTTAGGCACTAATCACGTGTATATCTTAAAGGAAACTGGTGAGATAGTGGATAACTGTCAGAAGCGCCCACAGTCGCTCTTTATCGAGCAGGAACTCACCGTTGATGAGTGTGCCGATTACCTGCAGCAGGGCATCGATATCCTGCATGCGGCTAATCCCGATATGCACATCGTGCTCACCGTCAGTCCCATCCGCTATCGCAAATACGGCTACCACGGCTCCCAGCTCTCCAAGGCCACCCTTCTGCTTGCCACCAGTCAGGTGGCGGGCGCAAGCTACTTCCCCGCCTACGAAATCATCAACGACGAGTTGCGCGATTACCGCTTTTATGCCGATGATATGCTGCATCCCTCATCGCAGGCCGTAGAGTATATCTGGCAGCGATTCTCCGAGGTGTACCTCAGCCCCGAGGCCAAGGCATTCCTCAAGGAGTGGCAACCCCTCAAGGCCGCGCTGAATCACAAGCCGTTCAACCCCGACTCGGATGAATATCGCATATTTATGGATAAAACTATGTTAAAAATTTCTGAGTTGCAAAAAAAATATCCTAACTTTGCAGTATGAAATACAGTATAGAAAAGGTTACCACGCTCATTGGAGCGCGACGATATGGAAACACTGAGGCTCAGGTAAGCTGGTTGCTCACCGATAGCCGTAGTCTTTGTTTCCCCGAAGAAACATTGTTTTTTGCCCTGAAAACACAGCGTAACGATGGTCATCGTTACATTCAGGACTTGTATAACCGTGGTGTGCGTCAGTTCGTAGTAGAACAGGTGCCTGAGGCTTACGAAACCCTTTATCCGCAAGCCAATTTCTTGCGCGTACCGCACACGTTGGCAGCCTTGCAGCGTTTGGCCGAGCGCCATCGCGACGAGTTCTCGTTGCCCATCGTAGGCATCACCGGCTCCAACGGTAAAACCATGGTTAAGGAGTGGCTTTATCAGTTGCTGTTGCCCTCGCAGCGCATTGTGCGTTCGCCTCGCAGCTACAACTCACAGATAGGTGTGCCCCTCTCGGTATGGTTACTTAACGAGCAAACCGAGATAGGTATCTTCGAGGCAGGTATCTCGCAGCCTGGCGAGATGATGGCCTTGCGCGATATCATCCAGCCCACCATCGGTGTGCTCACCTCGTTAGGTGCCGCCCATCAGGAAAACTTCCGCTCGATGGAAGAAAAGTGTATGGAGAAACTTGAGCTCATGCACGATACCGAGGCCATGGTATATTGCTCTGATAACGATATCGTGAGCCGTTGCATCCGTCGCATGAACTACAAAGGCGAGAAAATCTCGTGGAGCACCTGCGATCAGCAGGCCGCCTTCTTCGTCAAGAGCGTCGAGAACTCGCGTATCACCTATATCTATAAGGAAGAGGAAAACTGCTTTGAGATTCCGTTTATCGACGAGGCCTCAATCGAGGATTGTATCACCTGTGCAGCCGTAGCCTTGCGCCTGGGCCTCACCCCTGGCGATCTGGCCGACCGCATGCCTAAGCTCGAACCTGTGGCCATGCGCCTCGAGGTTAAAGAAGGCCAGCGTGGTTGCATCCTGATTAACGACTCGTACAACTCCGATATCAACTCGCTCGATATCGCGCTCGATTTCATGAATCGCCGCGAGGAGTTGAAGAAGCGTACCCTTATTCTCAGCGATATGTATCAGTCGGGTCTTTCACCCGAAAAACTCTACGCCCAGGTATCCGAGTTAGCTGTTAAACGTGGTATCACCAAGTTTATTGGTATCGGCGCCCAGCTCACTGCCCAGGCCGATAAAATCCAGATTGCCGACAAGCAGTTCTTTGCCGATGTAAACCACTTCCTGGGTAGCGATGCCTTTGTTGGTTTGCGCGACGAGATGATTCTTTTGAAGGGTGCCCGTCCCTTCGGTTTTGATCAGATTACCGAGCAGCTCGAACAGAAGGTTCACGAAACCATCCTCGAGGTTAACCTCAATGCCGTGGTCGAGAATCTCAACTTCTACCGTTCGTTCATGAAGCCCGAAACCAAGATGGTGTGCATGATCAAGGCCGATGCCTATGGAGCAGGCGCTGTCGAGATAGCCAAAACCCTGCAGGACCACCGTGTTGATTACCTTGCAGTGGCCGTGGCCGACGAGGGTGTTACCCTCCGTAAGGCAGGTATCACCGCCAATATCATGATTATGAACCCCGAGATGACCGCCTTTAAGACCATGTTCGATTACGACCTGGAGCCTGAGGTATATAGCTTCCGTTTGCTCGATGCCCTCATCAAGGCAGCCCGCAAGGAGGGTATCACTGGCTGGCCTGTACATATCAAACTCGATACCGGTATGCATCGCTTAGGCTTCGATCCCGAGCAGGATATGGACGAGCTCATCGATCGCCTCACCCATCAGCAGGCTGTTATCCCCCGTTCCGTATTCAGCCATTTCGTAGGCTCTGATAGCGACGATTTCGATAACTTCTCAAAGCTGCAGTTCCTCAAGTTCGACGAGGGCAGCAAGAAGCTTCAGGCCGCTTTCTCGCATAAGATTCTGCGCCATATCGACAACTCTGCTGGTATCGAGCACTTCCCCGATCGCCAGTTGGATATGTGCCGTCTGGGTCTTGGCCTGTATGGTATCGACTCGCGCGATAACCGCATCCTCCATACCGTCAGCACCCTGAAGACCACCATCCTGCAGATGCGCCAGGTGCCTAAGACCGATACCGTTGGTTACAGTCGCAAGGGCAAGCTTACCCGCGATTCTGTCATTGCTGCCATTCCTATTGGCTATGCCGATGGTTTGAACCGTCACCTGGGCAATCGCCACTGCTACTGCCTCGTGAACGGTCAGAAGGCCGAATACGTTGGTAATATCTGCATGGACGTAGCTTTGATTGATGTCACCGACATCCCATGTGTTGAGGGCGACCAGGTAGAGATCTTTGGTGAGAACCTGCCCGTTACCGTGCTCAGCGATGTCCTCGACACCATCCCCTACGAGGTCCTCACCGGCATCAGCAACCGCGTAAAACGCGTTTATTTCCAGGATTAGTTTAATCCTATATACAACTACAAGTCAGGGAGTGCAGTTATGTACTCCCTTTATTGTATGTAAGCGTCTATCTGTGCGGCAATGTCGCCAGCCAGTACGGCACCGTAGCCCACACGGAGCTCGATAGTGGGACGAAGCGGGTCGTTGGTACCGATGATCACAGCATACTCGTCTATGGTGTAGGGCGTGGCCATGTTCTTTGACATCACGCACTCCAGACTGCTGAGTTTCAGCTCTTCGCCGGCGATAATCGCAATGTCATGGTTGGGATAGAATAGGATAAGGGCAGGGAGCTCGTTGGCTCGCGAGGCATCCAGCACCACCACGCCGTCGGGTTCTCCGTATCTCTGTTTTGCCTCTTCCACCGTGGCGTAGGTCACCCTTGGAACAGCCGTCCGCTCCTTGCGCTTGATGATGAAGTAAGCGAAGGGGGCGATAACCAGCAGCAACAGTAAGTACGGTCCAAAGCCAATGGCTAACATAATGCCGGCAACGACGGCAAGAATCGTGTTTCGTTTCATAAATAGTCTGTTATTTGTCTTTACCGAAAAATCGCTGGCAAAGTTACGCATTCTTTCCAAGATAACAAAGCACAGTGGTAGAAATTTAATTCTTTTTGAAGCGATTGACTGAAAAATAAAATACTGTACTTCCCTAGAAAAAGTTGAATGGTTTTTAACTTAACCCTGCCATTGGTTGAATGCTCGTTTGGTACCTTAGCCGAACGCAGGTACGCAGGTACATTTTTGAAGTGTATAACATACTTATTGTCGCCTAAAACCAATAATCCTCGCTCAGTGATGGGCGGGGATTGGTTTGTATAGATGTATGTAATCCTGATTACATCGTAACCTCGACTACGTGCTTGCCGGCAGAGTAGGGGATAACGGTTCCATCAACAGGCTGGCCATCGAGGGTGATGGCTTTAACACCCTTCTGGGCGCCGTTGGGGTGGATGGTGATCTCGTACTCGGCATCGCGGAACTTACGCTGTACGGTGTAGTCGGTAGCTGTCTGTGGCAGACAGGGATCGATGCGGATACCATCGTAGTCGGGCTTGATACCGAGGATGAATTCTGATACGGTGTACCACATCCAAGCTGCGGTACCTGTGAGCCATGAGTTCTTACCCTCGCCTGGCTTAAAGGCATCCTTACCAGCTACCATCTGGCAGTTAACGTATGGCTCTACTTTGTGCAGAGTCTGGTATTTCTCCTCGACGTATGAGGGGAGAATCTTGGCATAGTGGCTCCAGGCATCGTTACCACGACCTGCCAAGCACTCGCCGATGATGACCCAAGGATTGTTGTGGCAGAAGATACCTGCATTCTCCTTGTAGCCCTCGGGATATGATGAGATTTCGCCGTACTCGTAGATGTACTTGGTAAAGGCGGGATTGTTAAGAACCATACCGTGCTCGCACTCGAGGTACTTCTTACAAGAGTCGAGACTCTTGGCAACCATACCTTCCTGAGCGCCAATCTCGGCCATGGTGCACCAGCCCTGGCTCTCGATAAAGATCTTGGCTTCTTCGCACTCGTTGCTACCAATCTTGTTGCCATAGAAATCGTATGCGCGCAGATACCACTCGCCATCCCAACCATGCTTCTTCACAGCCTCGATCATAGCGTCGATAGCTTTCTGCATGCGCTCGGCCTCCTGGGTCTTACCCAGCTTCTGGCACAGGGCTACGTAATCCTTACCTGTTACTACGAACAAGCCGGCAATCATCAAGCTCTCAGCCTTGGTGCCCTCAGATACGTTCTCGGTAGTCTGGAAGCTCTCGTTAGGATCCCATGAGAAGCAGTTGAGGTTCAAGCAGTCGTTCCAGTCGGCACGGCCGATGAGTGGCAGCATGTGGGGACCGAGGTTGTTGATAACGTGATCCATCGAAATCTTGAGGTGCTCGAAGAGTGTTACCTCAGAGCCTGGCTGATTGTCGAATGGTACCATCTCGTCGAGGATAGAGAAGTCGCCTGTTTCCTTGATGTAAGCCACGGTGCCGAAGATGAGCCAGCAGGGATCGTCGTTGAATCCACCGCCGATATCGTTGTTACCGCGCTTGGTAAGGGGCTGATACTGGTGATAGCAGCCGCCATCGGGGAACTGGGTTGAGGCAATATCGATGATGCGCTGACGGGCGCGTGATGGAATCTGGTGTACAAAGCCTACGAGGTCCTGGTTAGAATCGCGGAAGCCCATGCCACGGCCGATACCACTCTCGAAGAACGAAGCCGAACGAGAGAAGTTGAAGGTTACCATGCACTGGTACTGGTTCCAGATGTTAACCATGCGGTCGAGCTTATCGTTGCCTGTGCGTACATTATATATATTAAGGAGGGCATCCCAGTACTGACAGAGCTCGGCAAAGGCCTGATCGACCTTCTGTGTGGTGTCGAGTTCGGCAATGAGGGCGTGTGCCTTGTCCTTATTGATGACCTGAGGAGCAGAGAATTTTTTGTCCTGTTCGTTCTCGATGTAACCCAGCAGGAACACAAAGTCCTTGCTTTCGCCTGGCTGCAGGGTTACCTCGATGTAATGCGAGGCGATGGGGCTCCAGCCGTGGGCGTGGCTGTTGCGGGGCTTGCCCTCGATCACTACCTGGGGATCGGCAAACTCGTTATAGAGACCTACGAAGGTTTCGCGATCGGTATCGAAGCCCTGGATAGGGGTGTTTACATGGTAGAACGCATAATGGTTGCGACGCTCACGGTACTCGGTCTTGTGATAGATGGTGCTACCCTCGATCTCTACCTCTCCGGTAGAGAAATTACGCTGGAAATTCTCCATATCGGTAGCAGCATTCCACAGGCACCACTCCTCGAACGAGAATAATTTGAGGTTCTTAACCTCGTTGCTCTGGTTGGTGAGTGTGAGCTTCTGTACCTCGGCCCACTTCTTCAGGGGTACGAAGAACAGCACGCTGGCCTCGACGCCGTTTTTACGGCCTGTGACGCGGGTGTAGCTCATACCATGACGGCACTCGTAGAAATCGAGTGGAGTCTTGCAGGGCTTCCAACCTGGGTTCCAAACGGTGTCGCCGTCCTTGATATAAAAGTATCGGCCACCATTGTCCATTGGTACATTGTTGTAACGATAACGAGTGATACGGCGGAACTTGGCATCCTTGTAGAATGAGTAACCACCGGCGGTATTAGAAATTAAAGAGAAAAAGTCCTCGTTGCCCAGATAGTTAATCCAGGGCCAAGGAGTCTGCGGGTCGGTAATCACGTACTCGCGGTGCTGGTCGTCGAAGTGACCGTAGCGTTTTTGTTGCTCCATGATGCGATAAATATTTTATTTAATGATAGTAATCAATAATTGCGGATGCAAAGTTACGAAATTTGCACAAACGTACAATAGTTGGAGCAACTTAGCGCAAGAATTGAGCATAAAAATACCATATATTTTGAAAAAAACTTGTGAGTATTAAAAATTTTTCTTAACTTTGCGCCCTCATTCCAGTGATATTGATTAAAATTTTAGAAAAAAGAAGAAGATTAGGTTGATAATTTTGGTTTGTTTAAGTTGAATAGTAATTACTAATATATTTTTTATACTTTTAAATTAAATGAAAAGACTCAGTATGATGTTGGCTGGGCTGTTCCTTAGTGTGGGGATGGCACTGGCACAAACAACGGTTACTGGTACAGTGGTAAGTTATGAGGATAACGAGCCTATTATTGGTGCCACCATCCAGGTGGTTGGCAATTCAAGCATTGGTACCATTACCGATTATGATGGTAACTTCACACTCGAAGTACCAGAGGGTATGAAAACACTGCGTATTACCTATGTGGGCATGGAACCACTTGAGGTGGCAGTAAGCACAAAAACTTTAAAGATTCAGTTAAGAAATGATGTACACACCCTGGACGAGGTAGTGGTTGTGGCTTATGGTACACAGAAGAAGACATCGCTTACCGGATCTATTCAGGAGGTAAAGAGCGAGGCCATCGAGCTGCGTCCTACCACTTCGGTAGCATCGGCTCTGGAAGGTACCGTAACTGGTGTACAGGTGAACAGCAGTGTTGGAGCACCTGGTGAAGACCCACAGATTCGTATTCGTGGCGTGGGAACCGTCAATGGTTCTTCGTCACCACTCTATATTCTTGATGGCGTGCCTTATAGCGGTAGCATCAGCGACCTGAACCCACAGGACATCGAGTCGATGTCGGTACTGAAGGATGCTGCTTCGGCTGCTTTGTATGGTAACCGTGCCTCTAACGGTGTCATCCTGATTACCACCAAGAAGGGTAAGCAGGGTAAGATGAACATCACCTTCGATGTGAAGCAGGGTACCTATTCACGCGGTATTGCCGAGTACGACCGTCTGGGCGCCCGCGAGTGGATGGAGGCTCAGTGGCTCAACATGAAGAACAACCGCATGGCTGCTGGCGACGATGCTGCTACAGCTGGTGCATACGCCTCGAAGCACCTGATTGCCGACCGACTTCAGCTGAATATCTTCGACAAGGCCGACGAGGCACTCTTTACTGCCGACGGCAAGCTGGTGAGCGACGCCCGCATAAAGGGTACCTATGGCGAGGATCTGGACTGGTATAAGCAGGCCATTGGTCACGGCTATCGTCAGGAGTACAATTTCAACGCCAACGGCGCTACCGAGAAGTCAGACTATCTGGTTTCATTAGGCTATCTCGACGAGCAGGGCTACCTGAAGACCTCTGGTTTCGACCGTCTGTCGGCTCGTCTCTCGGGTAACATCCAGCCAGCTGAGTGGCTCAAGGTGGGTGTTAGTCTTAACGCTACCCACCAGAACTTCAATGCCGGCTATGGTACTGGTAACGCCAATACCAACCCATTCAACTTCTGTCGCAAGATTTCGCCCATTTATCCTGTTCATGCCCACAACCTGACTACAGGTGAGTACTATCTCGACGGTATGGGCAACCTGATGTACGATGGCGGTTCATATATCGATCCCGATGGTCAGGTGGTTCACACCCGCAATCAGTATCCCGATCGTCACATCATCTGGGAGAACCAGTTGAACACCGATAAGATTATCCGCAATACCGTTAACAGTATTGCCTACGCCAATATCATTCTGCCTTACAACTTCACACTCTCGCTGAAGGGTAGTCTGAACCTGAGCAACGACTCAGAGAACAAGTACTACTCGGCTGTGATTGGCGACGGTAAGGCCAACAACGGCCGTTTGCGCCGTACCGATGTTCGCCAGAAGAACTACACCTTCCAGCAGCAGCTGCATTGGCGCCAGGAGTTTGGCGTACATTCTGTCGACGCTCTGCTGGGTCACGAGAGCTACAAGCTCACCCGCAACTACATGGCTTCGGGTAAGGATTCAGAGATTGTGCCCAATCTCACCAATCTGCTCAACTTCACTCAGTTTGCTCAGCTCTACGACTACAACGACAACTACGCCCTCGAGTCATACCTGGGTCGTGTGCGCTATGGCTACGACAGCCGTTACAACATCGAGTTCTCGTTCCGTCGCGATGGTTCGTCGCGCTTTGCCAAGAATGCCCGTTGGGGTAACTTCTGGAGCACAGGTGCCAGCTGGGTCATCTCTAACGAGAAGTTTATGAAGCAGTATGACTGGGTGAACTACCTGAAGTTGCGTGCCGACTATGGTGAGGTAGGTAACGACTCTGGTTCTGGTCTCTATGGCTATATGGCCCTCTATCAGCAGGATGTTCATGCCGGCAAGGGTGCTTACTATATCTCTCAGCTGCCTAACGAGGATTTGAAGTGGGAGACAGGTCAGTCATGGGGTGTTGCCATCGAGGGGCGCCTCTTCAACAAGCTCAACTTCAATGTCGAGTACTTCGACCGTCGCAACAAGGACCTTATCTTCAACGTCTACAACCCACTCTCTGCGGGTGCTACTGATACCACCACACCTCAGTCGGTAACCACCATGAATCTGGGTACCATCTCAAACCACGGTGTCGAGATTTCTGGCGATATGGACGTTTACAAGTCGAAGAACTGGAGCGTGAACGTAGGTGCTAGCATCACCTTCGAGAAGAACAAGGTGGTGAAGCTGCCCGAGCAGAACCGCGATGGTATCATCGATGGTACCAAGAAGATTGTTGAGGGTATGGACCGCTATCAGTTCTATACCTACACCTGGGAGGGCGTGAACACCAAGAACGGACTCTCGCTCTATAAGTTCAACGGCGATGAGTACTTCTTTACCGATGGCGGCACTACCTACGGTAACCCTGCCGGTGCAGAGATTACCGGTTCGCAGAAGAACGCTGTGGTTGTGATTGATGGCACACCTTACAGCTATCTCACCACCTATGGCAAGCGCGAGTTCCACGGTTCGGCCATGCCTACCGCCTATGGTAGCTTCAACTTCAGCGTGAGCTACAAGGCCTTCTCGCTCTACACCCTGTTCACCTATCAGCTGGGTGGTAAGGTGATGGACAGCAACTATCAGCTGCTGATGAACTCACAGAGCACCCCAACCGCCCTGCATAAGGACGTGCTGAAGGGCTGGACCGCCGAACAGGCTACTGCTACCGATGCTATCGACCGCAACGGTGTGCCTATGCTGAGCGACGTTCCTGTCATCGTGAGTGGTCTTGAGGCCGACCTCAACTCTACCTCTTCACGTTGGCTCACCAGTGCCAGCTATCTCATTCTGAAGAACATCAACCTTAGCTACCAGCTGCCTAAGGAACTGGTGCGCAAGGCTGGTATCGAGAACGTGATGCTCACACTGACCTGCGAGAACCTCTTCACGCTGACATCGCGCAAGGGTATGAACCCACAGCAGAACTTTGCTGGCACCCAGAGTGCTACCTTCGTCACACCACGCATCTTCTCTGCAGGGGTGAACATCAAGTTTTAAGAGTTAATAGTTAATAGTGAATAGTTTTATGAAAAAGTATATATATATAGGTATCGCAACGCTGGCACTCAGCGCTTGTAGCAAGGATTTCCTGGATACCGCTCCCGAGTCGGAGATGGGTACTCCCACCGTGCTCAGCAACACCCAGAATGCCGAGATGGCACTCAATGGTATCTGCAAGGCCATGACTACTCAGTATATGAGCAAGCAGGGCTGTAATGGCGAGGGCACCATCCTGAACTGGTATGGCACCTTTACAGGTAACGATGCTCAGAAGAGCAATAACTCTGGTTGGCAGGGTGTGTGGAACTCAACCTACCACCTGCGTCCAACTTCTGATTATACCGTTTATCCTTGGTTCTATTATTACAAGTTGGTGAGCAATGCCAATGCCATCATCAACAATATCGATGCTGCCGAGGGTGAGGAGAACGATAAGAAGTTTATCAAGGCTCAGGCCCTTACTTTCCGTGCTTACTCGTTCTTCCGTCTGGCTCAGCTCTACACCAACCGTTGGAGCGATCATCAGGGTAATACCGATGGTATCGTGCTGCGTGTCGACGAGAGTCTGGGCGAGCAGGCCATCGCTACTCAGGCCGAGACCTATCAGCAGATTTACAACGACCTCGACGAGGCCATTGCCCTCTATCAGCAGAGCGATCGCAAGCGCGAGGAGTTCTTCCAGCCCGGTCTCGATGTGGCCTATGCCGTTTATGCCAAGGCAGCTCTCAACCGCGAGGATTGGCAGAATGCTGCCAAGTATGCAGCTCTGGCTCGCGAGGGCCACAAGCTGATGACGGTTGAGCAGTATCAGGACGGTTTCCACACACCTAACAACGAGTGGATATGGGGTGTGTATGAGGATGAACAGCAGAACATCTCTTACTATAGCTTCTTTGCTTACATCGGTGCCAACTCAAGTGCCAGCAACTGCCGCACTTATCCTGTAGCCATCAGCAAGGAGCTCATCGATCAGATTCCTGCCAGCGACGTGCGCCGCTCGCTCTATCTGGTACCAACCGAAGAGGAGTATGCCGAGTGTAATGCAGCTGGTCGTAGCACTGGTATGCTTTACAACCGCGCAAAGGCTGAGTACAAGGATCGCTTGTATTTCGACCAGAGCGGCAAGCTTACCTCGCTCGTCTATGCTTATATGCAGACTAAGTTCCTGGTAGGTTTCTATCCTGGTGGTGGATCGTTCCCCATTATCCGTGCCGCTGAGATGCTGTATACCGAGGCTGAGGCCGACATGCATCTGAACAAGGAGGCTGAGGCACAGCAGCTGCTGTTTGAGGCTGTTAGTCAGTACGACGAGGCTTACACCAAGAGCACCAAGACCGGCGACGACTTGATGACTGAGATTAAGCTCTATCGCCGTTTCGACCTCTTTGCCGAGGGTAACGACTGGTTCGACTACAAGCGTTGGGGTCAGCCCATCGTGCGTAAGAACCGCACACAGGGTGGTAGCTTTATGGAGGGTGTGTTCGATATCACCATCCTTCCTGAAGAGACTAACGCCTGGACTTGGGTCATCCCTCAGAAGGAGACTGACTACAACGCACTTGTTGAGTAATAGCCATGGAAACTACATAAGCGGTGGTCCAGGCGGCTTGGAAATTAAATCCGCCTGTGATGCCATCGATATCGAGAACCTCTCCAGCGAAATAAACGCTGGGGAGGTTTTTGCTTTCTAAGGTGTTTGGATTAACGCCAGCCAAGTCGATACCGCCACAGGTCACAAACTCGTCCTTAAAGGCCGAACGACCTGCTATCTGGTACTGATCGTTGCACAGGGCATTGGTCAGTCGGTTCAGCTCCTTCTGGTTCAGATTCTGCCAACGGTTCTGGGCACGTTCGCCAAGGGTCTTGGCTACGAGGTAATCCCACAAACGACTGGGCAGACCAAAGGGACGGATGGTGGCTATCTGCTTTTGTGGATGGTTACTGATAATCTCGCGCAACTCCTGTTGGATTTCGGGCTCCTTGAGCGAGGTCCAGTTCACAGCCAAAGGCATCTGGTAGTTATGCTCGTGCAGATCGCGAGCGGCATGACTACTGAGCTTCAGAATGGCTGGTCCGCTCATACCCCAGTGGGTGATGAGCAATGGTCCGTTGCTGCGGAACTTGGTACCTGGGATTGAGGCGGTGGCATCTTCTACCACCGTGCCCATCAAGGCACGCAAGGCCTCGTCGGCAATGCTGAAGGTGAACAATGACGGAACGGGTTCGATGGTTGGAACGCCAGCCATCGAAGCGGTACCACCACCTGTGGTGATGACCTTAAAATCGAAATCCTTCAGTTCGTCGAGGCTGTCGATTTTATGCTGGGTGCATATCTTAATGTTCTTCCGACGGGCTTCGGCTAAGAAGATATTAATGATGGTATGCGAATCCTGGGAAGCGGGAAATACACAATGATCGTCCTGAGTGGTGAGTTTTACCCCATGGTTCTCGAACCACGCATAAGCATCGCGGTAGTCGAAGGTCTTAAACAGTCGTTTCAGTAGCCTGTGTCCACGTGGATATACCTGTTGCAAATCGCTTACAGCCTCGAACGAGTTGGTGCAGTTACATCTGCCACCACCAGATACCTCGACCTTGGCCAGCACCTTCTTCGATTTCTCAAAAATGGTGATGTCCATATCGGGGCACATTTCCTTGAGGTTAACGGCTAGGAAGAATCCAGCCGCACCTCCACCTACTATCGCAGTCTTCATTTTTACATTCTTACATTTTTACATTTTCTCATTTCTCAATGAGAATGCGAGCATCGACGGCTACTACGTCGTTCTCGTCGGCCAGCAGCGGGTTGATGTCCATCTCTTTGATTTCGATGGCGAAACGCAGCAGGGTTGACAGGCGCACGATAATCTCGGCAAACTTCTGTTCGTTAATACCCTTCTGGCCTCGTGTACCTTTTAATATCTTATAGCCCTTGAGCGAGTGAATCATCGAGTATGCCTCGTCGTAACTCAATGGGGCTAATCCGCTTGATACATCCTTCAGTACCTCGACAAAGATGCCGCCCAAACCGCAAAGGGTTACATGGCCGAAACGGTTCTCGTATTTGGCGCCGATAAACAGCTCGGTACCCTTCATCATCTTCTGTACCATCACACCTGTGGCATCCTTAATCTTCATCATGCGGTCGAACTCAAGAGCCAGGTGCTCAGGGGTGCGGATGTTCAGGGCCACACCACCCACATCGCTCTTGTGGATAGGACCAACTACCTTAGCCACTACGGGGAATCCCACACGTTCGGCAAAGGCACGTAGCTCTTCCTTGCTGGTGCTTACCATCTCGGGCACAAGGGGAATGCCTGCACACGAAAGAATATCGCGTACGGTTTGTGGCGATACATAACCATTATCTGTAACACTGCTGATAATCTTATAGAGTCGGGGCAGGTCGATGCCATAAAGCTGCACCTCGGGTGGTGCTGGCTTGGGGGTGCGCATAATCTGGCTGAGTGCTGTGGCCAGCGTCACCTCGTCGCTGAAGTTAACGTGACCGCGCTTCAGAAACTCCTCAACCTCGGGACCTGCTGTGTGCAGACTGGGCAGGATGGGGAAGATAGGTTTTTTGCACTCTTTGATTTTCTTGTCGAGCACATCGTAGGCCTCGTACAGATGGGTGAGACCAGGTGTGCCGTAGATTACGGCGATGGCATCGATATGATCAAACTTGTTTTCGCAATAATCAATCACGGTACCCAACTGCTCGGCAGTACCTGTAGCCAGGAAATCGATAGGATTGGCTACCGATGAGCCAGGGAAGAGCTTTGCTTTCAGTTCGTCGGCCTCATGACCTTCAATCTTGGGCACGTTCAGTCCGCCTTTCGACAGGGCATCTGTCAGCATCACACCAGGACCGCCTGCATGGGTAACAATCGCAAAGTTCTTACCCTTCAGTTCGGGCAGCGTAAAGATACAACCCACGGTGGTGAGCTCCTCGCGTGAGAAACAGCGCACGATACCTGCCTTACGGAACAGAGCCTCTACGGCCGAATCGCTCGAGGCGATGGCACCTGTATGCGATGAAGCTGCGCGACTGCCACTCTCGCTCGAACCTGCCTTGATAGCTGCAATCCTACAACCCTTTCGAATCAGGTTACTGGCATGATACAACAGCTTATCAGGGTTAGAGATATTCTCGATATAAAGCAGTTTTACTTTCGAATCCGTCTCGGGATTAAAGCGCTCGTCCATATACTGCAGCACATCCTCGATACCAATCTGTTTGCCGTTACCAATGCTCCATACGCTGTTAAACTGCAAGCCTTTGATAACCGCACTCTCCAAAATAAATACGGCTGTGGCACCCGATCCCGATACGAAATCAACACCCTGTGGGTTCAGGTTGGGGATGGGTAGCGTAAACACACTATGATGGTTGCGGTTCAGCAGTCCGATACAGTTAGGACCAATGAGTGCTGCTCCGAACTTTTTGCACGTATCCAGGATGCGTTGCTCCAGTTCGGCACCCGCCTTGGTCTCCTCGCCAAATCCGGCTGAGATAATCACGAAGGCGCGCACCCCTTTCTCGGCACAAAGATAGTCTACGTAATCGGGACAGAACTTGGCAGCCACTACGAGCACGGCCAAGTCCGTTTCGGGGATGTCCTTTACATCATGATAGGCTTTGATTCCCTGCACTTCGTCTTCCTTGGGGTTTACGATGTGCAGCGGACCATCGAAACCACCATTCTTAATGTTACGTACAATAGCACCACCGGGCTTATGCACGTTGTTAGAGCCGCCGATGACGACGATGCTCTTGGGATTCAATAATTGTTGGTTAATCATAGGTGCAAAGATAGTGCAAATCGAACAAAATACAAAATAAAAAACGTTATTTTTCTTTGTATTTGGGAAATAAATAGCTACCTTTGCATAGTTAAACCAATTAAAGTGGGCTTTATGAAGAAATTTCTCATCATAACTATAGCTTTGATCATGCCAATGTTCCTATTCGGACAATCCTATTCGGCACTCTGGAAACAGGTATCAGAGGCTGAAGAGAAAGATCTGCCCAAAACTCAGTACGAGGTGCTGCAGAAGATTGTGAAAAAGGCCGAGAAGGAGCGCCAATACGGACAACTGCTCAAAGCCGAGCTTTATGCTGCCCAGACCATGGTGGATATCGCTCCCGATTCGCTGAAACCCGAGGTGGATCGTATTGTGGCACGCTATCAGAAAGCCACCGGCCAGGTGCAGCGCTTGGTTTACCAAACGGTACTTTGGCAGATTGACCGTGATAACTATAGCATAGATTTAGGCATCAAGAAACCTCAGCTTACCCCCGAACTTTGCAAGCTGTTGGCTAACACCAAGGAACGTTCGTATCAGCCTTTTGTGGTGATGGGAAGCGATGCTTCGGTGTTTGGCAACGATATGCTGAGTGTGATAGGCGCTGAGTTGGGTGAGTATCAGCAGTTGCGCGATTATTATCAGAAGGTGGGCAACCAAAAGGCTGTGAGCATTATCGATGCCCATCTGGCTATCGACAGATATAATGCGTTGCCGTATAACACTCCCGTTGTAGAGCGCATCGCCTTTATCGATGATGCCATCGCCAAATGGGGACGTTGGCCTGAGATCAACCATCTGCGCAACACCAAAAAGGAACTTACCAATCCCCAGTTCCATTTGTCGTATCCCCTCTCTGTAGCTCGTCCCATGCAGGCCCAGCAGGTGATGCTGAATGATTTACGCCATCTGTCGCAACTCACTATGACGGTGTATCCCGTACGTTGTGAGGGTGATATCGAACACTCACCATCAAGCGAAAAGGGCTGGGCTAAGATTCGTCCACTTTTAGGTGTGCCTGTGTTGACAGAAACAAAACATTTTGCAGCACGTCCTGAGTACGAGTTGTTCGAGGATAGTATGACGCTGAAAGGTCTGCCCGTAGGCATGTACCTGGTGGAGTTTAAGAGCAATCCTGGTACCGAGGTAATCCGTACGTTGTATCATGTCACCAACGTCTTTACGATTGCCGAGGCCCAGCCCGATGGCAAAATACGTTACGAGGTGGTGAATGCTACGACTGGTCAGCCTATCGCCGATGCCCATCTGCGTATCAAGGAACGTCCATATTCGGTATTTGCCTATACCGATACCGACAAGGCGGGTGCAGTGCTGTATGTGAATGGCCGTTACGAATTCTACGGGGCTGATCGTACGGTGAATCAGACCGATATTTTTACCGATCGCAGCATCTATCGCCCAGGTCAGACGGTACACGCTTCGGCATTGGTGTATCAGGTGGAGAAGGGCATCAAACAAACCGTTCGTGCCCATCAGAATATAAAATTTGTACTGCGCGATGCCAACCATAAGGTGGTGGCCGAGAAGCAGACCGAGAGCGATGCCTATGGTGTGGGTGCAGTAGATTTTACCCTACCTGCCAAGGGACTTACGGGTATGTTTACCATCCAGGTGGAGAATAGCTCGCAGAGCATTCGTGTTGAGGAATACAAGCGTCCCACGTTCCATGTGGACTTTGCAGAATATCAGGATGCCTATAAGGCTGGCGATGTGCTTGATATCAAAGGTACAGCACTCAGCTATGCGGGTGTGCCTGTTCAGGATGCCAAGGTAGCGTATAAGGTATTGCGCCGTACCGCCCTTTGGTGGTGGTCGTACAATCGCTACTACGACGAGGGTACTCTGGGCTACAGCAATCACGGTACCGAGATTTGTTCGGGCGAAGCTACTACCGATGCTGATGGTAACTTTGTGATAAAAATGCCGCTCGAGATGCCCGAAACCAAGTACACCATGTTCTATAACTTTGTGTTGCAGGCTGATGTGACTGATATGGCTGGTGAAACCCATCAAGGACAGTTTACGTTGCCTTTGGGCAATCGTCCAACCGCACTTAGCATCGATCTCGACGAAAAAGTTCTGGTTGAAGATACCCCCCAAGCTACTTTTCATCTGCGCAATGCCGCAGGTAAGGATATCGATGCCGAAGTACGTTATCGTATTGACGGTGGCGAATGGCAGATGGCAAAAACAAATCAGCAGATCGCATTGGCTAAGCTGGCTTCTGGTAAGCATCGTGTAGAGGCTGCGTATGAGGATCAGACCATCGATCGCACTTTTGTTGTTTTCTCGCTCGATGATGAACAACCTGCTACTGCTACTGATGATTGGTTCTATCAGTCGGCTACCCAGTTTCCTAACGACGGCACGCCTGTTACTATCCAGGTGGGTAGTTCGGATCAGAATGTGCATATCTTCTATAGCATCTTCTCGGGGCATAAGCTGATAGAGCAGGGGAGTGTGGATAAGAGCAACGAGCTGATAAACCGTAAGTTTACTTATCAGGATGAGTACGAAAACGGCTTGCTGCTTACCTTTGCTTGGGTAAAGAACGGCAAGTGTTACACCCATACTGCCCAGATTCAGCGTCCCATGCCTGATAAGAAGCTGACCTTAGAGTGGGCTACCTTCCGCGATCGTCTGACACCAGGACAGAAAGAAGAGTGGACACTGACCATTAAGGATGCCAATGGCAACCCAGTGGATGCTAACCTGATGGCCACACTGTACGATCAGAGTCTGGACCAGTTGGTTAAGCACCAGTGGATTTTTACACCTTATCAGTGGATAGCATTGCCCCATGTAAATTGGCAGTTTGTATCGCCTCGAAGCTTTAGCCGATTCGCCTCGTACGATTGGGAGGCTTTCAACTATGACGAGATTGGCTTCAGCCTGTTTGATCACAATATTTATCCCCACCCATTGTATCGCCATTCGTTCCGTGGTGTTAAGGCTTTGAGTCGTGGCATTGTGGGCTATGGTGTGCAGTTAGAAATGGCTGAAGCTCCAATGGCTGCAAATGAGTCGAAGGTTTTTGATGTTGTTGAAGATGGTGAGATATTGAAATCAAAGGAGACTATCGACACTTCGAGCGCTGGTAGTGCTGATGCTGATGAAAGTCATGCAGATGATGTACAGGTTCGCGAGAATTTAAACGAGACAGCCTTCTTCTATCCCCAGCTTACTACCGATGCCAATGGTCGAGTTGCTATCAAGTTTACTTTGCCAGAGAGCTTGACTACCTGGCAGATGTTTGGTTTTGCACACACTAGCGATTTGCACTATGGCAACATTCAAGGCGAGGCTGTGGCTAAGAAGGATGTGATGATACAGCCCAACGTGCCTCGCTTTATCCGCGAGGGCGATAAGGCCACCATCTCGGCCCGTATCTTTAGCGAGAAACAGGCACAAGGCAAGGCTACCCTGCAGATCATCAATGCCGAGACCAACGCCATCGTATACGAAAAGTCGCAGCAAGTATCGCTCGCCGCAGGTTCTACAACCCCCGTCGAGTTTGAATGGTCAATGGTCCATGGTCCGCTCGGCTTTGCCGCTTGGCACGTCCAAGAATGTTCAATGTTGATTGTCAAAATGACGATCAGCGGAAAAGGCTTCAGCGATGGCGAGCAGCATTATCTGCCTGTACTGCCAGCTACCGAACGAGTTACTGTTTCGATGCCTATCACCCAGCACCAGCCAGGTACTACTACCATTGATCTGAACAAGCTGGTTCCAGCTGATGCCAAGAATACCAAACTTACTTTCGAATATACTAACAATCCCGTTTGGTTGATGGTGCAGGCTCTACCAGCAGTAGGCTCGCCCATCGACGATAACGCCATCTCATTGGCTGCCTCGTTCTATGCCAACGGGCTGGGACGATATATCATCAATCAGAACCCACAGATCAAAAACGTGTTCGAGCTATGGAAGCAGGAACCTAACGAGACCTCGCTCACCTCTCAACTGGAAAAGAACGAGGATTTGAAGAATCTTGTTCTGAGCGCAACCCCTTGGGTGCTGGATGCCGACAACGAGACTGAGCAGAAGCATCGCTTGGCCGACTTCTTCGACGAGAACCTGATGGACAATCGTCTCTCAACCTGTGTCGAGAAGTTGCAGAAACTGCAGAACGCTGAGGGTGCGTGGACCTGGTTCCCAGGTATGCCAAGCTCGTTCTATACCACTGTTGCCGTTAGCGAAATGCTGGTACGTCTGAATGCCCTCACCGAAAAGCAGAGTGCTACCAGCGCCATGCTGAACAAGGCCTTTGGCTATATGGGTCAGGAGATGATAGAGTTGGTAAAGGAACTGAAGAAAGCCGAGAAGAAGGGCGAGGTTTACTTCCCAAGTTATAAGGCATTGCAGTGGTTATATCTGGTAACCCTCGATGGTCGCCAGTTGCCTGCCGATGTTCAGCAGGCCAACAGCTATCTGATTAATCTGCTTAAAAAAGATATCAAGCGTCAGAGCATTTACGATAAAGCCCTTGCAGCAGTTATCTTTGCTAAGGTTGACGCCAAGCGTGCTCAGGAGTATGCCCAGTCGCTCAAGGAGTACACCGTTTACCGTGAGGAAATGGGCAGATATTACGATACCCCACGTGCTGGCTACTCTTGGTTTGATTATAAGATTCCAACCCAGAGCATCGCCATCGAGGCCCTGCAGCAGTTAACACCTAATGATGTACAGACTATTGATGAGATGCAACGCTGGTTGCTGCAGCAAAAGCGCACACAGGCTTGGGATACACCTATCAACAGCGTGAATGCGGTTTATGCCTTCCTCAAGGGGCAGGAGTGCCGCTTGGTTCAGAGTTCAAACATGCCCGTTATCTGTATCGATGCGCGCACCGTTGCGCTGCCTAATGCTACATCAGCCATCGGCTATGCTAAGACCGAATTGCCAAAGGGTAAGCAACTCACCATCCGCAAAACCACCGATGGCACCTCGTGGGGCGCCGTTTATGCCCAGTTCTTCCAGCAGACAAAGAATATCGCTGAGAATGGTAGCGGATTGACAATCAAGCGCGAGATGCTGAATAAGGATTTGAAGGTTGGCGATCGCCTGAAAGTTCGCCTCACCATTACTGCCGATCGCGATTACGATTTTGTGCAGGTGGTTGATAAGCGTGCGGCTTGTATGGAGCCCGTTAAGCCGTTGAGTGGTTATCATGCGGGTGCTTATATAACGCCTCGCGATAACGCCACATGCTACTTCTTCGGCATGCTGTCGAAGGGTACTCATGTAATCGAAACCGAATATTATATCGATCGTGCAGGAACATACGAAACGGGTACCGCTACCGTAGAGTGTGCCTATGCCCCCGAGTTCCGTGCTGTCACTCATTCTGAGACATTAAACATTAAGAATTAAACATTATAATATTGATGAAGAAATTAACAGTTATACTACTCACAGTCCTCGCTTCACAGCTCTCGCCTCTTGAGGCGAATGCGCAGCGTCTCACCGTAAAAACCACCACCATCGATGTGGGTGCTACGGGCTACGAACAGCCTGTTACAGCCACTTTCGAGATGCGTAACAAGGGGTTGCGCCGATTGGTTATTCAGAGTGTGAAACCCGATTGTGGTTGCACCAAAATAGAATATCCTAAAGAGGTGGGCATTGGCGAGCGATTCACTATTAAGATGACTTACGATGCCCGTATGTTAGGTCACTTCCAGAAGATGTGTCTGGTTAAGAGTAATGCCTCAAAAAAGCCGTTCTACCTTACGATGACAGGTGTGGTTAAGAGTGATTTCAGAGATTATTCGGGCGAGTATCCTATCGAGATGGGCGACCTGCTGTTGGATAAGGCCGTACTTGAGTTCGATGATGTGAACAAGGGCGATGTGCCTGAGCAGGAGATTCACATCCTGAATAATGGTAAGAAAGCCATGCGTCCCAACCTGATGCACCTGCCTCCTTATCTCACTGCTATCACCAGTCCCGATCATCTGTTGCCAGGGCGTGCGGCTACTATCAGCGTGAAGTTGCTCTCAGAAAAATTGCGTGATTATGGCTTGACCAAGACCACTCTTTATATGGCCCACAACCCAGGCGATAAGGTACGTCAGGATTACGCCATCGATGTGGCTACCGTATTGTTGCCCGATATGAAACAGTTCGAGAAAGAGAATAAGGATCTGGCACCACAGTTGCAGATGTCGGCTAAGGATGTAGATTTTACTGACTTTGGTGGTAAGACTAAGAAAACGGCTACTGTTACGTTACAAAATACAGGTCAATCGCCCCTGAAGATTACCTCGCTCCAGCTCTTTACGTCAGGCTTGAAGGTAACCCTCTCAAAGAGTGAGATTGCTCCAGGTCAGAGTGCTAACTTAAAGATTACGGGTATTGCCGAAGAGCTACAGAAGCTCCGTACGCGTCCTCGTATCCTGATGATTACCAACGATCCCGACCACGCCAAAGTGGTGGTCAACATCAAGTTGCAGTAATGTATATTTTCAATTATCAATTATTGTCATGGAACATCCCGAAAATAGCTCAGAATATGCAGGCTTGCAGGTAAACAGTGGGGTAGAGCAGCCCTCTATCGTTAATCCCTACCTCAAGCGAGGTCGTTTCCGTCGTCACGAACTCTCTGTCGGCGAGATGGTCGAAGGCATCCTCAAGGGCGATGTCACTATCCTCTCGCAGGCTGTTACGCTCATTGAGAGTGTGAATCCCGACCATCAGGCCCGTGCTCAGGAGGTTATCAACAAGTGCTTGCCTTATAGCGGCAATTCCATCCGCATTGGTATCAGTGGTGTACCAGGCGCTGGAAAAAGTACCTCAATCGACGAGTTCGGTATGCACGTTCTCAAAGAGAAGGGTGGTAAATTGGCTGTGCTGGCCATCGACCCTAGTAGCGAGCGCACCAAGGGCTCAATCCTGGGCGATAAAACACGTATGGAGAAGTTGGCGCAACATCCATCGTCGTTCATACGTCCTAGCCCATCAGCCGGCTCGTTGGGAGGTGTGGCTCGCAAGACTCGCGAGACGATTATTCTATGCGAAGCCGCTGGTTTCGACAAGATTTTTGTTGAGACCGTTGGTGTTGGTCAGAGCGAAACAGCCTGTCACTCGATGGTAGATTTCTTCCTGCTCATTCAGGTGGCTGGTACCGGCGACGAGTTGCAGGGTATTAAGCGCGGCATTATGGAGATAAGCGATGGGATCGTGATTAATAAGTGCGATGGCGATAATGTGGATCGTTGCCAGATGGCGGCTACCAACTTCCGTAATGCCCTCCACTTCTTCCCCATGCCCGATAGCGGTTGGAGTCCTAAGGTGCTATGCTACAGTGGATTCTACGGTACAGGCGTAAAAGAGATATTCGACATGATTTACGAGTATATGGATTTTGTAAAGGCCAACGGCTATTTTGCCTATCGCCGCAATGAGCAGGCTAAATACTGGATGTACGAGAGTATCAACGAGCATCTGCGACTCAACTTCTACAACAATCCCGCCATCCAGGCTCAGTTGGGCACCGCCGAAACGTCAGTCCTCGCAGGTCAGAAAACATCGTTCGTAGCTGCTCAGGATCTTCTCGACGAATATTTCTCTTTGCTCAAAAAATAATGTTTAATGTTTAATATTTAATCATTTATGATTATCGAAATAGATAACGGCAGTGGTTTCTGCTTCGGAGTTACCACCGCTATCAAGAAAGCCGAAGAAGAGCTCGCTCAGGGCGAAACACTTTATTGTTTAGGTGATATTGTACACAACGGTATGGAGTGCGAACGCCTGCGCGAGATGGGACTTATTACTATCAATCACGACCAGATGCGCGAACTGCACAACGCTAAAGTGTTGCTGCGTGCTCATGGTGAGCCCCCCGAAACTTACGAGCTGGCCCGTAAAAACAATATCGAGATTATCGATGCAACCTGTCCTGTGGTGCTCAAGCTGCAAAAGCGCATCAAGGAGCAGTACGAAACCTCGCCCAATCTTCCCGAAGGTGAGGAGGCACAGATTGTGATTTTTGGTAAGAAAGGTCATGCCGAAGTTCTTGGTCTGGTGGGTCAGACCCATAGCAGTGCGATTGTGATTGAGAGTAGCGATGAGGTTACCAAACTCGATTTTACCCGTGATATCTACTTGTATTCGCAGACCACGAAATCGCTCGACGAGTTCCGTCGTATCATCGATTATATCCAGACGCACATCTCGCCCAATGCTACATTTAAGAGTTTCGATACCATCTGTCGTTCGGTAGCCAACCGTATGCCCAATATCTCGCAGTTTGCCACCAAGCACGATCTGGTGCTCTTTGTGTGCGGCCGAAAGAGTTCAAACGGCAAGGTGCTCTACAACGAGTGCCTGCGTGTAAACCCTAATACCCACCTGATTGAGGACCCACAGGAGATTGAGCCCGAGTGGTTGAAGGGTATCGAGAGTGTAGGTATTTGTGGCGCCACCAGCACGCCCCGTTGGTTGATGGAGCAATGTCGCGACGCCATTCAGAATATGCAGCAATGATACAGGTTCGTGTGTCTTCCGAAATATCCAGCGTGTGCCCCAATTTTGTGGGGGCATGTGTTGAGGCTCAGGTGGTAAATACGCCTTATAGCGACCGTTTGTGGCAGGCTATCCACGAGGTTGAGGCTCGTTTGCGCCAGGAGCTTACTACCGAGAGTGTAAAGTCGTTGCCATCTATTGCCGCCACGCGTGCGGTATATAAGTTATGTGGCAAGGATCCATCACGTTATCGTCCTGCCTCCGAGCAGCTTATCCGTCGTATGTTGCAAGGTAAGGAACTTTACCAGATTGATACGCTGGTAGATCTGGTAAACCTCGCTTCGATTGCCTATGGTTACAGTATTGGTGGATTTGATGCCGATAAGTTTGTGGGTCCCGAACTGGTGTTGGGTGTAGGTAAAGAGGGGGAACCTTACGAGGGTATCGGTCGTGGTCCGTTAAACATTGCCGGACTGCCCGTTTATCGCGATGCCCAAGGTGGTGTAGGAACGCCTACCAGCGACCATGAACGCACTAAAATGACGCTCGGGACTACCCATCTCGTAGTACTCATTAACGGCTATGATGGCAACGAGGAACGTGTTCGTGCCAACGCTGAATATATCCAAAAATTGTTGGTGGATTACGCTCAGAGCGATGGCGGAACTATTACGCTGTATAAATAATTTAGACACGGATTAAAGCCGTGCCTAAATAAAATTTTTCTTAGAATTTTTGGTTGCATCTTTCAGTGTAGAACTGTAAGAAGTCTGTCCATTTATAGTATGGGTATGTGGCTGTTGGCACGGGTAGGGTAGCCTCACGGCCGTTCATCAGGCATTTTATCAGCACATCAGCCTGGTTGTTGCGATAGAAAATAAGCTGGATGTTGCTGGCTTTGCAGGTTTCCCAACTCTGGTAGCAGTTCTTTACTTCGTTCGGGTCCTCGGGGTCGCGATCGGCACCATTGATGCCCATCAGTACTGTTAACGGACCAATGCACGTATCGTGTCCGAATCGCAAGTCGGCCACACGGTCGCTGGTGCCATCAATTGCCGCTTGAGCCTTTTTCATGATGTCCTGCAGGATCGGAATCATCTGGTACTGCGAACTGTACACCCATGAGAAAACACCTAGGTTGTCGCTTTCCCACTCGGCAGCATACTCCTCGTCGGTCAGAATACCTTCCATCATACCCTCGTGGTTAATGCTGGGTAGCGATGTGTACAGGTTTATCAGGTTGCTCACGTTATGGTGCATGCGACCAGGCAGGCCTTCGGTGCTTACAAACATACGCTTTACGATGTTGTCGCGCAGCACGTTAATGCCCTTAAACAGGTCGCGATGCTGCTCGTAACGGGGCTTCAGATCCTTGGGGTAGTTATGCTTTACGGGGTTCTGTCCGTCGGTAGGCACCACGCCATCCAACGTAAAGCGCGACGACTGCTCGCGAATCTCCAGCTTAGGATTGCACTGTACCAACTCCTGGCAGAAGGCCGACATGCTGAGTACGCAACGCCCTACCAGCGATGAGATGGCCAGCACGTTACCACCCTTCTCGAACACCTCGGGGAAGTTGTTGTACATGATACGTGCGATGCCCTGATGCTGTTGCCAGCCTAAGTCGGTCAACTCGGTCACACCTGTCATCAACTCCTGCTTGGCGGCCATGAATTTGGTGCGGAACGCCTCGCCAGTAGCTGTCAGCAACTGCTTGTCGTGAGCCACCGTCAGCAAAGTGTCGAGCTCCTTGTAGAGCGAGGTGCTCCAGTAGTAACGCGACCCGTGACGCGCATAATGGCTGATGTAGAAAGGTTTGTAGCCCTTAGGCGCCTTGGTGAGTGTTGGTGTTTCGAGTAGATATGGATAATCCGTACCGTACGATTTACGTGGGTCGGCTTTCAGTTGGTCTAAAGCCGGTACCTGCTGCCCCCATGACAGGAGCGGAAGTAGCGCAAAGGCTACCGAGAAAATGATCTTTTTCATATAATGGTGTCTTTATTAATTGCTATAGGTTGCATGCCGTGATAATATTTTAGTTATTTCGCCGGCAAAAGTACAATTTCTTGCAGAAATTACCAAATTTTTTCATAAAAATATGGCATTAGCATATTTCTTGGCATTTTTGCTCCCACACGTGGGAAATAATTTTTCCACACGAGAGCGCTATTTTTTATGCTTGTAAAGGTTATTCTGTATACGATTTGTGTAACGAATAATGTAAAATATTATGAACTATCTTTGTATTTGTGCGGATACAGAAATACAGAATACAGTTTTGTTGGGAGCATTGTCAATCCAAAAATTCAGTAATTCAGAATTCAGTTTTCTCATGAGCACAAAGATGACTCAGATATCAGATATCAGTTTATTTGGCTAAGCATTTGTAACTTTAAATATACTCTATTAGAATATTATATATTATTATATATATTTTAATATATATAATAATATATAATATTTATAAGATAGATAATTAGAGAGTGAAGCGATAGTTGTATTAGCTCACAAGAAAACTGATATCTGAGTGACACACAGATTATCCCTCTCCAAATAAACTGTATTCTGTATTCTGTATCCACTGATGTCTCTTTATCAGTGGATATATAGCTCCCTATAAAACTGAATTACTGAATTCTGAATTTTCTCGCTCAGTTTAGATAAGTTGGTGGTATGGTGTTGCTAATAAAAAAACGAAAAAGTTTGTTTTTTCGCTTACTTATTTGTACCTTTGCAGCACAATTTTAATTATGGGAAAAGGAAAGTTAGCTAAATTTGCGGACATGGAAACGTACGAGAACGTGTTCCAGTATCCGTTTTCGGTGATTGAGAATGTGCCATTCGAGATGAAGGGGCACTGGCACGAGCAGTACTTCCACAATAATAACCCGATAGTGCTGGAACTTGGTTGCGGTAAGGGAGAATACACAGTGGAACTGGCCAAACTGTATCCCGACATGAACTTTATTGGCGTGGATATCAAAGGTGCACGTATGTGGACTGGTGCTACACAGGCCCTGAACGAGGGACTGAAGAATGTGGCTTTTCTGCGTACGAATATTGAAATAATTGAACGTTTTTTTGCTGAGGATGAGGTGCAGGAAATCTGGCTCACATTCAGCGATCCGCAGATGAAGAATCCTCGTAAGCGATTGACATCCACCTATTTTATGAACCGCTATCGTAAATTTCTGGTGGATGGCGGCGTGATACACCTGAAGACGGATTCGAACTTCCTCTTTACTTATAGTACCTATATGGTAGAGAAGAATGCGCTGCCCGTAATTTTCCGTACAGAGGATTTGTATCACGATGAGCGTATCGACGAGGGTACGAAGAAGATTCTGGCTATTCAGACTTATTACGAGGGTATGTGGATTGCCCGCGGACTGAATATTAAATATATGAAGTGGAATCTGCCTCGCAACGGCGAGCTGGTTGAACCCGAGGTGGAGATTGAACTGGACGACTATCGCTCGTATCACAGATCAAAAAGAAGTTCATTAGATAAGGCGAAATAATGGAAAACGTAATATACCCCAAGATGGTGATGGATGCCTTGGCTACGGTAACGTATGCAGGCACCAAGAAGAATGTGGTGGAGAGTGGTATGGTGGCTGATACACCTGCTGTGGCTGCTCCACAGAAGGATGGTGAGAACTGGAAAGTAAAGGTGGTGCTGGAGTTTCCACGCGATACCGATCCTTTCCTGAAATCAACTGTAAAAGCTGCCGAGGCGGCTATCAAATACCACTGCGGCAAGGAGGTGGAGGTAGAGATTGAAACTGAATTCAAGTCGAAACCACGTCCTGAGGTGGGCGAGATGCTGCCTGGCGTCAAGAATATTATTGCCGTTAGCTCGGGTAAGGGTGGTGTAGGTAAAAGCACCGTATCGGCTAACCTGGCTATCGCTTTGGCCCGTTTGGGTTACAAGGTGGGTTTGCTGGATACCGATATCTTCGGTCCGTCAATGCCAAAGATGTTTAATGTTGAGGATGAGCAGCCTTACGCTGTGAAGAAAGATGGTCGTGACTTGATTTGTCCCATCGAGAAGTACGGTGTAAAACTGCTGTCAATCGGTTTCTTTGTATCGCCAAACACAGCTACTCTGTGGCGTGGCGGTATGGCTACAAGTGCGCTGAAGCAGCTGATTGCTGATGCCGATTGGGGCGAGCTCGACTATTTTATCCTGGATACACCTCCAGGCACCAGCGATATCCATCTTACATTGCTGCAAACACTGCCTATTACAGGCGCAGTGATTGTATCCACCCCGCAGCAGGTGGCTCTGGCCGATGCACGTAAGGGTATCGATATGTATCGCAACGAGAAGGTGAACGTACCCATTCTCGGTTTGATTGAGAATATGGCCTGGTTTACACCAGCTGAGCTGCCCGAGAACAAGTATTATATATTTGGTAAGGAAGGTTGCAAGCAGTTGGCCGAGGAGATGCAGGTACCTTTGCTGGCACAGATACCACTGGTACAGAGCATCTGCGACAATGGCGATGCTGGTACGCCTGCCGCTCTGAGCAGCGACACATCTACGGGACTGGCATTTATCAACCTGGCGCAATCGGTAGTAACGGTTGTGAATCGTAGAAACAAGGAAAAACCCGCTACGAAGATTGTTGGTATGCACAAATAACAAAAAGCCTCGCTCATTTCGAGCGAGGCTTTTTGTTTTTATTCAATCACAACAGTTGTCCAACCGTGCTTGTCTTCGAGTTCGCCGTACTGAATACCACGGAGTGTGTCGAAGAGCTTCTTTGACTGTGGACCTGGTTTGTCGCCGAATGAGTAGCGCTTGCCAGTGTCGAGGTCGTCGATATAAGAAATTGGGCTGATAACAGCGGCTGTTCCGCAAGCGCCAGCCTCCTCGAAGGTCTCGAGCTCCTCCTCGGGGATAGGACGACGCTCAACCTTCATACCCAGATCCTCAGCAACCTGCATCAAGCTCTTGTTGGTGATAGAGGGCAGGATAGAGGTCGACTCTGGTGTGATATAGGTGTTGTTCTTGATACCAAAGAAGTTGGCTGCACCGCACTCGTCGATGTACTTCTTCTCCTTAGCATCGAGATAGAACTCGCAAGCATAGCCCTTTTCGTGAGCCAGGTTGTTGGCAAACAAGCTTGCTGCGTAGTTACCACCTACCTTGTACTTACCTGTGCCGAGAGGGGCAGAACGGTCGTAATCGCGAACAATCACGTAAGGATTGCTTGAGAAACCACCCTTGAAGTATGGGCCTACTGGTGTAACAAAGATAAGGAAGCAGTACTCCTTGGCAGGGTGAACACCTACCTGGGCGCTGGTACCAATAAGCAGTGGGCGGATATAGAGTGTTGCGCCACTCTCGTAAGTTGGGATCCACTCCTGATTCAGGCGAACCACCTTCTTAACCATCTCAGTAAACAGTTCGGTTGAAACCTCGGGCATCATGATACCGCGACAGGTGCTCTGCAGGCGCTTGGCATTCTCGTCAACGCGGAACACACGAACCTTGCCATCAGGGCAACGATAGGCCTTAAGACCCTCGAAAGCCTCCTGGCCGTAGTGCAGACAGGTTGCTGCCATGTGCAGATTCAAATACTCGTCGGAGCAAACCTCGATTTCGCCCCACTTTCCATCGCGATAATAGCAACGTACGTTGTAGTCGGTCTTCATGTAGCCGAATGACAGACTACCCCAATCCAAATTCTTCATATTACTTTTTTCTATGTTTGAAATTTCAAATTTGCATGCAAAAGTATATAATTAATATCAAATTAGCAAAACTTTTAGCCTAAAATCTTTTGTTCTGTAAGTATTTTCTTGATTTCGGCGTCGGTTTTGGTAAGTTTGTCCTTGCAGAGCTTGATTAACTGCTGGGCGCGTTTAAGCTGCTCGGCCATCTGGTCGATGTCGAGTTCGTCGTTTTCCATCTTGTGTACGATGGACTGTAGTTCGGCTATAGCAGCCTCGTATTTCAGTTCTTTTTCCATTATATTTTATACGGATTTAATTACTGAGTGAATGGTGCCTTTGGCTAGGCGGGTTTCGATTTCAGTGCCTGGGGGCAATTGCGATGCATCTTTTACAGCCCGGCCGTTATGCAGGGTGATGCTGTAGCCGCGAGCCAACAGCAGGGTTGGGTCGAGGGCTTTGAGTTTCTCGTCCATCAGTTGCAGACGATGGCTCTCCGATGTTAGTCGGCGCTCTATCAGCATAGGCAGGCGGGTATAGAGGGCATCGATCTTGGCCTCCTGCCGGGTTTTTACAATCGAGAACAATCGGGGGATAGCCTCGGATATAATTGACAATTGAGAATTGGCAATTGATAATTTCTGCTGAACGTAGTGCGTAATCATGCTCTGGGCCCCTTCGATGGTTTCGAGTACGCCCTTCAGGTGGTCGATAAGCAAAGCGGCTGCAGCTGTGGGCGTTTTTACGCGGGTGTGCGAGATCATATCGAGAACGCTCTCGTCGCGCTCGTGGCCGATACCTGTTATGATAGGTATTGGGAAGTTTGCCACATTTTCGGCCAAAGCCAAGGTGTCGAAACCGCTCATATCGCTGGTAGCGCCACCACCGCGGATAATCACTACGCAATCGAATGGCATGTCGTAAATCTGTTCCAGAGCGCTGATGATACTCTGTTCAACTCCCTCGCCCTGCATGATAGCGGGAAAGAGTTGTGTCTCGAATTTAAAGCCGTAAGGATTATCTGCCAACTGGTTGCAGAAATCGCCGTAGCCAGCGGCTGTTTGCGATGAGATGACGGCAATATGCTGGCAGAAAACTGGCAACTGCAGTTCCTTTTGCAGATCGAACACGCCCTCGGCCTTGAGCTTCTGGATAATTTCCTGACGCTTACGGGCCATATCGCCTAAGGTGTAGGTGGGATCGATGTCGGTCACAATCCATGAGAAACCGTAAGCCTCGTGAAACTGCGGGTAAACCTGCAGCAGCACTTTCATGCCGGCATGCAGTTGCTGACCGGTCGTACGTTCGAAGTAAGGACGGATGGTGAGCCACTTATTGGCCCAGCACTTGGCTGAGGCTTTGGCGATAGGCGTGGCGGTTTGTTCATCCTTCTGAATAAGCTCCATGTAACAATGACCACGCGATTCGCGGCACTCGCTGAGTTCGGCCTCTACCCAGTATTCCATGGGCAAAGCATCCTCGATAGCCTCGCGTACCAAGCGGTTAAGCTCGAATAATGTGATATGGCGCTCTGTGTTCAATTTTATAATTCCTCGTTTTTACTCCATCTTTCCAATCATGTACGCCCGCCAGAAATTAGGGGTGCCGTAGCCGTAAATATTATCGGGTTTTTGGTAACTATCGCTGTTCTGGCGTACCAGATTAATGATTTCGAGAGCTGTTTTCTCGGGTAAGGCCTGCCACAAGCAAGCAACCAGTCCGGCTACGATGGGGGTTGAGAACGAGGTTCCCATATCGCGAACAATACCGCCACGCCCTGAAATCAGGTTGGCAGGACTGCCCAGAGCCATCACGTCGGGTTTGATGCGCATATCCTGCGTAGGTCCAACACCACTAAAGGGGGCGTTTACGCGCTGATGATTCAGTGCGCCCACTGTCAGACAGTTGTCGGCATCGGCAGGGAAAGTGATTTTTTTCCAAGGGCCCATGCCGCTATTTCCAGCAGAGTTTACCAGCACCATGCCCTTTTGTGCCACCATCGACGCTGTGCGCGATATGAGGGCTGTGCGACCATCCAGATCGTGCTGGTGGTAATAGCCGTGACGGTTATCGTATTCTGTGTAGCCTAAGCTCGATGTGATAATGTCGGCGCCTAACGAGTCGGCAAACTCGGCTGCCATTGCCCAATAATCCTCCTCAACAGGCTGTTCGGTTTCCTGATCCTCGCATCGCAGCAGCCAGTAATGAGCGTCGGGAGCTGTTCCTATCAGCACCTCGGGCTCGTTGGCGGCCATGGTCGACAGGACCTTGGTGCCATGATCGGTCTCTTGATAAAAGTTGGGACTATTGGGGTAAACAAAGTCTTTTACGCCTGATATGATAGCGTGCTGAAAGGTGGGTAGAACGTTACAGTTCTGGAATCCGCCATCGAGCACGGCGATGGTGATGCCTTTGCCGCGACAGCCGATATTATGCAAACGGTGACCGTTTAGCATCTCGATCTGTTCGCGACCGTGACCGTAGAACGACCCTTTCAGGCTGTCCCATGAGTTAAATCCTGCGTTGGCCTTTATTTTGATCTGGCGCTCGATGCTATCGGGTGCTTCCCATACCATCTCGCAGTTTTTTACGTAGGCCTGCTCGCCCAAACGGTGCAAAAAAGTGGTGTCGGCCGAGCGTACTAACACGGTGTTGTTCCACCGGCTGGTGCCGATAACCATCGATTCGGTTTGTGAGCGTTTAACATTGCGATTGGCATCGTTAATCATGCGGTCGATAGCTTTCAGGTAGCCGCTGCTCACGGGCAGATCGGTAGAGTCCAAGGGTAATCCCTGCTTGCGGCGGCGCTCGATACTTTTGTGTGAGAGCCAGCGCTGAGGGCGGTCGAGCGTATAACTTGATTCGCGTTTATCCTGCAAGGTGTAACGCCAAATATAGCATTTGCCCCCAGGATATTTTTTCTTGGGAAGTGTGGCTGCACTGGCTGTTATGGCGCAGAAAAGTGCGGCAATCAATAGGTTTATCAAACGTAAATTGGTCATTCAATTTGATTTTACGAGTGCAAAGATACAAAGATTATTTTAAAAAGTGCATCTTATCTCGGAAAATATTCGTACCTTTGCAGCGTTTTAATAATTATGTACGCGAATGAGTGATAACAAACAAGCCGCTTTGGCATTAGGAACGAAACCCGTAGGGCAATTGCTGTGGCAGTATGCCCTGCCTGCAATCGTGGCCATGTCGGCTTCGAGTCTCTATAATATCATCGACCGTGCTATGATCGGTCAGATAGTAGGCCCCGAGGCTATTGCGGGCTTGGGCATTACCTTCCCCTTTATGAACCTGAGTGCAGCCTTTGGTGCAGCAGTAGGTGTGGGATCGAGTGCCAGCATTAGCGTGAAGCTGGGACAGAAGGATTATCCTACAGCACAGAATCTGTTGGGTAATACCCTGACGCTGAACTTGATTATCGGTTTCTCGTTCATGGTTGTCTGTCTGCTCTTCTTGGATCCCATCCTGTATTTCTTCGGTGCCAGCGAAGTAACATTGCCTTATGCACGCGAGTTTATGACCGTTATTCTGTTGGGTAACGTAATGACTCACATGTATTTTGGTATGAATGCTGTGCTGCGTGCAGCAGGCAAACCTAAACATGCCATGTACTCGGTGTTGTTTACTGTGGGTATGAACATATTGCTGGTGCTGGCGTTTGTATGGTGGTTCCGTTGGGGCATTCGTGGTGCAGCTTTGGCTACCGTAACATCGCAGACCATTGCAATGTTCTGGCAGTTGTGGCTGTTCTCGAACAAGAACGAGATACTGCACCTGAAGCGCGGTATCTATAAACTGAAGAAACGATTGGTAAGCAATATCATTGCTATCGGTATATCGCCATTCCTGATGAACGTTACATCGTGTGTGATCGTGATTTTCATGAATAACCAGTTCGTACGCTATGGTGGCGATATGGCTGTGGGTGCTTACTCGATAGCCAACTCGGTGGTGATGATGTTCTTTATGTTTGTGATGGGTGTGTGCCAAGGTATGCAGCCTATTGTGGGCTATAACTACGGTGCCGAGAAGTACGATCGTATGTTACGATGTCTGTTTATGGCCATCGGATGTGCAACAACTATCCTGCTGGTGGGTTGGATACTGTCGATGCTCTTCCCCCGCGAGATTGCCCGTATCTTTACCACCGACGAAACGCTGATTGGTTTGGCCGCCACGGGTATCAAGCTGGATATGCTGGTATTCTTCGTGGTAGGCTCGCAGGCCACCATCACGCATTTCTTCCAGAGCATTGGAAAAGTTAAGGTTTCGATATTCCTCTCGCTGTCGCGACAGCTGTTCCTGCTGCTACCGATGGCGTATGTGTTCCCGCTGATCTGGGGGCTCGACGGTGTGTGGTATTCGATGCCAGCCAGCGACTTCCTGTCGTTTGCGATGACAATACCCATGCTGATGTGGTATATGAAGAAATTTAAAGCAGCGAAAGCGAATAACTAAAGAATAATGAAACATATTATTATTAACGTAGGCAGACAGGTTGGTGCTGGCGGACAGGAAATAGGACGCATGCTGGCAAAGGACTTTGAAGCGAAGTATTACGATCGCGAGTTGCTGAATCTGGCTGCTAAAGAGAGTGGCTTCTCGGAGAAGTTCTTTAAACAGAATGATGAGAAGAAAGGTTTTTTGCGTGGATTACTGAATGTGCAGACACCACACTTTATGGGCGGTAACCTGTACGGTTCGAACTTCTCGCAGGAGAGCCTTTTTAAGTTTCAGAGCGATGCCATCCAAAAGGCCGCCAGCGAGGGCAGTTGTGTGTTTATGGGCCGTTGTGCCGACTACATTCTGCGAGATTTCGAGAATGTGGTGAACGTGTTTATCACTGCCTCGATGGACTTTCGCGTAGATATCGTATCAAAAGTTAAGCAGTTGGATGCTGAACATGCCCGCAAACTGATTGAGCATGTTGAAACCCGTCGTGCGCAATACTATAATTACTATACTGGTAAGAAGTGGGGCGCTGCCGAGAGCTACGACCTGTGCGTGGATGCCAGTTTGCTGGGACTTGAAGAAACCGAGAAACTGATTGCAGAATTTATTCGCATGCGTTTTGGATTATGAAGAGAATAGGCATACTGAGCGATACTCACAGCTATTGGGACGACAAGTATCTGCATTACTTTGAACCCTGCGACGAAATTTGGCATGCAGGTGATATCGGTAGTGTAGAGGTGGCCGAGAAGTTGGCTGCATTCCGCCCCTTCCGAGCAGTATGTGGAAACTGTGATGGGGGCGACTTGAGACTGATGTATCGCGAGCTGAACCGATTTAAGTGCGAGGATGTAGAGGTGCTGATTAAGCATATTGGCGGTTATCCTGGCAATTACGACCCCAGTATTCGCTCTACACTCTATGCTATGCCGCCACAACTGTTTGTGGCAGGTCATTCGCACATACTGAAGGTGAAGTTCGACAAGACACTGAATCTTCTACACATCAACCCAGGTGCTGCAGGTATTCAGGGTTGGCATAAAGACAGAACCTTGATACGACTGACTATCGACGGGAAGGAGTTTAAGGATCTGGAAGTTATTACATTAGGAGATTAATTTTATATGAAATCAAACTGGAAGAAATTTATCAGTAAAGCTCTCGTAAATGCAGTAGGCTTCTTTGTGGTATATTGCATTTTGGATTGGTTGTTTGGCCGTGAGAAAGGTTATGGTGAGATTGCATTGACGGCTATCGTTTATGGCCTGATCATTGTGCCTGTAATTAATAAAACGTTTAAAGATAAATAACATTAGATATATGAAAAGAACTATCGTTATTACTGGAGGTGCAGGCTTTATTGGAAGCCATGTAGTGCGCCTGTTTGTGAACAAGTATCCCGAGTATCACATTATTAACCTCGACAAGTTGACTTATGCTGGTAACTTGGCTAACCTGAAAGATATCGAGAACAAGCCCAACTACGAGTTTGTTAAGATGGATATCTGCGACTTTGATGCTTTCTACAAGCTGATGCAGGACAAGAAGGTTGATGGTATCATCCACCTGGCTGCTGAGAGCCATGTTGACCGTTCGATTAAGGATCCATTTACATTCGCCAAGACCAACGTGATGGGAACCTTGAGCTTGTTGCAGGCTGCCAAGCTGTATTGGGAGAGTCTGCCTGAGAAATACGAGGGTAAGCGTTTCTATCACATCAGTACCGATGAGGTGTATGGCGCATTGGAGCTGACACACCCCGAGGGTATCGAGCCTCCATTCACAACTACCGCATCCAGCTCAGAGCACCATCTGGCTTACGGCGATAAGTTCTTCCTGGAGACAACCAAGTATAATCCTCACTCACCATACTCGGCTTCGAAGGCTTCTTCCGACCACTTTGTTCGTGCATTCCACGATACCTACGGAATGCCTGTAGTAGTAACCAACTGCTCGAACAACTACGGTCCTTACCAGTTCCCCGAAAAGCTGATTCCTTTGTTCATCAACAATATCCGTCATCGCAAGCCTCTGCCTGTTTATGGTAAGGGCGAGAACGTGCGCGACTGGCTGTATGTTGAGGATCACGCTCGTGCTATCGACGTGATTTTCCACGAGGGTAAGATTGCTGATACTTATAATATCGGTGGCTTTAATGAGTGGAAGAACATCGACATCATCAAGGTGGTGATTAAGACCGTTGACCGCTTGCTGGGTCGCAAGGAAGGCGAGGATATGGACCTGATTACATTCGTTACCGACCGTGCCGGACACGATTTGCGTTATGCTATCGACAGCTCAAAACTCCAGAAGGAACTGGGTTGGGAGCCATCTCTGCAGTTCGAAGAGGGTATCGAGAAAACCGTTCGCTGGTATCTCGACAATCAGGAGTGGCTGGACAATGTAACCAGCGGCGATTATCAGAAGTATTACGATAATATGTATGCCAACAGATAACTTAACTAATGAACTCCACTCGTATCTGGTGCGTATTGGTATCAATCCCACCAGCGTTACTCCTCAGATGGAGCACTATCTGGAGCATCTGCTCTACCTGCTGCCACCAGAGGAAGAGGAGGCTGTGACGCATTATTACGGACTGTTTGGCTGCGAACGCAAATCGCTGCAGGAGATAGCCAAGGAGCTGAAGATGAGTCAGGAAGATGCAATGGCGCGTATCGACCAGTGCGTACGCAAGTTGGCAGTAACACCCGAGTGGCAAATGTTGAAACAAACAATAGAAAAATGAAAAAGATTCTGCTTTTAGGCTCAGGAGAACTCGGCAAGGAGTTCGTGATAGCCGCCATGCGTGCAGGCCAGTATGTTATTGCCTGCGATCGTTATGACAATGCGCCAGCCATGCAGGTGGCTGATGAGCGCGAAGTATTCTCAATGCTCGATGGCGATGCGCTTGAGGCTGTAGTAAACAAGCACAAGCCCGATATCATCGTGCCTGAGATTGAGGCTATACGTACCGAACGACTGTTTAAGTTCGAGGAGCAGGGTATCCAGGTTGTTCCATCTGCCCGCGCCGTAAACTTCACAATGAACCGTCGTGCTATCCGCGATCTGGCTTCTAAGGAACTGGGACTGCGCACAGCAAAATATTTCTATGCAAAGACCTTTGATGAGTTCAAGGCTGCAGCCGATGAGATTGGATTCCCATGTGTTGTCAAACCATTGATGTCATCATCAGGTCATGGTCAGAGCTATGTGCACAACGACGACGAGTTGGAGCAGGCTTTTAAGGAGGCTATGGAAGGTAGTCGTGGTGACGTAAAAGAGGTAATTATCGAGGAGTTTATCGATTTTGATTCGGAGTTTACTCTGCTCACCGTAACACAGAAGAATGGTTGGCCCACACTGTTCTGTCCTCCAATCGGACACGTACAGAAGGCAGGCGACTATCGTGAGTCGTGGCAGCCATATAAGATATCTGATGAGGCCTTGAAGCAGGCTCAGGTAATGGCCGATAAGGTAACCAAGGCCCTTACTGGTGCTGGTATCTGGGGTGTTGAGTTCTTCCTTACCAAGCAAGGCGAGGTTATCTTCAGCGAGCTGAGTCCTCGTCCACATGATACTGGTATGGTAACACTCGGACATACCACCAACCTGAGCGAGTTTGAGTTGCACTTCCGTGCAGTAATGGGAATGCCTATTCCTGCAATCCATCTTGAGCACGCTGGCGCATCGGCTGTTATCCTTTCACCAAAGGAGGCTTCAACACCTGTCGATCGTTCGTTGCTCGACTACAACTTCGACGAGGCTCTGAAGGAGGATCGCACACGTATTCGTATCTTCGGTAAGCCTGAGGCTCATAAGGGTCGTCGTATGGGTGTAGTACTCTGCTACGGCGAGGTTGGCGACGATGTAAATGCGTTGCGTGATAAAGCCAAGCGTCTGGCTAAGACCGTTTTGGGTACCGACCCCTACACTAAGTTTGAACACTAAACAAGTGTTATTATAGAATGAACCGCTTAGAGGTTGAAATCATAGATTTGCCCAAGATCACTGATCCGCGTGGCAATCTGACGTTTGCTGAAGCGCAGACGATGGTTCCTTTCGATATCAAGCGCGCCTATTGGGTATATGATGTGCCCGGTGGCGAGAGCAGGGGAGGGCATGCGCATAAAAAGCTTCGTCAGTTTGTGATTGCTCTAAGCGGTTCGTTTCATGTAACGTTGGATAATGGCTATGAACGCAAGACTGTGTTGCTGAATCATCCTTGGCAAGGCTTGCTGATCGATACCAATATCTGGCGAACGCTCGATGATTTCTCTTCGGGCGGCGTATGTCTGGTTCTGGCTTCGGAACATTACGACGAGGATGATTATATCTATGATTACGACGAATTTCTGAAATACATCGGATGTTCGAAATAAAACGATACACATCTGACCTGGCCGACGAATGGAATCAGTTCGTAGCTACATCGAAGAACGGCACTTTCCTCTTCGATCGTAGCTATATGGACTATCATTCGGATCGCTTTAACGATTATTCATTGCTGTTTTATTTAGGTAATCGTTTGCAGGCTGTCTTGCCAGCACATGCGTCGGGCGATACCCTTTACTCGCATAAGGGATTGACTTATGGTGGCTTGGTGATGAGTCCTCGTCTGACGATTGTTCAGACTATGAACTTATTTCGTGAGCTAAACGAGCAACTTCGCTGTGATGGTTTTCGTCATGTTGTTTACAAGTGTATTCCATGGGTTTATCATCGTCTCTCATCTGACGAGGATATCTATGCATTGTTTCATGAGTGTCATGCGCGTATTGTAGCGAGAGATTTTGCTACAAACATCTTTTTGTCTGGTGAGATGCGGTGGGAACGTGTTCGGCGTCGTGGGGTCGTTCGTGCTCAAAAAGCTGACGTATCAGTAGAATGTTCTGATAACTATGCCGCATTCTGGGGCATTCTTTCTACGAATCTTTATACCAAGTATGGGGTGATGCCTGTACATACACTTGAGGAAATTTCACTATTACATAGTCGCTTTCCTCAGAATATCAAACTGTATCAAGCCGTAAAAGATGATGAGGTGTTGGGTGGAGTCGTGCTATATATCTCTCAGCAAGTGGTTCACGCTCAGTATAGCTCTGCTGCACCTGAGGGGAAAAAACTGGGTGTTATCGATTTGCTCTACGACCGTATCTTTAACGATTATCGAAACTATCCTTATTTCGACTTTGGCCGTTCAACAGAGCATCCTGATGGTAGCGGACTGAATGAAACATTGGTATTCCAGAAGGAAGGTTTTGGAGGACGAGGGCTGTGTTACGATATATATGAGTACGATTTGTGACACAAAAAGAGGCCGACATGATTATCGACCTCCTGAACAAATTCTGTTTTTTACACTGTTAATCGGGTAGAAGTAGTACGGTGGCGCTTCGTGCCGCTTGGGCACCCATTACCAGTACCTGTGCAATATCTGCCGTTTTCGATGGACCGCTGATAAACGTACCATAACCGTCGTATTCGTTATCAAACTCAATGCGCTTGTAAGCCTCGTGCATATTGTTTACAATCTGACTCTTGGGTAGCAGAATGATCAGATTCTCGGATATAAAGCATACAGCTTTCTCCTTCATGGTTTGCGGAATCCAGATGCACGCGTTTTCTGCTACACCAAACATACCTCGGATAATGCCAACATCTGTTCCGTTCAGATCGCGGGCCCTGCCAACCGTATCAGGATTTCTAGTGGCGATAGTTATCTCCGGCAGATTTGAGGCAATCTCCTTGGCGTCAGGAAACAGCTCCTTGATAAGCACGTTGATATCGCGGCCAGAATCAACTTCTATCACTTGTCCGCCCACCATCTCTGTCATCTTCACAAACTGAACCAGTGGGTTGGGGTAGGTGGTAGCTTTGATATCACTCAAATCGGGCATGTCGTATTTCTCTCTTACGTTTGCCCTGTATCTCTTCAGAATATCGTCTTTATTACTCATAATCCTTCAATTCTTCAATCCTTACTTTACTTTTCCTTTCTTCCATAGCGAGTGGAATGTTTCCTTAGGGAATTTCATCATCTTATGCCCCTCGGCCCATGGATTCATGCCGCAGTTGATAAGTGGCGATGGAATGAGATTGGCCCAATGAGCCAGAGCCGTACCTAGATTGTAAACGCCCTCATTACCATATACCATACTCATGCCCTTACACATCATTTTCTTTTGCGAATTAGCAGTACCGAACTCGTCTAACTGCTGGCGCCACATGTAAATCTGGTCGCCTAAGTTTACCTTGGCTGGGCAGAGCGTCTGGCATGAGTTGCACAGGGTGCAGGCACTTACATTTCCAGAATGCTTTTGTGGATCGCGAAGCATACCAAGGTTTATGCCAATGGGACCTGGTATGAAGTAGCTGTACGAATAGCCACCGCTACGGCGATAAACAGGACAGGTGTTCATACACGATCCGCAACGGATACACTTCAGTGCTTCCCAATGCTCAGGGTTGCCAATCCACTCGCTGCGTCCGTTATCTACCAGCACAATGTGCATGGGGTTGGCAGTAGGACGTGCTTTTCGGAAATGTGAGGTGAACGTGGTGGTAGGCTGTCCTGTTCCTGCTCTACAAAGCATGCGCTGGAACACGGCTAAGCAATCGTAATTAGGAATAATCTTCTCTAATCCGATTGCGGTAATGTGCAGTTTCGGGCATGAAGTCGACATATCGGCATTACCCTCGTTGGTGCAAACTACAATATCGCCTGTTTCTGCGATACCAAAGTTGGCGCCTGTCATGCCAGCATCTGCGGTAAGAAACTCGTTGCGCAGACTTAATCGGGCTACATAAGTAAGGTACGTGGGGTCGTGGTTGCCCTTCTCGCTGCCAAGTTTCTCCTCGAATAGTTCGCCAACATCGTCGTGATTCAAGTGGATAGCTGGCATCACGATATGGCTCGGTGCCTGACCTTTTAACTGGATGATGCGTTCGCCCAGATCGGTCTCTACCACCTCGATGCCATGTTGCTCCAGGTACGGATTCATCTCACACTCCTCTGTCAGCATCGATTTCGACTTAACGAGTTTCTTGACGTTATGGTTTTTCAGGATGCCATACACGATTTCGTTGAATTCGTGCGCATCCTTGGCCCAATGCACAATACAACCGTTTTCTTCGGCTTTTGTGGCAAACTGGTCTAGATACTCGTCCAAGTGAGTGATGGTGTGGCGCTTGATGGCGCTGGCCTTTTCGCGTAACTGCTCCCATTCGTCGAGTCCATATGCCATATTGTCACGTTTTGTGCGTACTGCCCAGAAAGTGGCGTCGTGCCATTTTGCGTATGTCTGGTTCTTCAAGAACTCCTTCGCTGCGTTACTATGTGCTGTACTCATAATGTTTAATCTTTAATGTTTAATGATAATCTTACAGTCCTGCTGCTAAGATTTCTACCACATGTTTGAACTCCACATCAAGTTCTCTTTTCTTGGCAATACCTGCCATGTGCATCAGGCACGAACAATCGGGACCTGTTACGAATCGCGCACCGGTCTTCATGTGACGCTGCACTTTATCAATACCCATCTGCTCGCTGATGGCCGTTTCCTCAACCGAGAACATACCGCCAAAACCGCAACATTCGTCGGGACGCTCAGGTTCTAATACCTGTATACCCTCTACAAGGTTCAACAAGTCCTTGATTTTATTGAACTTAGGAATATTCTCCTCGCTTGGTGAGCTCAACCCTAGTTCTCGCACACCGTGACAAGAGTTGTGCAGACTAACCTTGTGGGGGAAGGTTCCTAATGGATGGTTAACCTTTACCACATCGTGCAGGAACTCAACAACGTCCATCGCTTTCTTGGCTGTCTCGCACTCCGTTTTACCTTTCAGTAAGCGGGGATAATTTAACTTTATAAACGCAGTACAACTAACCGAGGGCGATACCACATAGTCGAACCCTTTGAATTTCTCTTCAAACTTTTCGGCAAGTGGGATAGCTTGTCCCTCAAATCCAGCATTAGCCATCGGTTGTCCGCAACAAGTCTGGTTCAGTGGGTAATCCACATCCAGCCCCAGATGCTTTAATAGTTTGTATGTGGCTACTCCTACCTGAGGATAAACCACGTCAACATAGCAGGGAATAAATAAACCGATCTTCATTTTCGTTAGTGTATTATTATATTTGTTTTTTAGTTATTCATGGGCACAAATATAGTGAAAAATTTCCAAAAATACTAATAAATCGGTATTTTTGTTGCTTATTTATGTTTTATTAAAAGTAAATGCTTACCTTTGTGGCATTAAATTTGCGGTAATATTAATGAATCTCGAAATAAAATAATGAGTATGAATTATAACGAATTTAACTTTGATGGTCTGACACGTGAGCGAGAGCTCTCTATGTCGGCTGCTTTCCCCGCATTAATGCGGAAAGTGTATGTGTGGATGACGCTGGCCCTTGTGCTTACAGGTGTTACAGCGTATGGTGTGGCTACAAGTCCTGGTGTCCTAACCGCCTTGTACTCTAACAGAGTGCTCCTTTGGGGACTGGTAATTGCTGAGTTCGCCATAGTGTTTGGCGTAAGTGCTGCTATTAACCGATTATCGCTCACTACAGCTACGTTGCTGTTTGTGTTGTATTCGGTCATTAATGGTGCATTGTTCTCGTCTATCTTCATTGTCTATACAATGTCGAGTATTGCCAGCGTATTCTTTATCACTGCTGGTACGTTTGCTGTAATGGCACTCATCGGTTATACAACCAAGACAGATCTCTCGTCGATGGGAAAGATTCTCTTCATGGCGTTGATTGGTATCATTATCGCTACTGTTGTGAATATCTTCCTGAAGAGTTCTGGTCTTGAAATGATTGTGAGCTATTTGGGCGTTTTGATATTCGTGGGTCTCACTGCTTACGACTCTCAGAAAATTAAAAATATGCTTTTGATGGCACCCGATGCTGGAGAGGTTGCTCAGAAGATGGCGCTTTTGGGTGCTTTAACCCTCTATTTGGACTTTATTAACCTCTTTATTTATTTGCTGCGTATTTTTGGGCGTCGAGAATAGGCTCTTCGCGTACATTATATATAATAAGAGATAAAAATGTAAAATATGTAAATATTCCCGAAAACTTTCATGTTTTTGGGAATTTTTTTTCGAAAATATTTGGATGGTATTAAAAAATGTCGTACCTTTGCACCCGCTTTCGCTTAAAAACGATAGCGCACTAAGAAAGAGTTCTTTGAAAGATTTACATAGACAGAAGTAGTACAAGAAGCAAGTACTTTTCGAAGTACTTGGGTAAATGAACAAACCGTTTCAATTTCTTGAATTTGGATAGTTGTTCTGAGACAGATAACTTCTAGTTAATCTAGTTTTCTAGATTATCTAGTAAAAGATACAAATTTTTACAATGAAGAGTTTGATCCTGGCTCAGGATGAACGCTAGCTACAGGCTTAACACATGCAAGTCGAGGGGCAGCATTATCGAAGCTTGCTTTGATAGATGGCGACCGGCGCACGGGTGAGTAACGCGTATCCAACCTTCCCTATAGTAGAG
>NZ_JHXD01000019.1 GCF_000687715.1 Xylanibacter ruminicola Ga6B6
AATGGGCATTGTTCGTAGGGCCAAGGCCCTACGCTGGGTTATGAGCCCCCTACAGGGGCGGGATTTGTGTGGTGTACCATTGTTCATAGGGCCAAGGCCCTACGCTGTGTTATTAAACCCCGTTGGGGTTATCCAATACCTAATACCATGCAAAAACACTCGGGGAGCGCCCCGCGGCAAGGGGCGGAAAGCCCCGACGAGCGGAATGGGAGGACAATTAAAATCGAGGGGTTTGCCGCGCGGGTGGGGGCGAGTAGCCCCCAAAGAGCGAGGGTGGGATGGAGCGAGCGGTTTAGCGAGCGGGGCGTGAGTGGGGTGGATGGCCCCGACGAGCGGAATGAAGAGAGAGGGGGGAATAATGGGCAATTACGTAGGGGTAAACCCCTACGCTAGGTTATGAGCCCCTTACAGGGGCGGAATGAGGCATGGGTTTGGTGGAAAAGTGTAATGATTGAGCAAAAAAAAGTATTGCGGTTTGAGAAAGTTGTCGTAACTTTGCAGCGGTAAACTTAAAATTGAATTATAAACGACAATCGATAACAATAAAAACGACCATCGATAATTAAAAATGAAATAATCATTAAATAAGATATGAGCGAATTTGAACAGAAGGTGGCAGCCCTCAGACAGCATCATGAGGAGCTGCTGGCCAAGAAGAACGAACCCCTGGAGTGGGGAAATGGGATTTACGAGAAGTACAAGAACCCGGTGTTGACCGCTGAACACGTGCCCCTGGAGTGGAAGTACGACTTCAGCGAGCAGGACAACCCGTACCTGATGCAACGCATTATGTGCAATGCGACGCTGAATGCGGGTGCCATCAAGTGGCAGGGAAAGTACTGTCTGGTGGCCCGTGTAGAGGGTGCTGACCGCAAGAGCTACTTTGCGGTGGCAGAGAGTCCTAACGGTATCGACAACTTCCGTTTCTGGGACGAGCCCATCACCATGCCGGATGATGTGGTGCCTGCTACCAACATCTACGATATGCGTCTGACCCAGCATGAGGATGGTTGGATATACGGTGTGTTCTGTGCCGAGCGTCATGACGACTCGCAGCCTGGCGACCTGAGTGCTGCCACCGCTACTGCCGGTATCGCCCGTACCAAGGACCTGAAGACCTGGTTCCGACTGCCCGACCTGAAGACCAAGAGTCAGCAGCGTAATGTGGTGCTGCACCCCGAGTTCGTGAACGGAAAATACGCCTTCTATACCCGTCCGCAGGATGGCTTTATCGACACCGGTAGCGGTGGTGGTATCGGCTGGGCGCTGGTGGATGACATCACCCACGCTGAGATCAAGGATGAGACGATTATCTACGAGCGCAAATACCACACCATCACCGAGGTGAAGAATGGTGAGGGTCCACACCCCATCAAAACGCCCAAGGGATGGTTGCACCTGGCCCATGGTGTACGTGCCACGGCCGACGGATTGCGTTACGTGCTGTATATGTATATGACGGCTCTGGACGACCCCACGAAGGTGATTGCGCGTCCCGGTGGCTACTTCCTGGTGCCCGAGGGCAACGAGTATTACGGTGATGTGATGAATGTGGCGTTTGCCAACGGTTGGATAGCTGATGCCGACGGCAAGGTGTTTATCTACTATGCCTCGGCCGATACCCGCATGCATGTGGCTACATCGACCATCGATAAGCTTATCGATTACTGTATGAACACCCCTGAGGATGGTTATTATACCGCTGCAAGCGTGGAGACCATCAAGCGACTCGTGGCCAAAAATAGGAATGTAAAAATTTAAAAATAGTATAATTAAACTATGGCTAGTTTAAAAGAAAAAATAGGTTACGCTTTAGGCGATGCGGCGGCTGGTGGTATCACCTGGAAAATCATGTCGATTGCCTTCCCGCTGTTTTTCACCAATGTGTTTGGACTGACATTCGCTGATGCGGCCACGCTGATGCTGATTGCCCGTATGTTTGATGTGGTGACCGACCCGCTGATGGGTTCGCTCGCCGACCGTACACAGAGCAAATGGGGTACTTATCGTCCCTGGCTGATTTTTGGCGCCATCCCCTTCGGACTGGTGTTTGCCCTGCTGCTGTACACACCCGACTTCGGACTGACCGGCAAGCGCATCTGGGCTTATAGTCTGTACCTGCTGATGATGGCCCTGTACACCGCTGTGAACGTGCCCTACGGCTCACTGCTGGGTGTGATGACCGATGACGACAACGAGAAGAACCAGTTCTCGAGTTTCCGTATGGTAGGTGCCTATGCCATGGGTTTTATCACCCTGCTGTCGTTCCCTTACCTGCAGCGACTGGTGGGTGGTACCGAGCAGCACCAGTATGCCGTGCTGGGTGCCTTCTTCGGTGTGATAGCTGCTGCCGGTACCCTGGCTTGCGGCTTCCTGACCAAGGAGCGCCTGAAGCCCGTACGTGCCGAGAAATTCGAGTTCAAGCAGTTTGGCGATCTGTTTAAGAACAAGCCCTGGATTATCCTGACACTTATCGGTATTTGTACGAACTTTTTTAATGGTTTCCGCTACGCTGTGGCTGGTTATCTGTTGGAATACTGTCTGCATGGCGATGTGACGGTGAGCGGACTGATTATCAACTACACCGTGTTTATGACCTTTGGTGAGCTAACTTGTATGATTTTCGGTGGTGTATCGCCTAAGTTCACCGAGATGATCGGTTCGAAGCGCAAGGCCTTTATGGCAGCTGCCCTGATTTGTGTTGTTTTTTCGGTGGCCTTCTTCTTTGTGCCCATGGATCCCAGCTATATCTGGGTGATGGTGGCCCTGGTGGTGCTTACCTCGATCGGTATCGGCTTGTATTCGCCCCTGCTGTGGAGTATGTATGCCGATGTGGCTGATTATGCAACCGAAAAGAACGGTACCTCGAGCACCGGATTGATCTTCTCATCGGGTACCATGGCCCAGAAGTTCGGTACCGCCATCTCTGGTTCGCTGGTAGCCCTGTTCCTGGGTCTGGCTGGTGCCAGCATGATTACCGACGACATGGGTAACACCATGGTGGACCCTGCCTCGATTACCGACTCGGTACTCTCGATGGTATGGAGTCTGTTCTCTCTGTTCCCAGCTATTATTGCTGGCCTGATTATTGTACTGACCTGGATTTATCCGATTAAGAAATGATGGGACAAGTAGATATGCTGAAGCGAGAGATGCAGGATGTGGTGGAGAATAACATCCTGCGTTTCTGGCTCGACCAGATGATGGACTATGAGCATGGTGGCTTCTACGGCAGGATGGACGGCAACGGCGAGTTGCATAAGGATGCCGAGAAAGGCGCTATCCTGAATGCCCGCATATTGTGGGCCTTCTCGGCTGCTTTCCGTGTGCTGAAGCACCCGGAGTACCTGGAGGCCGCCACCCGCGCCAAGGACTATATTATTGAGCATTTCATTGATCAGGAGTATGGTGGCGTGTACTGGAGCGTGGATTGCGAGGGAAACCCGCTGGACACCAAGAAGCAGTTCTATGCCATCGGCTTTATGATTTACGGACTCTCGGAATATGCCCGTGCCACGGGCGACAGAGAAGCGCTGGACTATGCGCTGGACCTGTACGACTGTATAGAGGAGCACGCTTTTGACAGCGAGCATAACGGCTATATTGAGGCCTGCACGCGCGAGTGGGGCGAGATAGCTGATATGCGCTTGTCGGACCTGGATGCCAACTACCCCAAATCGCAGAATACCCACTTGCACATTATCGAACCATACACCAATCTTCTCAGATGCTTAAAAGAAGTGCAAGCCCAGGAAAGCTGTGATTACGTGCCTGCCTTAGGCGCTGTTCTGCCGGTGGGCATCAGCGTGCCCCAGGAGACCATCAGCATGGTGGAAGGTGCCCTCCGGAATCTGGTAGATATCTTTACAGATAAGATCCTGAACGAAGAGACCAACCATCTGGATCTGTTCTTTGAAATGGACTGGACCAGAGGTGCCGGACACCTGGAGAGCTATGGGCATGATATCGAGTGCTCGTGGCTGTTGCATGAGGCTGCTCTGGTGCTGGGTGATGCCAATGTGCTGGCTAAGGTAGAGCCTATTGTACAGGCCGTTGCGCAGGCTTCGGCCAAGGGTCTGCGACCTGATGGTGCCCTGATACACGAGGCCAATCTGGACACTGGCCATGTGGATGACGACCTGCATTGGTGGGTACAGGCCGAGAATGTGGTGGGCTGGTATAATATCTGGCAGCATTTCGGCGATGAAGAGGCTTTAAATCGTGCTGAAAAATGTTGGCAATATATCAAGAAGCAGCTGATAGACTTTGAGCATGGTGAGTGGTACTGGAGCAGGCATGCCAACGGACTGCTGAACACCACCGACGACAAAGCCGGTTTCTGGAAGTGTCCGTATCACAACACGCGCATGTGTTTAGAAATCATCGAGCGCTCGTAAAAAAATCCGCCAGAGAATTTGGAACTTTGGCGGATTTTTCGTACCTTTGCAACCAATTATGAGAAGATTGATACTATTCGTTGCAATGGCGTTGTGCTATATCGTTGATATACAGGCACAAACGCACTTTAACGAGCGCCCTAAGCTCGTGGTAGGAATCGTAGTTGATCAGATGCGTTGGGATTATCTGGGCAGATATTACAATCAGTATCAGGAGGACGGACTGAAGCGCCTCATTAACCAAGGATACTCGTGTAATAACTGCCTTATTAATTATCTGCCCACCGTTACTGCCATCGGACATACCAGCGTTTATACCGGTACCACCCCCGCTTTTCATGGTATCTGTGGTAACGCCTTTTACAAGAATGGCGTGAAGATCAGCAGTTGCGAGGATCACGACGTGACTACCGTGGGTAGTGACAAGAAAGATGCTTCATCGCCCGTGAACCTGTTGGCCACCACCATTGGCGACCAGCTGAGACTGCATACCGACTTCAAGTCGAAGGTGATTGGCGTGAGCTACAAGGACCGTGCAGCCATTCTACCAGCCGGACGTAGTGCCAATGCCGCCTACTGGATTGATACCAAAGCCGGACAGTTTATCAGCAGCACCTGGTATATGCAGGAACTGCCAGACTGGGCCAAGGCTTACAACGCCCAGCTGAAGAAAAACAAGGAGCTGCAGAAGGTGGGTAAGAACGTAGGACTGTATCCATTGTGTGGTCATATCACTGCTGATATGGCCATTGCTGCTTTAAAAGGCGAGCAGTTGGGCAAGGGTGAAGAGACGGATATGCTGTGTATCAGCTTCTCGCAGACCGATGTGATCGGACATGAGTACGGCACCCGTGGTGAGCATACCGACGGGGCCTATCTCGGACTGGATCAGGATATTGCCAAACTGCTGAAGGCTTTCGACGAGCAGGTAGGCGAGGGTAACTATCTGGTGTTCCTGACTGCCGACCATGGTGGTGCGCATAACCATCAGTTTATGATTGATCATAAGCTGGCCGGTGGCGCCTTTAAGTGGGACGAGGAGTATGTGGCCAATGCGGCCAGTCGTATTGCTGCCAGATTCGGATTGACCAAGAACGTGATTAAGGACTGTCTGGATTACCGTCTGGTACTGGACAAGGACGCTATACGTGAACAGGGCGTTGATGAGCAGGCGCTTCGCGATGGTATCGTGGAGGAGTTGCTGAACACCCCACATGTGGCTTTTGCCTGCGACTTTAAGAAGGCTGCCACAGCACCTATCCCCGCCTTCCTGAAGGAGCGCGTGCTGAAGGGCTATCACCACGACCGTTCGGGTGATATCATCTTCATGCTGGAGCCCGGCTGGTACGGCTTTAACAGCAAATACTCGTCGCCCATCGGTACCACCCATGGCGAGTGGAACCCCTACGATGCCCACATCCCCCTGCTGTTCTACGGCTGGAAGGTGAAGCACGGCGAAACCAGCCGAGAGGTACACATTACCGACATTGCGCCCACCGTTTGTCACAAGCTGCACATACAGCAGCCAAACGCCTGTGTGGGTGAGCCAATCACAGAGGTGATGGGTGAGTAACTACTTGATAATGGAATAATTAAAACATTTATAAATAATTATAGTTAGCTTTTTATGAACTTTACTTTGTTAATTACCGTCTTGGTGACGGCTATTACATTGGTGGTAGCGGCTTACGTGATGGCCAAGCTGTTGGGACCAAGGTCCTACGCAAAGGTCAAGGGTGAACCGTATGAGAGCGGTATTCCTACCCGCGGCAGCTCATGGTTGCCTGTTTCGGTAGGTTTCTATCTCTTTGCCATCTTGTTCCTCATGTTCGATGTGGAAACGGTGTTTCTGTATCCATGGGCTGTGGTAGTGAAGGAGTTCGGCGCAATGGCTCTGCTTAGCATCGGCTTCTTCTTAGTAGTTCTGGTATTAGGCTTGGCTTATGCCTGGCGGAAAGGAGATCTCGAATGGAAGTAAGAAAGCCCCACATCAAGAGCATTCCTTACGAGGAGTGGAACGACAACGAGTCGTTGGAGAAGATTATCGACGAGCTGCATGAGGGTGGCGTGAACGTGGTTACAGGTTCGTTGGACCAGTTGATTAACTGGGGACGTAGTAACTCACTGTGGTCGCTCACCTTTGCAACATCGTGCTGTGGTATTGAGTTTATGGCTTGTGGTTGCTCACGTTACGACTTTGCCCGATTCGGTTTCGAGGTAACACGTAACTCACCACGACAGGCCGACCTGATTATGTGTGCAGGTACCATCACCCACAAGATGGCCCCAGCCCTGAAGCGTTTGTACGACCAGATGGCTGAGCCTAAGTATGTGGTAGCTGTTGGTGGATGCGCCATCAGCGGTGGACCTTTCAAGTCGAGCTACCATGTAGTGAAGGGTATCGAGGAGATTGTGCCCGTGGATGTGTTCATCCCTGGCTGTCCCCCACGTCCAGAGGCCATCATGTATGGTATGATGCAGCTGCAGCGTAAGGTGAAGGTAGAGAAATTCTTTGGAGGTGCTAACCACAAGCAGACCGCTGAGGAGCGCGAGCTGGGCGTATCTAACGAGGAGTTGACATTCCGTAACAACCTGGGTGATCATCGTCGCGAGCCCATCGTGGTTACCGATGTGCCACAGGAGTTTGTTGAAGAATTAAAGAACGGGGAGGACAAGGCATGAAATTAGAATTCTTGAGTTTTGATTTTGACAAGTTCGCCTCGGAGATGCAGAACTTGAAGAGCAAGAAAGGCTTTGACTATCTTGTGACTATCGTAGGTGAGGATTTCTCGCGTCCCGTTGGTAGCGAGCGAGCAGAGCTCGAGCGTAGTGGAGAGGAAGGCCTGGGTTGTGTGTATATCCTGGAGAATACCAATACCCATGAGCGTTGTGCTGTGAAGCAGCTGGCCCAGACTCAGAACGACACCCCTTATATCCCTACTGTATCAGATATCTGGAAAGTGGCCGACCTGCTGGAGCGCGAGGTTTACGATTTCTTCGGCATCGTGTTCCTGGGGCATAAGGATATGCGTCGCTTGTTCCTGCGTACCGACTTCAAGGGTCACCCCTTCCGTAAGGACTGGGAGTTTAACGATAAGTACACCCTTGAGGACGATGTAGAGCCTAACTACGGTCTGGAGTACTATCTGGATAAGGATGGTAAGCTGCAGTGCAAGCAGAACAAACTGTTTGAGGCCGACGACTATGTGATTAACATCGGTCCTCAGCACCCTGCTACCCACGGTGTGCTGCGTTTGCAGACCGTGCTGGACGGTGAGACCGTGAAGCGCATCTATCCTCACTTCGGTTATATCCACCGTGGTATCGAGAAGATGTGGGAGGGTATGACCTATCCTCAGACACTGGCGCTTACCGACCGACTGAACTACCTGGGTGCCATGCAGCATCGTCATGCACTGGTAGGTGTGATTGAGGAGGCCATGGAGGTAGAGCTGACCGACCGTATCAAGTACATCCGTACCATTATGGATGAGCTGCAGCGTTTGGACAGTCACCTGCTGTACACCTCGTGTGTGGCTCAGGACCTGGGTGCCCTCACTGCCTTCCTGTATGGTATGCGCGATCGTGAGCATGTGCTGAACTGTATGGAGGAGACCACCGGCGGACGCCTGATTCAGAACTATTATAGAATAGGTGGCTTGCAGGATGATATCGATCCTAACTTTGTATCGAACGTAAAGGCACTGGTGAAGTACCTGCGCCCAATGATCAAGGAGTACATGGATGTGTTTGGTGATAACGTGATTACCCACAACCGCTTGGAGAAGTGCGGACCTATGAGCCTGGAGGACTGTATCTCGTATGCAGTAACCGGTCCTGCCGGACGTGCTTCGGGTTGGAAGAGTGATGTACGTAAGAACCACCCATACGACATGTACGACAAGGTAGAGTGGGAGCAGTGCACACTTTCTGGTTGCGACTCTATGGACCGCTACCTGGTTCACATCAACGAGATGTACCAGAGCCTGAACATTATCGAGCAGCTCATCGACAATATTCCTGAGGGTGACTTCTACGTGAAGCAGAAGCCTATCATCAAGGTGCCCGAGGGCCAGTGGTACTACTCGGTTGAGGGTGTGGCTGGTGAGTTCGGTGTTTATCTCGACTCTCGTGGCGACAAGAGTCCATACCGCATGAAGATGCGTCCAATGGGTCTCTCGCTGGTAGGTGCTTTCGACCCCATGTTGCGTGGTCAGAAGATTGCCGACCTGATTGCCACTTGTGCTGCCATTGACGTTGTTATTCCTGATATTGATAGATAGTTATGTTCGATTTTTCTATATTTACAACATGGTTCGACGCTCTCCTGCGCGATACACTCGGCTTGGGAGATTTCTGGTCGATATTGATTGAGTGCGTGCTGGTTGGCGCTGGTATCCTGGCTGGATATGCGCTGATTGCCATGCTGATGATTATGATGGAGCGCTGGGTATGCGCTTATTTCCAGTGCCGCCTGGGACCTACCCGTGTAGGTTTCCACGGTACCCTGCAGATTTTTGCCGACGTACTGAAGATGCTCGTCAAGGAGATTTTCTTCGTGGATCGTGCCGATAAGCTGCTGTATGCTGTAGCACCACTGCTGGTGATCATTGCTTCGGTTGGAACCTTCAGCTTCCTGCCTTGGAACAATGGTGCCCATGTGCTCGACTTTAATGTAGGTATCTTCCTGGTAACTGCCATCTCATCTATTGGTGTGGTAGGTATCTTCCTGGCTGGTTGGGGTTCGAACAACAAGTATTCGGTGGTTTCGGCCATGCGTGCTGCTGTTCAGATGATCTCGTACGAGATGTCGCTCTGCCTCTGCTTGATTACTGCTGTGATCCTGACAGGTACCATGCAGATGAGTGGTATCGTAGAGGCTCAGACAGGTGCCTTCAAGTGGTTGATCTTCCAGGGTCATATCCCTGCCATCATCGCCTTTGTGGTGTTCCTGATTGCAGGTAATGCCGAGGCTAACCGTGGTCCCTTTGATATGGCTGAGGCTGAGAGTGAGCTGACCGCCGGTCACCACACTGAGTACTCGGGTATGGGCTTCGGTTTCTTCTACCTGGCTGAGTTCCTGAACCTCTTTATTATTGCAGGACTGGCTTCGGCTGTGTTCCTGGGTGGTTGGGCGCCTATCAACATTGGTGTTGACGCCTTTGATACCGTGATGAACTACATCCCCGGTATCGTATGGTTCTTTGGCAAGACCCTGCTGGTAGTATGGTTGCTGATGTGGGTGAAGTGGACTTTCCCACGCCTGCGTATCGACCAGATCCTGAAGCTGGAGTGGAAGTACTTGATGCCTCTGGGATTGATTAACCTTGTGCTGATGACTATAGTTGTAGCTTTAGGTTTATATATTAAATAAGGTATAGCAATGGAAGATAACAAAACATATTTCGGAGAAATCGGACACGGCCTGAAGACTTTGGCTACAGGTATGAAGATTACTTGGAAGGAGTATTTCAAGGATTTCTTCACCAATAAGTCGACAGAGCAGTATCCCGAAAACCGCAAGACTACACTGCACGTATCAAAGCGTCACCGTGGTCGCTTGACCTTCAAGCGCAACGAGGACGGCAGCTACAAGTGTACCGCTTGCACATTGTGCGAAAAGGCCTGTCCTAACGGAACCATCAAGATTACTGCCCACATGGCTGAGGATCCTGAGACAGGTAAGAAGAAGAAGGTGCTGGATGATTACGCATACGATCTGGGCGACTGCATGTTCTGCCAGTTGTGTACCAACGCCTGCAACTTCGACGCCATCGAGTTTACAAACGACTTTGAGAACGCTGTGTTCGACCGCTCTCGTCTGGTGCTGCACCTGAACGAGGAGGTTTACGCTGGCGGCTCTCTGCCCAACCTGATTGAGGGTGGTGCCGAATGGCAGGTCGGTAAGTTTAACACTAAAACCAAGTAACGCATTATGGGTAATACAGTTATGTTTATCATTCTCGCGGTATTCATCATTGCTTCGGCACTGATGTGTGTGACCACGACGAAGATTATGCGAGCCGCAACATTCATGTTGTTTGTGCTCTTTGGTGTGGCAGGTATCTACTTCCTGCTGGATTACACCTTCCTTGGAGCCGCTCAGATTAGCGTATATGCCGGTGGCGTTACGATGATCTATGTGTTTGCCATCCAGTTGGTAAGCAAGCGCACCCTTCAGGGTTTGGAGGAGCGAGTTAAGAGTAGCAAGATGATTACTGGCGCCCTGGCCGCTCTGGCTGGTCTGGTGGTAGTAGGCCTGATTCTGCTTAAGACTGGTTTCTATACACAGGAGATTGCTGGCGTAGAGGTACCTATGAAGGAGATTGGTACTGCTCTCGTTGGTTCGGGTAAATATCAGTATGTACTGCCTTTCGAGTTCATCTCAGTATTCCTGCTGGCATGTATCATCGGTGGCTTGGTTGTAGCAAGAAAGGAGGATAAAGCATGATTCCAGTAGAATGTTATTTCGCACTGAGTGCCCTGTTGTTCTTTATCGGTGTATATGGTTTCACCACACGTCGCAACCTGATTGCCATGCTCATCTCGGTTGAGCTGGTTCTCAACGCCGTTGATATCAACTTTGCCGCCATCAACCGTCTGCTCTATCCAGAGGGCATGGAGGGCATGTTCATGACACTCTTCGTGATTGGTGTGGCTGCTGCCGAGAGTGCAGTTGCCATCGCTATTATCATCAACGTGTATCGCAAGTTCAAGAGCGACAGCGTTGAGGCTATCCAGAATATGAAACGATAAGTAGTAATTGATAATTGATAATTGAAAATTGATAATTATGTTTAGTTACACAATATTTATCATGCTTCTGCCACTGCTGTCGTTCATTGTTCTTGGACTGGCTGGCATGAAGATGCAGCATAAGGTGGCCGGACTCATCGGTACCTGCTCATTGGGAATGGTTACGATACTCTCTTATATCACCGCTTTCCAGTACTTCTTCGGACTGGACCGTGTGAATGGCGTGTATCAGACCTTTGTTCCGTATAACTTCACCTGGTTGCCCCTGGGTAACCTGCATTTCGACCTCGGTATCCTGTTGGATCCTATCAGCGTGATGATGCTGATTGTGATCTCGACCGTATCACTGATGGTTCATATCTACTCATTCGGCTATATGCATGGTGAGAAGGGATTCCAGCGTTACTACGCCTTCCTCTCACTGTTCACCATGTCGATGCTGGGATTGGTACTGGCCACCAACATCTTCCAGATGTACATGTTCTGGGAGTTGGTAGGTGTGAGCTCATACCTGCTCATCGGCTTCTACTATCCTTTGAAGCCTGCCATCGCTGCCTCAAAGAAGGCATTCATCGTGACCCGCTTTGCCGATATGTTCTTCCTGGTAGGTATCCTGACATTCGGTTACTTCGTTGACTCGTTCAGCTTTAACTTCGCTGGCGACATCGTGATGGGACAGGGTACCACACCTTTCATCGAGGGTAACCTGGCTAAGGCTGTGGCTGCCGGTGGTTTCATCATTCCTACTGCACTGGTACTGATGTTTATCGGTGGTGCCGGTAAGAGTGCCATGTTCCCTCTGCACATCTGGCTGCCCGATGCCATGGAGGGTCCTACACCTGTATCGGCCCTGATCCACGCTGCTACCATGGTGGTAGCTGGTGTGTTCCAGATTGCACGTATGTTCCCCTTGTGGATTGAGTATGCCCCACAGGCCATGAGCATTGTGGTTTGGGTAGGTGTCATCACTGCTTTCTATGCCGCTGCTGTGGCTTGCGCCCAGAGCGATATCAAGCGTGTGCTGGCCTTCTCAACCATCTCGCAGATTGCCTTCATGATGGTGGCTCTGGGTGTATCACTGCCCGGACACCATGGTGCTATCCTCGATAACCACGCTCAGCTGGGTTATATGGCTGGTATGTTCCACCTGTTTACTCATGCTATGTTCAAGGCTTGCCTGTTCCTGGGTGCCGGTTGTATCATCCACGCTGTACACAGCAACGAGATGGCGCTGATGGGTGGCTTGCGCAAGTACATGCCTATCACACATATCACCTTCCTGATTTCATGTCTGGCCATCGCTGGTATCCCCTTCTTCTCGGGCTTCAGCTCAAAGGATGAGATTATCACTGCCTGCATGGAGTACAGTCCGGTGGTAGGTTGGATTATGACTGGTATCGCTGCCATGACCGCCTTCTACATGTTCCGCTTGTACTACGGTATCTTCTGGGGTACTGAGAACAAGGAGGCTCATGCACATCACACCCCACACGAGGCACCACTCACCATGACAATCCCCTTGATTGTGCTGACAGTGATCACCGTTGGTGTGGGTGTTTACACTACGATTGCAGGTTTTGCAGAGTGGGGCGGTTCGTTCGGTAGTTTCGTCAGTGCTGCCGGTACTGATTACACCATCCACTTCAACATACAGATTGCTGCTACCTCTACTGTGATTGCGATCCTGAGCATCTGTCTGGCCACCTATATCTATAAGGGTGAGCAGCAGCCTATTGCCGACCGCCTGTATGCTACCTTCCCCAAGCTGCATCGCGCAGCCTACAAGCGTTTCTATCAGGACGAGATCTGGCAGTATGTAACACATCGCATCATCTTCCGTCTGGTATCTACACCTATTGCCTGGTTCGACCGTCACGTGGTTGATGGCACCTTTAACTTCCTGGCATGGGGTGCTAACGAGGCTGGTGAGAGTATCCGTAGCTGGCAGAGTGGCGATGTACGCCAGTATGCCGTATGGTTTATCACGGGTACTGTGGCCCTGACATTAATCCTTTTATGCATCTAAAGATATGAGTATATTAAGTATTTTCGTAATAATTCCAGCCCTGATGCTGGTGGGCCTCTGGCTGGCCAAGAACGTTAATCAGGTGCGTGGTGTGATGGTAACGGGAGCTTCGTGTCTGTTGGCCCTCTCTGTCTGGTTAACCATCTACTTTATTCAGGAGCGTGCAGCAGGTAACACAGCCGAGATGCTGCTCACCTATAGCACGCCTTGGTTCAAGCCTTTGAATATCGCTTACAGCGTTGGTGTCGACGGTATCTCAGTGGTGATGTTGCTGCTTTCTAGCATCATCGTGTTCACCGGTACCTTTGCCTCATGGCAGCTGAAGCCACTCACCAAGGAGTACTTCTTGTGGTTCACCCTGCTTTCTACGGGTGTGTATGGCTTCTTTATCTCTACCGACCTGTTCACTATGTTTATGTTCTACGAGGTGGCTCTGATTCCTATGTACCTGTTGATTGGTGTATGGGGTTCAGGTCGCAAGGAGTACTCGGCCATGAAGCTTACCCTGATGCTGATGGGAGGCTCGGCCCTGTTGATCCTTGGCTTGCTGGGTATCTACTACTTCAACGGTATCTACAGCGGCAACTACACCTTCGAGTTGACTACGATTGCAGCTAACCACTGCATTCCTGGACATATCCAGAACATCTTCTTCCCCTTCATCTTCATCGGATTCGGTGTGCTGGGCGCCCTGTTCCCATTCCACACATGGAGCCCCGATGGTCACGCTTCAGCCCCTACAGCCGTATCAATGCTGCACGCTGGTGTACTGATGAAGTTGGGAGGTTACGGTTGCTTCCGTGTAGCCATGTATCTGTTGCCTGAGGCTGCTCAGGATCTCTCGTGGATCTTCCTCATCCTCACCACTATCTCAGTGGTTTACGGTGCCCTCTCTGCCTGCGTACAGACCGACCTGAAGTATATCAATGCTTACTCTTCGGTTTCGCACTGCGGACTGGTACTGTTTGCCCTGCTGATGATGAGTCAGACTGCTGTGACCGGCGCTGTGCTGCAGATGCTCTCACACGGTCTGATGACAGCCCTGTTCTTCGCCCTCATCGGTATGATCTACGGTCGTACACATACCCGTGACATCCGCGAGCTGGCTGGATTGATGAAGATTATGCCTTTCCTGGCTGTTGGCTATGTCATCGCCGGTCTGGCTAACCTTGGTTTGCCTGGTTTCTCTGGTTTCATTGCCGAGATGACCATCTTCGTAGGTTCGTTTGGTGCTCACCCACTCAGTGGCGACCCCAACACCTCGTTCCGCATGGTGGCTACCATCATCGCATGTATGTCGATTGTTGTAACAGCAGTTTACATCCTGCGTGTGGTTGGTAAGATTCTGTATGGCGAGGTAGAGAACAAGCACTTCCTCGAGCTCACCGATGCTACATGGGATGAGCGCGTGGCTGTTATCTGCCTGATTTTCTGTGTGGCCGGTCTGGGTTCGTTCCCATTCTGGGTAAGCGATATGATTTCGCCTGCAGCAGGTACAATCTTGGAGTCAATTGGTGTAATGTAAAGTAAGGAGGTAGAAAAGATATGAATTATTCTGATTTCTTACAGATGACGCCAGAGGTATTTCTGGTTATAACGTTGATCATCGCGTTCTTTGCTGACTTCTGTCTGTTTAAGAGCGAGTCGAAAACAAATATCCTTGGTTCTGCTTTGGCAGGTCCACTGGTTATCGTGCTGGGTACATGTGTCTTAGCTGCTTCAAACCATCCAGAGCCCATTAGTGCTTTTGGTGGACTGTATGTAGTCACACCAGCCATCAATGTGATGAAGGCGATCCTTACCTTCGGTACATTGGTCGTAGTTATTATGGCCCAGAAGTGGGTTGAGAGCCAGAAGCGCCTTGCTGGCGAGTTCTACATGCTGATCGTGAGCACCCTGCTGGGTATGTTCATGATGATGTCGTCAGGCTCGTTCCTGCTGTTCTTCTTAGGCTTGGAGATGGCTTCAGTGCCCCTGGCCTGTATGGTGGCTTTCGATCGTCATCGCAAGGAGAGTGCCGAAGGAGCCGCCAAGTACATTCTGGTAGCTACCTTCTCAAGCGGTGTGATGCTGTTCGGTATCTCATTCATCTACGCTGCTACAGGTACACTGTACTTCGACGATGTTTGTGCCGCCGTATCTAACTCGCCCCTGTGCATCATGGGTCTGGTATTCTTCTTCAGTGGTCTGGGCTTCAAGATTTCGTTGGTGCCTTTCCACTTCTGGACAGCCGATACCTATCAGGGTGCGCCTACACCAGTTACCGGTTACCTGAGTGTCATCTCTAAGGGTGCTGCTGCCATCACACTGTGCACCATCCTGATGAAGGCCTTCGCGCCTATGGTTGAGTACTGGAACTACATGCTCTATATCGTTATCGTGCTCTCAATCACCGTGGCCAACCTGTTTGCCATCCGTCAGAGCGAGCTCAAGCGCTTCATGGCGTTCAGCTCTATATCACAGGCCGGTTATATCATGCTGGCAGTGGTAGGCAATGGTCAGCTGGGTGTAGCCGCACTTACTTACTACGTGCTGGTTTACATCGTAGCCAATATGGCCGTGTTCACCGTTATCAACGTGGTAGAGCAGAATAACAATGGTCGTACCGATATGGCTGCTTACAACGGCTTCTATCAGACCAACCCCAAGCTGTCGTTCCTCATGACGCTGGCTCTGTTCTCGTTGGCTGGTATTCCACCTTTTGCAGGTATGTTCTCTAAGTTCTTTGTGTTCATGGCAGGTGTGCAGAATGGCGAGCCCATGGCCTATGGCGTGGTATTTATCGCCTTGGTTAACACCGTAGTATCACTTTACTACTATCTGCTCATTGTCAAGGCCATGTACATCACCAAGACCGACAGTCCACTGCCCACATTCCAGAGCGATGCTAATACCAAGATGGCCCTGGCCATCTGCACGGCAGGTATCGCCCTGTTCGGCGTAGCAAGCTGCGTTTACGAGTGGATTGCCGCCGCTGGTATTTGATAACACAGTTTTCGGATAAATAAATATTCAGAGTCCCAATTGCCCGTGAGGGTGGTTGGGATTATTTTATCCTTTCGTTTTAAATATTTTAAACAATAAAACGGGCGATTGTATCGATTTAATGATATTGGTCAATAAATTGTTTAAAATATGTAAATTTCAAGGAAACCCGTCTTTTAGTTGCGGTTTTATGCTTACCTTTGCATCACGAAAATAGATTGGGTGTTTAGTATTAATAAAAGTATAGTAGAATTTTAAGAGAAAAGTAGGAAGTTTATCTTCTATAAAGATCTATCAGTCCATTAATTTTTTGATATCTGAAGGGGTGTGCGCCGTGAGGCACGCACCCTTTTGCTTTTCTATAACCGGTCAGGTGTAAGGTGTCAAAAAGTTAGTAATAATCAATGTATTTGTGTCATTTTGCAAAAATATTCTCAATTTTGCTTGCATATTTGATAAAAATGTGTACCTTTGCACGCAAAATTATCATAAACGATTAAAATGGGACAAGTAATTAAACCCGTGATGTACGAACCGCTGCTGGATATGAAGCAGACGGAACAGGGTATTAAACTGATAAAGGAGTTCTTTCAACAGAACCTGTCGACAGAACTGAGATTGAGACGTGTAACAGCACCACTGTTTGTGTTGAAAGGACTGGGTATTAACGACGACCTGAACGGTGTGGAGCGCCCTGTGAGCTTCCCCATCAAGGATCTGGGTGATGCCAAGGCCGAGGTGGTACACTCGCTGGCTAAGTGGAAGCGCTTGAGTCTGGCTGAGTACAAGATTGAGCCAGGCTATGGTATCTATACCGATATGAACGCTATCCGTGCTGATGAGGAGCTTGACAACCTACACTCGTTGTACGTGGACCAGTGGGACTGGGAGGCTGTAATCCGTAAGGAAGATCGCACCCTGGCATTCCTGAAGAACATTGTGGAGCGTATCTATGCGGCCATCCGCCGTACAGAGTATCTTACCTGCGAGACTTATCCGCAGATAAAGCCTTTCCTGCCCGAGAAGATACACTTTGTACATGCCGAGGAGCTGGTAGAGATGTATCCCGACAAGACACCTAAGGAGCGCGAGGATGCCATCTGCGAGCAGTATGGTGCCGTATTTATTATAGGTATAGGTGGCAAGTTGAGTGACGGCAAGAAGCACGACGGACGTGCACCAGACTATGACGACTGGAGCACCACAGCTGAGGACGGACGCAAGGGACTGAATGGTGATATACTGATATGGTACCCTGTGCTGGGACGTAGCTTTGAGCTGTCGAGTATGGGTATACGTGTGGATAAGGAGAGCTTGTTGCGCCAGTTGAAGCTGGAAGGCAAAGAGGAGCGCGAGCAGCTTTACTTCCACCAGCAGCTGCTGAACGACAAGCTGCCACTGAGCATTGGTGGTGGTATCGGTCAAAGCCGACTCTGTATGGTATTGCTACACAAGGGACATATCGGCGAGATTCAGGCCAGTATCTGGCCTGAGGAAATGCGTAAGCAGTGCAAGGCACTGGGGATGAACCTGATTTAGTTAGAACCCATGAAGGAATGGGTGTATCATTTTACGCTGAAATAATTGACCTATCATATTTTTAACACGGATTAATCTAAAATTTCGACGAGAAATTGAGGTTAATCCGTTTTCTTTTTGTACCTTTGCAGCCAAAAATTATATTTATAACGTTATAAGGATAAAAATGGCTGAAATTAAGAAGATTAAGACCGCATTGGTGAGTGTTTTCCACAAGGATGGACTTGACGAGCTTTTGAAGAAACTGAATGCTGAGGGCGTAAAGTTCCTGTCGACTGGTGGAACACAGCAGTTTATCGAATCACTTGGATATGAGTGTCAGAAGGTAGAGGATGTTACAACCTACCCATCTATTCTGGGTGGACGTGTAAAGACCCTGCATCCAAAGGTGTTTGGAGGTATTCTGGGACGCAGAGATAACGAGGGCGATCAGGAGCAGATGAAGAAGTATGAGATTCCTGAGATCGACCTGGTGATTGTTGACCTTTACCCATTTGAGCAGACTGTGGCCAGCGGTGCCAGCGAAGCTGATATCATTGAGAAGATTGATATCGGTGGTATTTCACTGATTCGTGCTGGAGCCAAGAACTTCAAGGATGTGGTTATCGTGCCCAGCAAGGCTGAGTACAGTGTACTGCTCGACATCCTGAACAAGAAGGGTGCACAGACCGATATTGAGGATCGCCGTATGTTTGCTACTCGCGCCTTTGGCGTAAGCAGCCACTACGATACTGCTATCAACGCTTGGTTTGAGAAAACCGCTAAGTAATTGATAATTGAAAATTGATAATTGATAATTAAATAATGGGATTTTTTAGTTTCGTACAGGAAATTGCCATGGACCTTGGCACTGCCAACACCATCATTATCAGCGATGATAAGATTGTGGTAGATGAGCCTTCGGTTGTGGCTTTGGATCGCCGTACCGACAAGATGATTGCCGTGGGTAACGAGGCGAAGATGATGTATGAGAAGACTCATGAGAATATACGTACTATCCGCCCTCTGCGCGATGGTGTGATTGCCGACTTCTCGGCTTGCGAGCAGATGATGCGTGGACTGATTAAGATGGTACACACAGGTAGCCGCCTGTTCTCGCCCTCACTGCGTATGGTGATTGGCGTTCCTTCGGGCAGTACCGAGGTAGAGCTGCGTGCTGTACGCGACTCAGCTGAGCATGCTGACGGACGTGACGTTTACCTGATTTTTGAGCCTATGGCTGCTGCTATCGGTATCGGTATCGATGTAGAGGCACCAGAGGGTAACATGATTGTTGATATCGGTGGTGGTTCTACCGAGATTGCTGTCATCTCACTGGGTGGTATCGTTTCGAACAACTCGATCCGTACTGCTGGTGACGACCTGACAGCTGATATCCAGGAGTATATGTACCGTCAGCATAACGTGAAGGTATCAGAGCGTATGGCTGAGCGTATCAAGATTAATGTAGGTTCGGCTCTGACCGACCTGGGCGACGAGGCTCCTGAGGACTTTATCGTTCACGGACCAAACCGTATTACAGCCCTGCCTATGGAGGTGCCTGTATGCTATCAGGAGATTGCACACTGTCTGGATAAGACCGTGGCCAAGATTGAGAACGCTGTACTCTCGGCACTCGAGAATACTCCCCCAGAGCTGTATGCCGATATCGTGAAGAATGGTATCTATCTCTCAGGTGGTGGCGCTCTGCTTCGCGGCTTGGACCGTCGTTTGACCGACAAGATGCATATCCCATTCCACGTGCCCGAGGATCCCTTGCACAGTGTGGCTAAGGGTGCCGGCATTGCACTGAAGAATATCGATAGATTTAATTTCTTGATGAGATAATCAATAAGGTAGTTTGGGCCGATGCGCAATCTGCTGGATTTCCTATACAAGTATCATCACTGGCTAGTTTTCGTATTACTCGAAGTAGTCAGTGTTGTTCTGTTGTTTAAGTACAACAGTTATCAGAATAGTGTGTGGTTTACAAGTGCCAATGCCGTGGCAGGCAAGGTGTACGAGATGGAGAGTAAGCTGACCAGCTATATGGCTATGGCCGAGCTGAACGAACAGCTGACCCTGCGTAACATCTACCAGGAGCGACAGCTTGACCAGTTGCGACGCCTGTATGCCGAGGCTACCAAGGATACGACTGCCGCTGAGCGCGAGGAGCTGGCTTTCCTGAGTAACTACCAGCTGATACCCGCCAAGGTGGTTGAAAACTCCATACACAAGGCTGAGAACCTGATTACCATCGATAAAGGACGTAAGGATGGTGTAGAGCCCGATATGGGTGTGGCATGCGGTAATGGCGTGGTAGGTGTGGTTTACTTGGTGAGCGACCACTATTCGGTGGTTATCTCGGCCTTGAACGCTGCCTCGTCGCGTATCAGCTGCAGCATTCGTAACCGTGGCTACTTTGGCTATCTGCACTGGTATGGTGGCGACCCATCGGTGGCTTATGTGGAGGATGTGCCACGCCACGCCAAGTTTAACTTGGGCGAGTGGATGGTAACCAGCGGCTTCTCGAGTATCTTCCCTTCGGGTGTGCAGGTAGGTAAGATTGAACAGGTGTATAACTCGAGCGATGGTTTGAGTTACAAACTGAAGGTGCGTCTGAGTACCGACTTTGGTAACCTGCGCGATGTGGTGGTGATCAGCGACAAGAGTATAGCCGAGCGTGCTGCATTGATGCAGGCTGCCCGCGACTCAATCAGTTTTAAACAGCGACAGTAAGTGCTATGAAGATAGAATTGATAAACCGACTGGTGATGTTTGTGGCCTTGTTTGTGGCTCAGGTACTGATTCTGAACCATGTACACCTGTTAGGGGTGGGCACACCACTGCTGTACGTGTATTTTATCATCACCTTCCGTCGTAACTTCCCCAAGTGGCTGGTACTGGTATCGAGCTTCTTGTTAGGACTGCTGATTGATATATTCTCGAATACACCTGGACTGGCTGCCAGCACCATGACACTGGTGGCACTGGCACAGACATACCTGATTGATCTGGTGGCGCCACGCGACTCGGCCGAAGACCTGGAGGCATCGGCCAAAGTGCTGGGGGCCAGTAAGTTTGTAACGTTAAGCGCCCTGCTTACACTGCTGTACTGCCTGGTGTTCTTCGCACTCGAGGCGTTTAACTTTTTTGATGTGCTGTTATGGTTGGCCCGATCGGTAGTAAGCTTTGTGCTTACGATGGTACTGATTCTGGCCGTAGAAAGTGTGAGAAGCCGGTGAAGCAAAAAGACTTTGATCTGGAATACCGTAAATACGTGATTGCTGGGGTGGCCGCACTGATTGTGTTCATCTACATCATCCGTTTGTTCATGCTCCAGATTACAAGTGATGACTACAAGAAAAGTGCCGACTCGAATGCTTTCCTGAAAAAAATAGAATACCCTTCGCGTGGAGCCATTCTGGATCGCAAGGGTAAGCTGCTGGTGTATAACCAGCCATCGTACGATATCATGGTGGTGATGAACGAGATGAAGGACCGTTTGGACACCCTCGACTTCTGCACTGCCTTGGGCATTACCAAGGAGGAGTTTGAGAAGCGCATGGCCACCATCAAAGACCGCAACAAGAATCCTGGTTACTCGCGCTTTACCGAGCAGCTGTTTATGAGTCAGCTGAGCGATAAGGACTTTAGTGTGTTCCAGGAGAAGATGTACCGTTTCCCCGGCTTTTACATTCAGAAGCGCAGTGTGCGTCAGTATACCTATGACATGGGCGCGCACGTGTTGGGCGATGTGGCTGAGGTGTCGCCCGGGGATATCGAGGAGGACGACTACTATCAGCCGGGCGACTATATCGGTAAGTTGGGTATAGAGCGCTCGTACGAGAAAGAACTGCGTGGACAGAAAGGTATCCAGATTCTGTTGCGCGATGCCCACGGACGTATCCAGGGGCGTTATAAGAACGGAGCCCTCGACCAGCGTGCCGTCCCTGGTAAGAACCTGACTCTGGGTATTGATGCCGATTTGCAGGCCTTGGGCGAGCGCCTGATGGAGGGTAAGATTGGTGCTATTGTGGCCATCGAGCCTGCTACGGGTGAGGTGCTGTGTATGGTATCATCGCCCACGTACGACCCCCGACAGATGGTAGGACGCTTGCGTAGTAAGAACCATCGTGCCCTGTCGCAGGATGTGTGGAAGCCCCTGCTGAACCGTGCCATCATGGGACAGTATCCACCAGGCTCTACCTTCAAGACCACCCAGGGACTGACATTTATGACCGAGGGTATCATTAACTCGCACACCTTGTACCCCTGTTCGCATGGCTTTAATTTCAAAGGTCTGCATGTGGGCTGTCACGGACATGCGGCACCACTGCCTTTGGTACCTGCCCTGAGTACATCGTGTAACGGTTACTTCTGCTGGGGACTGTATCACATGATTAATACCAATGTGAGCAAATACGGATCGGTACAGAACGCCATGAACACCTGGCGCGACTATATGGTATCGATGGGATTCGGTTACCGTCTGGGTATCGACCTGCCTGGTGAGAAACGTGGACTGATACCTAACGCCATGTTCTATGATAAGGCCTACAAGGGCTCGTGGAACGGACTCACCATCATCTCTATCGCCATTGGTCAGGGTGAGGTGAATGCCACCCCACTGCAGATTGCCAATCTGGGTGCTACCATTGCCAACCGTGGCTATTATCTGGTGCCCCATGTGGTGAAGAATGTGCAGGGACAGCCTCTTGATACGCTCTACACCCGCAAGCATTACACCAAGGCCAGCAAAGAGGCCTACGACTATGTGGTGCAGGGCATGCGCTCGTCGGTATTAGGCGGTACGTGTAAGGAGCTGGGAAAATACGATTTTAATGCCTGCGGTAAAACGGGTACGGCCCAGAACCGTGGACACGACCACTCGGTATTTATGGGCTTTGCACCCATGGAGAACCCGAAAATCGCTGTTGCCGTATATGTTGAGAACGGTGGATGGGGTGCCACCTACGGTGTGCCCATTGGCGGTTTGATTATGGAGAAATATTTAAAAGGTAAACTCTCGGAGGCCAGCATAGCTAAGGCCAAGAGTATTCAGGAACGTAGAATAGCTTATGGCGCAGGCGATAGGTAACAGAAAAGAAAAAGGAGTGATTCGCTCGCTCGATTACTGGACGATCATCATTTACATCGCCCTGCTTACCTTTGGATGGGTGAGTGTGTGTGGTGCCAGCTACAGTTATGGCGAGACCGACTTGTTCAGTCTGAGCACCCGTTCGGGTATGCAGATTGTATGGATTGGTACCTCGATTGTGCTGGGCTTCGTCATCCTGATGCTCGACGACCGCTATCTGGACATGTTTGCCTACATCATATTCGGCATCATGCTGCTACTGCTATTCGGAACCATCTTTAACCCGCATAGTATCAAGGGTTCCCGATCGTGGCTGGTGTTGGGACCCATCAGACTGCAACCAGCCGAGTTTGCGAAGTTCGCGACGGCCCTGGCCCTGGCGAAACTGATGAACACCTATGGTTTTACCATTGCCAAATGGAAGGATTTTGCCCTGGTATTGGGTGTGATTTTCGTGCCCATGCTGTTTATCGTGCTGCAGCGCGAGACGGGTTCGGCACTGGTATATCTGTCGTTCTTTCTCATGCTGTATCGCGAGGGTATGCCTGGCAGTATCCTGTTTACTGGTGTGGCTATGGTGGTGTACTTTGTGGTGGGCATACGCTATGCCGACACCATGATGGTATATACGCCTACATCAGTAGGAAAATTTGCTGTGCTGCTGATGGTGCAGCTGTTCTCTGCCGGACTGCTGTATGTGTACTGCAACGACAGGCGAGACACCATACGTATGGCCATGATAGGACTGGGTGCAACCCTGGTGGCCCTTATCTTCGGCTTGCTGATTATCCCCTTCGACCTGAATTACGTAGAGATGGCACTGTGTGTGGTGCTGATTATCTATCTGCTATACCGGTTCCTGGCCACACGCTTGCGTAACTATCTCTGGATTACCGCCTTTGCAGTTGGCTCGCTGATGTTCTATAATGTGGCCGACTATGCGCTGAACCATGTGCTGGAACCCCACCAGCGTGTACGTATCAACGTGCTGCTGGGACTGGAGGAGGACCTGAAGGGTGCCGGTTATAACGTACACCAGAGCGAGATTGCCATCGGATCGGGTGGCTTGCAAGGAAAGGGCTTTTTGAATGGAACACAAACCAAACTGAAATACGTGCCTGAACAGGATACCGACTTTATCTTCTGTACCGTAGGCGAGGAAGAGGGTTTTGTGGGCTCAGCAGGTGTGTTGCTGCTGTTCCTGGCGCTGATATGGCGCCTGATACATCTGGCCGAACGTCAGGTACACAGGTTCGGACGTGTGTACGGCTATTGTGTGGTAAGTATCTTCCTGTTCCATGTGTTTATCAATGTGGGCATGGTATTAGGTCTTACACCGGTTATCGGTATCCCGTTGCCATTCTTCAGCTATGGCGGTTCATCGTTGTGGGGATTCACCCTGCTGCTGTTTATCTTCCTACGTATTGACGCAGGAAGAAACCTACTGAGAAATTAAGATACCTACATCGCTGATGCCTTGCATGTTCTCCTGTTTCATGTAATGCATCACGTACATGTGCAGCGAGTCGCCCTCGTTCAGCTGCAGACTGTCGACATCAAACGTATATTGGTAACAGCTGATGCCGCTGCCTATCACGTGGCCGTTCTTCTCTACCAGCTTACAATCTACACGTTTACGCAGCTTGCGTCCTACAGGGTAGATATCCTGCTCTACAATCACGCTGATGCCCAGGAAGGGCAGCTTGTTGTTGGTACGCAGCATCAGCTGCTGGTGATAGTTGCCAGCCTGCTTGACAGGGGGCACGTAGAAGTGCATGGTATCCGTGCGCTCCCAGCCCTCGTTATCCACATGCTCGTAGTGATTATACACCACCGAACGATCGCAGGCTACCATCATGAGGAAGCCTGCCATCGCCAGTATCAGAGTGATTGCCTTATTTCGCATCCTTGGCCTCCTTTTTATCGTTAGCCTGTCGGTTGTTGTTGGGCTTCTTCTTCTTTTTCTTCTTCTTGGCCTTGTCGAAGCGACTGATATCGCCTCCTGCCAGATCGATATGTGGCTTGGGCTCTGCCTTCTTACCCTCGTCGTGAGTGAGCGATACGGGTTTCTCGCCACGCTTGTTCATCTCGATGATGGCCTTGGCACGCTCGGCAGTAATCGTCTCGCAGTTGACTGCAATATTCTTATCGGTGCTGTAGGTGCTGAGACCAGCCAGAATATCGTTCTTAAACAAGTGATAGTCGCCATCCTGGGTCTGCAGGATAATATCCTTGCTTGGCATCTGCTTGCCTGCCTCGATGTAATCATCCACCTCGTAGTTCAGACAGCACTTCAGCTTGGCGCACATACCTGCCAGCTTCTGTGGGTTGAGCGAGATGTCCTGGAATCGGGCGGCATTGGTGCTCACACTCGAGAAGTTCTTCATCCAGGTGGCACAGCACAACTCACGGCCGCAAGGACCTGTTCCACCAATACGTCCTGCCTCCTGACGCGCACCAATCTGCTTCATCTCGATACGTACATGGAAGGCTTGCGCTAAGTCCTTGATGAGCTGACGGAAATCCACACGCTCGTCAGCGATATAGTAGAAGATGGCCTTGTTGCCATCGCCCTGATATTCTACGTCGCCAATCTTCATGTCGAGACCCAGCCCCTTGGCTATCTTACGACTCTCGATCATGGTAGAGTGCTCACGAGCCTGTGCCTCACGCCATTTCTGGATGTCGTTCTCGCGGGCTATGCGATAGATGCGTTTGATATCGTCGGGCGACTTGATGTTCACCTTCTTCAGCTGCAGTTTTACCAGACGGCCTGTGAGGGTTACCACACCGATGTCGTGACCAGGACTGGCCTCTACGGCTACAATGTCGCCCTTCTTCAGGTCCAGATTATTTACGTTGTGGTAGTAGCCTTTGCGGGTGTGCTTGAACTGCACCTCAACCAGATCGGTGGTGTAGGGGTTGCCAGGCACATCGGCCAACCAGTCGTAAGTGTTCAGCTGCTTGTCCTGGCGCCCCACTGCCTGGTGGCACAAACCGCGGTCGCAACCTACGTGTACGATATGTTCTTTAGATTTTTCCATTCTCTATTTTTGTAACAGTAATACAATCATTTGTAGGGCCAAGTCGAAGAATACAATCTTTCCGTTGGCGTTCTGACCAATGTCGCGAATGGCCAGATTAGCCATATCGGTAATGGGCAGGATATTCTTCTCGTTCACAAAGCGCGCAAAGTTCTTGGCAAAGTCCTCTTCGCGTTGTGTCATATATACCAGTTCCTCGTTGTGGAAGTTGTACATGAAGTTCTCGCGAGTCATTCGCAAAAAGTACGTCAGCCAGCGCTTCTGCTTCTCACGTCCCATGCCAGCCAGCTGCTCGCTCCACTTGCGCAGGTCTTTAATCTTGCGCTGGTAGGCCAGACGCATCAGCATCATGTACATATCGAGGAACAGCTCGTTCTCAGAGCCTACCTGCAGCTCGTCGAGGGCCTTTATCCAACTGCCATTGGCCAGTCGGGCTATACGGTGGGCATCGTCGGCACTGATGCCACGCTTTTCTACGAGTGCCTGTTCGATGGCCTCGTTGGGTATCTTCTTTACATCGATGCGCTGCACACGACTGCGGATGGTTTCCAACAGCTTGTCGGGCTCCTCGCATACCATGATGAATACCGTTTGCTGTGGGGGCTCCTCAATCAGCTTGAGCAGCTTGTTTGCGCACTCTATGTTCATGCGCTCAGGGAGCCAGATAATGCTGACTTTATAGCCGCCCTGACTGGATTTCAGACTCAGTTTGCGTACCAGATCATCGCTCTCGCCAGCTGTGATGATGGCCTGCTGGTTCTCAGCGCCCATGGCTGTCATCCACTCTTCCATCGTGAAGTACAGACTGCGCATCACCAACTGGTGCCAGTCCTTGGCAAAATCGTCGCTCACGGGTTTGTGTTCGGCACTCATCGATGGCAGTTTGATGGTGGGGTAGGTGAAGTGCAGGTCGGGATGCTCCAGCTTGGCCAGCATGGCTTTGGCTGATGGGGTGCCATTATCCAACAGATGGCAGGCAAAAGCCACGGCTAACGGCAGCTTGCCACAGCCCTGCGGACCGCACAGCATGAGTGCGTGGGGCAATCGCTCCTCGCGTACCAGCTGTAGCAATCGCTCCTCGGCCTCTTTCTGTCCTATAACCTCGTCGAAACTCATCTCACTACTAATCGCTTTACAATCTCTGCTACACTGTCTACAGCCGAAACGGTGTAGAAATGGATGTTGTGTACCCCATGCGCATGCAGATCCTTGCACTGCTGGGTAGTCCACTCTATACCTAACTGCTTGGCATCCTCATCGGTCTTGCATTTCACTACCTCCTTGGCCAGGGGCTCAGGGATATCGCAGTGGAATGTCTTGGGCACTACCGTCAGCTGACTCAGCTTGGCCATGGGCTTGATGCCTGGGATGATGGGGATAGTGATGCCCATCTGACGTGCCTTCTCCACAAAAGCATAGTACTTCTCGTTGTCGAAGAACAGCTGTGTTACGGCATACTGGGCACCCAGGTCCTGCTTCTGCTTCAGGTATTGCATGTCCATCTCCAGGTTAGGCGCCTCCTCGTGTTTCTCGGGGTAGCAGGCCACACCATAGTCGAACGGACGACCAGGATTCTTGATGGGTGTGCCATCCGCAAAGAAGCCCTCGTTAAAGCGTTTTACCTGAGCCATCAAGTCGGTGGTGTGCGCATGACCGCCAGGGGTAGGCTGGAACCGGCTGTCCTCCTTGGCCTTATCGCCACGCAACAGCAACAGATCGTTAATGCCTAAGAATTGCAGGTCGAGCAGCTCGTACTCGATATCCTCGATGGTAGCACCACTACAGATGACGTGGGGCTGAACGGGAATCTGATAACGCTGCTGGATGGCTGCGGCTATGGCGATGGTTCCTGGGCGGCGACGAATGCGACGACGCTCAAACTGCCCATTCTCAAGTTCGTGATACACAAACTCCGAGTGATGGGTGGTAATGTTGATGTAGGCTGGGTCGAATTCTCTTAGTTTGTCGATATCGGCAAACAGTTTGGCTGTGCCAGTACCCTTCAGCGGTGGCAGCACTTCGAACGAGAATCGCTTAGCCTCCTTATCTTGATGTATAAACTCAGTAACACTCATATTGGCTGCAAAGATACTAAAAATTTCTTTATTACAAAAATTTTTTGTAATTTTGCGGCATGAAACTGAAGCAATTTGTAAAAGACTGGACTCTTCCAGTGGCAATAGCCGTTGGTACTGTTGTGTATCTGCTGTTTTATCTGCTGCCTTTCCTTGATGGCGCAGGTGATACGTTAGGTGAGGTGGTGGATACCATTTTTCCGTTTATGGTGTTCTCAACACTGTTCTCGACCTACTGCCGTATCGACTTTCATCAGATGCGTCCCCACCGCTGGCACATAGGCGTGCTGGTGGCACAGGTGGCTTTGGTGGCACTTAACGTGTGGATCATCTTCCAGGTTGATGCCGACCCCGAACAGAAATTGCTTTGGGAGAGTGTGCTGACGTGTATCATCGGTCCTGCAGCTACGGCGGCTCCAGTGGTTACAGCCAAGATTGGCGGTAACATCAATACCATGACGGCTTACGTGGTGATGTCGGCCTTTGCTTCGGCCCTCATGATTCCTGCCGCGTTCCCCTTGTTGGAACGTGGTGTCAGCACTGGTTTCTGGGCGGTGTTCTTCATCATCCTGCAAAAGCTGGCTATGGTGCTGGTGGCTCCACTGGTGCTGGGATGGTTGGTGCAGCACTATGCCAAGCGTCTCTGCGCATGGATTGTGTCGATACCCGACCTCTCGTTCTATCTTTGGGCTGCACAGTTGGCAGTAACATCGGGTGTTACCGTGCGTAACATTGTTCATAGCGATGCTGCCTTACGTACGCTGCTGCTGATAGCCATGATGTCGCTGATTCTTTGCTTTGTGCTTTTCCTGATGGGCCGTTGGATTGGTCGCCAGTTAGGTGATGAGATCGATGGCGGTCAGGCTTCGTTCCAGAAAAATACGGCCCTGAGCATCTGGGTAGCCTATACCTACCTAAACCCAGTGGCATCGGTCGGTGCAGGCTGTTATGTGCTGTGGCAGAATATCGTTAACTCGCTGGAGTTGTACGAATACCGTAAAAAGCATGCTTAAGCTTTTTTGCTGCTACGCTTGCGCTTTTTAGGGCCCAGGTGCTTCACGCGGAATTCGCGTGGGGTGGTGTTCAAGAATCGGTAGAACGAGGCATAGAATGCCTGACGGGTACCAAAACCTACCATCTCGCCAATTTCGCTGATTGATTTTTCACGGTATGCCTCCTCGGTCAAAAGCGTCATCGCCTCGTTAATGCGATGCTTGTTTATCAATCCATTAAAGTTAGTGTGGAATCGCTCTGTCATCACTGCTGAGATATAACGGCAGTTGGTGCCAAGGTCGGCAGCCAGTTTGCTGGCTGTGTAATCCTTTTCGCGATATTTCTTGTCATCTACAATAATCTCTACAATTCTGTCATGGAGCTCGTCCTTACGCTCGTCGCCTAATATATTGTGGTAATCGGCTGTACACTTCTTTAGTTCAGTAATTTGATATTTTCCTGTTGCCATTTTTTAACAATCTTTTTACATTTTTCCTGATATCGCAGCCCGAAAAGGGCAAAACGGATGCGAAGGTACAAAAAATCGTCGACATAGCGCACCACTGCACGCTATGTTAACGATATTTTAACATATTGAAATTTACTTATCTAACTTCTCGTAGACAGAGTTGTTAGATTTATATTCAGGCACAATCTGTTTCATCTTGGCTACTGTAGCCATATCGTCGTAATGCTGCGATATCTCGATGAGTTCGTTGATATCCTTGCATACTTGATCGTAGGCATACTCGCGCACCTCAGCGATACGAATCTTCTCGTGGAAGGTGGGTTTGGTACCCTCCAGTTCGTTCAGCACCTCTTCGTACAATTTCTCACCTGGGCGCAAGCCAGTAAACTTGATCTCTACGTTCTTGGCGCCTGAGAGCTTGATCATACGCTTAGCCAGATCGGCAATCTTCACGGGCTTACCCATATCGAAAACAAAAATCTCGCCACCGTTACCCTTGGTACCTGCCTCAAGCACCAGCTTACAGGCCTCGGGTATCAGCATGAAGAAGCGTACAATGCGCTCATCAGTTACAGTCACAGGTCCACCATTCTTTATCTGCTCACGGAACAAGGGGATAACACTTCCGTTCGATCCCAGCACATTACCAAAACGGGTGGTTACGAACTGGGTGCGGGCTGTAGGACTGGCAATCTGGCCTGCAGTAACAAAACTGTTCGCGTTGCCCAGTTTCTCCATATATGCGCCTATGCGACGTGTCTTGATAGCCAGATCCAGACTCTGCACGTAAATCTCGCAGATACGCTTTGAACAGCCCATCACGTTAGTGGGGTTCACAGCCTTATCGGTAGATACCATCACAAATTTCTTCACGCCATATTTTACTGATAGGTCGGCTATCACCTTGGTGCCATAGATATTGTTCTGCACAGCCTCACTGGGGTTGTCCTCCATCATGGGCACGTGCTTGTAGGCAGCAGCATGGAACACATAGTCGGGACGGAAGCGCTTAAACAGTTCCTCCATACGCTTCTCCTTGCAGATGGATGTTACCACCGTCTCGGCAGGGATATGGGGGAACTCCTTCATCATCATCAATCGGATGTCGTGCTCAGGGGTTTCAGCCTGGTCAATCAGCAGCATGGCTGCTGGATTCAACTTGGCTACCTGACGACAGATCTCCGATCCGATAGAACCAGCAGCACCAGTCACCAGCACACGCTGTCCTGTCAACAGTTCGCCAATCGATTTCATATCCACACGAATCTCCGAACGGGGCAGCAACTCTTCAACGCTGACCTCGCGCAACTGCATCTGGGTATAGTCGATATTGGCGTTCTCATCCAGCTGGTCCTGATCCATCTCTACCGCACCCTGTGCCATGTAGATTTTGGCGCCAGCACCGATGATGATATCCTGCAATTCCTGGTTATCACGGAAGCCCTTTACACGCAGGGGCGAAACCATTACAGCCTCGATGTCGTTCTTGCGAATCACGTCGGCTATATCGTCGCTTATTGTATATACCTTCTGCCCCATAATCTCCTGGTGCTTGGCTTTCTCGTAATGCGTAATAAAGCCCTTTACCACATATTTGCGGGGGCGTTGCGATCTGATGTACTTAGCCAATCCCACACCACCACTCATGGCACCATAAATCAAAATGCGCATAGCGCGCGTGTTTGAGAAGGCCACGTCGTACAGGGTCTTCACAAATATGCGCAGAGCCCACATCAGCAGGGTAGCAATAATAAAAATAAGGAATATGCTGGTGGTATTATAGCATACAAACAAGTCGCATGGCAACTCGCATGTGAAATGCTCTGCAATCCAGGCTAACACAAATGTCACGCCATTGCAATAGGCCACACGCATCAAGTCGACAAAGCTTGAGTAGCGCATAAAGCCCGAATAGGTATGGAAGATGCGGAATCCGGGTATGCTCAGCAGCACAAATATCATCACAGTGTTGATGACCTGCAACGTGTTTTCGAACAGTGTTACAGCATCATTAAATATCCAGTACGTTAACACACCGCTAAACATCACTATTGCACAGTCAATCAGCAATATGATCCAATATGGTAGCGAGTTTTTGGTAAAATACCAGTTTAAAATCTTGTCAAAGGGATTCCTCATAATTTTTTAAGTTATCGTAAAACTTGGTGCAAAGGTAGCCTAATTTCGTCAAAACGCCAAATTTTTGCTAAGTTTTTTGCATTTATCGAAAAAAACACTATCTTTGTAGCCAAAAAACGGATGCATTATGAAGAATATCGTGATAGCGGCAGGTTATGCCACCCGTTTGGGCGAATTGACTAAGAACTTCCCCAAACCTCTGCTCAAGATTGGAGAGAACACCATCTTGGGACGTATGCTCGATGATATCGACCAGATTCCAGATATCGACGAACACATTATTATTACCAACCACAAGTTTGCCCATATCTTCGAGGATTGGGCTGCCAAAGTTAAGTACAACAAACCCATCACCATCGTAGATGATGGTACCGAAACCAATGATAGCCGCTTAGGTGCCGTATGCGATTTGCTGTTTGCCATGGACAAACTGCATATCGACGATGATTTGCTGGTAGTGGCAGCAGATAACCTGCTGTTCTTCTCGTTTCAGGAGTTTGTAGATTTCGCCAAACAGAAAGGTACCTCATGCATTATGTGTCACGAGCAGCCTTCGATTGAAAAGCTACAGCGCACAGGTGTGGTTGAGCTCGATGCCGAAAACAAGGTGCTGGGCATGGAGGAGAAGCCCCAGCAGCCCAAGAGTCACTGGGCAGTGCCACCTTTCTATATATACCTGAAGCAGGATCTTGATCTGGTGCGTCACTCGGTAGAGAATGGTTGCGGCAAGGATGCCCCAGGTAATCTGGCCCATTATATGGTGGAACATACCACCATGCATGCCTGGCCCATGAGTGCCGGCAGATTCGATATCGGTTCATTGGATACTTACTACCAAGCAGTAGAAAAATATGGAAAATAAGTTTCAGTATCACATTTTCTCGCCCTATCGCGTATGTCCCTTGGGCGCCCATGTTGACCACCAGCACGGTCTGGTTACGGGTTTTGCCATTGATAAAGGTGTCGACCTGTGGTTCGATGTTGTCGAAGATGGTCATGTACATCTCGAAAGCAAGACTTTTGAAGGTATTGTTGATTTCGACATCGATGCACCTACGCAGGTAAAAGAACGTCATTGGGGCGACTATGCCCGTGGTGCCAAATATGCCCTCAAGAAGCGCTTCGAACTCAAACGAGGCATCACAGGTGTTATCCAGGGCTCGCTGCCTGTAGGCGGCCTCTCATCGAGTGCTGCTGTACTCATCGCTTACGTGATGGCTTTTGCCAAGGCCAATGATATCACGCTGCAGCCCTTCGAGGTGGTGAAGATCGCTTCAGAGGCCGAGCGCGAGTATATCGGACTGAACAACGGTCTGCTCGATCAGGCCTGTATAGCCCTGGGCAAGAAGGATGGACTGCTGTTCCTGGATTGCGACAGCAACGATTGGCGCATCATCAAGCGCAACCCTGAGATGCCTGAGTTTGAGATTGGTATCTTCTTTAGCGGATTGACCCGAAGCTTGGTGAATAGCGATTACAACCTGCGTGTGTACGAATGTAAGACAGCCGCCTGGAACATGCTGGCCTATACCGAACAGCCCCTGAAAACGTTCGACAAAACCTTCTTGCGCGATATCCCTAAGGCCACGTTCGAAAAAACGCGTATCGCCATGCCAGCGCGTTTTGCCCGCAGAGCAGAGCATTTCTACAGCGAGTATCGCAGAGTGCGCCAGGGTGTCACAGCCTGGGAGACGGGCAACCTGAAGCTTTTCGGAAAACTGAGCTTCGATTCCTGCGAGAGTTCTATCCACAACTACGAATGTGGCTCTCCTGAGCTCATCGCTATCTACGAGATTATGCGTTCCCTCCCCGGAGTCTATGGCGGTCGCTTCAGTGGTGCCGGCTTCAAAGGTGCCTGCATCGCCCTGGTAGATCCCGCCCACAAGGCCGATATCGAAAAGGCCCTAACAGAACGCTATCTCGCCCAGTTCCCCGAATACGAACGCACCTTCCGAGTTTTCTGGGTAAAGCCCGATGACGGTGCAAGATTCATCGATTAATAATAAATAAAGATATGAATAAAATTGATTTAAATGGTAAAACCATCCTTGTAACTGGCAGTGCCGGCTTTATTGGTTCAAATTTGGTCCTTCGTCTGTTCAAGGACCTGAGTGCGGGCACGATCATAGGTCTGGATAACCTGAACGATTATTACGATCCATCGCTGAAGGATTACCGCCTCAGCGTGATTGAAAAGGCAAAGCCTGCAGGAATAGAATACAAGTTTTTTAAGGCTGATTTGGCGGATAAGGCTACTATCGATAGTCTTTTCGAACAGTACCACTTCGATGTAGTAGTCAATCTGGCAGCTCAGGCCGGCGTGCGCTATAGCATCACCAATCCCGATGCCTATATCATGAGCAACATGATAGGCTTCTACAATATCCTCGAGGCCTGTCGTAATCACCCTGTAGAGCATTTGGTTTACGCCAGCTCATCCAGCGTTTATGGTGGCAATAAGAAGGTACCTTTCAGCACCGATGACCGTGTGGATAACCCCGTGTCACTCTATGCTGCCACCAAGAAGAGCAACGAGCTCTTTGCCCACTGCTATTCTAAGCTCTACGATATCCCCAGCACAGGTCTGCGTTTCTTCACCGTCTATGGTCCTGCCGGTCGTCCCGATATGGCCTATTTCGGCTTCACCAACAAACTGCTGAAAGGCGAGACTATCCAGATTTTTAACTATGGCAACTGCCGTCGCGACTTCACTTATGTTGATGATATCGTTGAGGGTATCGTACGTGTGATGCAGGGTGCTCCCGAGCGCAAGAAGGGCGAAGACGGTCTGCCCATCCCCCCATATGCTGTGTATAACATCGGTGGCGGTCAGCCCGAGAATCTGCTCGACTTCGTGAATATCCTTCAGGAAGAGCTGGTACGTGCAGGCGTACTGCCTCAGGACTTTGACTTTGAGGCCCACAAAAAGCTGGTTCCCATGCAGCCTGGTGATGTCCCCACCACCTATGCCGATGCTACTGCCTTGGAGCGCGACTACGGCTTTACGCCAAAGATCACCCTGCGCGAAGGCCTCCGTCACTTTGCCGAGTGGTACAAGGATTATTATCAGAAATAACATAATTTACCAATGAATATGATTAGCGATACCATCAAGTATATCGGTGTAGACGATCTCGACATCGATTTGTTTGAGAGTCAGTATGTGGTGCCCGAGGGCATGAGTTATAACTCGTATCTCATCGACGATGAGAAGATAGCAGTGCTGGATACAGCCGATCGCAGAAAGGGCGAAGAGTGGAAGAAGAATCTTACTGCTGCGTTGAATGGTCGCCAGCCTGACTATCTGGTGGTTCACCACATGGAACCCGACCATTCGGCACTCATCGCTTGGATGCTGGAGACTTATCCTGGTGTGCAGCTGGTGTGCAGTGCCCAGGCCGTAAAAATGCTGTCTAACTTCTTTGAGGGGGTAGACTTTACTGGTCGTGTGGTTACTGTAAAAGAGGGCGACACCCTCGCATTGGGTAAGCACACACTGCAGTTTATCGGAGCTGCGATGATTCACTGGCCCGAGGTGATCATGAGCTATGACACCACCGATAAGGTGCTGTTCAGTGCCGATGGCTTTGGTAAGTTTGGTGCATTAGTGAATGAGACTGATGACTGGGCTTGCGAGGCACGCAGGTATTACTTTAATATCTGTGGCAAGTATGGTTCGCAGGTGCAGATGGTAGTGAAGAAGATGGCTGCGCTCGATGTGCAGACTATCTGTCCGCTGCATGGTCCTGTGCTGAAGGGTGAGGCTTTGACCGAGGCTGTACGCTTGTATGATATCTGGAGCAAGTACGAGCCCGAGAGCGCGGGTATACTGATAGCCTACGCCAGCATTCATGGTGGCACAGCTAAGGCTGCTGAGAGACTGGGAGAGATCCTGCGCGCAAAGGGCGCTCCTAAGGTTGTGGTGAGCGACCTGAGTCGTTCGGATATGGCCGAGGTTATCGAGGATGCTTTCCGCTATCCTACAGTGGTGGTAGCTGCTTCGAGCTACGATGCAGGCGTGTTCCCCGTGATGCACGATTTCCTGTATCATCTGCAAATCAAGAACTATCAGAAGCGCAAGTTCGGTATTGTCGAGAATGGTAGCTGGGCTCCTACGGCCGGCAAGACCATGCGTACCATGATCGAGGCATTGAAGGACTGTGAGATTGTGGAGCCTATGGTAACCATCCGTTCGCGTATGAAAACTACCGATGAGGCTCTGCTGCAGCAGTTGGCCGATAGCTTGCTGTAAATGAAAAAAATCATCGTAGCCATCGATTCGTTCAAGGGCTGTCTCACATCTGTTGAGGCTAACCAGGCAGCCTGTGAGGGTATTCTTGCCAAGATACCCGATGCTCAGGTTGTTCAGGTGCCCGTGAGCGATGGTGGTGAGGGCTTTATGGAGGCATTCCAGGCTGCAATGGGTGGCGAGATTGTGCAGGCGAATGTAAAAGACCCGCTGATGCGCCCCATTGTAGCTCCTTATCTGTTGCAGGGTGATACGGCTGTGATAGAGATAGCCAAAGCCAGTGGTCTCACCCTGCTCAAGCCTGAGGAGCGGAATCCGATGGTAGCCACTAGTTACGGAACTGGTCGGTTGGTGGTTGATGCTGTGCGTAGAGGTTGCAAACATATCATCGTAGGTCTTGGCGGCAGCGCCACCAGCGATTGCGGTATCGGCATGCTGCGGGCAATTATCGATGCCTTTGCAAAAGGTGGCTCGTGGGATGATGTGCGCCAGCTCGATGATGTGCGTTTCACCATCGCCACCGATGTTACCAACCCCCTTTGTGGCGATAATGGCGCAGCCCATGTGTTTGCACCGCAGAAAGGTGCAACACCCGAACAGGTGCTTGCCCTTGATGCCCGTGCCCAACGTTTTGCTCATGTCTCTGCCAAACATATGGGGCGCGATTGTCAGGATATGTCAGGTGCAGGTGCTGCAGGGGGCTTAGGCTACGCTTTCCTGCAATACATGCAAGCTGAGTGTCGCTCTGGTATCTCCCTTTTGTTAGATACCATTCATTTCGACGACCTGCTACAAGATGCTGACTACGTCATCACTGGCGAGGGCTCAGCCGATTGCCAGACGCTCATGGGTAAGTTGCCTTATGGTATCCTGCAGCGTGCCCAACGGCATGACGTACCTGTGTTGCTCATCGCTGGTCGTATTGCCGATGAACAACAACTCCTGGCTGCCGGCTTCGTCCGTGTTGCCTGCATCAATCCCCCAGGCACACCACTCGAAATCGCTATGCAACCCGCAACGGCTAAGGAAAACATCAGACTTACAATTCAGAATGAAGGATTATCCTGACAAGATGTCGCCAGAACAGGCGAGAGCCTTTCGCGATGCTGTGTTGAACATTGTGGCTCAGATACCCTGCGGTTGCGTTACCACCTATGGTGATATCGCTGCTCTGGCAGGCTGGCCCAGTCATTCGCGTATGGTAGGTAGAACACTTCGCTATACGCCTGGTGCTGAGGTGTTACCCTGTCATCGGGTGGTGAACAAAGAGGGGCGTACTGCGCCTGGCTGGAGTAGACAAAGAACCTTGCTGGAAGAAGAAGGTGTATCTTTTAAATCAAACGGATATGTAGATATGCAGAGGCACCTTTGGGTACCAGAAGTGGAATAATAGGCCCTACCCAGGGTGTAGCCAATACTGGCGCTCGGGTTCGGGGAGTTTCTCGATGGCATAGCGAAGCATGGTACGGGGCATTTCGTGGGCGTGTTGGCGGAGGAAATCGCGCAAGAGGTCTTCGCTAACACGCTTGCCCATCTCTCTTAGCATCCAACCAACGGCCTTATGTATGAGGTCGTGTGGGTGATGCAGATGGATTTCGGCATAACGCAGGCACCAGGTGGGATCACCCATCTGTGAGGTTTTCCAAGAACAGACCATACTCATGCGCTGTTTCCACAGGCAGGGGCTTTGGGCCAGCTCATCTAATACCTGCAGTTTGTAATCTTTATCGCCTAAGTTGGAGGGCAACAAGAGCCAGTGGCCGAGGATTTTGTGAACAGAAAGATCTACCAGATCCCAATTGTTGGCTTGTTCGGCATATTGCAGATAAAGGGTGAGTATCTCGTCGCGGGTGCGTATGGCTTCTGGGTTGTGCTCAAGTCGCTTAGTGGCTAATTTCTCAAATTTAGCTACCAATATCAGCAGTCCACAAAGGCGCACCTCGTGCCAGCGGCACATGAGGAGTTCAGGAATTTCGCTTAATGGGAAATCCATCCCAACCAGCTTGACCACCTCGCGCGTCTGGGGAACCTTCAGACCTAAGAACTCATCACCCTCGCCATATTCTCCAGGACCAGTCTTGAAGAAGCCCATCAGAATACGTCGCTGAGCATCGTTGCGCAGCGATTCCATATGGTTGATAACTTCTTTGGCTGTCATTATTAGCGGAATGAATCGGTAAGGAGCTTAATCTCGATCTGGGGGGCGATGCGTTCGTATAGAATGTTATACACGGCATCGAGGATAGGCATGTTGACGTGACAGTGGCGATTGATCTCCTTCATACACTTGGTACCGAAGTAACCCTCGGCAATCATCTCCATCTCGATCTGGGCCGACTTAACGCTGTAGCCCTTACCAATCATGGTTCCGAAGGTGCGGTTACGACTGAAGTTGCTATAACCCGTAACCAGCAAATCGCCCAGATAAACACTATCGTAAGCATTGCGATCCAACGGATAAACGGCTGTGAGGAAACGATTCATCTCCTGCACGGCATTGGCCATGAGTACCGACTGGAAGTTATCGCCATATTTCAGGCCGCTGCAGATACCTGCAGCAATGGCATACACATTCTTCAGAACAGAAGAATACTCGATACCCACCACATCGGTAGAGGTCTTGGTCTTGATATACTCGCTCGACAGTACATCGCAGAAAGCCTGGGCTTTCTCACGGTCGGCACAACCTACGGTGAGGTAGCTGAGACGCTCGAGTGCTACCTCCTCGGCATGAGAAGGACCACCGATGCAAGCGAGATTCTCGTAAGGCACGTCGTAAACCTGATGAAAATACTCGCTACATACGAGATTTTCATCAGGTACGATACCCTTAATAGCTGTCAGTATGAATTTGTCGCGAATGCGCGTCTTCAACTTCTTCAGGTGACTCTTGAGGTAAGGCGAAGGGGTGACAAACACCAGCGTGTCGTACTGCTGGGCAATACGATTCAAATCGCTATCGAAGTTGATCTCATCGATATTGAAGTGGACACTGGTGAGGTAGGCGGGGTTGTGACCCATGCGACGGAAGTCCTCGATACGGTCGTCGCGACGCATATACCAACCTATATGGTGAGTGTGACTCACCACAATCTTGGCAATAGCTGTTGCCCAGCTGCCACCTCCGATAATTGCTATCTTACCACAATCGTACATTTCTTCAAATTGATAATTGACAATTGATAATTGACAATTAGGCTTGCGCCTTCTCAATCCAGGCGGCTACTTCATCAACTGAAGGCTTCTGGAGTTCGAGCTTGTACTTCTTGAAGATCTCACCAATCTTCTGCTGCAGCCCCTGAGGCTTCTCGTCCTTGATGTTGGTAATCAGGTTGAAACCAGCCTTGCGCAGTACTGGAACGATATCCTCAGGTACGCCAATCTCGGCCCACTCAGCAACAGATGACTGAGGAATCTTCTTCTCAGGCTTCATCTGTGGGAACAGCATCACCTCGCCAATAGCGAACTTACCAGTCATCAGCATCACCAGGCGGTCGATACCGATACCAATACCGAAGGTAGGAGGCATACCATACTGCAGAGCGCGCAAGAAGTCGTGATCGATGATCATAGCCTCGTCGTCGCCCTTATCGGCAAGCTTCATCTGCTCGATGAAACGCTCCTCCTGATCGATAGGATCGTTCAACTCTGAATATGCGTTAGCCAGCTCCTTACCATTAACCATCAGCTCGAAACGCTCGGTGAGACCGGGCTTAGAGCGGTGCATCTTGGTAAGTGGTGACATCTCAACAGGATAGTCGGTGATGAAAGTAGGCTGGATGAAGGTACCCTCGCAGAACTCACCAAAGAGCTCGTCGATCAGCTTACCCTTACCCATGGTCTCATCTACATCCATACCCTTAGAGAGGCAGAATGCACGAATCTCGTCCTCGGTCTTGCCATCGCAATCGAAACCAGTCTTCTCCTTGATGGCATCGAGGATAGGCAGGCGACGGAATGGGGCCTTGAACGAGATGATATTGCCATCGATCTCAACCTCGGGCTTGCCGTTTACGGCAGTACAGATCTCCTCGAGCATCTTCTCGGTGAAGGTCATACCCCACAGCAGGTCCTTATAGCTCACGTAGAGCTCCATACAGGTGAACTCAGGGTTGTGAGTCTTGTCCATACCCTCGTTTCGGAAGTTCTTACCCATCTCGTACACACCCTCGAAACCACCAACAATCAGGCGCTTGAGGTAAAGTTCGGTGGCGATACGCATATACATGTCCTGATTCAGGGCATTGAAGTGGGTGATGAATGGGCGGGCTGATGCACCACCTGCGATGCTCTGCAGGATAGGTGTGTCAACCTCGGTATAACCAGCGTTGTCGAGAATGCTACGCATGGTGCGGATGATCGTTGCACGCTTCAGGAAGGTATCCTTCACGCCCTCGTTAACTACCAGGTCGACATAACGCTGGCGATAACGCAACTCGGGATCATCAAACTTATCGTAGGCCACACCATCCTTATACTTTACGATTGGCAGTGGCTTGAGGCTCTTAGAAAGCAATGTGAGCTCAGAGGCATGTACTGAAATCTCACCAGTCTGGGTGCGGAAAACCTTACCCTTTACACCGATGAAATCGCCAATATCGAGCAAACGCTTGAATACATTATTATATAAGTCCTTGTTTTCGCCTGGGCAGATATCATCGCGGGTGATGTACACCTGGATGCGACCCTTTGAGTCCTGAAGCTCGGCAAATGATGCCTTACCCATGACACGACGGCTCATCATACGACCTGCGATAACGACCTCACGATCCTCATCGTCCTTGAAATTCTCCTTAATTTCTGTGCTGAATGCATTTGTTGGGAACTCGGCTGCAGGATATGGATTGATGCCCATGGCACGCAGTTCCTGAAGGCTCTGACGCCTTCCGATTTCTTGTTCGCTTAACTCTAAAATGTTCATCTTTAATATTCGAATATTTCAATTTTATGGGTGCAAAGTTACAAAAATCTCGCGAAAAATGCAAGATATGGGTAAATATTTGCAAAAAAAGTGAGAAAGATTTGCTCAGTCTCTAAAAAAAGTATATATTTGTGGCTGATAACTGAGAACACTTTGATGGAACAAGAAACAATCAAGAAGAGAGTCGTCGGGATTGACATCAGTCTTGAAGCTACCACCTACGCAATTGTTGACGTGAAGGGTGAGGTGGTTGTGATGGACAGTTTCCCGACATTAGACTATCCAGATATAAACCTGTTTGTATCAGTGCTGAGTGAGCGCGTGATGGAAATGGTGGAACGCAACGGTGGCTACGAGAGCATTCGTTCGGTAGGCATCAGTGCGCCTAGCTCCAACTTTATGACTGGTAGTATTGAGAATGCACCTAACCTGCCTTGGAAAGGCGTTATTCCCTTAGCTACTTTGCTTAGAGAACGTACTGGCTACGCTGTGGCTGTGGCTAATAATGCAGATGTAAGAGCTCTGGGTGAGCATACCTACGGACTGGCCAGAGGCATGCGCGACTTTGTGGTACTTACCATGGGCAGTGGCATTGGTAGCTGTATGTTCTCGAATGGTCTGATACATAAAGGTAACGAAGGTTTTGCTGGTGAGATTGGTCATACTTGTGTGGTAAATGGCGGCAGACAGTGCAGCTGTGGTAACAAAGGTTGCTTAGAGGCCTACGTGGCAAAAAAAGGCATCGTAGCTACTGCCAAAGAACTGTTGGACGAAACAACCACACCATCGTTGATGCGTGGCGTTGAGAATCTGAAGGCCTTGCAGATTGCTGAGTTTTGCAATCAGGGCGATGAACTGGCCATCGAAGTGTACCGTCGCACAGGTGAGATGTTGGGATTCGGATTGGCCAACTATGCTTCGCTGGTAGATCCTGAGGCCTTTATCTTTACTGGCGGACTTACAAAGGCTGGTAAATGGTTGTTCGATCCTGCCAAGGAGACATTTGACAAGCTGGTGTTCCATAATACCTATGGCAAAATCCAGTTCCTGATATCTGATGAGTATAAGGCCTCGAATGATATGTTAGGCGCCAGTGCCCTGGCATGGGAAGTAAGAGAATATTCGTTGTTTAAATAACAGAGAATAGTTATGGAGAAGAAAGACGAGAGCATCGACCAGATCAAAACACGTGTAGTAGGTATCGATATCCGCGTGGACCGTACCACTTTTGCTGTGGTAGATATCAGAGGAGAGATCGTGGCTCAGGATTATTTCCTGACTTCCGACTATACTGATATTAATGAATACGTGGCAGCCCTTTGTGAGCGTGTGGTAGCGCTGGTTGAGGAGAACGGTGGTTACGAAACCATCCGCTCGGTAGGTGTGAGTGCGCCTAGTGCCAGTGCAGTGACAGGTTGCATTGAGAATGCGGCCAATCTGCCTTGGAAGGGTGTGATACCTCTGGGAGCTATGTTGCGCGACCAATTAGGACTGGCTGTGGCAGTGGCCAATGATGCTCATATTACAGCGCTCAGCGAGAAATCGTACGGCAGTGCGCATGGCATGAAAGACTTCGTGGTGATTTCGATCAGTCATGGCGGACTGGGTAGCTGTTTCTTCTCAAACGGTCAGCCCCATCTGGGCTTTAATGGCTTTGCTGGTGAACTGGGACATACTTGTGTAGAGTTGAACGGTCGCCAGTGCGGTTGTGGTAACAAGGGCTGTCTGGAGACTTATTGCTCGGAGAAGGGCTTGATAAAGACTGCCGAAGAGATGATTGCTGCCAGTAAGGAGCCCACACTGCTGAGCGACATGCAGGAGCTGAGCATCAAGAGCATTGCTGACTGTTGTTATAAAGGTGATAAAGTGGCCATCGAGGTATTCCGTAAGACTGGAGAGATATTGGGATTGGGTATGGCCAACTATGCATCAGTGTTGAACCCTGAGGCTATTATCCTGACAGGCGATATGACGCAGGCAGGTAAGTGGCTGTTGAAACCCATGCGTGCCTCGTTCGAGGAGCACGTATTCCACAATATCAAGAATAAGACCCGTATCCTGGTGTCGATTCTGAAGGAAGGTGAGCGTGATGTGCTTGGCGCCAGCGCTCTGGCGTGGGATGTGAAGGAATATTCGTTGTTTAAATAATAACTAGACCTATATCTATGGAGGAGTACAAGATTAAAACGAAAGTTGTAGGTGTTGACATCAGTAATGAGAGTACAACCTATGCCATTGTGGACATCCGCGGTAATATTATCGCTGAGGAATCGTTCCTTACATGCGGCTATTCGGATGTGAACAACTTTGTGACTGCCTTAAGCGATAAGATTGTGAATCTGGTTGAGGCTAATGGCGGTTACGAAACCATTCGTTCCATCGGTGTTAGTTCGCCCAGTGCCAGCTCGGTTTCGGGCTGTATAGAGAATGCAGCCAACCTGCCTTGGAAGGGTATCGTGCCCCTGAGTGCTATGCTGCGCGACCGCATTGGCTTGGCTGTAGGCTTGTCGAACGATGCCCACGTGAGTGCTCTTGGCGAGTTTACCTTTGGCTGTGCCCATGGAATGAAGAATTTCATTATTCTCAGTCTGGGTGTTGGCATAGGCAGCTGTTTCTTCTCGGCAGGCGACGATCATACTGGTCATAATGGTTATGCTGGCGAGTTTGGACATACCTGTATAGTTAATAAAAACGGTCGTGCTTGTGGTTGTGGTCATACTGGCTGCTTGGAGTCGTACGTTGGTGCCGCAGGTATTGTGAATACTGCCAAGGAACTGATGGCCGAGAGCGATGCACCTACACTGATGCGCAATCTGGAGAAGTTATCACCACGTACCATCAAGGAGTGCTGTGATCAGGGCGACGAGATGGCTATCGAGGTGTACCGCCGTACGGGTGAGATGTTAGGTTTGGGCTTGGCCAACTATGCATCGCTTGTTGACCCTGAGGCCATCATCCTGACGGGTGGTATCTCGCATGCTGGTAAATGGTTGCTCGAACCAACCTGCCAGGCGTTCGAGGAGCATGTATTTGGAAATTTGCGAGGCAAGGTAAAGATTCTTGTTTCGAAACTTGAAGATAGAGAACGCGATGTGCTGGGCGCCAGTGCCCTGGCCTGGAGTGTACCAGAGTACTCGCTGTTTAAATAAAATGTAAAAATTCAAAAATTTAAGAATTAAAAAATTCAGAGTGAACGTAGAAAAGATAGTAGAGATTATTAACGCAAAGCCGAATTTAAGTACAGCCCTCGGGATGGAATTTATTTCTACTCCTGAGGTTGATACTTGTTTGGCGAAAATGAAAGTTGATGAGCGAAATCGCCAGCCATTCGGCTTTTTGAGTGGTGGCGCTTCGTTGGCTCTGGCCGAGAATGTGGCCGGGGTGGCATCGTCGGCTCTCTGTCCAGGATGCGCCTGTGTGGGCATCGAGGTTACCGGGAGTCATGTGAAAGCTGTGGCTGAAGGCGACACGGTAACTGCCTTCGCAAAGATGTTGCACAAGGGAAAGACGCTGCACGTGTGGAATGTGGATATCAAGGACACGGCAGGCGATCTGATATCAAATGTGCGAGTTACTAACTATGTTATTAAGCAGAAGAAATAATGTCAGCATACGCTATTTACAGATTACCCCATGAAGACCACGCCACACTGATTACGCAATCGGTAGGTGAGCCCATGGAATTGCATTCGCTGACAGAGTTGAATGGTAAACAGGGTTTTGTTGTGGCCCCCTTCGAGGTGAAGGCCGACCAGCCCGTGGTTTTGATACAAGGAAAAACAGAGACGATTGCTTTGAGCAACGAGCAACTAACTGCTGATGACGGTAAAAACAGGTTGCCAAGCGATATGTCGAACTATTATAAGGTTGACTTTGCGAACTATCACTCGCAGTTAGAGGCTGATAAGTTCCGCAAGATTGTGTTGGCGCGATGTGCCGATGAACAGATGCCCAAAGGTGTAAAACCTATCGATTTGTTCTATCGTGCCTGCCAGCTTTACCCCCGCTTGTTTATCGCACTGGTAGAGACAGAGAAGAGTGGGTGCTGGTTAACTGCCACGCCAGAGATCCTGTTGGATGGACATGGGGCCGATTGGCGAACCATCGCCTTGGCAGGAACCATGAAACTGGAAGGCGACCAGCTGGATGGCGAGGGCGAAACGCTGACCTGGAGCACCAAGAATATTCAGGAGCAGCGTATTGTGGCCACCTATATCACCGAGTGCCTGGAGCAGTTTACAGGTGATTTCCGTGAGGAGGGACCACGCACGGTGCGAGCCGCTAACCTGGTACACCTGCGTAGCGACTTTACCTTTAAGTTGGCCGACAACAATAAAATTGGCGATTTGTTACAGGCCTTGCATCCTACACCTGCCGTGTGCGGACTGCCTAAGCGCGAGGCCTTTAAGTTTATAGTAAAGAACGAGCATACCCCACGCAGATACTACAGTGGGTTTATGGGACCTGTTGCACAGGAGGATACCCATCTCTATGTGTCGCTAAGATGTATGAACATCGATGGCGATGTGTGTCATCTCTATGCTGGCGGCGGACTGTTGAAAGACAGCGTCGAAGAGCAGGAGTGGTTGGAAACTGAAGCGAAAATGGAAACAATGAAAAAACTATTATATGTACAGCAGTAAGCAGAACGTAAATATCCTGACCAGCCTGTTGGTGGCTCATGGAGTAAGATTTGCAGTGGTTTGTCCTGGTAGCCGTAACTCAGCTATCGTACACAACCTGAACGAGTGCCCTGATATCGAGTGCTATCCTGTAACTGATGAACGCAGTGCAGGTTTCTATGCCCTGGGTATCGCACAGGTAGTTCATCGTCCCGTAGCCGTATGCGTAACCAGTGGTACGGCCTTGCTGAACTTAGCACCAGCAGTGGCCGAGGCTTATTATCAGCACATGCCATTGGTGGTTATCTCGGCTGATCGTCCTGCACAATGGATTGATCAGTTGGATGGTCAGACGCTACCTCAGCCCGATGCCTTGGGTCGCTTTGTGAAGAAGGCTGTGAACCTGCCCGAGGTGTATAACGATGAGATGCACTGGTACTGTAACCGTTTGGTTAACGAGGCCATGAACGAGACACGCCACCATGGTTGTGGTCCTGTACATATCAATGTGCCTATCTCTGAGCCCCTGTTCGAGTATAATGTCGAAGAGTTGCCTCAGGAGCGTGTTATCCAGCTGCTCACCCCTCGTAGCAATGCGGCTTTGATATCGTTGGAGTGTGCCGGGCAGTTTGCTGCAGCTAAGAAACCTATGGTGGTGATTGGTCAGATGTCTACCGAAGACCTGATTCCTCAGGAGCTGTTCATGCTGTCGCAGTGTGCTGTGGTGGTTCACGAGGCACTGAGTGTAGGTAAGGGTGGCACCAATTTCGATGAGGTGATACACGTGCTGGGTGATAACCCCGCTTACCAGCCCGACTTTGTGCTGTACTTAGGCGATACGCTGGTTAGCAAACGTATCAAGAAATGGTTGCGTGGTCTGAAGGATTGTCATATCTGGGCTGTTACCGAGGATGGTAGTATCCACGATACATCGATGCAGCTGTATGGTGTGATTGAGGGTAGTCCTGCCGATGTGATCGAGGACTTGGTGAACGCCATCAAGTTCAAGGCCATCAGTTCTACTGCTACCTTTAAGGCCCGTTGGGATCAGGCCACCCGTTTGGCTGCCTATCGTGCCATGAAGTTCGAACCCGAGTATTCGCAGATGGCTGCTATCAAGTATCTGGAGGATAAACTGGGTAAGGCCTTCTATCGCTATATCCATTATGGCAACAGCAGTCCTATCCGTTTTGCCAACCTCTTTGCCAAGCATTATGTGTTCTGTAACCGTGGTGTGAATGGTATCGAAGGCTCGCTATCTACAGCTGCTGGCAGCTCGATAGTGACTGGCGACGAGAAGGTGCTGTGCGTGCTGGGTGATCTGAGTTTCTTCTACGATCAGAATGCCCTGTGGAATCAGAACCTGAATGGCAACCTGCATATCATTGTGCTGAATAATGGCAAGGGTGGTATCTTTAACATGCTGAAGGGCTTGGAGCAGAGTCCTGTTCGCGATAGCTTTATCTCGGGCGCACATCAGACGACAGCCCAGGGCATCTGTAAGCAGAACAATATCCGTTATATGAAGGCCACCAATATGGAGGAGATGCAGCAGTGTGTCGACACCTTATTAAATAAGAAATCTACTCGTCCTGTACTGCTCGAGATATTTACCGATGCCGATGAGGATGAGCGTGTAGCAAAAACATATTATCAAATTTTGAAAAATGAGAAACTGGCAAACGATAAGAGAGTTTAAGGAGATTTTGTTTGAGGAGTATAATGGTATCGCCAAGATTACCATTAATCGTCCACGCTATCGCAATGCCTTCACCCCCAAGACCACTTGGGAGTTGAGTCAGGCTTTTGCTATGTGTCGCGAGATGCAGGATATCAGTGTGGTATTGTTGACAGGTGCCATGAGCGAGGTGCCCGAGGGTAAGACTCTGGCCGATGTGAAGCATGCTTTCTGCTCTGGTGGCGACATGCATGTAAAGGGTCGTGGTGGCTATGTTGATGAAGAGGGTGTGCCCCGTTTGAGCGTGCTCGATGTGCAGATGCAGATTCGCAGGCTGCCCAAGCCTGTAATTGCGATGGTGAATGGTTATGCCATTGGAGGTGGTCATGTGCTGCACCTGGTGTGCGACCTGACGATTGCTTCGGAGAATGCTATCTTTGGTCAGACTGGTCCTAAGGTAGGTTCGTTCGATGCTGGTTTTGGTTCGTCGTACCTGGCTCGTATCGTTGGTCAGAAGAAGGCTCGCGAGATATGGTTCCTGTGTCGTCAGTACACTGCCAAGGAGGCCGAGGAGATGGGTATGGTGAACAAGGTGGTGCCTATCGAGCGTCTGGAGGACGAGTGTGTAGAGTGGGCCGAGATTATGATGGAACGTTCGCCACTGGCTCTGCGTATGATCAAGGCTGGACTGAATGCCGAGTTGGATGGTCAGGCTGGTATCCAGGAGTTGGCAGGCGATTGCACCATGCTGTATTACTTCCTGGATGAGGCTCAGGAGGGTGGTAAGGCTTTCCTTGAAAAACGTAAGCCTGATTTCAAAAAATATCCGAAGATGCCTTGATTTATTAGGCACGGATTAACACGGCCTTTTTATAAAAGGACACGGCCTTTATTAATGAAGATAATTATGCGATTTGAGATAGAAAAGAAAATATTGCATTTTAAACAACCCGCGGGGACTTCTCGCGGGGTTTATTTAACCCGCAAGCTGTGGCTGATTCATCTGAGTGATGGCGATAAGCATGGCGTGGGTGAGTGTGCACCGTTGCCCGATTTGAGTTGCGATGCGATGCCTGATGAGGATTATGAGGCTTTGCTGAAGCGTGCTTGTGAACGTTTCTGTGAAACGGGCGAGATAGATTATGATGCCCTGCGCGATTATCCTTCGATGCTGTTCGGCTTGGAAACGGCCAAGCTGAATCTGCAGAAAGGCGAAAAACTCTTCGATACCGCTTTTGCCCGTGGCGAAGTGGGCATCCCCATCAACGGATTGGTGTGGATGGGCAACTACGAGGAGATGCTGCAGCGTATGGAGGAGAAACTGAAATTGGGCTTCCGCTGTGTCAAACTGAAGATTGGTGCCATCGACTTTGAGAAGGAGTTTGACTTGGTGAAACGTATCCGCGATCGCTTCTCGCATCACGAGGTGGAGTTGCGACTGGATGCCAATGGTGGCTTTACTTACGACGAGGCGCTGTATAAACTCGAACTCCTGTCGCAATACAATATCCATTCTATCGAGCAACCCATCAAACAAGGACAGTGGGCTTATATGGCTGAACTCTGCAGGGAGTCACCCCTGCCCATCGCCCTCGATGAGGAGCTGATAGGCGTGAACGATGCAGAGATGAAGCGTCACATGCTCGAGATCATCAAACCCCGTTATATCATCCTCAAACCCTCGTTGCATGGTGGCATGATGGGCAGTAAGGAGTGGATTGATATCGCTAAGAGCTTGGGTATCGGCTCGTGGATTACCTCGGCCCTTGAGAGTAATATCGGCTTGAATGCCATCGCCCAGTTTGCTTCGAGTGTGTATGGCGATCATATCAGCATGCCACAGGGCTTGGGCACTGGTCAGCTGTTTACAGATAACATCGAAATGCCCCTCACCATTCAAGGCGATCAACTATGGCGTTTATAGACGAGTGGAATAATGATTCGGAGTACGTTGAGGTAAAGACATCGGGTAGTACTGGTGAGCCTAAACGTATGTTGGTGGAGAAGCGCAGAATGCTGAATTCTGCCCGCATAACCTGTGACTTTTTGGGACTGAAGGCTGGCGATACGGCGCTGCTGTGCATGAGTACTGATTATATTGCTGGTAAGATGATGGTGGTGCGCTCGATTGAGCGCGGCCTCAAATTAATTGAGGTGCCCCCCTGTGGCCACCCACTAAATAATTCTCAATTATCAATTGTAAATTGTCAATTGGATTTCGCTGCCATGGTGCCCATGCAGGTGTACAACTCGTTGCAGGTGCCTGAGGAGAAAGAGCGATTGATGGCTATCCGGCACCTGATTATTGGTGGTGGTGCTATCGACGAGGCGATGGAGGCCGAGTTGCGTACCTTTCCCCATGCCGTGTGGAGCACCTATGGTATGACGGAGACACTCTCGCATATCGCCCTGCGACGTATCAGCGGCCCCGAAGCTTCTGAGTGGTACATGCCTTTTCCCGCTGTGAAGCTGAGTACTACCGACGAAGGTTGTCTGGTGATTGATGCTCCTGAGGTCTGTGCCCAGACACTGACCACCAACGATATTGTGGAACTGAAGTCCGATGGAAGATTCCGCATCCGTGGTCGTAAGGATAATGTGATTTGTTCGGGTGGTATCAAGATACAGATCGAGGAGGTTGAGCAAACTTTAAAAAAGTACATGCGCGTACCTTATATTATAAGTAAGCGTAAGGACGAGAAGTTTGGCGAGATAGTGGTGCTGTTGACAGAGGGTGATACAGTCGAGGCCCAGACTATCTGCGAGCAGGTGCTACCAAAGTACCATCAACCTAAAGTTTACTTGCACGTAAACCAAATTCCGCTTACCGAAACAGGCAAACCTGCCCGAAAAAAAATCCTCGACCTTGTTTTTTAGATAAAAAGAACATAAGAACAAAAGGGGCTAAAAAGTGAATAGGACTACTCTCGCGAGCAGTCCTACTCTGATTAGTTAGTAATATGATTAGGTCTATTAAGTTGAATTGGTTTGTATTAAGTCACCAGCATCAGCTTTCTCTATAAAAGTCGAATGCCTCATAGATTTCTTCCTTCGTAGCAGTCTGGTCGATAAGGATATCGCCTACACCTCCCAGCAGTGTGAAGTTTATGATGCCTGCTATATTCTTCTTGTCGTGCGTCATCAGCTCCAACAGGGTGGGGTAATCATCGCACGTGATGTTCATCTTTCCGTAGTGATCCAATATGAATCTTACCGTCTGGCGCATCTTGTCAGTGGGGAATCCCGTCTTAATGGCGCTCAGGTACAGCTCTACTATCAGTCCCCATGCCACAGCATAGCCATGCAATACGGGCTTGTGCTTCAGGGCGAACGATTCGAACGCATGTCCAGCGGTATGACCTAAGTTCAATGCCTTGCGGATGCCCTTCTCGGTGGGGTCTTCAGTTACGATACGTTGTTTAACAGCTACCGATTCGGCCACCATACGCTTTAACTGAACCAGATCAGGGTGCTCGATATCGAACGAGAGCAACTCGCCCAGCATCTTTGCATCGTTAATCAGTCCGTGTTTCAGCATCTCGGCATAACCCGACAGCATGTTTTCAGTATCCAGGGTTTTCAGAAATTCAGTGTCCAGTATCACGCTCTTGGCATTGTTAAACACGCCAATCTCGTTTTTCAGGCCTAGGAAGTTGATGCCTGTCTTACCACCTACCGATGCGTCAACCATCGAGAGCAGGGTAGTGGGGATGTTAATGTAGTTTATGCCGCGCTTAAAAGTTGAAGCCGCAAAACCACCTAAGTCGGTTACCATGCCACCGCCTATATTTATTAATAAGGTGTGACGTGTAGCACCGCCCTCGCTCAAGTCGTGCCATACATGACTCAGCGAAGCCAGATTCTTATGCGTATCAGTAGCCTCGATCACGATGCGTTTAGCGCCTGCCATGCTATCGAACTGCTCGATGACTGGCAGACAGCACTCAGCAGTGGTCTCGTCGGCCAGGACGAAAACCTTATCGTGTTCACACTCTGCTATAGCTTCAGCGAGTGTACGATCCAGCTGGTCTGATATGACAACTTTCTGTAGGCTCATTGTTTGGTGCCGTAGTTGACTTTTTAATTTTTATTGAGTGCAAAGATAACATTATTTTTTTAAAACGTAACAAATTAAACAAAAAAATAGCCTGTAGGTTAAACTTTTTTTTCGAAAAGGCGTCAAACTTTCAAAAAAACGTAGAAAAAAGTAGCAATGAGAAGATTATTACTATTCATGATGGCCGTATCTTTTACGGTATTGTCAGTACACGCACAACGCGTGGTTACAGGTAAAGTGATTGAGCAGGATACGCAGGATGCAGTTATTCAGGCCACCGCTTCTATTCTCTCAGGCGAGAAGGTTGTGGCTAATGGTGTAACCAACACCGATGGAGCTTTCCGTGTTACAGCCCCCAACGATGGTACTTATACCTTGAAGATTACTTATGTGGGCTTTAAGACCTACACCAAGAAGATTACCTTGAAGGATGGTAAGGGTTACAATGCCGGTACCATTTCGCTGAGTCCCGATGCTATTATGCTGAAGGGTGCCACTGTTACAGCACGCGCCTCGAAGGTGACACTGAAGGCCGACACCTTTGTATATAATGCTGCCGCCTTCCGTACCCCCGAGGGTTCGGTAGTTGAGGAGCTGGTTAAGCGTCTGCCAGGTGCCGAGGTGAGCGACGATGGTACTATTAAGATTAATGGTAAGGAGGTGAAGAAGATTCTGGTAGATGGTAAGGAGTTCATGACTGGCGATACCAAGACTGCCATGAAGAACCTGCCTACCAATATCATCGACCGCATTAAGGCTTATGATAAGCAGAGCGATCTGGCCCGTGTATCAGGTATCGAGGATGGCGAAGAGGAGACTGTGCTCGACTTTGGTATCAAGCAGGGTATGAACAAGGGCTTTATGATGAATGCCGACCTTGCCGCTGGTACCAAGAACCGTTATGCAGGCCGTATCTTTGGTGGTATTATGAATAGCGATATGAAGGTGTTCCTGATGACCAATGCCAATAACACCAACGATATGGGATTCCCCGGTGGTGGCGGTGGTGGCCGTTTTGGTGGTGGTCGCCAGGGGCTTACTGCTAATAAGATGACTGGTATCAACCTGAACTACGAAAATACCGGCAAACTGGTGCTGGATGGTAGTGTACGTTGGAACCACAGCGATGGCGATGCCCTCTCGAAGGTAACTCGCATGACCATGTTTGGTGCCACCAACTCGCAGTATGGTAACAGTCTTACGCAGAACTACACCCGTTCTAACAACTGGAATGCCCAGATGCGTTTGGAGTGGACGCCCGACTCGATGACCAACATCATGTTCCGCCCAAACTTCCGTTACAACTCTCAGGATGGCGATAACGAGGGTGCCGAGGCTACCTTTACTGCTAACCCATTCGATAATAAGAGCATTATCAGCCCGCTCGACCAGTTGGATGAGCTGAAGGATATCTTGCAGAATGATCGTACGCAGAAAAGCGTGTCTTACAGCGATTCAAAGAATGTGAGTGGTATGTTGCAGTTCAACCGTCGTCTCAGCAACACCGGTCGTAACATCACCGTTCAGCTGAATGCAGGTTGGAGTGATGGTACCAGCAAATCGGCTTCTAACAGTTTGATTAATTATTATAATCTGGGTATTATTACCGGTGATTCAATCAACAATCGCTATTCTATCACCCCCACCAAGAACTGGAACTATAGTGCACGCATCACCTATAGCGAGCCTATTCTGCCTCGCACCTACTTGCAGTTCAGCTATCAGTACCAGTACCGTTTCCAAAAGAGCGATCGTGGTACCTACGATTTCAGTAAGATTGATCCAGTAGCTGCTTGGAATGGTGGTTATCGCTCATGGGATGAGTATCTGGGCCAGTTCGGCCGTATCACTTCGCTCGCTCCTTATCGCGATGATAGCCAGAGCCGCTATTCGGAATACCAGAACTATATCCATACAGCTGAGATGATGCTGCGCATCGTTCGCAACTCTTATACCTTTAATATTGGTGTACAGATGGTGCCTCAGAAGTCGCACTTTATTCAGGACTACAAGGGTATCCATGCCGATACCACCCGCACTGTTACCAACTTTGCACCAACCATGGACTTCCGTTGGAAGAAGTCGCAGACAGGTCAGTTGCGCTTCACCTATCGTGCCAACACCTCGCAGCCCTCTATGAGCGATCTGCTGGATATCGTAGATAACAGCGACCCCTTGAACATTACACGAGGTAACCCTGGCTTGAAGCCTTCGTTCCGTCAGAATTTCCAGCTGTTCTACAACGATTACTTCCAGAAGCACCAGCGTGCTGTGATGACATTCGTAAACTTCTCTACCACTGCTAACTCTATCGCCAACAAGGTAACCCTGTTGGAAGGTGGTGGCCGTATGAGCCGTCCTGAGAACGTGAATGGTAACTGGAATGCCAACGTGGGCTTTATGTTCAACACCGCTATCGACTCGGCTGGCTACTTTAACGTGAATACATTTACTAACTTTGGATACAACCACAACGTAGGTTTTGTTAATGATGGTGTGAGCGATGCCAAGGCTGTTACCAAGTCGCAGACCATCATGGAGCGTCTGGCCTTCAGCTATCGTAACGACTGGTTGGAGGTTGAGCTCAACGGATCGCTGAACTACAACCGCAACCGTAGCGAGCTGCAAACCAACAACAACCTGGATACCTGGCAGTTCACCTATGGTGGTATGATTGGCGTGACAGCTCCTTGGGGCACATCGCTTACCACCAACCTGAACATGCAGAGCCGTCGTGGTTACTACGATGCCTCGATGAACACCAACGAGCTTATCTGGAATGCTCAGCTCTCGCAGAGCTTCCTCAAGGGTAAACCCCTTACCATCTCGCTGCAGCTGTACGACATCCTGCACCAGCAGAGCACACTGTCGAGCACAGTCACAGCTATGATGCGTAACGATACACAGTACAACGCCGTTACCAGCTATGGCATGGTTCACGTCATCTATCGTCTGAACCTGTTTGGTGGTAAGGCTGGTCGTCAGGGTGGCTTTGGTGGCCCTGGTGGTCCTGGTGGCCGTGGTGGACGTGGCGGCTTTGGCGGCGGTCCTCGTGGCGGTATGGGCGGAGGTCGTCCTGGTGGCGGCTTTGGTGGCCCACGTATGTTCTAACTAACTTATTAACGGAATTGCTCCAAAATTTTTTGGGGCAATTTCTTTTTTATCTCCCAAAAAAGTGCTACCTTTGCACCCCAAATAAAGCATAGTGCGCCGAATGAAGCAAGCGATGATATTTGCCGCAGGGCTTGGCACTCGTCTCAAGCCACTAACCGACACCATGCCTAAGGCACTGGTGAGGGTAGGGGGGCAGCCGCTCATTTGGCATGTAATACAAAAACTTAAAGCCTCTGGTTATGAGCGCATTGTGGTAAATGTTCACCACTTTGCCTATCAGATTGTAACCTATCTCGAGGAAAATCATAACTTTGGTTTGGATATCCGTATCAGCGACGAAACCAGTGCGCTGCTCGAAACAGGTGGTGGCATCAAGAAGGCGTTGCCTTTGTTCGATGCCAACGAGCCTATCCTGATTCATAATGTGGATATCCTGAGCAATCTCGATCTCGAGGCGCTACCTATGGATGCGCCCCTGCTGGTAGTGAGCGAGCGCCAGACCAAGCGTTATCTGATGTTCGACGACGAGATGCGCCTGCATGGCTGGACTAACATCGAAACAGGTCAGGTTAAGGGCGAAAAAGCTGATAAGCTATTAGCTTTTTCGGGCATCCACGTGTTCCACCCGTCACTCGTGCCATTGTTAGACGAGTGGCCCGAGCGCTTTCCCATTATGGACTTTTATCTCAAGGCCTGTGGCACCCACCTGATCCGTGGTTACGAGGCTAAGGATTTGCGCCTGCTTGATGTGGGTAAGCTTGATACCCTCGACAACGCTGAAAAATTTATCAAATCATTATAGTTTTATATGACACAGAAGATTATTATTCTCGATTTCGGTTCGCAAACCACGCAGCTTATCGGCCGCCGTGTGCGCGAGCTGGACACCTTCTGCGAGATTATGCCCTACAACAAATTCCCGAAGGACGATCCCTCGGTGATTGGTGTAATTCTGAGTGGTTCGCCCTACTCGGTACACGATCCTGAGGCTTTCAAGGTCGACCTGTTGCAGTTTGTAGGTCGTGTGCCTGTGCTGGGTATCTGCTATGGTGCTCAGTTCATCAGTCACACCCTGGGTGGTAAGGTCGAAAAGGCCGACTCTCGCGAGTATGGACGTGCCAACCTTGAGACTGTCGACACCACGAACCCTCTGTTCAAAGGTTTCGAGCAGCATTCTCAGGTATGGATGAGCCATGGCGACACCATCACCTCAATCCCTGAGGGTTTCGAGGTTATTGGTTCTACTAAGGACGTTAAGAACGCTGCATTCTGGCGCGATGGCGTATGGGCTGTTCAGTTCCATCCCGAGGTGTTCCACACCCTGCAGGGTACACAGCTCCTGAAGAACTTCGTAGTTGATATCTGTGGCAGTAAGCAGGAGTGGAGTGCCGCTTCGTTCGTCGATTCTACAGTAGCCGAGCTCAAGGCTCAGCTGGGCGACGACCGTGTGATCCTCGGCCTCTCAGGTGGTGTTGATTCATCTGTTGCTGCTGTACTGCTCAACAAGGCCATTGGCAATCGCCTTACCTGTATCTTTGTTGATCATGGTATGCTGCGTAAGAACGAGTTCAACCAGGTGATGGACGACTACAAGGTGCTGGGCCTGAACGTAATTGGTGTTGATGCCAGCGCTAAGTTCTTTGCCGATCTGTCTGGTGTTACCGATCCAGAGCAGAAGCGCAAGATTATTGGTCGCGACTTCGTCGAGGTGTTCAATGCCGAGGCCAAGAAGATTACCGATGCCAAGTGGCTGGCTCAGGGTACTATCTACCCCGACCGTATCGAGAGTTTGAATATTACAGGTAAGGTCATCAAGAGCCACCACAACGTAGGCGGTCTGCCAAAGGAGATGCACTTGCAGCTTTGCGAGCCCCTGCAGTGGTTGTTCAAGGACGAGGTTCGTCGTGTAGGTCGCCAGTTGGGCATGCCCGAGCACTTGATTACCCGTCACCCCTTCCCTGGTCCTGGCTTGGCTGTTCGTATCCTGGGCGATATCACTCCTGAGAAGGTACGTATCCTGCAGGATGCCGACGATATCTATATCCGCGGTCTGCGCGATTACAAGGTAAAACTGAGTGGCGAAGAGGCCCGCAAGGTGCTGGCTGCCGGTATCCCTGCTGATATGAAGGATGGCGAGATCGAGGTTTCGCTCTACGATCAGATCTGGCAGGCAGGTGCCATCCTGCTCTCTACTGTTCGCAGTGTAGGTGTGATGGGCGATGAGCGTACCTACGAGCATCCCGTTGCCCTGCGTGCTGTAACATCAACTGATGCGATGACTGCCGACTGGGCACATCTGCCTTACGACTTCATGGCTAAGGTAAGTAACGAGATTATTAATAAGGTACGTGGCGTAAACCGCGTTTGCTACGATATCTCGTCGAAACCACCCGCAACCATCGAGTGGGAGTAAGCAATAAAAAACCCCGCCAACTGGCGGGGCTTTTTATTGATTATTTATTTTTCAACAGATCTCTGATCTCAGCCAGCAGCTCTTCCTGCGTGGGACCCTTTGGAGCCTCGGGCTCTGGAGCAGGCTCTTCCTTCTTGCGGTTCAGCTTGTTAATGCCTTTCATCATCAGGAAGATACAGAATGCCACGATTACAAAATCTACCACGTTCTGTATAAACGTACCATACTTCAGCACAGCTGCGCCCTCGCCTTCGCCAATCTGGAAAGCCAGGCTGGTAAAATCTACATTGCCAGTAAACATACCTACAACAGGCATCAGCACATCGTCAACCAGCGAGCTTACAATCTTACCAAAGGCACCGCCAATGATAACACCCACTGCCATGTCCATCACATTGCCCTTAACGGCAAACTCCTTGAATTCTTTAATAAATCCCATAAGCTTTTAATTTTAAAGATTAATATGTTAATGTTCCAAGTTCAAATTGTAATCTGTATTTTGCAATCATTGGTTTTTTGCCGCCGATTTTTATACTTTTTACTTTTCAGTTTTCACTTTTCACTTTATTTTTAAGTGATTTATGCTGCAAATATAGGAATAATTTTGTAACTTTGCATCCGAAATCAAAAAAAAGTTCGTTTTTCGAGCTAAAAAAGTTAGTAATAATAGGTATAACCCATTTAAATAATTAAGTAAAATGACAAAAGTAGCAATTAACGGTTTTGGCCGTATTGGTCGTCTCGCATTCCGTCAGATGTTCGAGGCTGAAGGTTATGAAGTAGTAGCAATCAACGACTTGACAAGTCCTAAGATGCTCGCTCACCTGCTGAAGTACGATACCGCTCAGGGTGGTTTCTGCGGCAAGATTGGTGAGAACAAGCACACTGTAGAGGCTGGTGAGGATTACATCGTTGTTGATGGTCAGAAGATCACTATCTATGCTATTCCTAACGCTGCTGAGCTCCCTTGGGGTAAGCTGGATGTAGACGTTGTTCTGGAGTGCACAGGTTTCTACACATCTAAGGAGAAGGCATCTGCTCACCTCACTGCTGGTGCTAAGAAGGTTGTTATCTCTGCTCCTGCTGGTAACGATCTGCCTACTATCGTTTACAATGTAAACCACAAGACTCTGACTCCTGCTGACACTGTTATCAGCGCTGCTTCTTGTACAACAAACTGCCTGGCTCCTATGACAAAGGCTCTGAACGACCTCGCTCCAATCCAGAGCGGTATCATGACAACTGTTCACGCTTACACAGGTGACCAGATGATCCTCGACGGTCCTCAGCGCAAGGGTGATGTTCAGCGTGCTCGTGCTGGTGCTCAGAACATCGTTCCTAACTCAACTGGTGCCGCTAAGGCTATCGGTCTCGTAATTCCTGAGCTCAACGGTAAGCTCATCGGTGCTGCTCAGCGCGTTCCAACTCCAACTGGTTCTACAACTATCCTGCACGCTGTTGTTAAGGGTGATGTAACTGTTGAGAGCATCAACGCTGCCATGAAGGCTGCTGCCAACGAGAGCTTCGGTTACACTGAGGAGAAGCTCGTTTCTAGCGACATCATCGGTATGAAGTTCGGTTCACTCTTCGACGCTAACCAGACAATGGTAAGCAAGATGGAGGACGGCAACTCACTCGTACAGGTTGTTTCTTGGTACGACAATGAGAACTCTTACACTTCTCAGATGGTTCGTACTATCAAGTACCTCGCTGAGCTCAAATAAGATCAAATCTTAGTTTGACATATTTTAAGCCACTCGATTTTGTCGGGTGGCTTTTTTTGTGTACCTTTGCCATCGTAAATAACGTATTATTACAGTAAACCTAACGTAAAAAATGAAAAAGTTACTATTATCAGCTATGCTGTTCGCAGCGAGTGCTGGGATGATCAATGCCCAGACAGTTCAGAAACAAATTGTAGAAGAGGGAGGCACAGGCCCGTTTAAGTCCGAGGTGGTAGGCGATGCCTCCTGCCCAGGCTTCACTGTTTATCGCCCCCAGAACCTTCAGCAGGTGGTAGCCCAGAAAGGTGCCCTGCCAGTCATTGTCTATGCCAATGGCGCCTGCTTTAATAATAATGTAGAGATGCGCCTGCTGCTCAGCGAGGTAGCCTCGTATGGCTACGTGGCCGCTGCTATCGGTCCTTACGACGAGGCCGATGTCATGGCCCAGTGGCGTGGTGTGCTCAAGTCGGCCTATCCTGCCACCAAAGGCGAGGTAGTGATGGCCAATGGCGAGAAGATTCAGCCCCTCACCCCCGAGGAGATCAAGGCCCAGCAGGAAGAGCAGGCCAAGATGATGGCCCAGGCCACCAAGAAGGCCAAGAAGGCCGCCAAGCAGCCTGCTGCCCCTCAGTTCAGCACCTATCCCAAGATGCTGCTCGAGGTGCTCGATTGGCTTACCGAGCAGAATGCCGCTGCTGGTTCCGAGTATTACCATTGCTTGGATCTGCAGCGTGTAGCCGCCATGGGTCAGTCGTGTGGTGGCGCTCAGGTGCTTGCCATCGCCTACGATCCCCGTATCCGCACCTGCGTGATGCTTAACACCGGTATTGGCGACATGGAGATGATGGGAGCCACCAAGGAGTGCCTTAAGAACCTGCACACCCCAATGTTCTATATGATTGGTGGACCAGCCGATATCGCCTATGCCAACGCCCAGAAGGATTACGAGCGCATTGCCGACGATATCCCTGTAGTGATGCTCAACTCAAAGGATGGCCACAGCGGCACCTATTACGAGGCCCATGGTGGCAACTATGCCAAGGCCGTAGTAAAGTGGCTCGACTGGCAGCTCAAAGGCCAGGTAGGCCAGTCGGCCCTCTTCCTCGACGATGAGTACCTCAAGCTCAAATTCCCCGAGTGGCAAGGCGTCCGTAAGAACTTCTAATCCGTAGGGTTTTTCCTATACACAAAGGATTTTTACTATTTTTTTTAATTAGGCCGATTTTTGTGATTCTAGTCAACATTATCGGCCTAATTCGGCATTTCCTGCAAAACTTTTGCTTCAGATTAAAGTTTTCGCCGTACCTTTGCAGTGCATTTAGAATCAAAACAGGCGGTACTTTTGGGAGACCAAATGTTTATGTTTAATTATTAAAAAGAAAAGAAATGAAAAAGATTTTTATGACACTCGCAGCAGTGTGTGTAGCTGCAACAATGAATGCACAGGTTTACGTAGGTGGCGGTCTTGGTCTGGCTTCTACATCTCAGGATGGCAACACCAACACTAGCCTTAAGCTCATGCCCGAGATTGGTTACAACATCAACGATAGCTGGGCCATTGGTGTAGCTTTCGGATATGCCGAGAACGAGCAGAAGGTAAAAGCTGGCAATCTCACTGTATCAGCCAAGGACAAGGTATTCCAGATTAATCCTTACGCCCGTTACACCTTTGCTAAGTTTGATAAGGTAAACCTGTTCCTGGATGGTGGTTTAGATTATATCCACGAGGATCCCGCAGCTGGTAACAAGGTAAACACCTTTGGTCTGGGCATCAAGCCAGGAGTTGCTGTTAACCTGAACGATAAGCTCAGCTTCGTAGCTCACGTAGGCTTCGTGGGCTGGCAGAGCGAGAAGGAGGACTACGATGGCGCCAAGGCTGCTAACACCTTCGGTTTCGACCTGGATGGTTCTAACCTCAGCTTCGGTGTTTACTACAACTTCTAATAGTAAAACCTTAGTTTATATAAATCAAAAACAGATGGCTGCGCCCTTCCCGGTGCAGCCATTATTGTTTAGATTACCAAAGTTCTGCGAAAACTTTCATCTCAAACGTGCCTTAGTCATCGGTACCAATGGTATACCATTCAAAGAATTCTTCCTGATGAAATTAGAGGATTTTTTGTTATTTTGTCTCTTCAAACATTTTTTTTCTTTGATTCTTTGATATTTAGAAACATTTTTACTACATTTGCAACATAATAGAATTTATAGAAATGTCAAAAGAAAAAAAACGACTATGGAAAAGGAAAACAGAATAATCAATATCAACCTTCCGATGGTTGTCAGGATGCTTATTGCTGACAAACGTAAGATTATCATCTTTACATGTGTATCTGGTCTCGTAGGTTTGATTTTGGCTTTTTGTACACCTAAGATATACAAGTCAACAGTCATTTTGGCTCCAGAAGAATCTGGAGCAGGTTTTTCAGGCAGTCTGTCGTCATTGGCATCCATGGTAGGTATGAACATCAAAGTGGGCCAGACAGGTGATGCAATCTACCCTGAGATATACCCCGGTTTGATGTCATCCAACAATTTCATTGTTGACTTGTTTCCCGTTACCGTCACCAGAGATGAAACAGGTGAGCAGTATACTTATCAAGATTATTTGCAGCATCATCAGCGGGAGGCCTTTTACATTTATCCGGGAATTTGGATAAAAAAAATGATTGAAGGTTTAACATCTAAGCAATCCTCTGACATCCACAAGGTGAATCCGTTCCGTCTGACCAAGGATGAATACAAGATTGTCAAAGTAATAAAGAAAAGAATCAGCTGTTCCGTTGATAAGAAAACGAATGTTATTACGATAACCGTAGAAGACCGTGATCCGCTCATTGCTGCTACTATGGCAGACTCCGTTCAGGTACACCTGCAACATGCTATTACTAACTATCGCACAAAGAAAGCACGTATTGATCTCGAATATATGCAGCAGCTATTCGATGAAGCTAAGGAGCAATACAGACAAGCCCGTCAAGCATACGCTGCCTGTGCCGATTCCTATCAGAACGTAAAGCTCCAATCTTACGCCCAGAAGGTGAATGAACTTGAAAACGAGATGCAGTTGAAATTCACGATCTATCAGCAGATAAGTGAACAGCTGCATTTGGCCAAGGCGAAGGTACAGGAGCGCATACCTGCTTTTACCATTGTGCAGGGAGCTAGCGTCCCCGTCAAGTCCAGTAGTCTTCCAAAGGTAGTATCACTCTTTATATGGATGATACTTGGTTTCATGCTACGTATCAGCATGTTATTATGGAAAAACCGTCAACAGTTCATCAATATCTAAATACTGTTCATCTTGAAAAGACATCCCTATATCGTCACTACTGTTATAGCCACACTACTTGCCATTGTAGTATGGCTTTTGGTGCCTAAGGAATATACTGCTATTACCGAACTTAGTGATGAATACAAGGAGGTTGATTTAGCCATTGGACTTGATAAGATAAAAGCCCAAATCAAAAATGTTTCTGGTGGTGCAAACAAAGGCCTTGATAATATAGAAGTATATGCGAAAATCTTGAAAAGCAGAGATTTTGCCCGTTCCATATCCCAGTCAACAATTCCGGAAAAAAACGTGACGTATGGTGAGTATTTGAATGAAAAGGACACCATAGATGCCATTCTTGATCATATCAACTACAACCTAAATGTCAAACGTCAAACCCTCACTATCAGTTTTACAGATCGCGATCCTGTTATCGCTGCACAAATGTTAGACAGCGTAACAGCGCATCTGCAAACCACCATTACGGCCCAACGTCACCAAGTGGCTGAGGCTGCGCTGAAAAATGCCGTAGCCGAACTGGAGAGGGCGAACAGGGATTACCAGAACATAAGTAAAAGATACACCGCTTTTGTCGATTCTCATCATAACTCATCCACAGAGTTGGATATTCAGGAAGAAAAAGCATTAGAGAATGAATGTAAGCACTCCTATGATCACCTCAGAAATATCACTAACGAGTATGTCCGTCAGTTGGCACTAAAGCAACGTGCCTATATGTCGTTTGCTGTGATACAAAGCAATACAATTCCTTTAGAACCCAATAGTTCTTTTCTTGGATACCTTCTTAGTTTCTTTTTCATTGGGCTTCTTTTTTCGCATGGTCTTATCTGTTATAAAAGAAAAAAAAGGGTCTTTGAATTGACTGTATTAAGTGATTGTTTTTCACCTTGGAATCTCACTATCCTTATTTGGGCACTTATTTTGGGATTGTATTACATTTTAAACACACAATTATATCCAATTACTGAACAGTTTTATTACTGCCTAATCATTTGGGTCCCCATATTTTGCGTCTGTTCATATCTTTTTTATGAATTAACAGATTCTTCTAAATACAATAATAACAATGGATTTAATAAGAATGTCTTTTCATTCTTCTTAATTATCTCAATGATTATAACACCACTCTACGTATATCGCATTTTTCAGATCGTCTCCATGTTTAGTGCCGATGACCTTATGATGAACATTCGAATACTAGCAGTTTTTGGTGAAGGTCAAGGAATTCTCGGCCAGTCCATTATGCTTAATCAGGCTTTACTAGTTACCGCATTATGGGCATATCCCCGGATACCATTATGGCAGGTTATAATTTCTGCTATAGTATGTTGCTTGTCTGCATTCGCAATTATGGAAAAAGGTACACTGTTTTTCATCTTTATTTGTATAATATTTGTTTTGCATCATAAGAAAATAATCAAATTAAGGACTATTATTGTAGCAGGATTATTACTTGTCGTTTTTTTCTATGTGTTCACCATACAGCGCGGAGGTGATGACAATGGTTATTCTACCATTTCTGACTTTATTGCAATGTATGTTTTGTCGCCGCCTGTAGCTTTTTGCCAACTCTTGCCTGAAACAACGCCTCAATTTGGAGCAAATACATTTGGAACCATTTACCATTTTATGATTCGTTTTGGCATAAATGACGTTGTCGAAAAATTAAGGACTCAGGATGTTGTTATGGTACCTATTCCAACCAATGTTTATACAATTTTCCAACCTTTTTATATCGATTTTGGGTATAAAGGTATTGCATTTTTTTCTGCATTATATGGTATAATATGCGGTTTTCTATATCGTCTGTATAAAAACAATAACACTATCGGATGCTGTCTTTATACATTTGTTGTATACGTCTTAATTCTTCAGTTTTATCAAGAAAATATATTTTTTAACCTTGCTCCAGTTGTCGTATTTGCAGTTCTTGTATATTTGATGACTCAGCAACATATAAAAATCCAGTTCTGAATGATATAATAATGGAAGAGATAAATAATAAAAGGTCCAAACTAATACGTAATAATATCATACTTTCCTTCTTTACTAAAGGATGGTCTGCTATCGTATTGCTTATGATAGTTCCTGTAACGCTTAATTGTTTGGGAGAGTATAAAAACGGAGTGTGGTTGACAATCAGTAGCCTTCTTTTGTGGATTGAAAACATGGACATTGGATTAGGAAATGGTTTGAGAAACACACTTGCTATACATCTGGCACATAATGACATTCAGAAAGCAAAATCAGTCATATCATCAGCATATGCCATGCTGACATTGATTATGATACCTATTGCAATAGTATTGTTTGTTCTTATCAAGACGTATGACACATATATACTATTTAATGTATCCACAAACATTGTTACAAACCTTGATTCTTTGCTGATCGTTACGTCCCTTTTAGTTTGTACCTCCTTTATTTTCAAACTAATCGGTAATTTCTATATGGGCTTACAACTACCTGCTATCAGTAATCTTCTTATTGCATGTGGTCAAACACTGACTTTATTCTTAACTTATTTAGTGTATCTGTCAGGTAGCCATTCAATGATGCACATTGCACTTGCAAATACCCTTTCGCCCCTTATTGTGTATTTTGTAGCATACATTTATTCTTTTTATTACAAATATCCACATCTTCGACCAAGCATAAAGGTCGTTCATCTAAGGCAAGCAAAAGAAGTTATGGGTATTGGGGTGAAGTTTTTCGTTATCCAGATTTCTGGTGTTATTCTTTTTATGTCTTCAAATCTTCTGATTTCAAACTTGTTTACACCGTCAATGGTAACACCCTATCAAATCTGTTTCCGGTATTTTAGCCTGTTATTGGCCATTTTTACTGTTATTTGTATGCCCTATTGGACTGCGACAACAGACGCATACGAAAGGCACGACATGGAATGGATACGTAAGACAACAAAAAAGTTGGATATGATGATGCTGGCAATCTTTATTTGCATGATGATGATGATTGCCTGTTCAGATTACATATACTCCATCTGGATTGGAAACGATATTAGTATTGACAAAAAACTGAGTATTTCCATGGCTGTGTATGTTTTCATACTCATATATAGCGAGCGATACAGCTACATCATTAACGGATTCGGGATGCTTCGCCTACAGCTTATTTTTACCGTTGGAGCAGCCGTCCTTTTCATTCCACTGGCATACTTTGTCGTTAACTGGAAACATGACATCACATGGTTTGTTGCTGTAATGTGTTTGGTAAATATTCCAGGTATGATTGTAAATCGTATTCAGTTTTATAAAATAATCAATTCTCAAGCAAAAGGAATATGGAGCCGATAAAAGAAAAAGTATTAGTTTTGATGTCTACATATAATGGCGAACAATATCTTCAACAACAAATAGACAGTATCATTGCACAAAAGAATGTTGACGTGGAATTGATTGTCAGAGACGATGGCTCTACGGACAAAACAATTGATATCCTAAAAGATTATCAACATAAAGGATTATTATCATATTATGTGGGCGAAAACCTAAAACCCCAGTATAGCTTTTTACATTTGCTGAGCCATGCACCAGAATGCGATTATTATGCCTTTGCCGACCAGGATGACGTGTGGTTAGAAGACAAGTTGTCCTCAGGGATTAAGGAAATCAGCTCGTGTGGTAATCAACCAGCTTTATATGCATGTCAGACTCAGATGACCAATCAGTATTTGGAAAAGATACCGACTCCCCATCTTCACCCCCTTGGAACCTTTGGCGAATCACTCGTTTACGCTTATGCAAGTGGATGCACAATGATATTCAACAATGCTCTTAGAACTATTGTTACATCATATCAACCAACCTTTGTCGATATGCATGATTGGTGGATTGTAAGTATCGCTGCGGCCATGAAAGCACGTATAGTCTTTGACCATCATGCACATATTCTTTATCGCCAGCATTCAAAAAATGTCAAAGGACTTAATGAGACGAAGTTCAAGGAGTGGAAACAAAGAATACAACGATTACTTCACAAACAACAAATACGCTACCATAGTGCCTTAGAACTCCATAAAGGCTATTACACTCTATTCCCACAAGAAAGCAAAGACCTGATAGATTTGTTTGTTATATCAAAAAAAAGTTTCAGACACAGAATACATCTTCTTTTGGACTCACGCTACAAATGCGGAGATATAAAAACGTGGGTTCTTTTTAAACTATCCTTATTATTGAATACATATTAGGTCGCTTTTATTTTGCCCATCTTTTAAGTACGTAGTAAAATATCCAGTACCTATAGGATAGTTTTTTGTATAGAGGAAGTGGACTTTTACCTGTAGTAAGTGCTGATGCGTTACTTCCATGCCTGCGATAACGTAACAGCTTGTCTGGAATATAGATGGTCTTGTAATACAAGTCAGCAATCTGTCCTATCCAATAGTCATGCATGACGATATGTGGCGGAAAGGGCAGTAGCTTCTTCAATATAGTCCTTTGAAAGGCAGTACAACAGCCGATATAGGTGGTATGATAAAGCGTTGGCCAAAAACCTTTGTGAGGTTTGCATATATCATAAAGCGATTTCCCGGTGCTTATAGCTTTTTCATCACATATCCAGGCATCACTTATCACCAAGTCAGCATTCTGTAAAGCTGCAACCATGCGTTCCACCTTGTTAGGTACCCAAACATCATCTTGATCTGACAGGAACAGATAGTCGCCATTCGCATGATTGATGGCATTCTCGAAGTTATAGGTCAGCCCTGCATGAGGGCCGTTAAAAATCTTGATACGAGGGTCCTGAAACGTGGTCAGGATTTGGAGAGTTGAATCTGTAGAACCGTCATCAGAAACAATGAGCTCGTCATCCTTGCTCAATTGGTGTAAAATGGAAGATACTTGTTCTGTGATATATCTTTCACCATTATATGTAGCCATGCATACACTAATCATGTTGCAAAGATATACAAAAATAAAGAAATAAGGTGATATTTCTCATAAAAATTAATACTCATGTCTATTTTTCTTTAAAAATGTTTGGTTGTTCTGAATTTATTACTTAAATTTGCAATAGCCTAAATAGTGAAATTGAATGAAAATATGTCTATTAACCCCAAGGTTTCCTTTGCCTGAATGTGGTGGTGATTTGTTGAGAATCAATCATATCGCGCGCTATCTCAAGTCGCAGGGTCATCAGTTGGTTTTGGTGTCATATACTGATGAATCGCCCGATATTGATGCTGCCAAGGATTTGTACGGCAAGGTGTATACAGTAAAACGCAGCAAGATAGCTTCTGCGTTCTACTCCGCCTTGTTTATGTTGGCAGGCCGCCCCATACAATGTGGTTACTATTATTCATCATCATTCAACAAGTTGTTCCAAAAAGTTGTAAAAACAGAGAATCCCGACTTATATATTTCTCACCTCTTACGCATGGTGCCTTTCCTTGAGTGTGCGAAACTGCAAGAGAAATCTATCGTTGAAATGACTGATGCATTGTCTAAAACCTATATGTTAACTACTGGGACAAAGTGCAAATCCATGCTTCGTTACATATATATGGTAGAGAGACACCTGATAGCAAAATATGAGAAGTACGTTATCAAGCGTTTCCCTAAAGTGGTTCTTGTCTCTCAGGCAGATATCAACTTTCTGAGCGCCAAGATGAAGGGGCAAAACATCGGCTCATTAGAGTTGCATGCAAATGGAGTGGAATCTCCGTCAGATATTAACCATCACATCGTTGATACTCATAAGATCTGCTTTATCGGCCACATGCAGTCTCTTCAGAATCAGGATGCAGTTATTCGTTTCGTCAATGACATCTTTCCGCTCATTCTGGCAAAGAAACCCGATATGAAGTTTTATGTCGTTGGAGCGCACCCCCCAAAGAGTATTCTCAAGTTGGAGAATGGTAAGAATGTATATGTAACAGGTTTTGTCGACGATCTCAATAAGTTCGTTAGTGATTCGTGCATAGCTGTTGCACCTGTAAAAATTGCCGCTGGCATACAAAATAAAGTTCTTGTGGCTATGGCTAATGCCATTCCCGTAGTTTTGACTCCTCTTATTGCCAAAGCTATCCCAGAACTGCACGATGGCGAAAACTGTTTGATTCGCGATGACAGTCAATCGTTTGCCGATGCGTGTATATCTCTACTTGAGGATGCAGCTCTTCGTGAACGGATGAGAGAGCAGGGGCGACTGACGGTTATTGAGCATTATCAGTGGTGTTCAAAACTGAAGGGATACGAATTGCTGAGTTAACTAAACAAAGATTTCCCTTTACTTCGTCAAGTTCGCAATCGTGGCAAACATGGTGGCAATAGAAGCGGTGCTTGAGCCTATACTCAGAATCTCGGGCAGTGACATTCCACGACCTTTGCGCTTGGTGGGCACTACAATCTGGCAGCCAGGTTTGGGCCTGTGCTTGCTGTTGGCCTTGGCCACCATGCCGTTCATGTAGATAATGATGGTGCGGCTCTTCTTGGCAGTCGAGGTTGTGCCACCTGCCAGGTCGATATAGTATTTGGCATCCTTGCCTTCCTTGAATCGTACTGTGTTCGGGTAGAGTACTTCACCATTGATTTTTACGGTGCCATCGTAACGAGGTACGACAATACGGTCACCTTCGCGCAAAATGGGGTCGTCGTCGCTGCCAGGGTTCTTCAGGGCTTTCTCCATTTCTATACCTACAGGGTAGCTGGCGTTGGTTACCAATTTCTTCATGTCGATAGAATCGCGCCCAGAGTTACGCTGAGCGGTACGCAGCATAATCTCCAACTGCTCTCGTTCATCATCAGTCATCAGTCGCATCAGTTTTGTTCCCTCAGGATAGGCACGCTGGGTCAGGCCACCAGCCTGCTTGATGATGTCGCTCAGGCGCTGGCCTTTGTTCGAGAGAGCATAGGTGCCTTCAAACTGCACCTCTCCTTCGATGATGACGTTCTGCTGCTCGGTGTAGTTAGGTGAGCGACGTACATAGACTTCGTCGAAGGGCTGTAGTTTGAAGTCTGGTTGTCCCTTGATGGTATAGTCGGGCGACAGTTTAAAGCTGAATGTCTCTGCTATCTGGTCGTTGGCTTCCAAAGCATTCGGATCGGTGACGCGGCGGGCTACGTCAACCTTCACTAATGAGGCTGCCTCTGTTATACCGCCAGCCTGTATAATCAGGTCTTCGATACTTTCGTTATCAGCATACTTGTAGGTTCCGGGATAGTGTACCTCGCCATTGATGGATACTGTTCTTCGCATTTGGTTCTCCTCCTTTGAGGCAATGGTGATGACATCCTCGTTTCGCAAGGGTACATCGGGTACTGTCCCCTCCAGAATGCCATTTATATCTAAGCTCATCACCTCCAGCGAGCGGTCTGTCTTCATGCGATGCATCACGGCGTGCTGACCTATGGCTTCTTCCTTCAGTCCAGCAGCAGCCTCCACCAGGGCTTTCACGCTACTGATTTCGCCACCAACGTGGTACATGCCGGGACGAAATACTGCACCCCTGATCTCTACCATATTCTGATAGCGTGCGATGGTAGAGTCGACACTTACCGAGTCTTCGTCCATCAGTTTGAAGGTGCTCATGTCGAACTCACCTACGCTGAATACCGAATAACCTGCACCGGCCTTACGCTTGATGCGGATGGCTTTCGTATAGGCATCGCCCGTGAATCCTCCAGCATATTTCAGAAGGGTGGCAGCACTCTCCGATGTCTTCATCTCGTAGAACATAGGGCGCTTCACTTTTCCTGAAATATTAACCAGTGCCTCATAGGGGCTGACGGTGATAACGTCGTTGTCATGCAGACGCACGTCGCCACTGAGCTTGCCGTTCAGCAGGAAATCATAGACATCAACATTGGTGACTAACCTGCCTTTACGGTACACCTTCACATGGCGCAGTGTACCTATCTCATTAGGTCCGCCAGCCATATAGAGGGCATTATAGACGGTGGCAAAGGCCGACATGGTGTATGTGCCCGGCACTTTTACCTCGCCCATCACGCTCACGGTGATGGTACGTGTCTGACCTAATGTAAGGTCGATTTTCGAACCCTGATAACGGGGGCCTATGACGCGCTTCAGTTTTGCTTTGGCCTGACTGACGCTCAGTCCACCTAACTGGATGACGCCAATATCCTCGATGGTAATTGTACCGTCGGGCGAGATGGTTTCTGTGACACTTTCTTGCGAGGCACCCCAGATATCCACGTTCACCTGATCGCCAGGTCCCAGCGTATAGTTCTGTGGAGTGGCCAGGTTCATGCTACTCTCAAAAGTCAGGTTCTTGTTGTTGAAGATGTCGTGACCGAAGATATGGCGCTTGCCGTCTTTGGGGGCTTCCTGAGGATGTCTCAACGAGTCGGTCATCATAAAGTCCACGGCCTTGTTCATCTCGATGATGTTGTTGTCGTTTTTGTCCAACTCTTCGCGCTTCTCACCATTAGCCGAGCGCATTCTGTTCTTCACGGTTTTCGATTCGGCTCTGGTGTCTACGTTTTCTAATGTCCCATTCTGTATCTGCTTCTGGTATTTCTTCTGAATGCGACGTAGCTGGTCGATATTGACGCCACGCTGTATCAGCTGGGTGACAATCTGCTGTCGGGAAACGCCCTTGGCATTCTGTTCAATGACGTAGTCCATTACCTGCTTATCGGTCATGCCAGATTGTGCCCATGCTGTGGCAAATGTCAGCAGCAGAAAGCTTATGATAGTAGTGATTCTTTTCATTCTTACGCAATTTTTAATAGAAAATATAGGTTATAGCATATAAATATGATGCAAATGTAGCATTTTATTTCGAAATAACGTTGTTATTTATAAAAAAAATGATTTCTGCACCTAATTTTATTGATAGTTAGATTCCTTTTCCCTTTAACCTTAAAATAAAAAAGAACAGGGAGACCAACTGATGTGACCCCGAAAAGTTGGACGATTAATTAAACATTAATTATTTATCTCTCTATAGTAGTGAGCTCGGTATAATGCCGGGCTCATTCCTTTTAATCTCAGCTTTATTCTTTTATTGTTATACCACCATATATATTTCTTCAGTTCTCGTTCAAACTCTTCGACAGATTCAAAGCGATTCACGTACAACAGTTCATTCTTCATCAGTCCAAAGAAATTTTCCATCATGGCGTTGTCCAAGCAATTTCCCTTTCGTGACATACTTTGTATTATTCCGTGATCTTTGAGCATCTTCTGATAGAATATGTGCTGATATTGCCATCCCTGATCAGAGTGTAATACCAGACCATCCGTATCGTGATGCAGCTTAAATGCTTTTCTAAGCATGGTAATGACCATCTGCAGGTTTGGATTGCTAGATATGCTGTAAGAGATAATCTCTCCATTAAACATATCCAATATAGGCGAGAAGTATAGTTTCTTGTCGTTGATACAAACCTGAGTAACATCTGTCGTCCATTTTTGGTTTGGGCTTTCTGCTGTAAAATCACGCTCCAGTATATTAGGCGCAATCTTTCCCACCTCACCCTTATAGGAGTGATAGTGGCGTTTCTTGCATTTTGCTTTCAACCCGAGTTGTCCCATAAGTTTCTGTACCGTTTTGTGATTTACTACCTTGCCTTCATTTCTCAATGCGAGGCATATTCTTCTGTATCCATACCGACCATGATTCTCGTCATATATGGCCTTTATTCTGTCTCGAAGATCATCATAGCCATCGCTGTCATCCATATGCAATAGATGGTAATAGAACACGGAACGAGCCATCTTTATCCTCTCCAGCATAAACTGTAGCGGATGTCCTTCAAGCCTTAGTTCTTCGATGGCCCTTGCCCAGTCCCGCGTAGACGGGCATTCCTTTCCTCGACTAAGGCTCTCACTTTTTTTAGCAGAGCATTCTCTGTCTTGAGTTCCTGATTCTCCTTACGGAGCCTTTCAAGCTCTGTCAGTGGTTTACTATTCTTTTTGGGTCTGCCCATACCTGGTGGTCGGCCTCGTTTTCTAACACGTTCCAAACCGGAAAGACCTTCTGATCTATATATCCTAAGCCAAGTATTTATGGAACTTATGGATGGACCGTATTTTATCGAAGCTGCGTGCAAAGTTAAATGATTTTCTATAATATCAAGCACGATTTTCTTCTTTAATGCAAAATCGGCCTTGATTTTTCCACTTTTATGCAAACCAGCCTTCCCGTATTGCTGATATTTCTCCCACAAAACCTTAAGTTGAGTGTCGTCAATACCATATTTAACACGGATTAAACTAAAAGTCCATCCAGATTCTAACAGCCGTATATATTTTAGACGGGCTGAATAATCATGTTTTCTTCTCTTTCTTTCTGACATAATGAACCCCGGAAGTTTTTTGTCTAACTTTCGGGGTTCACTTCA
>NZ_JHXD01000020.1 GCF_000687715.1 Xylanibacter ruminicola Ga6B6
CAATCAGCCCAGCAACCCAGGTAGTGGCGGCTCAGACATGAACTAACGAAAGGAGGTGAGTTATGAGTAAGAAAGAAACCCTGAAGTTCATCATCCAGATGATTGCGAGTATCGCAACTGCGATTGTAACGGCACTGGGAGCTACCTCGTGTATGGGACTCTAAGAAATCACCCTCAGGTTTCAAAGCGAAGCCTGAGGGTATTTTTTGTAGTCTGTTTATAACTGTAGGATGTTTATTCGATGGGATAATGCATCTCTACGGGACTATTATTGCAGGGCAGCTGTTTGTTGAGCTTGATCCAGCGGCTCCAACCGGTTGCCTTGTCGAATGCTAACTGCCCGTAGGTATCCTGCAGTGTAGATGGCCAGGTGCTTATCTCTGGTTCTGTTACGCCAGTGGTGTATTTAGCCAATTTGCCGTCGGCATGGTAAATTTTGTATCCTTTCAGAATCTCAGGTTTTTCCCTATCATAGTCGTAAAAATAGTAGCTACCCTCTACGCCTAACATGATGCTGCAATCTACCGACAGACCTTTGTTCATCAGGAAATCGCTGCAATACTGACTTACCAGACAGTTGTTGAAAGCTGTTCCTATCTCGAGAGCGAAATGATCATCGTAAACGTCGGGCAGTGCATCTGCTATGCTCTTGGCATAATCTACCAGATCGTAGCCCGGACGCTCGTTGTTAACCTTGAAGGCGTATTTGGTGATGGTATCAATCTTTGCCTTATGGCTTTCGTCGGCGTAAGCGGCCACGAGTTTATCGGTAAACTCCTTGAACTTTGCACCAAAGGCATCGAGGGCGCTGGTGCGGGTAACGGTCATGTCGTGATAGTCCCACTTGGATTCTGTACTTCCCTGTGCAGCTTGTTTGGCAGCATCCTTGTCCCACTTATCGACGCTGGCTTTGTTGAAGTTCTTCAGGGCTGTTTCTATGTCGCCAGTGTTCTTTGCCAACTCGTCGATCAGTACCGAATAGCTGCCACCTGCTCCAGGCACTGTGAATGATGACAGGATAAAGTAGTTGGCAAGTTCCTTGAGTTCGAACTGATACTCGATGGTATTCATGAGGCAGGCATCGAGATAAATCACGTCCATGTGAGCATTAGCACGACCGATGGCATACTTTAATGACGATGCGGTGAAGTGTTCGTTAGGGTTGTGGTTTTGGTCGTAGAGTACGCCTCGAGTTTGTGCCTGCGCATTAAATGTGAGGTCGTCGTGTGGCTGATAGCCGCCACCATGGTCGCTCACAATCAGGATGTAGTGCTTGGCAGGACAGGCTTTGGTGGCCCAGTTGATGAAGTTGGTGAGCGAATCGACATTGGCCACGTAGTTGTCCTTGGGGCCATAAATATACTCCTTGTTCAACAGAACATTTTCATTGGGGGCATTTACGGTATTGTCGACGACGAAACGTACGGTCTGCAGTTCCATATCCTTAATAGCCTTTACGGTCTCGTCGGGCAGTTTTTCGTCAAGCATGTTGAACCAATACTTCTGCATATCTTCGGCCGACGAGTACTTGTACTGGCAGGCTATCTTTACCTTACCGTAGCTTTCGGACTTGGCTTTGTAGAAATCCATCATGTTGCCCAAGATACCAATGTCGAGATTGCGACCTCCATAACCATATAACAGGATGGCATACTCGGTTTGCCCTGATGGACGGTCGGAACCAGCAGAATTATCATCATTTACACAAGCGGTCATCACCGTCATAGTCATTACGCAGCAAAGAACGGCTGCAAGGGTTAATAGGTACTTTTTAGTCATAATCATAAAAGGTTAGTTAAACTTATTTTTCTTCGTTTGAAATCAAGTGTACATCGCACTGAGGGAAGGCGATGGTGATGCCCGCGGCGTTGAGGGCCTCGTAGATCACCTCCTTGGCACGATCACGATAACCAATCTGCTCGGCCACCAACACATACTGTTTCACATTGATGTCAACAGCACTGTCGCTCATATTTCCCACAACCACATAAACACCGTACTTGGGATCCACAATATCCCGTCCGTATTTATCCTTGGTACACATCTTCTGCATCGCCTCAACCAACACCTCACGCACATGCTGCACCGAGGTTCCGTAAGCCACACCCACGGTGATAATCGTCAACTCATACGAGTTGTTACGCGTCAGGTTGTTGAAGTTCTTACCAAACAGCGACGAGTTGAGGAACGACATCTCCGTGCCCTCGATAGTCTCGGCCTGCACACACTGGTAATTGATGGCCGTTACCTTACCACGGATACCATCGCACTCTATCCAGTCGCCTACACGCAGTCGTCCACCCATCAGCTGTATGCCGTAAATAAAGTTGTTGATCACATCCTTGAGCGCCAGACCGACACCAGCCGACAGACCTCCCGCTATCAGTCCTAACGACCCCGTAGGAATCTGCCATTCCGTGATAACCACCAAAGCAAACACCATCCAGATAAACACACTGATGATACTGTTGCCCAACGACAGGTTGATTTCGTTCGGACGGATGGAATCACGGTTATGCTTACGCATAAAAGTAACGTAACGGGCATACTGCCAGATGGCGTGTACGGCCCTGCTGACGTAACGCAAGACGTAGAAGAGTATCAGCAGATAGATGATACTCTGGGCCGATATGCTCAACGTCTCCACATCGTTCATGTCGGTGAGATGGATAAACGGTCGTTCGTAGAAGCGTACAAACAGATCGTCGAAGTCGAAGATGCCCAACGACAGGCGCACACACAACGGCAACGAGAGCAGCACAATGCAGGGAATGGCCACCTGACGAATCAGGTCGTAGAACCACGTAGCACCAAACAACAGCTGCTCACGATCTTCGCCCGAAACATAGGTAATGCGATTGCGCAGACTGTCAACACGCTTGTCGATCCAGCGTTCTTTGTAGCGGTTCATCAGGTCGCGTATGCACACCACGGTGAGCCAGGCTGCCAACAGGAAATACCACCACACCAGGATGAGCAATGCCACAAAGGTATAGCCCATAAACGCGAACCCAAAGGACACCAGATAAACGGCCAATGCCCACCAGCCCAAGGTGCGGTCGATTGATGTGGCCTTACTGCCCAACCAGATACAGCAGCACAACTGCCAGATAACAATTAGCAGCAGGATGGGTGGAAACAGCAGCACCATCAGCTTGTCGGGCATAAAGGTGATACGGCACGAGATAATCATCAGCACCACCAGGAAGGTAGCCGAATAGAGCATGATGCCCTGTCGGAACTGCTCGGGCCTTACGCGCAGCAACAACGAGCCCGTGATGGCAATCAGCAGCCACAGGAAGGTGTTGATATGCGCCACACCCAGATTGATATATTCGTCGCCATACAGCGAGAATCCGAACACCACGAAGTAAATAAAGGTGCCTAGCAGTATCGAGATGATAGACAGCTTGCGCTTCGGCACATAGCGCTTCAGTCTTGTATAACGGTAGAGCAGCCATAGTACGAGCAGGGCCAACGCCCAGAACAATACCAGTCCCACCAGCTGTACGATACATACGACGACCAGCATGGTATTCTCGGCCTTACTCGAAAAGTGCTGTAAGAACGCGATATCATCCTCGTCGTCGTCATCCAAATCGCTTTCATCCATCCCGTCGCTCAGTTCCTTCAGGCTGTACTGTCCCCGCAAGTCAACATTGGTTTTATTCCAATAATAACCAGGGTTGGCCATAATGTCCAAAAACGGCGTCTGTCCGTCCACAAAGATATAGCGTTCCAGTGCCTGATAGCGCTGCTCGGCATAGTCGTAGGTCTCCTTCAGTCGCAGGTATGCCTCCTGATAGTGCGTACTGTCGGCCACTATGGTAGCACGGTTACTGGCGTTCATCTTCAGTATCTCTGACACGAAGAAGATACACGAGTCGCGATATGCCTCGCCTATCGAATCCAGCACAAAGGGGGCAGATAGCGAATCCTTGAAGGCAATCCTGATAACCTCTTTTTCCAGCAATGAGAGCGAGTCGGAAAGATGCACATCGAGCGAGTCGTTACGGTACAACAAGCTGTCGGGCAGAATCTCCATCTCTATCTCCTTCATCATCGGCGGCAGTCGTCGCAGGGCCTCAATCAGTCGGGCATTGCGGTCAATCTCGTAGTTCAAACTGTTCACAATCCGGTCGTACGGGCGTCGGTCTTTACTGAAGTCCTTGTAGTTGGCCGTCACTTTCTTCAGCGCGTAGGCCAGATCGAACGTCATCTCCTGTTCCTGGGTGTAGAGCAGGATCGAGAGCTCGTTCGACTCGGTAATCACGTTGATCATCCGCTTATGCTGACGATCAAAATCCTCGTTAAAGCGCTTCTGCGCATCCGAGCGCTGCATAAAGGTTGCCTGCAACTCCGTACAAAGGTCTTTCAGCGTGTTGGTCAACGACCTTCCGCTCACCACAGCCATCAGCGGCAGCGAGCACACGCACAGAGCGAGAATGATTGTGAACAGTTGTTTTTTCATTGTCAGAGATATTATTCTAATTTACCGCCTCCACCTTTCTGTGGATTGCTGTCCAGGTACTGCTCGTTGGTATTGAGCCAGTTGCCCCACCCCGTCAGCTTGTGGAAGTCGCACTTCTCGTAACCCACATTGTAGTTGTTCAAGGCTTTTAACTCCGGAATATTCGTCATGTAGTCGAAGGTGTAGAAGAGTTTACTCATCAGGCAGATGCTCAGCGTATAGTGATCCAGATGCTCCTTACTGTTGTTCACATCACGATAGTATACAAAAGCCTCGTCGAAGGCCTTGTCCATCGCAGCCGAGATGGTCTTCAGCTCAGCATCGTCGGTTTCCTTAGCCAGCAGCTGGGCATAGTTGGCGATGTCGAAGAATGGGTTAAAGAACTCGTTTTTTTGTGCATCGATAGGCTGGAAACGATACACGCCCTTGGTGGCGCGATCGATGGCCTCCTTCTGTGTGGGATAGAGTGCCAGAATGCGGTCGCACAGCTGCTTGGCTGCATCGATGATGGGCTCGAACTTATCGGTGCGAATCATCTTGTAGTCGCCGTTAGCGTAATCATTATTGGCTTCGTCTACATAACTGTTCTGCCATTCAGGTGTACAGCGTTCAAACATCAGGTTGCCAGCCTTCTCGGCATCGCCTGTTTCTATAAGGCCGCGAATAAATTCCATCATCAGTTCGCCTCCGCTACTCAGTATATGGGCTGAAGCAAAAATGTAGTCGGCAAAACTACGTGCCTGTGTCAGTGTCTCGATATTGCCCATATAGCAGTTGTGGAACATCAGCGTGTTAAACTTCTCGATACCCGCAGCCTTCATGGCATCGTTCATTTCGTACATGTCCATCCACTCGTCATCTACCCACTCGTCGGCCATCACACCACGGGTCGTACCACGAGTCTGCTGTACTTCGTATTTGCCTGGCACATCGTACAGGGCATCAAAGCCCGAACCGTGGCCCCAGATGGCCATCACGTAATCCTCGGCTGGGCACTGCAGACTGCTGAACTCCAAGAACATACGCATGGTGTTAGGGTTGCATATCTTCAGCTGCTTAGCTTCCTCGCCCATGCCGATAGCCTGCATGCCACTTTCCTTAATCTTGTTCAGGTCGGTCTTGTCGGTCAGCTCAAACCACACGATATCGCCAGGCTCTGCATATTTGCCCGTAAAGGCCTTTCCTTTATCCGGCTGGTCCTTACCATATTTATACATGCACACCACGCGCACGTTGTTGTGGTCGGTCAGGTACTGCTGTAGCCTCTCCCATAAGCCCTGTTCTATAATCTCATCCATGGTGCCACCCGCATTGCCATATACAAACACGGTGTATTTGGCCGGCTGCGGCACGTCGATCATCTCATCGTCGTTGCTCCAGGTGTCGAACATGGCAGCCATATCGCTGGTGGTTTTCTTGAAAGTCAGACTGATGTCATCGCCATCACCAAAACTCAGCTCGTCGCCCTCCAACTGCCATTTGGCGTTCATCACCTCGCGGTCGTTCGGGGTCATCGTCAGCACACCGCTGGCCGATGCCGTGTAGGTAAAGTCAATCTTCTCGCAACCGATGGCATCATCCTCCAAGGTATAGTAGATACGGGTGCTGCCCGTACCGTCGGCCTTAAACTCGGTGTTCTGCCATGTCTTACCATAGTTCCACTTGGCATAGGTCATCCCCGACACATCCGAGAACCAGCTGCCCACAATCCTGCGGTCGATACCTTTTGCAGGGTTATCACTACTGTCGTTAGTACACGCCACAAAGCTCAGCATGAAACATGCCAATAGCATCAATTGTTTTAGGTTTGTTTTCATAATGGTATTACTTTAATATTTACTTGTTGTTATTAGTATCATGCCGCAAATATAAGAAATAATTCGTAAAGTTCCAACTTTTTGTGGATAAAAATATTGCTGCCAGGAGCTGATGCCTGACATCAAATAAAACATCACCGCTTCAGGGCGGTGATGATATTTTGGATGAGTTGGGGTGAGTTATAGGGAGTGGCTGGGTTGATTATTATGGTTATAAAATTAATTTGCGTGCAAAAATAGTAAAAAAAGTTGGAATGGTGTAATGTTATTACGATTTTTTGTATCTTTGCAGGCGAAAATTAGATTTTTAATATTAACAAACCATAAGTTATGAAAAAGGTATTATTGGCAGCTGCTGTGATGATGGCTGCAGGGGCTAAGGCCCAACAGGTAAACTACACCGTAAATGGTGTGAGTAAGGATAACGGCGCTAAGGTGGTAGTGATTGACACTCAGGCACGTAAGATGGAGAATGCGACGGTTGAGAACGGCAAGTTCAGCATCAGCGGTACAGCCGAGAAGAATGCGTTGCTGATAATCAGAAACAGTAGCGTTAGCTGGATGATGCCCATTATCAACGATGGCACACCTATCACCGTGAACCTGAACGACACTACCGTAACAGGATCGGCCCAGAACGAGCGTCTGGTGCGCTACGATATCGACATGAATGCGGCCTACGGCAAACTGGGTGTAAAGGCTGGATTGGAGAAGATTTATACCGACGAGGTGAACACCATGATTCCTGTGGCTTTTGTGGAGCAGTATCTGGAGGAATTCGGACTGGAGAAGCTGCAGAAGATTATGGCTAACAAGCCTGTTTGGGCTAATCACCCCGCCGTGCAGAGCGCTATTAAGGAGTACGAGTTTGAGCAGGCCGACAGAGCTAAGAAGGCTGCCTACATTGGTAAGCAGTTTACCGACCTGGAGGAGGCTGATGCCGACGGCAACATGCACAAGCTGAGCGAGTACGTGGGCAAAGGCAAATGGGTGCTGGTAGATTTCTGGGCTTCGTGGTGCGCTCCTTGTCGCGCTGAGATGCCTAACGTGGTGAAGGCTTACGAGAAGTATCACGATAAGGGCTTTGATATCGTAGGACTGTCGTTCGACAACAGAAAGGAGCCTTGGGTAAAGGCTATCACCGACCTGAAGATGCCTTGGACTCATCTGTCGGACCTGAAAGGTTGGAAGACAGTAGCTGCAGGTACCTACGAGGTGAACAGCATTCCTGACAACCTGCTGATCGACCCACAGGGTAAGATTGTGGCTCGCGGCTTGCGCGCACAGGGCCTGCAGGACAAACTGAAGGAGATTTTCGGCGAATAAAAACCAACGGCATGCTACATCTGCAGAAAGAACACGACATCATTGCCTTCTCGACCGAGCGAGGCTTTGTGGATATGGACGAACCTTACCAGGGGTTTAACATTACCTGGTATACCGACGACGATGCGCAGCACGTAGCCGATTGCCGACGCGACATGTGCCAGATGCTGGAGATTGACGACCAGCATCTGGTGCTGCCACGTCAGGTACACGACACGAAGGTGGCTGAGGTAACGCCCCAGAACCTGGGCGACCGCTTTGAGGGTATCGACGCCCTGATCACTACCCTGCCCCGCACCTGCATCGGCGTATCAACAGCCGACTGTGTGCCTATACTTATGTATGATGCACGCACGCGCGCGATAGCAGCTGCCCACGCGGGATGGCGAGGCACTGTGGCTCGTATCGGCCGCAAAACCATCGAGGCCATGCAGCAGCGATACGGCACGAAACCCGAAGACCTGAAGGTTGTGATAGGTCCCAGCATCGGTCCTGATGCCTTTGAGGTGGGCGACGAGGTGTACGACGCCTTTGCACAGGCCGGTTTCGACATGAACCGCATAGCCTTTAAGCGTAACGGCAAGTGGCACATCGACCTTTGGCAGGCCAATGCGCTGGATATACAGCTGATGGGCGTAATCGAAAAACACATTGAAACAGCCGCTGTTTGTACCTATGAGCACTACGACCAGTTTTTCTCGGCCAGGCGCCTGGGTATAAAAAGTGGAAGAATTTATACGGGAATTATGATAAAATGAAAGTAAATGACTAAAAATTCTTTCAGAAATTTGGCCATTTGCTTAAAAACACTTACCTTTGCAGCGCCAGTGGATGAAGCCCTGCTTGTTTAAGGGTACCGCTAAAGGCAAGATAAATTGCATAGGAATATGAAAGTATTGAAATTCGGCGGAACGTCCGTAGGTTCCGTAAAAAGCATTCTTAGCTTGAAAAAAATCGTTGAGACAGAGGCTCGGACGCAACCTGTCGTAGTAGTAGTTAGTGCGCTGGGCGGTATCACCGATAAGTTGATTGCCACATCGCAGATGGCCCTGAAGGGTGACGACAAGTGGCGCGAGGAATTCGACGCTATGGTGACACGACATCACCAAATGATCGACACCATCATTACCGATGACAAAAAGCGCGTAGATTTATTCAACAAAGTGGATCAGCTGTTCGACCAGTTGAAGAGCATTTATTATGGCGTATATCTGATTCACGACCTCTCGAAAAAGACCGAAGATGCGATTGTAAGTTACGGCGAGCGTTTATCGTCGAACATCGTGGCCACACTCATTAAGGGTGGCAAGCGCATGAACAGTCGCGACTTTATCCGTACAGAAAAGAAGAACGGCAAGCACCGTCTGGTGGCTGATTTGACCAACCAGCTGGTTCGCGAGGCGTTTAAAGATATGCCCGAGGTGGCTGTGGTGCCTGGCTTTATCAGTAGAGATAAGGATACCAGCGAGACCACGAACCTGGGACGTGGCGGTAGCGATTACACCGCCGCCATCATTGCTGCAGCACTGGATGCCGAGGTGCTTGAGATATGGACCGACGTGGATGGTTTTATGACCGCCGACCCACGTGTGATTAAGACGGCCTACACCATTAACGAGCTGAGCTACATCGAGGCAATGGAGCTGTGTAACTTTGGTGCCAAGGTAATCTATCCCCCAACCATTTACCCCGTTTGCGTAAAAAACATTCCCATTAAGGTTAAGAACACCTTCAACCCCGAACACCCGGGCACGCTGATTAAGGATCATATTGAGAACGACCAGAAGCCTATTAAGGGTATCAGCAGCATTAAGGGTACAACGCTGATTACCGTAACAGGACTTTCGATGGTGGGTGTGATTGGTGTGAACCGCCGCATTTTCACCACGCTGGCCAACAAGGGTATCAGTGTGTTCATGGTATCACAGGCATCATCAGAGAACTCAACCTCAATCGGTGTGCGCGACGAGGATGCAAACGATGCTGTAGAGGTGCTGAACGACGAGTTTGCCAAGGAGATTGAGACGGGCGCCATGTTCCCCATGCATGCCGAGAGTGGACTGGCCACCATCGCTATCGTGGGCGAGAACATGAAGCATACACCAGGTATCGCAGGAAAACTGTTTGGCACACTGGGCCGTAGCGGTATCAGCGTGATTGCCTGTGCACAGGGTGCTTCGGAAACGAACATCTCGTTTGTAGTGGATGGCAAGTTCCTGCGTAAGTCGCTGAACGTGCTGCACGACTCGTTCTTCCTCTCTGAGTACAAGGTGCTTAACCTGTTTATCTGCGGTGTGGGTACCGTGGGTGGCAAGCTGATTGAGCAGATTCGCAGTCAGTACGAAACACTGATGCAGCGTAACGGCTTGAAGCTGAACGTGGTGGGTATCGCCTCGTCGAAGGCTGGTGTCTACGACCGCGATGGCATCGATCTGGAAAACTACCGTGAGCTGCTGAAGGCACCCGAGGCGCAGGGTAAGAATCTGCGTGACGAGGTGATTGGTATGAACATTTTTAATAGCGTGTTTGTGGATTGTACCGCCAGCAAGGATATAGCTGCGCTGTACCAATCGTTCCTGGAGCATAACATCAGCGTGATTGCAGCCAACAAACTGGCGGCTTCGAGCGATTACGCCAACTATATGAAGCTGAAGAAAACGGCTCGCGACCGTGGCGTGTGGTTCCGTTACGAGACCAACGTGGGTGCCGGACTGCCTATCATCGGCACCATTAACGACCTGCGTAACTCGGGTGATAAGATCCTGAAAATCGAGGCTGTGCTGAGTGGTACGCTGAACTTTATCTTCAACGAGATTGCTGCCGACGTGCCTTTCTCGGAGACGGTACGACGTGCCAAGGAGCAGGGCTACAGCGAGCCCGATCCACGTATCGACCTGAGTGGTACCGACGTGATTCGCAAGCTGGTGATTCTGACCCGTGAGGCTGGCTACAAGGTGGAGCAGACCGATGTAGAGAAGCACCTGTTTGTGCCTAACGAGTACTTTGAGGGCACGGTGGATGACTTCTGGAAGAAGTTGCCTGCGCTGGATGCCGACTTTGAGGCTCGCCGCCAGAAGCTGGAGGCCGAGGGTAAGCGTTGGCGTTTTGTGGCCACGATGGAGAATGGCGTAACGAATGTGGCGCTGCGTGAGGTGGACATCAACCATCCGTTCTATCGCTTGGAGGGCTCGAACAACATCGTGCTGCTAACCACCGAGCGCTATAAGGAGTACCCGATGCTGATACAAGGTTACGGTGCCGGCGCATCAGTTACCGCAGCAGGCGTGTTCGCCAACATCATGTCAATCGCTAACATTTAATCAACATACACTATTATGAAACACATTGTTATTTTGGGAGATGGAATGGCTGACCTGCCTGTTGAAAGACTGGGCGGGAAGACATTACTACAATATGCGGCGAAGCCGATGATGGACCAACTGGCTAAGGAGGGACGTTGCGGGCGACTGATTACGGTGCCCGAGGGATTTCCTCCTGGTAGCGAAGTGGCTAACACAGCGATTCTGGGTTACGACCTGAATAAGGTGTACGAGGGGCGCGGACCACTGGAGGCTGCCTCGATAGGCTACGAGATGGCCGACGATGATCTGGCTTTGCGCTGCAACATCATTAATCTGCAGGACGGTAAGATTATTACGCATAACGGCGGTAATCTGGAAACAGAAGATGCTCGACTGCTGATTGACTATCTGAACGAAACTCTGGCCAAGCCCATCAACGAGCGTGAGGGCTGCGAGCGCGTAAAATTTATTACGGGCATACAGTATCGCCACCTGCTGGTAATCAAGGGCGGCAACAAGTACATTACTTGCGCCCCACCCCATGATCATCCCAACGAGGAGTGGCGCCCACTGCTGGTAAAGGCTGATATTCCTGAGGCTCAGGAAACAGCCGACCTGCTGAACGACCTGATTCTGAAATCGCAGGAGCTGTTGCCTAAGCACCCTTATAATCAGGCTAAGGCCGCTAAGGGCGAGCGACAGGCTAACAGCATCTGGCCTTGGAGCGGTGGCTATCGTCCGTCGATGGAAACGCTGATGCAGCAGTATCCCGACATCAAATCGGGCACCGTAATTTCGGCTGTGGATTTGATTCGCGGCATTGGTCACTATGCTGGCTTGAAGATTGTGGAAGTGGAAGGTGCTACCGGACTGGCCGACACCAACTACGAGGGTAAGGCGCAGGCTGCTATCGAGGCGCTGGAGCACGACGACTTTGTGTTTGTACACGTTGAGGCCAGCGACGAAGCCGGACATGATGGCGACCTGGAGCTGAAGCTGAAAACCATCGAGTATCTGGACCAGCGACTCATCAAGCCCATCTACGAGCACATCCTTAAGATGAACGAGCCCGTATGTCTGGCAGTACTGCCTGACCACCTGACACCCGTTGAGATGCGCATTCACGTGGGGCAGCCCGTGCCTTTCCTCATCTGGCACAAAGGCATCACCCCCGATGAGGTACAGCAATACGATGAATTGAGCTGCGTATCAGGTAGTTACGGCCTGCTGAAACTTCAAGAATTCATGCATGAATTCATGAAGATTCAATGAAAAAATGTAAAAATGAAAAAATGCAAAAATGCAAAAAATATGAAGTACTATAGCACCAACGGCAAGGCTCCTATTGCCGACTTGCACAAAGCAGTAGTTAAGGGACTGGCTGAGGATCGCGGACTGTATATGCCCGAGCGTATCAACAAGCTGCCCCAGGAGTTTTTCGACAACATCGAGAAAATGAGTTTTCAGGAGATTGCCTACACCGTAGCCAGCGCTTTCTTTGGCGAAGATGTAGATCCTGATGCCCTGCATGATATCGTGTACGACACCCTGGCATTCGACTGTCCTGTGGTGAACGTTAAAGATAACATTTACACCTTGGAGTTGTTCCACGGACCAACGCTGGCATTTAAGGATGTGGGTGCCCGTTTTATGGCGCGCTTGCTGCAGTACTTTATCAAGCAAGAGTCTGGTCATAAGCAGGTGAACGTACTCGTTGCTACCAGCGGCGATACTGGTTCGGCTGTGGCCAACGGATTCCTGGGCGTTGAGGGTATCCACGTATATGTGCTGTATCCCAAGGGCAAGGTAAGTCCTATTCAGGAGTGCCAGTTTACTACACTGGGTAAGAACATTACCGCTATTGAGGTAGATGGGGTGTTCGACGACTGTCAGGCGCTGGTAAAAAATGCCTTTATGGATGCCGAGTTGAATGAACACATGAAACTGACATCAGCCAACTCAATCAACGTGGCCCGTTTCCTGCCCCAGGCGTTCTACTACTTTAATGCGTATGCCCGCATGAAGGAACAGGGTAAGGCCGACAATCTGGTGATGTGCGTGCCATCGGGTAACTTCGGCAATATCTGTGCAGCATTGTTCGGCCATGAGATGGGACTGCCCATCAAGCGATTCATTGCAGCTAACAACGCTAACGATATCTTCTACAAGTATCTGCAGACTGGCAAATACGAGCCCAAACCATCGAAGCAGACTTTGGCTAACGCGATGGACGTAGGCGATCCTTCGAACTTTGCCCGTATATACGACCTGTACGATAAGAGTCACGAGAAGATCAGCGCGCTGATTAGCGGTGCTACCTATAGCGACGAGCAGATTCGCGAAACCATGCGCGAATGCTACAAGGCTTCGGGCTATATCCTTGATCCTCACGGTGCTTGCGGCTATCAGGCTTTGGCCGACGGACTGCAGGCTGGCGAGTTCGGCGTGTTCTGCGAAACAGCTCACCCTGCTAAGTTTAAGGAGAAGGTAGATGAGATTCTGGGTATCGACGTAGAGATACCCGAGCGCTTGGCTGCCTTTATGCGTGGCGAAAAGCAAAGCGTAGCCATGAGTAAGGACTTTGCTGATTTCAAAGCCTACTTGATGAAGCAATAAGTAATAAATGGTTTTATAATGAGTCGAGGCGGTCGGAGTATAATTCTCTGGCCGCTTCGTCTGTTTCGTCATCCGTCATATCAACCAGCGGATGCATGTTGATCTCGTCGAGGTTGATACCAATACGATCCATATTCTGGTTGGTGAACGTGAGCTGTGCACCAAACAAACAGATGGTCCACGATATCTGCAGCCACAGCATAAACAATGGCAGGGCGGCAAACGATCCGTAGATGGCGTTGTAGCCTGTCACCCAGATCTGCGAGTGGATGTAGAACAACTGCAGCAGCTGCATGGCCACACCCGACAGGATGCCTGGTACGATGGCGCTCTTAATCTTTACGTCGGTATTGGGCATATATACGTAAAGTCCTACAAACAGCAGCGAGAGCAGCAGGTAAGGCGAAAAGTCGAGCAGATAACGTACAGCCGGACCTAAGATAAGCAGTCCGTCGGTATGTCTGGCGATGGTGGCCATGAAGATGGAAAGACCCATCGACACCACGATGATGATGGGGAATACAAAGAACATAGCCATATAGTTGGTGAGCGAACGCATAATGGGGCGCGCATTGCTTACCTGCCATATCTCGTTAAACGTCTCCTCCACATTGTTTACCAGCATCAGCACCGTGTAGAGCATAAACAGCAAGCCCACGCCCAGAAAGATACCACTCTGCGTGTGAATCAGGTAACTGTTGACGAAGTCGGTCAGGATATCGGCCACCTGCGGCTGCGACGATAAGGCATCGCGAAACCATATCTCGATATACTTATTATAACCAAAGCCTCGGGCAATGGCAAAGATAACCGCCAGGATGGGCACGATGGCCAGCAAGGTGCTGTAAGTAAGAGCCGACGCCTGCGTCATCACTCGTTTCGTAGTGAAGAAACGAATGGTGAGAACAAGTGTACGGTATATCTTTTTGAGTGTCATAATTATCAAAGAAAAAAGCACTGCCCCTATAAGCCGGGTTCTGTACCATGCAAGCATGGCGTTTGTCATTTATCTAGTCCATGAGTCGCCTCATGGCTCAAGCGTTCTACCCTCCATCGTGACTTGCGTCGTTGGGCAGGCAACCCTCAGACGATGGTATACATGAACTTGCAGCCTCCAGTCGACACAGCCCAACGATCACCCGCTGGCTGGTGGTCTCTTACACCACCTTCTCACCCTTACCTCAAATGAGGCGGTCGTTCTCTTCTGCCGGCACCTACTGTCACCAATAGCTTCTACTTTCAGAAGTGGAGCGCCTTATGCTGCCCGGACTTTCCTCTCGCGCGACCTTTCAGAAGCGCCAGCGACAAACCGTTGCAGTGCGTTTTCTGCGTGCAAAGTTAGCAATAAAATTCATAAATCACGAATATTATACATAAAATTATACACATAATTAAAAATATGCAACTAAAATCATAATAAATACTTAAAATTGTCAGTAATTTAAGATTTTAAGTGTTAATCGCAAATGCTCGTTAAGCTTTTATGCCTAATTGTTAAATTGGGACAAATCTTTGCGTCAAATTGTCAGTATTTAAAATAATGCACTTATTTTTGCACCATCAAAACGTGAAAGGAAACCTGAATGTAGAATTTAAAACATTAAAAAAATGAATGAGAATATGAAAAAGATCGTAAATGCAGCAACTCCCGCCGTATGCGCTGTTGCTTTGACTCTTTCAGTAGTAGCATTCGCTAACTCTAACGCAGCTACTGCTCCAGCTCCTATCGTTACATCGGCTCCAGCAGCACCAGCTGGTCAGCCTGTAGACCTTACCTATGCAGCCGAGAAAGCGCTGCCAGCGGTGGTTTACATCAAGAACACCCAGAACTCAAAGATTGAGACCGTTGAGTATAGCGATCCATTTGAGGATTTCTTCTCTGATCCATTCGGCGGTTTCTTTGGTCGTGGTCAGGGCAACGGTGGCCGTCGCCAGCGCCAGGTTCAGACCCCAAAGCGTGTAGCAGCAGGTTCTGGTGTGATCATCTCGGCAGATGGTTATATCGTCACCAACAACCATGTGGTGGATGGTGCCGACGAACTGATGGTTACCCTCAACGACAATAAAGAATATTCAGCCCGCATCATCGGCGCTGATGCCACAACCGACTTGGCGCTCATCAAGATTGATGCCAAGAACCTGCCTGCCATTGTCATCGCTAATAGCGACAACGTGAAGGTTGGAGAATGGGTACTGGCCGTAGGTAACCCACTCGGACTGAACAATACTGTCACTGCAGGAATCGTCTCTGCAAAGGCACGTTCAATGAACGACCCACGCGACAAGCGTACTGCCAATCTCGTGTCGTCGATGATTCAGACCGATGCTGCCATCAACCAGGGTAACTCTGGTGGTGCACTGGTAAATACCCGTGGCGAACTGATTGGTATCAACGCCATGCTCGCTTCACCTACAGGTTCTAACATCGGTTATGGCTTCGCTATTCCTACCTCGATCATGAACAAGGTTGTTGACGACTTGAAGAAATATGGAAACGTACAGCGTGGTATGATTGGTATCCAGGGTGGCGACGTGAAAGATTATGTTGACGCTCAGAAAGAGGAAGGCAAGGATGTCGATCTGGGCACCATGGAAGGAATCTATATCGGAAAGGTAGTAGAAGATGGCGCTGCCGAGGATGCCGGCCTGAAGGAAGGCGACGTGATCACCCACATCGACGGACAGAAGGTGACCAAGTTTGGTGAGCTGACAGGCATCATCGCCCAGAAGCGTCCTGGCGACAAGATTACCGTCACCTATCTGCGCAACAAGTCTAAGAAGACTGCCACACTGACCCTGAAGAACGAGAAGGGCAACACGAAGGTGGTGAAGGATGCTGATATCGACGTGCTTGGCGGACAGTTCCGTGCCGTCACCGACTCACAGAAGGAGCAGCTCAACATCGGCTACGGACTGCAAGTGCTCAAGGTCAGCGGCGGACGACTGAAGGAGGCTGGTGTGCCTCAGGGCTTTATCATCCAGCGCGTTAACGATCAGAGCGTGAAGAGTATCAACGACCTGCAGGAGATTGTTAAGACAGCCTCGAAGTCTAAGGAGCCAGTTCTCTATATTCAGGGTATCTATCCAACAGGCAAAAAAGGCTATTTTGCAGTTCCTTTGGAGGACGAATAAGCACAAATAGATAAAAAAGAGCCACGAATGATTAAAATTCGTGGCTTTTTTTTGGTTGTTTCAGGAAAAAGTCTTACTTTTGCGGCCAACTTAAACATATTATTACCACGATGAGACAACTAAAGATCACTAAATCTATAACCAACCGTGAGAGTGCGGCTCTGGAAAAGTATCTACAAGAGATTAGTAAAGAGACCATGATCTCGGCTGAGGAAGAGGTTGAATTGGCACAACGCATTAAAAAAGGAGACCAAAAAGCGTTGGAGCGATTAACGAAGGCTAACCTTCGTTTCGTGGTATCTGTGGCTAAGCAATATCAGAATCAGGGATTGTCGCTGCCAGATTTGATTAACGAAGGCAACTTAGGATTGCTGAAAGCGGCCGAACGTTTTGACGAGACACGCGGCTTCAAGTTCATCTCGTATGCCGTATGGTGGATACGTCAGAGTATTCTGCAGGCCATCTCAGAGCAGAGTCGTATCGTACGACTGCCCCTGAACCAGGTGGGATCGGTAAACAAGATCAATCGTGAGATAAACCGATTTGAGCAGCTTAACGAGCGCCGCCCATCGGTAGATGAGATAGCCGAGAAAGTGGATTTGCCACAAGAGAAGATTGACGAGGCGATGGCCATTAACGGGCACCAGATTAGTGTGGATGCACCGTTTGTTGAGGGCGAAGATAACAGCTTGCTCGACGTGATGGCTAACAGCGATGCGCCACTGGCCGATAACCAGTTGGTTGAAGAGTCGCTGAAATCGGAGATACAAAACGCCCTGAGTGCCCTGAACGAGCGCGAGCGCAACGTGGTAGAGGCATCGTACGGCATTAACCAGCCCGAGTTGACACTCGAGGAGATTGGTACCAAGTTTGGATTAACCCGCGAACGCGTACGTCAGATAAAAGAAAAGGCTATCCGCAAGCTAAGAAACAGCAAAGCGAATAAATTTTTAAAGACATATTTAGGATAATGAGATTATTTAAACAGCTTACACTTGCCATCGTACTGATGGCTGCCGGCACCGCTAACGTGCAGGCACAAAATGTAAAGGTTCCACATGCGTATATGTTCGGATTCGTTGCTTCGTTCAACGATTCTACCGTATATTTCACTAATATTCAGCAGGTTGACAGCGTTTGGGTTACCAAGAAAAAGCAGATGCTGGCCGGCCGACAGAACTACAGTTACCAGCTGCGCGAGTTTTTTGCCAATCAGCGCAACCTGCCCAACCGTACTTGTGTGGTAGTGGCCAACGTGGACCGCAAGAAGGTTGAGAAGAAGTACACCAAGATGAAGAACAAATACTTGGTTAAGAGCAAGAAACCCTACGATGTGCGCAACATTGCCGAATCGGATTTCAAGTTCACCGCCGTAGATATGAGTAACGAATAATAAAAAAGCCCTCGCAATTTTGCGGGGGCCTTTTTGTTATCTGGGGTTATTGATTTCAAACACCTTCATGCGTTCCTCGAGTTGCGCGTATTGGTGATCCTCGATAAACGAGGTACAAACACGCAAACCTTCCTGTTCGGAACCGCAGGTTATCAAGCAGATAGCCGACACACCATAGTACATCAGCTCCTTAGCCAACTGGCCAGAAGTCATGCCTGGATATCCGATTGTAAAGTAGAATCCGTCGGCAATGGGCTCGTCCAAATCCTTATCGTACACCACATAGAAATTGTGGCGACAGAAAATCTCTTTCAGTTTCTTGGCACGCTCGCCATATACGCTGATCTCCTTACGGAAGTCGTACTTTCCTTCGTAAGCGGCCTTGAGCATAGCGGCCATCGCATACTGGGCGCTATGACTGGTACCCGAACTCAACGCATACAGCATACGGGTTGAGAATACAGGACCGAAGGGCAAACCCTGATAGCGGGCTGCGAGATCGGCAAAATGGCGATGGAACAGCTTGTCGTTGATGCAAACCACACCAATACGTTCGCCAGCATAGCTGAATGCCTTTGAACCTGAGATGAGCAGCATGTAATTATCGGTATAGCGGGCTACTGTGGCCTGATAAGGTGCCTCGAAAGGTTTCGAGAGATCCTTACGGAAGTCCATAGCGAAGTAAGCCAGATCCTCCATCACGATAGCATCATACTTGGTAGCCAGTTCGCCGATAATCTGCAACTCCTCCTCGCGCAAACAAATCCACGAGGGGTTGTTGGGATTTGAATATACGATGGCACAGATGTTACCATTGCTCATGTAGCTCTCGAGCTTGCCACGCAGCTTATCGCCACGATAGTTATACACGTCGAAAGTCTCGTACTTCACACCCATCACCTGCAGCTGCATCTTCTGCACAGGGAATCCTGGGTCGATAAACAGTACGGTATCCTTCTGTTTGTCGCACTGCGAACAGGTGAGGAACGAAGCGAAAGTACCCTGCATCGAACCTGTTACTGGCACGCAGCTTTCGGGTTTGATATCTACGCCGATAAAGGCTTTTACAAACTGCGAAGCTGCCTCCTTGAGTACGGGTGCACCCTGAATATCGGGATACGAATGGGCAATGCCACCTTCGAGGGCTTTTATCTGGGCATCAACGCCTACCTGAGCGGCAGGCAGACCAGGAATACCCATCTCCATCTTGATGAACTCTACCCCACTCGCCTTCTCGGCCTTAGCAGCTACCTGCTTTACCTCGCGGATGGTAGCCTTGGCAAAATCCTCAATGCCAAGCTCGGCTACCAGCGAGTCAACTATTTCTCTTTTAATTGGAGTTTCCATTACTTCTGTGCTGCTTTACCAATGGCTAATGCTTTGATGTTGGCATCTACGATGGCATCGCCTTTGCGGGCGAAGACACGACGGATGGCATCCTCTAACTTATCGTACTCGATACCCAAGGCCTTCTGGGCGGCACCCAGCAGAATCACGTTGGCCGAACGGGGCACACCATTATCCTTAGCGGCCTGCTCGATGTCGAGCACAATCACATTCTTTACGCTTTCCAAATCCTGCTTAATCTTCTCGATATCAGGATAGTTGGGAATATTTACGAAAGGAGCACTCGAAGTGATAATCCAACCATCTTTTGACAAGAATGGTAGATAACGCAGGGCCTCCATGGGCTCCATCGAGATAATTACATCGGCACCACCCAGCGGAATCAGATCGCTGCTGATGGGGTTGCTCGAGATGCGCAGATTCGACTGTACGTCGCCACCACGCTGACTCATACCGTGTACCTCGGCCTGCTTGATATAGAGGTTCTCCTTCATGGCAGCCTCGCCTATGATGGTAGCAATCGAGAGGATACCCTGACCGCCTACTCCACAAAGTATAATATCTGTTTTCATTTCACTTTTCACTATTCGTTATTCACTATTCACTTTTTCTCAGCTGCCTTTTTCTGCTTGAGATGGCGCTGCAGCGTTTGCATGCATTCACGACGAGGAATAATCACACTCACACCGTGGTAGTTAATCTCCTCGCGGATGGCTGCTGTAATCTCGGGCATGTTCTTGGGGATGGGGTTAACCACCTTGAGGTGATCCTCCGAAAGGCCCAATCCCTTACAGATAGCCTCGAACTTATTGGTACCAGCCGAATCCTGTCCGCCAGTCATAGCGGTGGTCAGGTTATCGCTGATAATCACAGTGATGTCAGCATTCTCGTTGATAGCATCCAGCAAACCAGTCATACCGCTGTGGGTAAAGGTTGAGTCGCCGATGATAGCTACAGCAGGCCACTGACCAGCATCGCTGGCACCCTTGGCCATGGTGATGGATGCACCCATATCTACGCAGCTGTGGATAGCCTTATAAGGAGGCAGGAATCCCAGTGTGTAACAGCCGATATCGCCGAATACGCGGGCGTTGGGATACTCCTTCAGCACCTCGTTCAGAGCGGTGTAAACATCGCGGTGACCGCAACCCTGACACAGTGCAGGTGGACGTGGGGTTACATCCTCGCAAGGTGCATAGCTCTCGCTGCTCTCCAAACCCAGTGCCTTCTTCAGGAAGTCGGGATTCAACTCGCCTGTACGAGGCAGCTCGCCTGTTAAGCGTCCCTTGATCACAGCGTTGCCGGGCATCACACCACGAACCTGATCCTCGATGAATGGCTGACCCTCTTCGGCAATCAGCACCTGCTCGCAATCGTCGGTCATACGACGGATGAGCTTCTTGGGGATAGGATACTGCGAAATCTTGAGCACGGGGAAAGGACAACCCTCAGGATAGCACTCCATCAGGTAGTTGTAAGCAATACCGCTGGCGATGATACCCAATTTGTGGTCGGCGCCATCGATATATTGGTTATATTTGCTCTCAACAGCCATCTGCTCCAGCAAAGGCTGCTGACCGGTTACTACTACATTACGCTTGCGGGCAAAGGCGGGCAAAAGTACCCAGTTACTGGCCTGAGCATTGTAGTTAAGCTCGTTCTGTGGACGGGCCTCGTCCTTCACCTCAACTACAGCACGACTGTGAGCCATACGGGTGGTAACACGCATCAGGATGGGCAGATGCAACTGCTCCGAAAGGTCGAAAGCCTCCTGCATCATATCGTAAGCCTCCTGCTGTGAGCTAGGCTCCAAGGTAGGAATCATGGCGAACTTAGCGTAGAAACGTGAGTCCTGCTCGTCCTGCGATGAGTGCATCGATGGGTCGTCGGCTACCAGAACCACTACACCACCGTTGGTACCCGTCATAGCCGAGTTAACAAACGGATCGGCGCAAACGTTCAAACCTACATGTTTCATACACACCAGTGCCCTCTTGCCCATATACGACATACCGAGTGCAGCCTCCATTGCCGTCTTCTCGTTGGTGCTCCAACGACGGTGGATGTTGCGCTCTTTGGCAATTGGCGACTCCTGGATATACTCAGTAATCTCCGTTGATGGAGTGCCGGGATAGGCATAAACACCACTCAGACCTGCATCGATAGCGCCCTGAGCAATAGCCTCGTCTCCCAATAAAAGCTTTTTCATCTGACTAATTTATATTTTACAATTTTACGATTTTCAATTATGTGATATTATCTATCAGGGGCAAAGGTAGGTATTTTTACGCAAACAGCCAAAAAAATACGGCTTAATTTGCATAAGCCGTATTTTTATCCATAAAAACTTTCAGTTTTTTGTTTTCTACATTCTAAAATCTTACAATTTTTACATTTTCTAATTGTTACATTTTTACATTATTAGAAGGTGTATCCGATGGTAAGCAGACCTTGGCTGCGCTTATTGCTAACCTTTGTAACACCAGTGCTAACGCTTGTTGAAGAAGCTAAACTCTGATAGTCCTGGAATGGGTGGAACTCACCATCAGTGTTGCTCAGCTGGTAAGCCAGGTCGATGTTCATCTTACCAACCTTGAAACCTACACCGCAGGTAAAACGATGAGTATCTTTCCAGTTTACATAGTCGGTTGTAGAAGCGTACATAGTGCCTGGGCTGTCGACAGTCATATCGCGAACACCATCCATCTTGTAACCGCTGGTGATGTAGTTGTAACCTACTCGGAATGCTACATCGGGAACGGGCTTGTACTCAGCACCCAACTTCAGGGTTGAAACACCCTTGAGCGAACGCTCGGTATTGGCCTTCATGGCGATATCCTTCGAGGTCTCGGCATTGTCGTAATAGTCGTAACCATCGATGATGCGGTTCTGACTGGCGCTGTAGTCGGTGTACTCGTAACCTGCACCCAAGGCAAGCTGGGTACCAACGGTAGTTCCAAGGCTCAAACCAAACTTCCAAGGTGTATGGTAAGCAAAGTCGTAGCTCTCCTGACTCTGACCCTTATCCCAAGAACCGTAAGGGGTGTTGTTAACCATAGCGCTTGAGTTGCTCGAGGTAAGCTCGTACCAGGTTGGTGTGTGGATGTAAGCACCGATGCGGAATGGCGACTCCTCGACAGGACGGAAGATAGCACCAAACTTCAGGTTGATGCCAGTACCGGTAATCTTACGCTCGTCGCCATAAGCCAGCGAACCACATTTAATACCCTCCGAATCAAGGATGGTCTCAGCATACTCCGAATAACCCTTATAGTGTACATCCTGTACGCCAACAGTCAATCCCCAGAAGAAACGGTCGTTGTGGTTACCGCTCAGGTTGAAGTCGTAATCGGCAATCCAACCGCGATGGGCACGATCAAAGCTGTATGCACCAGCTTGGCTCCAATAAAAGTTCTGATCATCAGGATCTAGCAGGAACACGTTAGCGTTCATATAGTCGGCTTGGTTAAAGCGGTATGAGCGATAGTCGCCCTCCCAGCCCATCACTTCGCCTTGTTTGTTCTCATCGAGCTCATAGAGTCCGCGGGCGGCCTTCTCGTAAGTCAATCCGTTCTGTGAGCAACCGCGCAACGAGTTGGCAGCCGACAGAATCTGGTCGAAGTTCTTACTCTTGTGGTAGTTGAAGCCCACATTAATAAAAGAGGTGGGACTCACGCGAGCCGAGTAAACAAATCCAGCCTGATCAAAACTCATATTGGTTTTATTCAGTCCGTCGAACTCCTTAGCGTCGGCCTGCGAAACCACGCCGAAACTCAAACTGGCTGTTGAATGGCGGAAGAGTCCGATACCAGCAGGGTTGGTACCCATGGTTGAGATATCGGCGCCCAATGCCTCCATCGCTCCACCCATACCCACATAGCGGGCGGTTCCGTTAAGATCGCTACCCAGCAAGCGGGCGCTCTCGTATGTATCCTGTGCAGCTACTGGCAAAACTATGCCCATAGCAATCGCTGCCAATAAAATCTTCTTCATAATGGCAATATAATGTTTAATGTTTAATTTTTAATGTCAACGTCGTCCTCCCATACGGTTGCCGCCACCACCGCCACCAGAGCTACGAGAACCTCCGAAGCTGCCACTGCTACTGCTGCTGCCAAAGCTACCGCTGCTTGAGCGTGATGGGCTGCTGTAAGTAGAGTTAGAGCGAGTTGGTGACGAGTAATTATAATTAGAATTAGAGTTGTTACCACCACGGCGACCGCTGAAGTTTCCAGAGTTGCTGCGCTGTGTGTTACCACTGCTATATACGCGGTCTCCACCCATTCTGCTGGCGCGATCTCTCAGGCTGCCCATACGCGAACTGCTGTTGGCAACAGAGTTGCGGTATGAAGGGCGACGGCCTGTGCTGCCCTTGATATCGATAGAACCGGCATTTCCTGTGTGACCGTAGTAGTGTGTGTGACCACCACCGCCACCACCATAGTAATAGGGATAACCCCAGTAGCGATAAGGCGAATACCAGCTGTAGTAGCTATAATAGCCATAATATGGCCAGCCCCATGAGCTCCAATATGGATCGTACCAGCCGTAGTAATAAGGATCCCACCAGCTCATGTAGTAAGGATTGTTCCACATCACACTGCTATACCATGAACCGTAGTACCAGGGATCGTACCAGCCGTAACGACTGTAGTACCAAGGTGAGTGCCAACCCCAAGTGCTTGAACCGGCACGATAACCAGCCCAGAAAGCAGCATTGCTGCTCACGTCGTAGTCATCAAAGCGAACCATGTTCTTGGTCAGGGCAAAATCCTCAGCCTCCAGCGTGTCGGCAGGATAAACACCCTTTCCATCGGTAAAGTCGATTACATCTAACTTGGTAGTATCACCGTCAATCACCTCGTAGCTGCTCTTGGCCTTTGACTGCGGAGCCACCACGGGGGCGATATCCTTCACATGCTCTACCTGTGCCTTCTTCTTCTTTGGTACGAAGTAGAGGTCGTCGTCCTGAGCCATCATCGAGAGAGGCATGGCTCCGATCAGCATTGAAATTAGTAACAGTTTCTTCATTTCTTCTAAGTTTTAATGATTCACGTTGCAAAAATACAACGAATTTCGGTGCAAAAATAGGGAAAAACCCTAACTTATGATAGGATTTTCCCTAATTTTTGTAATTTTGCCTCAAAAATTAACGATTATATGAAGTATTTTGAGGTAGAATTCACCATTTCACCCTATTCGGCCGATGCAGCCGACCTGTTTGCTTCGCTGGCTGGCGAAGCTGGATTCGAAACTTTCGAGGAAACTGAGACAGGCTTGAAGGGTTATGTGCAGCAGTCGCTCTTCGACGAGGATGCACTGCGCGAGTGTATAGAGGATTTCCCATTCGAGGGTACCTCTATTATATATAATGTACGCGAGGCTGAGGATCGCGACTGGAATGAGCAATGGGAACAGGAAGGTTTTGAGCCTATCGTGATTGCCGACCAGCTGGTGATTCACGACGGTCGCCATCTGCCCGAGGTAGATAGTAAGATACAGATTGAAATCGATGCCAAGCTGGCCTTCGGTACCGGCACTCACGAAACCACACGTATGATTTGCAACCAGCTGCTGAAACTGGCCAAAGGTCGCGTGCTGGATTGCGGTACAGGTACGGGTATCCTCTCTATTTGCGCCCTGAAATTGGGTGCAACCGAGGCTGTAGGTTACGATATCGACGAATGGAGCGTAGATAACGCCCGTCATAACGCTGTGATTAATCGTGTTGACGATCGATTCACCTCGCTTTTGGGCGACGCTAAAATACTCGAAAATATCGACGAAAAGTTCGACATTGTGCTGGCCAATATCAACAGAAATATCCTTTTGGTCGACATGCCGATGTTCGTCAGCAAGATGCACGAGGGCTCGCTGCTTATCCTAAGTGGCTTCTACTCAGACGATTGCGAAATTCTGACAGAAAAAGCCCATTCCATCGGACTTAAGTTGGTATCGAAGACTACCGACCATGATTGGGCTTGCCTGGTACTGAAGCATTAATATGCAGATAATATAAATATTGTTAAGAATACACCGAAACATTTGGTGATTACATTTTTAATCAGTACCTTTGCACACGATTTTAATGGTTAAGGTTTATGGTTGATTAATTTAGTTTTTTAACGAAAGAGGCTAGCAGTGAATGCTCGCCTCTTTTTGTTTTATAAAAAAATCGCAGAAAAAAGCCATTTCGTTTGGCGGTTAGCAAAAATTGCCTTATCTTTGTCGCCGATAATTTGATTTATCAACTATTATTGTACAACCAATTAAAACTTTTCAGAAATGAAGAAACTAACAATGATGATTGCTGCCCTGGCTATGGCTATGAGTATGCAGGCACAAACCAAGTTCCACGACGTTGAAGCTAATGAGGCTAAGGGCGCCGTTAAATCAATCAGCATGACCGTGATGGGTATGCCACGTAACACAACCTTTACCGAGGACGGTAAGATGCAGCAGGACGGTCTGACCGATGCCAAGTACGACGAGAATGGCTACATCCAGAGCGCCAAGATGAGCATGCAGGGCCAGGAGGCTGAGGTTAAGTTCACCTGGGAGAATGGCAAGCTTATCAGCCAGACCACAAACGTTATGGGGCAGGAGATTAAACAGGTCTTAGTTTACGACGAGAACGGACTGGTAAAGGCTCAGAAGATGAACATGATGGGTCAGGATGTTGAGGTACCCCTCACCGACTATAAGTTCGACGATAAAGGTAACTGGATTAGCCGTAAAATGAGCATGATGGGACAGGAAATGGAAATGACCCGTACCATTACTTATTACGAGTAAAACGCATAAACATTTAGTTTATATCTAAAGGGCTCACTTTTTCATAAGTTGGGCCCTTTTTTTAACACTTTACAAGACGCTGTTTTTGGAAGTTTAAATAAAACTTCGTATCTTTGCAAGCGATTTTATGCAATCTTCAAAATAAAAACCAATACGAATATGAAAAAAGAACTGAAAAAGGTGCTGGTTCTCGGATCAGGTGCTTTGAAAATCGGACAAGCAGGAGAGTTTGACTATTCAGGCTCTCAGGCCCTAAAGGCACTTCGCGAGGAAGGCATCAAGAGTGTACTCGTAAACCCTAACATCGCAACCATCCAGACTAGTGAGGGGATCGCCGACAAGGTGTATTTCCAGCCGGTAAATACACACTTCGTAACTGAGATTATCAAGAAGGAGCGCCCCGATGGCATCCTCTTGGCATTTGGTGGACAGACCGCACTGAACTGCGGTACTGAGCTTTACTTGAACGGAACTCTGAAAGAGTATGGCGTTGAGGTACTTGGTACAAGTGTAGAAGCCATTATGAACACCGAAGACCGCGACCTGTTTGTCAAGAAACTGGGCGAGGTTGATCTGAAGGTTCCCGTCAGTCACGCTGTAGAGTCGATGGAAGATGCCCTGAAGGCAGCTCACGAGATTGGATTCCCCATCATGATCCGTTCGGCTTATGCGCTGGGAGGTCTGGGTTCAGGTATTTGTCCCGATGAGAAGAAATTCATCGAGTTGGCCGAGTCGGCCTTTACTTTCGCTCCACAGATTCTGGTTGAAGAGAGTCTGAAGGGCTGGAAGGAAATCGAGTTTGAGTGCATTCGCGATGCTAACGACCGTTGCTTTACCGTTGCCTCGATGGAGAATTTCGACCCTCTGGGCATCCATACTGGCGAATCCATCGTAGTTGCGCCTACTTGCTCGCTGCGCGAGGAGCAGGTAAAAATGCTGCAGGAAATTACCATTAAGTGCGTGAAGCACCTGGGCATTGTGGGTGAGTGCAATATTCAGTTCGCATTCAATGCTGAGACTAACGACTATCGTATTATCGAAATCAACGCGCGCTTGAGCCGTTCTTCGGCTTTGGCATCAAAGGCCACAGGTTATCCCCTCGCCTTCGTTGCTGCCAAGATTGCGCTTGGATATACACTTGATCAAATCGGCGAAATGGGCACTACATCAAGTGCTTACGTAGCACCAAGTCTCGAATATATGATCTGTAAGATTCCTCGTTGGGACCTGACTAAGTTTGCAGGTGTGAGCCGTCAGATTGGTTCGTCGATGAAATCGGTTGGTGAGATTATGAGTATCGGTCGCAGCTTCGAGGAGATGATCCAGAAGGGCTTGCGTATGATTGGTCAGGGCATGCACGGTTTCGTGGGCAACGACCACACCAAGTTTGATAACCTCGACGAGGAGTTGGCTAACCCAACCGATCTGCGTATCTTTGCTATCGCTCAGGCTCTCGAAGAGGGTTACACCATAGAGCGTATCGAGCAGCTCACCAAGATTGATGTCTGGTTCCTGGAGCGCCTGAAGCATATTGTTGACCTGAAGCACGAGCTGCTGAAGTACAACCAGCTTGAGGAACTGCCCGATGAGCTGCTGTTGGAGGTAAAACGTTGCGGTTTCAGCGACTTCCAGATTGCCCGTTTCGTTCTCAAACCACAGGGTGGAAATATGGAGAAGGAGAATCTGGCTGTTCGCAAGTATCGTAAGCAGCGTGGCATAGTTCCTTCGGTTAAGCGCATTCCAACGGTTGCTTCCGAGCATCCCGAGCTTACCAACTACCTCTACTTCACCTACACCCATGTTCCTGCATTTGGAAATCCTGAGGGTGAGAAATATGTAGCTGCACACGATATTAATTATTATAATAATGAGAAATCGGTGGTTGTACTCGGTTCGGGTGCATACCGTATCGGTTCGTCGGTAGAGTTTGACTGGTGTTCGGTTAACGCCATCAACACCGCTCGCAAGCTGGGTTACAAATCTATCATGATTAACTACAACCCAGAGACTGTTTCGACCGACTATGATATGTGCGACCGCTTGTATTTCGACGAACTTTCGTTGGAGCGCGTGCTCGATGTGATCGAGTTGGAGTCACCTCGTGGTGTCATCGTTTCAGTGGGTGGTCAGATACCTAATAACCTGGCTATGAAATTACATAGACAGGGAGTTCCCGTGCTTGGAACCTCACCAGTTGACATCGACCGCGCTGAGAACCGCGACAAGTTCTCGGCTATGCTCGACAAGCTTGGAATCGACCAGCCAGCATGGCAAGCACTTACCAGTTTCGACGATGTGAAGGATTTTGTGGCCAAGGTGGGCTACCCCGTTCTGGTTCGTCCTTCGTACGTTCTTTCTGGTGCCGCTATGAACGTTTGTTACGACGAAGAGGAGCTGCATCGCTTCCTGAATATGGCTACCGAGGTATCAAAAGAGTTCCCTGTAGTAGTATCTAAGTTCATGACAGAGACCAAGGAGATTGAATTCGACGCTGTAGCCGACAAGGGCGAGGTAATCGAGTACGCTATTTCTGAACATGTGGAGTATGCAGGTGTTCACTCGGGCGATGCCACGATGGTTTTCCCCGCTCAGAACATCTATTTCTCTACCATCCGTCAGATAAAGAAAATTGCACACAAGATTGCAGCCGAATTGAACATCTCTGGACCGTTCAACATACAGTTCCTCGCCAAGAACCGAGAGGTTAAGGTTATCGAGTGTAACCTGCGTGCCAGCCGTTCATTCCCATTTGTGTCAAAGATTTTAAAGCGTAATTTCATCGAAACTGCTACCAAAATCATGCTCGACGCTCCTTATCAGAAGCCTGACAAGAGTGAGTTCGACATCGACCGCATTGGTGTGAAGGCCAGTCAGTTCTCGTTCGCCCGTTTGCAGAATGCCGACCCAGTTCTGGGTGTCGACATGAGCTCAACAGGTGAGGTTGGTTGCTTGGGCGACGACCTGAACGAGGCACTGCTCAACTCGCTCATCGCAACCGGTTACTCTATTCCTAAGGATGCCGTTCTGATTTCGTCGGGTGGCGCCAAGGGTAAGGTAAGCTTGCTGGAGCCCGCACAGCAGTTGGCCAAGAAGGGTTACACCATCTACGCCACCGCAGGAACCGCTAAGTTCTTCAACGATAACGGTGTAAAGGCAACAGCTGTAGCTTGGCCCGATGAAACCGGCGAAAATAATGTGATGGATCTCATCAGTCAGCACAAGGTTGGTTTGGTTATCAATGTCCCAAAGAATCACACCAGTCGCGAGCTTACCAATGGTTACAAGATCCGTCGTGGTGCCATCGATCATAACATTCCTTTGATGACTAACGTGCGTTTGGCCAAGGCATTTATCGAGGCCTTCACCGCTATGAGCATCGATGATGTGAAGATCAAGAGTTGGCAGGAGTATAATAATTGATAATTGATAATTGACAATTGATAGACGAATTCAAGACTATAAAGACCGAAGGCGAGGGCTACTATACTGAAAAGCGTAGCAAGTTCCTCGCCTTCGCTCATCATGTAGAAACCCTTGATGAAATCAAGGAATTATTAGCCGGTTATCGTAAGAAGTACTACGATGCCCGCCATGTTTGTTATGCTTATATGTTAGGTGCCGAACGTTTGGAGTTCCGCGCTAACGACGATGGCGAACCATCGAGCACAGCCGGCAAACCCATTCTGGGACAGATTAACAGCAACGAGTTAACGGATATTCTGATTGTAGTGGTGCGTTATTATGGTGGTGTGAACTTAGGCACATCAGGTTTGATTGTGGCCTATCGCGAAGCAGCCGCCGATGCCCTCGTCCACTCCGAGTTTGAAACCCGACAGGTTGAAGAGATTGTGACCTACACTTTCGCCTATCCGCTGATGAACGATGTGATGCGAATTGTAAAGGAGATGCAGCCACGTATTGTTTCGCAAACCTATGATAATACCTGCGAAATCAAGCTTAGCATTCGTAAATCGGAAGCCGAACAACTACGCAACCGACTCTCGAAGCTGTCATTCGAATAAAAATCGCATTTTCCGCAAAAAATGTTTGGTGGTTTCCTAAAAAAGCATTACCTTTGCACTCGCAAACGAAATAAGAGTTAAACAAGTTTGACTCTCCTTTCGTTCAGCAAAACGAGCAAGCTCGGTTTGCCTTCGCTTAATCGGAGAGTTGGCAGAGTGATCGATCGCGCTGGACTCGAAATCCGGTATACCCCTTTCGGGTATCGGGGGTTTGAATCCCTCACTCTCCGCAAAGAAAAGAATAAGGCTTCGGAAATTCCGGAGCCTTATTTCTTTATTATCCCTCTAATGGAGCATCCTTGAGTTTCTCAAGTGCCCGGCATAACTGATCGGGGCACGATGTACCTTTGGCACCACAACGAATGCCGTTAATCTTGGGTATCACATCGTCGATCTTCTGGCCGCGCACCAACTGGCTTATTCCCTGAAGGTTGCCGTTGCAACCTCCAAGGAAGAATACCTGCTGTATCACGTTGTTCTCATCGGCAGTCACGTCGATCAGTTTCGAACATGTGCCCTGAGTTTCGTACTGTATATGCTTAGTCTTCATCGGCTTAGCTCAGCTTGTGAATAACCAGTCCTGAACGCAGTTTAGGCTCGAACCAGGTAGCCTTTGGTGGCATAATCTTACCGCTATCGGCAATATCCATAATCTGCTGCATCGATACGGGATAGAGAGCCAGTGCAGCGCGCATCTCACCTGAGTCAACACGACGCTTCAGCTCCTTCAGTCCGCGCAATCCGCCAACAAAGTCGATGCGCTGCGAAGAACGCAGGTCGCCGATATTCAGAATCTCGTCCAGAATCAGACGGCTCGAGATATCTACATCCAGCACGCCGATAGGATCGGTATTATCGTAAGTACCCTCCTTAGCCTTCAGACTGAACCAGTGCTCATCCAGATAGAGCGAGAACTCGTGCAGCTGCTGTGGCTTGTAAATCTCGGTACCCTTATCCTCTACCTCGAAGTTTACCTGCAGGGCAGCCAGGAACTCTTCGCTCGACATGCCGTTCAGGTCCTTCACTACGCGGTTGTAGTCGAGAATAGTGAGCTGTGATGCCTGGAAGCAAACTGCCATAAAGTAGTTATACTCCTCGGTACCATTGTGGTCGGGGTTCTGCTTCTGCTTCTCGGCACCAACCAGAGCGGCAGCAGCCGAACGGTGGTGACCATCGGCGATATACAGCGATGGCATCTGGGCAAACTGCTCAGTAATGGTCTGCATATCCTTAGCGTCGCTGATTACCCAGAACTGATGACGGAAACCGTCGATAGGAGCTACGAAATCGTACTCGGGTTCGGTAGCGGCATAACGCATAATCAGCTCGTTCAGCACAGCGTTGTCAGGATAAGCAAAGAATACGGGCTCGATGTTGGCATTGTTCACACGGACATGCTTCATGCGGTCCTCTTCCTTATCGCGGCGTGTCAGCTCGTGCTTCTTGATGTTGCCCTTCATGTAGTCGTCAACATAAGCGCCTACTACCAGTCCGTACTGCGTCTTACCGTTCATGGTCTGCGCATAGATGTAATAGTGGTCGTCGGCATCCTGTACCAACCAACCCTTGTCCTGGAACTTCTGGAAGTTCTCGGCAGCCTTCTCGTACACACGTGGGTCGTACTCTGAGGTGCCAACTGGGAAATCAATCTCTGGTTTGATAATGTGATAGAGGCTCTTCTCGTTGTCGCCAGCCTCTGCCCTCGCCTCTTCACTGTCGAGCACGTCGTAAGGACGGCTCTCAACTTGCTCTACAAGTTCTTTTGGTGGGCGAATACCCTTGAATGGTTTGATAATAGCCATGTTATTATAAGTATTGTTTAATTTTCTTTATCATTTCGTTGTATTCGGCGTCGGTAAGATATACCTTGCCTGGGTTCATCTGGAACACGCCGCCGTAATCGGGGCCATCCACATATTTGGGAGCCAGATGGAAGTGCAGATGCGACAGCTTGTCGCTATAGGCACCATAGTTGATTTTTTCGGGATTGAATGCTTTCTGCATGGCACGAGTCACCTTAGCCACATCGGCCATAAAGGCGTTGCGATCTTCGTCGCTCAACTCGTTCAGGTCGTTAACGTGGTCCTTATAGGCCACCAGACAACGACCGCGATAGGTCTGCTCCTTAAAAAGAAAAGCTCGCGACACCGACAGTTGAGCAAACTCAATCATCAGGTCGTGAAGCGTCTGATTATTCGTGCAGTACAAGCACTGCTTGGGATCACTTTGCATAATTAAAATAGGTTTTAGGAGAATACAAAAGTGCACAAGTAGGGCTTAAACCCTCCTGTGCACCTTATATATCAGTAAATTACTTATTTACCTGGAACTTGGTGTCGCCATCCTTGAAGAATGCGTTGATCTGCTTGGCAGCAGCGATACCAGCATTGATGTTGGCTTCGGCTGTCTGAGCACCCATCTTCTTAGGAGTTGAGAAGTAACGACCCTCGAACTTGGCGAACTCATCGTTGGCATCGGGCATGATGTCGGTCACGAACTTCAGGTCCTCACGCTCAGCCATCAGCTTAATCAGCTCGGGCTCGTTGATAACCTCCTTACGGGCTGTGTTAACCAGCACGCCACCCTTCTTCATCTTGCCAACCAAAGCAGCGTTGATGCTCTGCTTGGTCTCAGGAGTAGCAGGGATATGGAGTGATACAACATCACAAGTCTCGAACAACTTCTCCTGGCAGCAAACAGCATGCACGCCAGCTGCCTCGATCACCTCTGCAGGGCAGAAAGCATCGTAAGCATATACGTCCATACCGAAGCCCTTGGCGATGCGAGCCACATTGCGACCTACATTACCGAAAGCCAGGATACCCAGCTTCTTGCCCAGCAGCTCCGAACCACTCTTGCCGTTGTAGAAACCACGAACGGCCATCACGAGCAGACCGAATACCAACTCGGCTACAGCGTTAGAGTTCTGACCTGGTGTGTTCTCGGCTACTACGTTGTGAGCAGTAGCAGCAGCCAGATCGATGTTGTCGTAACCAGCACCGGCACGAACCACAATCTTCAACTGCTTAGCAGCGTCCAATACCTCAGCATCAACCTTATCACTACGGATAATGAGTGCGTCGGCATCAGCAACGGCTGCCAGGAACTGAGCCTTTTCTGTATATTTCTCGAGCAGTACCAGCTCATTGCCGGCTGCCTCAATCTCTGCCTTAATACCATTAACAGCAGCTGCTGCAAATGGCTTCTCTGTTGCAACAAGAACCTTCATAATTTTCAATTTTCAATTGTCAATTATCTATTAGATTAATGATTTGCTTCGAATTCCTTCATGCAAGCTACCAGAGCGTTGCAACCCTCGATGGTCTGGGCGTTATAGCAAGATGCACGGAAACCACCAACTGAGCGGTGACCCTTAACACCAACCATACCCTTTGAAGTAGCGAAGTCGAGGAAGTCCTTCTCCAGCTCCTTGTACTCGTCGGCCATTACGAAGCAGATGTTCATCAGCGAACGATCCTCGGCCTTAGCAGTACCAACGAACATCTTGTTGCGGTCGATCTCGCCGTAAACAATCTCTGCACGCTGCTGAGCCAGCTTGTCCATAGCCTCTACACCACCCTGGGCCTTGATCCAGCGCAGATTCTCGAGAGCGCTGTAGATAGGAACTACAGGAGGAGTATTGAACATAGAACCCTTATCTACGTGTGTACGGTAGTCGAGCATGGTTGGGATCTCACGTGGAGCCTTACCCAGCGCGTCGTCCTTAACAATCACGATAGTAACACCGGCCATAGCCAGGTTCTTCTGAGCACCAGCGTAGATGGCATCATACTTAGCAACGTCGACAGGACGGCTGAAGATATCTGATGACATATCGGCAATCAGACGAACGGGAACGTCGAGGTCCTTGCGGATCTCAGTACCATAGATAGTATTATTTGTTGTGATGTGCAGATAGTCGGCATCAGCGGGAACAGTCCAATCCTTAGGGATGAAGGTATAGTTGGCATCAGCTGAAGAAGCCACCTCTACTACCTCACCGAAAAGCTTTGCTTCCTTCATAGCCTTCTTAGCCCAAACACCGGTGTTCAGGTAAGCAGCCTTCTTAATCAGGAAGTTATAAGGAATCATACAGAACTCCAGACTGGCACCACCACCAAGGAAAATCACGGAGTAACCCTCGGGAACGTTAAGGAGTTCCTTTACGAGAGCTACAGCCTCGTCAACTACAGGCTGAAAGTCCTTTGCACGATGGCTGATCTCCATCAGAGAGAGACCTGAGCCGTTGAAATCAAGACACTGCTGTGCGGTCTTCTCAATCACCTCGCGAGGAAGCATCGAGGGACCGGCGTTAAAGTTGTACTTCTTCATTTGATTGTTTATTTATTAAATGGTTTATATTCTATGTCTTTGAAAAACGCTGCGAAATTACACTTTTTATTTCATTCCACCAAATATTTAAGCAGAAATTCACAATATTTCCTCTTTTTCTTTCATTTTGTCAACTCAATATGGCATTTTTCTACCGCTTTTGATAGCTTGCTACACCTTATTATATATATTGACCTTGCAAAGGTAATGATTATTTTTGTATTCAATGCGGGTTAGGTAGATTTTTTTTGAAATCATTTGGATTTTTGCACGCTTATTTGTACCTTTGCAATCGTTATGATACAAAAGGAACATCATATTATCATCAGTCTGGCTTCGAATATCAATCACGAGGCCAGCTTAGAGGCTGCCCGCACCCAGCTCACCCAGCTGCTCACCGAGGTGCATTTCACCTCCGCCATCTATACCGAACCGGTAGGTACGCTCCGCCGGGAGCCTTATCTTAATCAGCTTTGCAAAGGCACTACAGCCTTGGGCTTTAACCTGCTGAACGAGGTACTGAAGGAGACCGAGAAACGATTGGGGCGCACGCATAACGAGGACGGTATTGTAACCATCGACCTTGATTTGCTGGAGTACGATGGCGAGCGATATCACCATCGCGACTGGGAAAGAAACTACGTAAAGGATTTAATTAACGAATTATGAGAAAGATATTTATTATCAGTGCGTTACTTTTATCATCTTTTGGCGCACAAGCACAGAACTACAATGATTATTTCGAGGATAAAACCCTGCGTTTAGACTATACTTTTGCAGGCGATGCCACCCGTCAGCAAATCTATGTGGATGAGTTGGTTAGTCTGCCCCGCTGGTACGGTCGTAAGCAGCACCTGGCCGAGTTGCCACTCAAGGGAAACGGCCAGATTACCGTTCGTTCGCTCACCGATGGAATGGTGATTTATCGCCACTCGTTCTCAAGTTTGTTCCAGGAGTGGCTGGCTACTGCCGAAGCCAAGCGAACCCAGAAATCGTTCGAGAACGTATTCCTGGTGCCCTTCCCCAAAACGCCCGTCGAAATCAAGGTAGAGCTCTTTGATTATCACGATCGCGTCATCAGCCGTCTTACCCACCAGGTTGATCCTATGGATATTCTGATTCGTAAGGCTGGCGAGCGACAGATTACGCCCCATGTAACCCTGCAGCAGGCTGTCGACACCACCCGTTGTATTCGTGTGGCTTTCGTGGCCGAAGGCTATCAGCAGCAGGAGATGGAAGTATTCCTGAACGATTGTCGTATCGCGATGGAATCGCTCTTTGAGCACGAGCCCTTTAAGCAGAACCAGCTGAAATTCAATATCGTAGCCGCTATGCCTGCGTCAGTCGAGAGCGGTACCAGCGAGCCCAATAAGGGCATTTGGAAGAATACCCCACTTGGCTCGCATTTCGACACCTTCTATAGCGAGCGTTACCTCACTACCCTGCACCTGAAGAAGCTGCACGACGTGCTGGCAGGCATTCCTTACGAGCACATTATCGTATTGGTAAACACCGAGCGCTATGGTGGCGGTGGTATCTACAACTCTTACAACCTTACTTACGCTCACGGCAAACACTTCCGTCCCGTAGTGGTTCACGAGTTCGGTCATTCGTTCGGCGGTCTGGGTGATGAGTATCCTTATGGCGACGAAGATCCTATGTATTTTGCAGATACTGAGCCTTGGGAGCCCAATTTGACAACAAAGCACGATTTCAACGGCAAATGGGAGAACCTGATCAAGGATAAAAAGGCCGGTTTTATCGAGGGCGGTGGTTACCTTACCAAGGGCGTTTGGCGCGGTTACGAGAACTGTCGCATGCGCACCAACGAGGAGCCCGAATTCTGCCTGGTTTGTCAGCAGGCCCTGCAACGTTTAATTGATTTTTATACTAAATGATTACTGAAATACATTCCTTACAACAGCCTGGTATTGAGGTATTTGGAACGCTTACCGAAGCGCAGCTCCGCAACAAGCTTGATGCCGAACGCGGCTTGTTTATTGCCGAGAGTCCGAAAGTGATACGTGTTGCCCTGCAGGCTGGCTATGAGCCCCAGGCGCTGCTCTGCGAGCGTAAGCATATTACAGGCGATGCTGCCGATATCATTGCCGCCTGTGGCGATATACCTATCTATACCGGCGAGCGCGAACTGCTGGCCCAACTCACCGGCTATACCCTCACCCGTGGCGTGCTTTGCGCCATGCGTCGTAAACCCGAACTCAGCGTTCAAGAGGTGCTAGGCAGCATTCCCAGCGGTCAGAAGCATCGCATTGTGGTGATTGATGGCGTGGTTGATACCACCAATATCGGTGCCATCTTCCGTAGTGCTGCCGCTTTGGGTATCGATGCCGTATTGCTCACCCGTAACAGCTGCGATCCGTTGAATCGCCGCGCTGTTCGTGTGTCGATGGGTTCTGTATTTTTAGTTCCCTGGACGTGGCTCGACTCTTACGACACCCTCCGCTCATTGGGCTACCAGACAGCCGCAATGGCACTAACCGATAAATCCATCTCGCTCGACGATCCTGTGCTGAAACAGCAGGAACGCCTGGCATTCATCATGGGAACCGAGGGCGACGGTCTGCCCCAGCAGACTATCACCAATGCCGATTTCACCGTGCGCATACCGATGTCACATCAAGTTGATTCACTCAATGTGGCAGCGGCAGCGGCAGTGGCTTTCTGGGAACTCAGAAAGTAAGTACTTATTTATCAGATAGTTTATCTACGTATTTCATCTCGCGCATAATCCTTGCCTGGCGCTTATACATATAGCCCGAAGGATTCTTGCTCGAGAATTTACGTGGATTAGGCAGTGTAGCTGCAATCAGGGCGCATTGTGCCTTTGTCAGGTTCAATGCATCGGTATTAAAGTGCTCCTCGGCAACGGCCTGTGCACCATAGATACCATCCCCCATCTCAATCGAGTTCAGATACACCTCCATAATTCTCTCTTTACTCCACATCAGTTCGATGAGTGCTGTAAAATACACCTCGAACCCTTTACGCACCCACGAGCGTCCCGGCCAGAGGAACACATTCTTAGCCGTTTGCTGCGAGATGGTAGATGCACCAAGTTTACGTTTCTCGGGATGCTTGCTGTTACGTTTGGCAGCCTTCTCGATAGCCTGGAAGTCGAAGCCGTGATGCTGCAGGAATTTGGCATCCTCGCTGGCCATCACCGCCATGGGCAACGATGGTGATATCTTATCCAGCGATACCCAGTGGTGTTTCAGCTTCAGGTCCTTACCCTCACTAATCTGCTGCGAACAGCGTATAAACATCAGCGGCGTAAAGTAAACCGGCAAGAAACGTAGTGCCATAACAGCAAGAATAGTGGAGGCAAAGAATACCACCACTATCCATTTTATTGCTTTCTTAATAATTTTCACTTGCTTGCCTCAGCGTTAGCATCCTTAATCATCTGCTCCGAAGCGTACATGTAAACCTCAACGCGACGGTTCTGCTTGCGGCCCTCGGCTGTGCTGTTGTCAGCAACTGGGTTGGTAGAACCCTGACCGTCAACCGACTTGATCTGTGAAGCAGGAACACCCAGCGACTTCAGATAGTTTGATACGCTCTTAGCACGGTTAACCGACAGAGGATTGTTGATAGCATCGCTACCAGTGTTATCGGTGTGACCGTAGATAGCTACGTCGCAAGCACTGTTATTCTTCAGTACGGTAGCAAACTGCTGCAGCGAGCTCTTTGACGAGGCATTCAGGTCGGCCTTGTTAGTAGCAAACAGAATACCAGAATCAAATGTTACCTTAACAGCCTCCAGTCCGTTAGCGTCGGTGATAGTCTCAACCTGAGCGTTCTTAACGGCCTCAGCCTCCTTCTTAGCCTTGTCCATCTTCTTTCCGATGATTGCACCAGTACCAGCACCAACAGCACCACCGATAGCGGCACCAACAGCTGTGTTACCAGCAATCTTACCAATAATAGCACCCAGGGCAGCACCGCCACCAGCACCAATCATTGTACCCTTAGCTGTGTTACTCATGTTACATCCAGCTAGCACCATCGAAGCGCACAGTGCTACGGCGATTGATTTCATACTTTTCATACTCGTTCTAAATTTGTTAATTAATCGTTTACTATTGTTTCTGCCTGCAAAGATAGTACATTTTTTCTTAGCAAATACAAATAAATCGATTTTTTAGCAATAATAAGCACTCTTTTTTGTAATTTTGTGCCGCAAAAGCATTTCCAGTAAGACATGCAGGATACACAGCGTACATACGTTGCCATCGACCTGAAGAGCTTTTATGCTTCAGTAGAGTGTGTGGACAGAGGGCTCGACCCGCTGACCACCAACCTGGTTGTGGCCGATGCCAGCCGAACCGAGAAAACCATCTGTCTGGCTGTGTCGCCAAGCCTGAAAGCCTATGGCATAGGTGGACGTGCCCGACTGTTCGAGGTGTACCAGAAAGCGCGCGGCGTGGATTTCATCATTGCCACACCCCGCATGGCCCATTATATCGAGGTAAGCAGCAAGGTGTATAGCGTATATCTTAAGTACGTAGCGCCCGAAGATATCCACGTATATAGCATCGACGAGGTGTTTATGGATGTAACCGCCTATCTCGGCACTTATAAGATGAGCGCCCACGAGCTGGCCATGACCATGATACGCGACGTGCTCAAACAAACCGGCATCACCGCTACGGCAGGTATCGGCACCAACATGTATCTCTGTAAGGTAGCGATGGATATCATGGCTAAGAAGATGCCTGCGGATAAGGATGGCGTGCGAATTGCCGAACTCGACGAGATGACCTACCGACGCGAGCTCTGGGACTATACCCCCATCACCAAGTTCTGGCGCGTGGGCAAAGGTATTGCCAGCAGGTTAGCCATGTATGGTATCGACACCATGGGTAAGTTGGCCCGCTTGTCGCTGCAGAACGAGGAGCTGCTGTATCAGATGTTTGGTGTAAATGCCGAACTGCTCATCGATCATGCCTGGGGCTGGGAGCCGTGTACCATCGCCGATGTAAAAGCCTATCGCCCAGAGTCTAACTCCTTCAGTAGCGGACAAGTGCTGCAGGAGCCTTACAACTTCCAGAAAGCCCTGGTGGTGATTAAGGAAATGGCCGAGGGGATGGCCCTTAATCTGGTGTCGAAACGCATGGTGACCGACCAGCTGGTGCTCACCGTGGGTTATGATGCCGAAAGCCTCACCCGTCCCGAGATACGCGAAAAATATCACGGCGAGATTACCACCAACTACTATGGCAAGGCCGTTCCCAAGCATGCGCATGGTTCATCCAACTTCGATGCGCCCACATCCTCGTCGAGTCTGATGATGACAGCCGCTGCCGAACTCTTCCAGCATTTGGTAAATCCCGATCTACTCATCCGTCGGTTAAACATCACCGTCAATCATGTGCTACCCGAGGCTGTAGTAGCAGCCAAACCTGCAGAGCCACAGCAGTTGGATCTGTTTACCGACTACGAGGCTTTGGAAAAGCAGAAGCAGGAAGAGCAGGCCCGATTGGAAAAAGAGCGCCGCATGCAGGAGGTACAGCTTAAAATCAAACAGCGCTTTGGAAAGAATGCCATCCTTCGTGGACTAAACTTCTCCGAGGGAGCCACCGCCAAAGAGCGTAACAATCAGATAGGAGGACATAATGCATGAGTAACTACGACGATATCATCCACCTGCCACATCACGTGTCAAAGCGCCATCCAAAGATGTCGATGTGGAGCCGTGCCGCCCAGTTTGCCCCCTTCGCCGCCCTGACCGGCTACGAAGAGTCTATCAAAGAATCTGCCCTCGAAAACGAGAAACAGTTTACTCAGCAGCCGCCTGAAGACTGAAGCTGAAGGGCTTGTTGAAGTGGCGGCGCGAATAATAGGTAACTGATGGATGCTTCAGGTCCATCACCATCGTCCAGGCAGTGCCCAGAAACCCGTCGCGATGCTGTTGCGATACCGAAGCAATCGTGTTAGTCAGCTGTTCCATATTCATCACACCGTTATTTTCGGCATATCGCTCGCATAGCATGTCGTAACGCTTATCGCCAGGCTCCAAACCCGCGTTCAGCTTCTGCTCGCACAGATAGTGATTAGCCACAGCAGGCGATTCTACCACTACAATCTTATTGTCAACATACTCCACTACTACCCTTTTGCCCGTTGCATCGGCCATCGCATAGTGGTGGGCCGAACCAATGTCGGAATGCATATCAATCCCCTGCAGCAGTTTCAACGCCTCGTCAACAGTAGCTGCATTTTTCAGCATATAGGGTATGGCGGCAGTGGTGGTCAGGTCGGGTTTTCCGGTATTCTGGTGCGTCTGTACGGTGTCGCCAGCCATCAGGTCGGCAATCGCCAGTCCCTTCTCGTTAATGCCGTCCAGCGCCACAAACAGGCCTGTAAGCGCCATATACTGATTCTGAAATCCCTCGGGCTTGTAATCCTGTCCGAAGTTATAGAACTCCACGTTGAAGGTGGTGATTGTTTCGTAGCCTTTGTCGGGGATGCAATGCAGTACCACGCCAATGGCCGACGGGAAATCGAAGTTGCGCCCCATCAGAATGTCGCCCTCAGGCGTGTTAACCGTTAGTGCCGAGCATCCGTACGCCTGCTTTGAGGTGTTGATTGCGGGCTTGTAATGACCCTTCGACAGGAATTCGATGGCATATTCGGCCAACTGGTCGGCTTTTGCTATGCCGCCCTTCGCCATCAGTCCGTCAAACCCATCGTCGCCCTTGTACTCCATATAATACAGACCGTCGTCGAGTTTCACGCACGAATTGGCACCATGAACCAGCGCACCAAACTCCATCCACACGGCAACAACCAATAGTACTAGCAATCCCAGAATGCTAAACAGCACGATTTTTAATGCTTTCTTCATCAGTTTATAATTTTAATTAGTATTCAAATTTATGTTTGATGCGGCAAAGATACAAAAAAGTATCTTCTTATTTGCATTTTTCCGAAGAAATTCTTAATTTTACACCCTAAATCTATAATTTGCGAAGAATTAAATATTACTATGATGAAAGAAATGATTAGAAAACAAGTTTGGTTGCTGACTTTTATGTTAGCTTTTGGCTGTAGCCCAGTAGTGTTGTCTGCTTGTTCAAATGAAGATAGGCCAGCGGCACATGACAATGTTTCTGCCATATCAGATAAGGTATGGGAGTTTGCAAAATCACACCCCGATGGGTTTACTTTACACATTACAACGATGACCGAACCTACAGAAGGCATAGCGGTAAGTTATGCTGCCACACAGAACAGTCATTCGCGCGATCAACTTGGTAAGGTGGTAAGGCATGCGCTTAAGCACGACTGTTATGTAGGTGGTTGGTTGAATACAGATAACGGACTTTACTATTTCGATAGCACGCGACTGTTTCCAGAGGATCAGCTTGACGAAGCACTCAAGTTTGGTAGAGAAAACGGCCAGTATAGCGTATTTATCCTATCTTCAGGTGTTGAAGTACCTGTAGAATAACCCGATACAAATATAAATATATGCTTATGAACGAAGAAATACAGCGAATTAATTTAGACGATTATATCCAGACTGGAGAGGGCGGTACTGCTCTTACTTACACCCATAAGGATGGCCTTTCGCTGGCTAAGCTTTATAATCCTGGATTCAAAGCCGACAGAGCCAAAGCCGAGTTTCTTACTGCCCGCGCCGTGTTCGAGTTAGGCATCCCGTCGCCTGAACCCTTCCGATTGATTACCGATGGCGAACGGAGCGGCGCCGAGTACGAACTTATCAAAAACAAACGCTCATATACCCGTATCATTTCTCAGGAACCAGAACGATTAGAGGAGATATCTCTCAAATTTGCACATATGGCTAAGCAGCTGCATGCCAAGCAGGCCGACACCACGCGCCTTCAGTCCTTTAAGCAGAGAATCGCCAGCTTCTATCACGAAAAGAATATGGTACCCGAGGATTACAAGCAGCGAGTATTGCAGTTCCTGGAAACCGTACCCGACACCCCACGCTGCCTGCATGGCGATCTGCATATCGGCAACATCATTACCGACGGCCAGCGCGACCTTTGGATTGATTTAGGAGAATTTGCTTACGGTGTACCCGAGTGGGACTTAGCGCTTCTCTGGACCATGTGTCACAATATGCCTGGCGATCGTGTTGAACACATATTTCATATTACGCACGAAACGATGGCGGCCCACTGGGATATCTTCTTCCCTGCCTATCTCGGCACTACCGATCCCCAAGCCGTCAACGACGCCACCCAGCGCCTTCTACCCTACTACGCTGCCAAAGTGCCCTACACATTCGACATGGTATTCAATCGCCCCATGCCCGATGCCGCTTTGCAGGATATTGTAAAATTTTTGTGATATAATCAGCTATTAAGATAGTTTCTATCTCTCGTTCAGATCGTCTTTACGAGTTGTTCAGATAATCTCCATACCCCTATAGGGATTATCTGAACAACTTGTTCGTGACGTCTGAACAAACAATAAAGCCTATCTCCATGACGTTTTTGAAATCTAACTGGTTTTCAATTGCAAAGTACTTAGGCTGCAATATTTCTTTAGTTACTTTGCAATTGAATTAAAGAAAAGAGTTCTATTTTCTTGTAGATATCAACAATTATTTTTATCTTTGCCACAAGATAATCTAAAACATTCTAACAAATCTAAGACAATAACATGAATATAAGCAAATTTCGTAACAGTTATCTGATAGACAAGACGTACCGGCTGACGCTGGTGAGTGTGTCGCTGCCTATCGTAAACGCAGTAAGTGCGCTAACGATGATATGTGAACGTGGCGCTGCTGTGTTGGCTGCTGGGCAACGCGCTGGCACTAAAGGTGGCAGTGCCGCAGCTGTTCCTGTGGTGTTTCGGACTGCAAGGCAGCATTGATATCGCCCTGGCCCGTAGGGTGTTTACATGCTTTGAAGATGTACGATACCATCCATGCACTCTTCGACAATGCTGTGGAGCGCAGAAGCAGTGAGCTAAAATATCTGGACATCTCGCTTATTGAGTTGGACGACGGTTTCCAGATGACCATCAAGGACTGCGGACGACCTTACGACCCGGTGGCCAACGGTATGGATGCGGCATCGTTCGGGGCCCGATCGGCCACCTATCGCTATATGTTTACGATGAATGTAACAACGATAGTATGGGATAAAATATAAAAATAAAACCTATTTTATTTTGTATTTCGCTCGATTTTCAGTACCTTTGCAGGCAAAATAGAAATCATAGAAGAAAAATATGGCAAAAGAATTAAAAGAATTAACGAAAAGAGCCGACAACTACAGTCAGTGGTTTAACGACCTGGTAGTTAAGGCTGATTTGGCAGAGCAGAGCGCTGTACGTGGCTGTATGGTTATCAAACCTTACGGTTATGCCATCTGGGAGAAGATGCAGCAGCAGCTCGACAAGATGTTTAAGGAAACCGGTGCTCAGAACGCATACTTCCCACTGCTCATCCCAAAGTCGTTCCTCTCGAAGGAGGCCGAGCACGTTGAGGGTTTTGCTAAGGAGTGTGCTGTGGTTACACACTACCGCCTGCGCGCTAAGGAGGATAAGAGCGGTGTTGAGGTTGACCCAACAGCTAAGCTCGAGGAGGAACTGATTGTACGTCCTACTTCGGAGACTATTATCTGGAATACATATAAGAACTGGATTCACTCATGGCGCGATCTGCCCCTGATGTGCAACCAGTGGTGTAATGTGATGCGTTGGGAGATGCGTACACGTCCGTTCCTGCGCACCAGCGAGTTCCTCTGGCAGGAGGGTCACACAGCCCACGCTACCCGCGAGGAGGCTGAGGAGGAAGCACAGAAGATGCTGAAGGTATATGCCAAGTTTGCTGAGGAGTGGATGGCTGTGCCTGTGGTACAGGGTGTGAAGAGTGAGACCGAGCGTTTTGCCGGTGCTCTGGATACTTACACCATCGAGGCTATGATGCAGGACGGTAAGGCACTGCAGAGCGGTACCAGCCACTTCCTGGGTCAGAACTTTGCCAAGGCTTTCGAGGTAACCTATCTTAATAAGGAGAACAAGCCTGAGTATGTATGGGCTACATCGTGGGGTGTTTCTACCCGACTGATTGGTGCGCTCATCATGACTCACAGCGACGATAACGGACTGGTATTGCCTCCACGTCTGGCTCCTATCCAGGTAGTTATTATTCCTATCGCTACCAAGCCCGAGCAGATGGAGCAGGTTAACAAGGAGGTGACACCTATCATCGAGGCTCTGCGTGCTAAGGGTATCACCGTGAAGTTTGACGATGCCGACAACAAGCGTCCTGGCTTTAAGTTTGCTGATTACGAGCTGAAGGGTGTTCCCGTACGTCTGGTTCTGGGTGCTCGCGACCTGGAGAACGGTACTATCGAGGTAATGCGCCGCGATACTCTGGAGAAGGAGACTCGCTCGATCGACGGTATCACCGAGTACGTTGAGCAGCTGCTGGAGGATATTCAGAAGAATATCTTCGAGAAGGCTAAGGCTTATCGTGATGCCCGCATCTACGAGTGCGAGAACTACGAGGAGTTCAAGGAGAAGGTGAAGGACGGTGGATTCTTCCTGTGCCACTGGGACGGTACTGCCGAGACAGAGGCTAAGATCAAGGAGGAGACTCAGGCCACTATCCGCTGCGTGCCTTTCGGCGTAGAGCAGACTCCTGGTGTGGATATGGTAACCGGCAAGCCTGCTAAGGCTCGCGTGATTATCGCTCGCTCGTACTAATTGGCAATTGATAATTGAAAATTGACAATTATATAAAGTAAAAGAGGAACCTTCTCAGGTTCCTCTTTTTTTAACCATAAACTAATGCTCTAAAAAATTACTCAAGCATTACTTTATGGAGGCCGAAATATCACTTACCTCACGATAAATCCATTTCTAATTAACCTTAATAATCTAATACCATGAAAAACACATGTGCAAAGGTAATTCATTTCTTCTGAAAGTGATGATTCAGAAGCTATAAACTGCCTTAATTTAACGTTTGTTTAGCAATTCGTCATCCCGCTTCAGGATATTTTGCATTTCAAAACGATTTATTCTTTGGCGTTGTGCCTCGGTAAGCTGAGGTGCTGCAACGGGCTGCCAGGCGGTGGTAAAGTAGTGTACCCTACTCTGCCCGTAAATAGAATCAACCGTAAAGGTCTCGATGAGCACTACAGTGCTGTCCATCAGCAACATATCAGTTTTTAACGACGGGTTCATACGGATAGTGAGACTATCGTCGGCCAGCGCAATCATCTCGCTGGTGCCGCCTAACTGATTCTTTACTTCGGCCTTCATCCCTGAATCCAAAAAGTCGATAAAATCCAAACGATTATTCTTGGAGAGATAAGGCATCAATGAGTCAGGCATCTGCCTGAACACATCACGTATGGTGACGCTCTGAGCTGATGCCTGATTAAGTGTTGTGGCCAACAAAAGGGCCATCATGAATTTCTTCATCCGCGACTGGGTCTTTTATCTATTACACGAACGGCCTTGCCCTCGCTTTGTGGCAACGAGCCCTTCTTTACAAGTTTTACTACTGGGGTGAGCAGAATCTCATCCTTGAGTGCACGCTGGATGTCCTTCATCATCTTCTGCATCTCGGGATAGATCTCGGTCTCCAGGCTGTCGAGCTCTACCTCAACGGTCATCACATCGTTGTCGTCGATGGTCTCGAGGGTGATGAGGTAGTTGCTACCCAAACCAGGATACTGCACGAGAATCTTCTCGACCTGCATGGGGAATACGTTCACACCCTTGATGATGAACATATCGTCGGTACGGCCCTTGATACGGTCGATACGACGGTGGGTACGTCCGCACTTACAGGGTTCGGCGATGATGCGGGTGAGGTCGCGCGTACGGTAACGCAGGATTGGCATCATGGTGCGGTCGAGTGTGGTGAGCACCATCTCGCCCATCTCGCCGTCGGGCACTGGTTCGAGTGTGTCGGGATCAACAATCTCAACGATATAGTTGTCCTCCCACAGGTGCATACCGTCCTGATACTTACACTCGAAGGCTACACCTGGACCGTTCATCTCGGTCATACCAAACGAGTTGTAGGCCTTTACGCCCAGCATACGCTCGATGCGGCGGCGCTGCTCCTCGGTGTGGGGCTCGGCTCCAATGCAAAGGGTGCGCAGCTTGGTGGTTGAGGGGTCGACACCCTCTTCCTTGAACACCTCGGCCAAACGGATGGCGTAAGATGGGATGGCGTGCAGACAGGTGGTACCAAAGTCCTTTACGAACTTGATCTGACGCTTAGAGTTACCGGCTCCAGCGGGCACTGTCATGGCGCCTAACCACTCGGCTCCGTACTGGAAACCAAGTCCGCCGGTAAACATACCGTAACCCGATGAGTTCTGGAACACGTCGCTCTTGCGGCATCCAACCATATACAGGTTGCGGGCAATCATATTAGCCCACGAACAGATGTCGTGCTCGGAGTAAACAACCACGCATGGATTACCGGTTGTACCACTGGTAGAGTGGATACGTACGGCATCGTCGAGATTGCCGCCAACGAGTCCGTAGGGGTAGTTATCGCGCAGGTCCTGCTTGGTGGTGAAAGGAATCTTACGCAAATCGTCCAGACTGTTGATTGAGTCGGCCGTGATACCAGCATCGCCTAATCGTTTCTTGTAGAAAGGCGATTTCAGACAAACGTTGATCGTGTCCTTTAGTTTCTTAACTTGCAACTGCTGGAGCTGCTCTCTTGGCATAGTCTCGAGTTCGGGCTGCCAGTATTCGCCATCGGGCTTGATGGTAGCCATAATCTTCTCGTCAGTCATATCTTATAGTTTATTTGGTTTATCGTTTTATGTAATTGTTATTTTATTATTTCTGTGCCAGCTGCATCATCATCACGGCGGCTAAACCGGCCGTTTCGGTGCGCAAGCGTGCTGAACCTAAGCTTACTGATACCCAACCGGCAGCTACAGCTGCTTTCACCTCGTCGATCGAGAAATCGCCCTCGGGACCTACCAGCACGGTTACATCCTGGCTGTCGGATGGCTTGCGCAGCTCGTCGAACAGCTCTACACGGGGTACCTCCTCGTAGCAGTGGGCGATGTACTTACGCCCCTGAATGGGCTGCTCGAGGAAATGGTTGAAGTGTACCATCTCGTTTACCTGGGGCTTCCAGGCTTTGTGACTCTGCTTAACGGCAGCAGTTACAATCTTATCGAGTCGCACCAGCTTTACCAGTCGGCGCTCAGAGAACTTACAGTTAAGGAACGTTACCTCGTCGATACCAACCTCGGTAGCCTTCTCCATCATCCACTCCATGCGGTCCATCATCTTGGTGGGCGCAATACCTAAGTGCAGATGGCCCTTCCACTGGGGCTCCTGAGGCAGCTTCTCCAAGATTTCGTAATAGCAGTGATGGGTAGCTGCAACGGTTACCTGCGCACGGAAGTAGTTACCTACTCCATCCATCAGAAACAGCTCGTCGCCACTCTTCAGGCGCAGCACACGCATGGCGTGCATGGCCTCGTCGGTAGGCAGCTCGGTCTGGTTCTCGGCATCAGGCACAAAAAAATATCTTGCTTCCTTCATATTCTATTTAGAGTAATCTGTGTTATTTCTTTTCCGGATGGAAAACAAGGGCGAACGATACACCTACTGCGAGTGCAAAGGCGGCAAAGATAAACCAGCATGTGGCCCACTCGCCCTGCAGGAATCCATTCTCCCAATAACAGTAATGGTTTACTATCTCGCCGGCTGCCAGCGTACCTACGGTAGCGCCAACACCATTGGTCATCATCATGAACAAGCCCTGAGCCGAAGCCTTGATGCTGGGTTCGCACTCCTGATCGACGAAGATACCACCCGACACGTTGAAGAAGTCGAAGGCCACACCGTAAACGATGCAAGAGAGAATGAACATGATAACACCTGGCATAGCGGGGTTACCAACACCGAAGAATCCGAAACGGAACACCCAGGCGAACATCGACATGAGCATTACAACCTTGATGCCATAACGCTTCAGGAAGAATGGGATCATGAGGATACACAAGGCCTCGCTAATCTGTGAGATACTGGTAAGCAGGGTGGCATTGTTAGCGGCAAACGAGCTGGCTACTGCTGCATCGGCACTACCCTTAAAGCTGGTAATGAACGGTCCGGCATAGCCATTGGTTACCTGCAGACACATACCCAGCAGGGCTGAGAAAATGAAGAACAGGGCCATGTTGCGGTTCTTGAACAGCTTGAAGGCATTGAGGCCAAGGCTCTCGATGAGCGAAACCTTCTCCTTCACCACCACCTTACACTCGGGCAATGTGAAGCAATAGAAGCAGAGCACAATGCTGAGAATGCCTGATACAAAGAACTGCATGTAGGTGTACTGGAACTTATAGGCGCTGTCGGCCAGCGTCATGCTGAAGCTGCCATCCTGCCATACGGCGCAGTTAACAAACCACATGGTGACGATGAAACCTACGGTGCCCAGCACACGGATAGGTGGGAAATCCTTGACGGTATCGAGTCCGTTATTCTTCAGAATGGTGAATGCGGCTGTATTCGATAGCGCGATGGTGGGCATGAAGAATGCCACACTCAGGGTGTAAAGGGTGATGAACAGCGACTTATCGGCCAACTCATTGCCGAAGCCTGCCTGGAGGCCTAACCACCAGCAACCCAGCATAAAGCCGCCTGCTGCCAAGTGGCACAAGCCCAGCAAGCGCTGTGGCTGAATATACTTATCGGCTACAATACCCATCAAAGTGGGCATAAAGATACTGACGATACCCTGAATAGCATAGAACCAGGAAATCTTGTCGCCCAGTCCGGCCACTCCGAGGTAATTACCCATACATGTAAGATAAGCTCCCCAAACTGCGAACTCCAGGAAGTTCATCAATGACAAACGGAATTTCAGATTCATAATTATTACTTAGATATTTGGTTTTACTTTTTGGTTTCTTTCTTGCGCATCTTCTGGATATCGCCAATGGTTAACGGGCGTCCGGCTACATGGCGGCCTGGACGGCGCAGCGAATCGTACTGAGCCGTATCGGGCTGCAGTTCAGAGATGCTGTCGGGCTTTTGTGGCGCAACGGGCTGATCGGTAAGCTTGTTATGGAAGCGGAACAGCTGTATGTTGTTCACAAACAGCAGACACAGATTGTAGGTGGGGTCGGTCGACGGGCGCATGCCACACATCACAAAGCCCTTGATCTCCTTTACGCGCTCCTTGCAATAAGGTATGCGCAGGTTTGTGATGCCCGTCGACGAAACGGTAGAATACTGCTTGACAGTACTATCGTTGGCATAGGTAACGGCCATATACACCGAGGCCTGACGATTGCCTTGCTGCATAAGCCATGTGGTATTCATACTCAGCATAAAGCTGTCGCCTGCACGATACGAGGTGTCGGCTTTCTGAGTAAACTGATAAAGATGATACGGACGGTCGTTGAACAGCAAGAGTGCACGATCGCCTTTCCAAACATCGGCCGTATCGCCACTGAGCGAGGCAGTGGTAATCTGCACATCGCCAACAGCGGCACCGTATTTCTCGGCCTCGTTATTCAAGCGGTCCTGTACATGCTTGTAAATCTCTTGGAATCGGTCGGCTCGGGTATAATAATACACCAGCGACGAATCGAATTCGGCTTGTGTGAGTCCGTGCTTCTTGAGCACTAACTCGAAAGTCAAACGGCGGTTGTAATCCTGATTACCCTCCTGCTGCGCGGCTATGCCTTGCGCTACGTGATAATCGTAAATCAAATCCTCCATATCGTCGGGCTGGATATACTCCGATGGCACCGATGGCTTACAGCTAATCATGCATGCAGCTGCGGCCACCAAAACAATATGTAAAGCCTTACTCTTCAACGTTATTCGTTTCTTTCTTAAGTGTAATCTTACTTATTTCTTCACGATAGAACAGCAACAGCAGCACAACGCTGACACTGATGCTGGCATCGGCAAAATTAAATACCGGACTAAAGAACACAAAGTGCTCGCCGCCCACAAAAGGCATCCATGTGGGCCATTCGGTTTCAATCAACGGGAAGTAGAACATATCTACCACCTTACCCATGAGGAAAGGTGCATAACCCGTACCAAAATCAACTAAGTATGACAGATAGTAGGGCGACGACTCGTTGAACATCATGCCGTAGAACATGCAATCGATGAGATTGCCTGCAGCACCGGCCAGCACCAACGAGAGGCACACGATATAGCCTGTGCGGGCATTACGTTTTACCTGCTGCCAGATGTAATAACCCAGCACACCGATGGCAACCACACGGAACAACGACAGCACAATCTTGCTGCCTAACTGCATGCCAAAGGCCATGCCCATGTTCTCGATAAACGTGATGTAAAACCAATCGGTAACGCGGATACTCTCGTGCAGCGTCATCGACGTTTTCACCCAGATCTTGATAGCCTGGTCAATAAGGAGAATGGCGACTATGATTAATGTCGCCAATCTTCCTTTTGTCATTAGAGGTCCGTGCGTCACTTTTTCTGGTTCAGCTTAGACTCTACACTCAGTGTTGCATGAGGAACGGCACGCAGACGCTCCTTTGGTATCAGCTTACCGGTAATACGGTCGATACCATAGGTTTTGTTCTCGATGCGAACCAATGCAGCCTTCAGGCCCTGAATGAACTTCTGCTGGCGGGCGGCCATCGAGATCAACTCCTCTTTCGACTGGGTAGCACTACCCTCCTCCAATGCCTTGTAGGTGGGTGATGTATCGTCGACGTCGTTGCTGTCCTCGTTGGTCAGTACGCGCATCATCTGTTCGTAATCACGCTTGGCCAAAGCCATCTTCTCATTGATAATCTGACGGAACTCTTCGAGCTCTTCGTCAGTATAGCGAGTCTTCTCTGCCATAATACTTAATTGTTTAGTTATTGATTATTTTTAATTCTTTGTAACTGTTATGTTCAACTTGAAGTCATCGAACTCAACCTCCTGACCGTCATTAGGTTGTAGAGTAACATCATCGGCCAGAACCTGAGTCTTGATGTAGTCGGCAAAGCTGCTTACAGCCTTCTCAACCTCAGCATTTGGAGTCAGTACCACGCTGATACGGTCGGTAATCTCAAAGCCGCTCTCCTTACGGATGTTCTGGATGCGGTTGATGAGCTCGCGGGCCATACCCTCGTTCTTCAACTCCTCGGTGAGTTCTACCTCGAGTGCTACAGTAAGATTACCCTCGTTAGCTACCAACCAGCCTGGAATATCCTCGCTGATAATCTCAACGTCCTCAACTAGAACCTCTAGATTATCTAGAGTATCTAGTACTAGCTTACCATTCTTCTCGAGTTCGGCAATCTGCTCCTGACTCAGGGCATCCATTGCGGCAGCTACACTCTTCATGAGCTTACCGAACTTCTTACCCATGGTACGGAAGTTACACTTTACCTTCTTAACCAGCACGCCAGCACCCTCAACGAAACGCAGTTCCTTCACGTTAACCTCGTTCATAATCAGGTCCTTAACGGCTTCGATGTGCTTCTTCTGAGTCTCGTCCACAGCAGGAATCATGATGGCCTGCAGTGGCTGGCGCACCTTGATGTTAACCTTGCGGCGCAGGGCCAGAACCATCGATGTAATCTTCTGTGCCATCTGCATGCGAGCCTCGAGATCCTTATCAATCTGTGCCTCGTCGGCAACTGGGAACTTATCCAGGTGTACTGAGTCGAGCTCACCACCCAGGTCCTTATACAGCTGGTCGGCATAGAATGGTGCGAATGGAGCCAGCAGCTTGGCAACGGTCATCAAGCAGGTGTAGAGAGTCTGATAAGCCGAGAGCTTATCCTCGCTCATCTCCTTACCCCAGAAACGTTTGCGGTTCAAACGTACGAACCAGTTACTCAGGTCGTCGTTAACAAACGCGTCGATCAGACGGCCGGCACGTGTAGGATCGTAGCCTTCCAACTCGGCCTCTACGCCCTTGATAAGGGTGTTCAGGCAAGAGAGGATCCAGCGGTCGATCTCAGGACGCTTATCGAATGCTACCTGTGCTGTTGCGGGGTCGAAACCATCCACATTAGCATAGAGTGCGAAGAAACTATAGGTGTTATAGAGTGTTCCGAAGAACTTACGACGAACCTCGTCTACGCCCTCTGGGTCGAACTTCAGGTTGTCCCAAGGCTCAGAGTTGGTCATCATATACAGGCGTACAGCATCGCTACCGTACTTGCCAATCATATCGAATGGGTTTACTACATTACCAACGTGCTTCGACATCTTGTTACCCTTGGCATCGAGCACCAGACCTGAAGAAATTACATTCTTGAAGGCTACTGAGTCGAAGATCATGGTAGCAATAGCGTGCAGGGTGAAGAACCAACCACGAGTCTGGTCGACACCCTCGTTGATGAAGTCGCAGGGGAAGGCGATACCCTTATCAATCAAATCCTTATTCTCGAATGGATAGTGGATCTGTGCGTATGGCATAGAGCCAGAATCGAACCATACGTCGATCAGGTCGGTCTCGCGCTTCATGGGCTTACCGCTCTCTGATACCAGAATGATGTTATCAACGTATGGACGGTGCAGGTCGATCTTATCGTAGTTCTCCTTGCTCATGTCGCCAGGAACAAAGCCATTGTCCTTCAATGGGTTGCTAGTCATGAAGCCGGCCTTAACAGCCTTCTCGATCTCGTTGTAGAGCTCCTCAACCGAACCGATGCAGATTTCCTTGCCATCCTCGTCGCGCCAGATAGGCAGTGGTGTACCCCAGAAACGTGAACGAGAGAGGTTCCAGTCGTTCAGGTTCTCCAACCAGTTACCAAAGCGGCCTGTACCTGTGCTCTCGGGCTGCCAGTTGATAGTCTTGTTCAGTTCGAACATACGATCCTTCTTGGCAGTTGAGCGGATGAACCAAGAATCCAATGGATAATAGAGTACGGGCTTATCGGTACGCCAGCAGTGAGGATAGTTGTGCACGTGCTTCTCGATCTTGAGTGCGGTGCCCTCCTGCTTCATCTCCATACAGATAACGATGTTCAGGTCCTCGGCCTTAGCGGCTGCCTGCTCGTCGTACTTACCATCCTTGTTGAACTCGGGTGCATAGGCGTTCTTTACGTAGTCGCCAGCGTGGTGACCGTAAGCCTTTACATCTACACACTTCTCAACAAAGTTATTATCCAGTTCGTCCATTACATAGTATTTACCCTGGAGGTCGACCATTGGACGTGTTTCACCTTTCTTATTAATAAGGAACAGGCTTGGGATGTGAGCATCCTTAGCTACCTTGGCGTCATCAGCACCGAAGGTAGGCGCAATATGTACGATACCTGCACCATCCTCGGTGGTTACGTAATCACCAGGGATAACGCGGAAGGCCTCGCTCTCCATCTCAACAAACTGATCCTTGCCATTCTCGCTGGCGAATACCTTCTCAGGATGTGCTGCGGCATACTCCTTTACATAGTCTGCAGCATTCTGATCGAGCTTAGCCGATGGTTTTACCCAAGGCATCAACTGCTGGTACTTCATACCTACCAGCTCCTGACCGGTATAACGGCCTACGATGCGGTAAGGTACAAACTTCTCGCCCTTGTTGTACTCAGGCATCTCGTCGCCATCGGTGATGTTACCCTCGGGTGAGAGATAAGCATTCAGTCGGCTCTCGGCCAGAATGATGGTCATCTTCTCGCCGTTGTAGGCGTTGTAGGTCTGTACTGCTACGTAATCAATCTTCGGACCTACGCAGAGTGCGGTGTTCGAAGGCAATGTCCAAGGAGTGGTTGTCCAGGCTACGAAGTAAGCCTCGCCCCACTTGGTCCACTCTTCCTTAGGATCGAGGGCCTTGAACAGTGCTGTTACGGTAGTGTCCTTTACATCGCGATAGCAACCAGGCTGGTTCAGCTCGTGTGAGCTCAGACCAGTACCGGCACCTGGCGAATATGGCTGGATGGTGTAACCCTTGTAAAGCAGGCCCTTGTTGTAGAACTGCTGCAGGAGCCACCACAGTGTCTCGATATACTTGTTGTCGTAGGTAATGTAAGGATTATCCAGATCAACAAAATAACCCATCTTCTCGGTGAGGTCGCGCCACTCCTGTGTGAACATCATCACGTTCTCGCGGCACTTCTTGTTATAATCCTCGGTTGAGATGTACTTCTCTGATGCTTTGTTGTCGATATCAGCCTTGGTAATGCCCAACTCTTTCTCAACGCCCAACTCTACAGGCAGTCCGTGAGTATCCCAACCAGCCTTACGCTTTACCTGATAACCCTTCATGGTCTTATAACGGTTGAAGGTATCCTTAATGGTACGAGCCAGCACGTGGTGAATACCAGGATGACCGTTAGCCGAGGGAGGACCCTCGAAGAATACAAACTGTGGACATCCCTCACGTTCGTTAACCGAACGCCAGAATACGTTCTTCTCGCGCCACATCTCCAGGATATCATTGTTAACCTGGGTCAGATTCAAGCCGTTATGTTCTGCAAACTTCTTTGCCATATCCTACTTTTTTAGCTTCTATTTTTTAACCTTTATTATTTAGCGTGCAAAGGTAGTGAAATTATCTGACCTGACCAAAGAAATAAATAATTTTAAGATTTATCCGCGAAAAAATGCGCAAAAATTTCGTATATCCAAATAATTTGCCTATATTTGCCGTCATAATTCTAATAATAACAACTTAAAACAATCGAATTTTAACGTATGATTACATTTACAATGGTTCTGCAGCTCTGTATCGTTCTTGGTGCACTGTGGGTTGGTTCCCGTTATGGCAGTCTGGCCTTGGGAGCTATTTCGGGAATTGGATTGGCTATTCTGGTGTTTGGCTTCGGACTTAAACCAGGAACGCCACCAACAGATGTTATTTACATCATCATTGCTGCTGTAACGTGTGCAGGAATCATGCAGGCTTCGGGCGGTATGGACTGGCTGATACAGATAGCCGAAAAGCTGCTGCGCAAGCATCCTGACCACATCACGTTTTTTGCACCGCTATGCACATTCTTCCTGACGGTGCTGGTAGGAACAGGTCACGTGGTTTACACGCTGATGCCTATCATCTGCGACATCGCGCTTAAGAAAGGTATCCGTCCGGAGCGCCCGTGTGGTGTTGCCTCTATTGCCTCGCAGGTTGGTATCACGTGTTCGCCTATTGCTGCGGCTGTGGTGGCCTTCGTCACCATTTCTAATGCCAACCACTTCGACATCACCATTCCTCGTGTACTCATGATCAGCATTCCTGCTTGTCTTTGCGGACTGATGGCTGCTGCCGCCGCTTCATACCATCGCGGACTGGACCTGGACAAGGATCCTGAGTTCCAGAAGAAGATTGCCGATCCTATTCAGCGCGAGTATATCTACGGTTCGAACGCTACCACGCTCGACAGACAGATTCCACAGTCGGCTAAGAATGCCGTATTTATCTTCCTGGGTGCGCTGGCTGTTATCGTAGTGTTTGCTGCCCTACCCGACCTGCTGCCTTCTTACCCCACCGTTAAGGCGGTTAAGGGTGCTGGCGACCTGACGCTGGCAAGCGGCGTTACCATCTCGGCTTCGTCGTTGGCTAAAGCAGGTGTTGTGGCCGAAGGATTTACCGAGAAAGGTATGGTGGATCTGAAGATGAACCTGGTGATTCAGATTGTCATGATTTCGGCTGCTGCGCTAATGATCATCTTCTGTAAGGCTCAACCCAAGAAGGCTGTGGCTGGTCCGGTTTGGCAATCAGGTATGGTAGCAGTAGTTGCCATCTATGGTATCGCCTGGTTGGCCGACACATACTTCTCGAACTACATGAGCGAGATGCAGTCGATGCTGGCCGACATTGTCAAGGAATATCCATGGAGTATTGCTATCGTATTCTTCCTGGTTTCGGTGCTCATCAACTCGCAGGGTGCGGTGGTTGTAGCCATGCTGCCGTTGGCCTATAAGCTTGGTATTCCTGGTCCCGTATTGCTGGGTGTGCTGCCAGCCGTTTACGGTTACTTCTTTATCCCTAACTACCCATCGGATATCGCTACCGTTAACTTCGACCGTTCGGGAACTACGGTGATTGGTAAATACCTGCTGAACCACTCGTTTATGATGCCTGGTTTGATTAGCGTATTCACCTCTACGATAGTAGCTTATCTGCTTTCAATGATATTCTACTAAAAGGTATAAAAATAGCCCTCGCCGATGTGACGAGGGCTTCTTTTTTTATGTATATGCTTTAGAGATTCAAGCTCTTCTTCAGGGCCTCGATCTTCTCCTCGGCAGCCTTGGTGCAGCGCTCGTAATCGGCAGCATCCTTAAAGCTGGCATCCTTCACCTCGGTGTAGAACTTAATCTTTGGCTCGGTACCTGAAGGACGAACTGATACCTTTGTACCATCCTCGCAGAACCACTGCAGAACGTTGCTGGTGTCAGGCATATTCAACTTCTCAACACTACCGTCGGCCTTCTTAGCCTCCAGAGTCTGATAGTCCTTCCACAAGCAAACCTTGCTACCGCCCAGCTCCTTTGGAGGATTAGCACGGAAGTCGGCCATCATCTGCTTAATCTCGTCGGCACCGGTCTTACCAGGACGAACCACATTGATGGTTACCTCCTTAGAGAATCCGTACTCCTTGTAGATGTTCATCAGCAGGTCGTACAGAGTCATACCGTTATCGCGAGCCCATGCAGCAATCTCACAAATCAAGCAGATAGATGCTGGAGAATCCTTATCGCGAACCTTATCGAATGGCAGGAATCCGAAGCTCTCCTCACCACCACCGATGTACTTCTTAACGCCCTCAGAGATGCGAATCTCGTTGGCAATCCACTTGAAGCCTGTATAGCAGTCGCGATACTCTACGCCGTTCTTCTTGGCAATCTCGGCAATCACCTCGGTAGTAACGATGGTCTTTACCAGGAACTCGTTGCCCTTGAGCTGGCCGAGCTTCTTCTTGTTGGCGATGATGTACCATGAGAACATCATACAGGTCTGGTTACCATTCAGGATTTCCCACTCGCCCTTAGCGTTGCGACAAACGATAGCCAAACGGTCGGCATCTGGGTCAGAAGCAATCACCAGGTCGGCATTCAGGCGTGTACCCAGCTTCATACCCAGGGTCATAGCCTCGGCATTCTCGGGGTTAGGACTAACTACAGTGGGGAAGTTACCATCGATAACCATCTGCTCGGGAACCACGTGGATATTCTGGAAGCCCCATGAACGCAGAGCCTCAGGAATAATGACGCGACCAGTTCCGTGCATGGGGCTGTAAACGATATTCAGGTCCTTCTGGCGCAGGATGACATCCTGATCAACCATAGCCTCCTTAACAGCCTGCAGGTAATCCCAGTCCATCTCACCACCGATGATGTCGATGAGCTCCTTGTTACCATTGAACTTAACGTCCTCGATCTTTACCTTGTTAACCTCGTCGATGATACCCTTATCGTGTGGAGCCAGCACCTGAGCACCATCGTCCCAGTATGCCTTGTAGCCATTATACTCACGAGGGTTGTGCGATGCGGTTACGTTTACGCCAGCCTGACAGCCCAGCTGACGGATGGCGAACGAAATCTCAGGTGTTGGGCGAAGGCTCTCGAACAGATAAACCTTAATGCCGTTAGCCGAGAAAATGTCTGCTACAGTCTCAGCAAACATACGACCGTTGTTGCGGCAATCGTGACCTACAACAACCGAGCTCTGCTTGCCTGGGAATGCCTTCAGGATATAGTTGGCAAAACCCTGTGTAGCCATACCTACAATGTACTTGTTCATGCGGTTGGTACCAGCACCCATAATACCACGAAGGCCACCTGTACCAAACTCAAGATTCTGATAGAAAGCATCGATCAGCGCTGTCTTGTCAGCATTGTCGAGCATTGCCTGTACTTCCTTACGTGTCTCCTCATCAAAGGCTGGAGAAAGCCATTCCTTAGCCCGTGCCTCGCACTGAGCAATCAGTTGAGCGTTGTCTGCCATAATCTTTCTGTTTTATTTCTTTAGATTATAAATAAATTCTATTTTGCGAAATTACAAAAATAAAACGAGAAACGACCTAAATCATCTCTCGTTTTATAATTCATTAACTAATTAATTCTTCTTATCTTACTTCTTCAGCAGTTTATCGATTTCATCAAACTGTTTACCCATATTCAGGTTGAAGTAAATGCGATATAAAGCAGGCGCCCACTTATCGAGCTCGTTAGGAGCCATTTCGCGATATTTTTCCATATAGGGGCGTGCCTTTTCGTACATCTTCAGGATCTGCTTCTTGTTCTTTCTTGGATCCATGCGCTGGGCAATGTTCAAGCAGGCCAGACCAGCCGTGTAATAAATGTCGGGCTGCTCTGGGTTTACCTCAATCAACTGCTCGCTGAACTTCAGACAGTCGCTGTACTTCTTCATGTTCAGCATCACGGTGCTCTTGGCAAAAAGATACAGCTCGTTGAGCGAATCGATAGCCAACGCCTCGTTTACCACACTATCTGCCATCTGATAGTTGCCGCGACTGTTGTATACATCCATCAGTCGGGGGAAGAAATAGGTGGATTTGGGATACTTCCAGAAGCCCTGCCACAGGGTTGAGATGTGCATCGAGTCGTCGTCGAGTTTATCCCATGCATCGGCCATATACTGCAAGGTGTACTCCAGCTTCTGCTCATCGCGCTGGGCTGTTGCTGCGTGGCGCAATGTGAGTACAGGATCGTTCAAGCGATAGCCGCAATAGGTTGCCCAGTAAGCTACTTCGCCCATCTTGGGATCCTTGTACATATAATCGTAGCCAGTAAACAATGGCTGACGGTCGCAATCGAGGTACATCTCGAAGAATTCAAGTGCATTCTTGAAATCACCCTTCTTCAGATGGTGGGCGCCACCGTAGTAGATATTGGGGCGATAACTGTTCATCTTGGCAGCGTTATCCTTGCGATATTCGGGGTGCGAGTTACCTTTCTTATCAGGCTTGGCATCGATAGAATCCAATTTCTCGGCTATGGTAAACATACGCTTAGCCAGATTAAAGAAGGCGGCTGTATCAACCTTCTGTTTGATATACATCTTCTCGTTAATGGCCAGATACTGCTTCTCGACAGACTGCAACCAGATGTCGTATATACGTACGTTCTGCTGGTTGGCAGAATCTTTCAGCAAGTCGGTCATCAGTTTCTCTGCCTGCTCTAAATTCTTCCCACTCTTCAGTATGGTTCGTGCTTCGCCAATCTGCTTACGCTGAGCGCTCATAGGGGCACTCATTATTACGCAGCTTATGGCCATAATTAACAATCTCTTCATCCAGTTTATACCTTATTATATATATAAGCGGCTGCAAAGGTATAAAAAAATGCTTAAAATGTTTGCAAACTACAGATTTTTTAGTATTTTTGCAGCATATTTTATCAACTAATAACCTATTTTGGGTCATGAAGAAGAAATTTCTATTATGGGGTTACGCAGTCATTGCAGTCTGCATTTTTATCATTCTATTAGCCATCACTCTCACGTCAATAGCAGGCGCTCAGGGAGCGCGAAATCATATGGCCAACCCAGAGAATCGTAGAGGTATCTACGATACGGCCGCCAAAGTAAGCAGAGATACGGGACTGAAGTTCCCGGAGTTCCGCATCAAGGAGCATAAACCTGGAGAATATCTCGAAGGCGGACAGTTCCGCGATACACTGATTGTGTTCTTCTACAAGGGTATCCCCGACTCTGTTTATCGTTCGTTCGAGGAGCGTGCCAAGAGCCTCGAGGAAGGTAAGGACAGTTGTAAGAGTGTTGAGATCGACAGTGTTTACTACAACTATCAGGACTTTTATGTGGGTGGTTTCTCAAGCTATGTAGGTGTGCAGGTTTCTAAGAATTCGCCTTATGGTCGCATCATCTACGGTAACTGGAAGCCGGCTAAGAAGTAGTTTGGTATAAACTTTGCAAAGATTTCAAGGAAAAGTTTGGTAGGTTCGAAAAAAATAACTACCTTTGCAGCCGATTTCTTGAAAGGGAGTCATCAAAACAAGGCTGGTTCGGTAGCTCAGCTGGATAGAGCAACTGCCTTCTAAGCAGTAGGTCTTGGGTTCGAGTCCCAACCGAATCACAGAAGAGAAAAGTGGACAGGTTTTAATAACCTGTCTATTTTCTTATAAAAACAAGCAAAAAGCGCTCTTTTACACTAGATTTTATCCAGTTCTCAGTATTTTAAATTAATGTTGAACAAAGCAGTTGATTTGGACACATTTGGACTGATGTGGAACTGGATAGAATGGTTTAGAAAACCTCCTTTTTGCTACCATTTTTGCTACCACACTCCAGAATTTTGCTACCAACAACTCAATTTATAGTGATTTGGAGGCTGTGTATTCTGATGAATGACGAGCTTATCTACCACAGATTTCCTTATAATGTCCACTTTCTCTGCGTAAAAACCTAAAATTTATGAAGAAAAGAGTAAAAGTGGTATTTGACCGCAAAGGCTCAGTAGCAAAAACTGGGTATGGAAAAATCGAGCTGTGTATTTACCTTCAGGCAGGTGAACGTAAATACGAAACAGTAGGAACTGCAACTTCTGAAGAATGGGAAGCTGCAGCCCAGAACAAGAACGTAGTAGCTAGAATCAAGCACTACGAACAGATTATTAATGCTATGACAGTACTTGGTGAGGATTTGACCATCGAGACTTTCAACAGACATGTTTACGGGTCAGAGTTAAAGGATATCGAGACTCCAGACAACAAGTACATGTACATGGGACATGACCAGCGTAGAAGCTTTCCTCAATTCATCGAGGAATACCTGCAGAAAGAAGGGCTAAGTGAGGGAACAAGCAAACACGTCAAAGTGGTGGTAGAAAGCCTGAACAAATCTCATATGCTTCAGACTTTCGCTGACCTTACACCAGCGAACATCATCAAGTATGATGACTATCTACATGCCCAAAACAACAAGACGCTGTCAACCATCTGGGGCTATCACAAGAGATTAAAGAAATACACCCGTGTTCTTTGGCGTGACCAGATGATTCCCAATAACCCTTACGATCATGTACAGCTTAAACGTGGTAAGCACAAGGAGCGCAGACCACTCAACGAGGAAGAGCTGCTGAAGATGCGTAAGGCAAAATTGTCAGATAAGCTCGCGCGCGTGCGCGACCTATTTATATTTATGGCATATACTGGACTGTCTTATGTGGACATGTGCAGCTTCGACTTCATGACAATGACAGAGAAAAAAGGAAGACTGTTCTACATCGATGGAGCACGAGTGAAGACCGGCTCTAAGTTCTTCACCCCTATCCTACCTCCTGCCCAGGCCGTACTTGATAAATACAACTATAAGCTTCCAATTATCACGAACCAGAAGCTCAATGACTATCTGCACGTGATTCAGGAGAAGCTGGATATCAACAAGCCCATAACCTGCCACGTAGCCCGACACTCTTTCGCTACCTTATTGCTGACCTACGATTTCCCAATAGAAAAAGTGGCTAGAGCACTAGGCCACAAAGATATCAAGACGACTCAGGTATATGCTAAGATTCTTAAGAAACCAATGTTCCAGCATACCGAACAAATAGTATCAGCTATCAGATAATTCGATAGAATGTACCTTTGAGTAACTGCGACTTTCCTGTTGATTCATGGAAAGTCGCTGTTATTTTCTCACAGATATAGCGGCTGCCTTCAATGTAGAAGATGGCACGCGGATTGGGAATATCGTCAGAAAGGAAAGAAAAGGTGTACTTCTTCCTGTTGTCGATATTGTAGGTATATTGATATGGGATATTCTGCGCGTCGAGACCTTTCTTGGGCTCCAGTCGCAGTGAGTACGGGGGCTTTACTGCAGTAAAGTCATCGTCTATCTCTACCTTATCTACTATGGGGCGCGGCAACTTTCCTGTGTTGCGGATATTACCGTCCCAGAAAGCCACATAAAGTTTGTCGAAATAAGCCTCTGCCTTTTCCAGATCCCCTTTTTCTATGGTCTTTCCGGCCATACTCTGCGCTAAAGCGCCGTCGCCATATTCTGTTTCTGTATCGCCTTGCCTATCATCGTCGCGACTTCCTGTAATACCTCGTGTTCGCTGCCCTCCCATCCGGCTACCATCGCCGTTATCAACGGAACCACTTCCAGAGGTATCCTCATTCCATGTCGTTGCATTACCCAGGTCGCCACACTCCAGGAATAAGCACGGGCCTAAAGTTTCCTCTGTTTCATCAATCCAGGCAGGAACCATTTGCAATTCAACGTCTTCAGCATCCTTACTGACGAATAACTTACCAAACTGGTTAACAGGCATCAATCGGTTGTAGTACTTATACCAATGATAATCCTGGCCACCGATATGTGTTGTTTCGTAAAGCTCTGACTTGTAGCAGTACATAATAAAATAGGTGTCCACGTCGCGGGCGTAGAAGAGTTTGTTACCATCCGAACCAGCCGGATAGCCTCGTGAATAACGCTTATGTGAACCTCCATCTGTGATGTAAATACCGCTTTCCTTAAGTGTTTTGGCATAGTTGAGTAATGCTGTAAGCGTGCTATATTTCAAGGCGCTGTCTTTGTTCTTAGCGATGTACCACTGGCAGCTGCGATACGGCCAAAGGCGATTATCGTTGTCAGCATAAGCAATGTTTTTCGAGGCAATGTAGTCCGATTTGTCCTCCTGAGCCACGTCCACAGAGTACTTGCTGACGATACGGTCAATTTTCATCGATTTGATGTTATGAGCAATCTTGTGCGAGAAGTCAAACCTGATAGTCCGGTTCTTGTGGTTGATGGTGAACTCACCACCCATCAGCAACTCCAATTGCTCGAAGAATTCAGTGAGCGACCAGTGTGGCATGGCATCAGCGAAGTTTGCTAACGACCATGCTGCAGGGAGTGTGTTACAAATAATAAGGTATTTCCAATAACTGTTGTTGATGACGTTGAAACTACCAGAATACTTTATGGCGCTGCATATCTTCTTCAGGATGTACAGCAGATACGGCTGGAATGAGAGATTAGCGAGCTTGCTATCCCATTGAAAACTTCCGTTCGATGCTTTAACTACAGCGTTCTGAAGATTGCCTGATGTGTTGTTCACCCATGGCAGAGCAACATAATCAACCAATGGATAGCTTGCTTCCCATGCAGTGGAAATGTCGTAATTCTCGGCACTCCGGTCAGATGGGGTGCCGAGATCGAGCTGGTTCAAGTAGATATTATCAAAAGTATCGTTGAAGTTCTGTTCGCTTCGGCCCTCCAGGAACTGTGTCTTCACTTCCACCTCTGATATCTGTGTGATGGTGATGCAGCCAGCTTTATAAAACTGTTTGTCACGGATTTCACAGTCAAATACAACCTTGTTCTTCAAAACATCCTGACGGTAAAGGTGCCCAAAGATATCAATGTTCTGCGGGCATCCTTTCAACGGGAAAGTGATGGTAAGTGTGTAGCTGTCAGAGCCCGTAAACAAGGGGTTCTCTGCGATATATTCAAACGATGTATTCTTTTTGAGATAGGCAATCTTGCCGCTGATAATGATTTCCATATTGAAGTGCTTATGCTTTATTTCCTGCGACTTTTGGGTGATTTGTTACGGATGAGCTGGTCGTATTCGTCCTGGGCCTGTTTGATGCCGGTGTCGCCAGTGACGGTGTTGACTGTCACAAAAGGTTCGTTGAGACGATCCTTCAGCTGGCGCATGATATCGGCATACTCCTTCATCAGCTTGTCAGACTTTTCTGACTGCTGCTGGGTGGGCTGTAGGATAACTGTCGGCGATGATGGTGCGGACTGTGCGTACACGCTCGGAGCCACGATACTTCGTGAAACGTCTTCCGAGCGTAATGAACCGATGGTGTTCGTTCGCTGGGCATAGTCCAAAGCCTCAATCATCGGGCGGGCTACGGGCGACTGCAGTAACTCCTGACTGGCCACCCACTCCCCTTTATGTACGATGCCGGCCACCTCAAATTTACCACCTTCGCCAGTAAAACCACCTTTGGCATAACCTTGAGCTGCCGATGCTTCCTGCTGCTTCTTGATAGCAGCTACCTGTAGCATGCCTGCAGCTACAGCTGAAGCTGCTGCGATTGGGGCCAGGATGTAACCAATCAATGGAACTGCAGCGGCAGAACTATAGGCGTTGATAGCAGAAGTAGCTGTCTGTGCGATGGCCTGCATCACCTGCATCTTGAACATCTTTTTGTTAGCCTCAGTCTTGACTTTGGCCACCTCCTGCTCCTTCTGCTTCTCAAGCTTCTTCACGATATAATTGTTACCTTCTGCGTTGGAGATTTCGGTCTGGTAGCGCTTTTCGATGGCAGAGATTTGGATATCGGCTTCGGCCTGAATGAGCGAAGACATCTGTTGGAAGATGCTGCTCATGCCTGAGCTGATGACATCCAGGGAGCCTGTGACCGCCTTCCCCATATCTGATTGCAGCCACTCCTGAATGGCGCTGGTCCATTCTTCGAGGAATGACTTGTTATCGTCGAGCTCGTCGATGCCGTACTTCTTTCGCAGGGCCTTTTTCGCTTTCTGGTAGTCCTCTTCGATACGCAGTTTCTCTTGGGCGTTGTTGTCGGCAGCTTGTATCTCCAAGTCATAGACTATTTTGAGTGCTTCCAAGTCAGTCAGATATTTATTCGTCCGTTCAGAGCGGTTCTCCCCGAAATATTCCTCCTTGATTTTCTTCAGTTGGTCCTGATGCTTCTTCTCGGCGGCTTCCGTCTCCTGTTGGCGTCGCTTCTGGTCGGCAATCAGTTTGTCCTGATATCGGGTCTGCGCCTGCGTGTATTCAGTCGTGCCCTCTTCGTAGATCGCCGTCATGCGTTTGAGGTGGTTCAACTCTAAGAGTTCCAACGACTGCTGATAGATCTCCTGGTCTATCTGCCCATCAATATAGCGTTGCTTCTGGATAGACATTGCTTCGTTGTAGAGCTGCGTCTCCTGTTCCACAGTGATTTTCGTATGCTGTTCCGATTGCTTTTTTTCAGCCTCTGCATATGCTGCCTGAGCCTCCAGCTTTTCTATTTCCGTGAGGTCGCTGTGTTGTAGGATCTTCGTCTGGTATTCGATTTCGATTTCCAGAATGCGCTTCTGGTACTGTTCGTAGTTCTGCTGACCGGTGGCATAACTGATTCGATTGAGGGCTTCTTCCTTGGCTTTCCAGTCCTTTTCCTCCTTGAAGCGCTCCTGTTTTTTACTGTCGTCAGTGGGAGGTGGTGTTGGGGTCTTCTTTGGGTCTTCGGCCTTTGCTAACTTCTCCGCTTCGTCTGCCAGGCGCTGATTGTCCGTTGTGAGGGATTCGATGATGTTGTTGTACTGCGTCACCGTCTTGTCCAGACGGGACTGTTGCAGCTTCCATGCCCTGTAGGCAGTTGGACTTACATTGGCGCTGCGGATGGCCTCCGATTCCGACTGGCCCTGCTTTTCGTTGAAATAGGCGTCCTGGATGTTATGTGGTGCATCGTTGAAATGCACGTCGCGCTGATGCTCAGCGTCGGGCAGTTTATCTAAAGCGGCTTTGATTTTCGCTGAATTCTTCAGCTGTTCAGTGTAGTTTTTCAGGATTTTGATGTTATGCCCATATAGCTGGCCTTCCTCGCTGATGCTCGCGTGGTAGTCAGGTATGATCTGTTGCAGCTCCTCGATGGCCTTTCGGCGCTTGTTGACAGATAGAGACTCGTTTTCTATCGTACGCTTTAGCTGCTCAATGCGGTTGATTTCCTCGCGTGTGTTGCGGTCGGCTTCCTCATTGATATCCTTCAGGCGCTTCTGAGCTGCAGCGGCGGTGCTGCTTGATTTGGCAAACTTCACGTACAGCCCAATCAGGAGTGTCATAGCTGTGATGGCCACACCCATGGGGTTCATCTTCAGCACCTTGTTAAAGAAAGTTTGTGCTGCTGTAGCGGCTGTGATTTCCCCTCTTAGCACCTTGTGTTTGAGGATAGAGGCTGCCAATGCCGTGTTTTCGATGGCTATTGCTGCAGCCTTCAGCTTGGCGACGGCAATGTATCTGAGTGACCAAAGATGTTGTAGTTTGACGGCTGTATAGTAGCCCACCACAGCAGCAGTCAGTGTGATGAGTGTGCCTTTGTATTTCAGGATAAAATCTACTAGCGTAGAGAGGACTTTCAGTATGAGTGTTGTGCTGCTCAGAACGTGACGCATGACGGGCTGTAGCTTTTCACCCAGCTCGATGGCCATTTCCTTGACACGCTTGCGTGCCTTGTCCAGTCCGGCCTGTACCGTAGTGTTCTGCACGTTGTATTCCTTGGTGACCGATGTTGCTTCCTTGAAAGCCTTCGCTGCTTCCGACTGTTCCCAACGAATCATATCCAAATTACCGGCCAACGCAGATATGACTTGAGCAACACGGGCACCATTTTCACCCATGTCCTTGAAGATGGGTGCCAGAACGTCGATGTTACCTAACTTATCGAGCGTATCGAGGAGCATCAGCAGGCCCTCGTTTGTTCCTTTGGCCAGCGTCTGCTTGAACTTCTCAGCATTCATGCCCGTAGCCTTAATAATCTTATCCTGCTGCTTGAACATGTCCATGATCAGCTTCGATACAGCTGTGGCCGACATCTCAACGGCCTGTCCCTGAGAGTCGAGCACGGCGGCCAGACCCATAATCTGTGGGATGGTCATTTCTGCCTGGGCACCTACGCCTGCCATACGCTTGGCGAAGTTGGCCAGGTATGGAGCTGATGCGGTGCAGTTCTGTGAGAGTTCGTTGATGACAGAACCAACAGACAGCAGCGCTTTTTCTGTGCCTAATCGCTCTTCATCGCCGAAGATGTTGGTCAGTTTGGAGAGTGTGAGCGTGGCCCCGTCGCCGAGTTCGTCGAGTGCGACGTTAATCTGGTCAGCCGCTTTCACGAATCCCATGATATCCTCTTTTGACTGCTTGCCCAGTTTACCAGCTTCCTCTGCAAGGATGTTCAGCTGTTCACGGCTGGAGCGTGTGTCCATCTTCTTGAATTCCTCGTTCAGGTCCTCGACCTGTTCCTTGGCCATGCCTGTGAACTTGCGGACATTCGCCATTTCTGCGTCGATGTCCGCATAGGCCTTGACAGCAGAGCGTCCTGCCATCACGATACCCGTTACGGCCGCTATCATACCCATGAGTGTCGTCTGCCAGTCGTTCATCTTGCGGTTGAAGCGGTCCCAGAAACCCTCGCCAACGGTCAGCTCCGTGTTGACCTTGGCGAGTTCCGCTTTCACCCGCTTGATGGCTTCCGCTTGTCGGTGCCATTCTTCGGTACCACGTTCGATGCCGTTGAGCTGCTTCTTCAGGGTGGTTAGCGTCTTGTTCAGTTCCTTGGGTGTTGCCCTGTCGAGGTTCTTCAGAACCTTCTCCACACCGGCAGTTGCACTCTCTATCTGAGCTATCTGGCGGTTGGTTTGCTTCAGTTCTTTCTGAAGTCGTTTGAGTTCTACTTTGTTACCCGCTTTGGCTGCATTTTCAATGGCGTGTTCGAGGTCTTGCGATTTCTTTTTTAGGTTGTCTAGCATATCCTGCGCCTGTTTGCCGTTGACAGTCAGGGTGACAGTTGCATTTGTGTTGATTGATGACATGATTTACAAGTTTAAATGTGGATTTACAAGTGCAAATTTAGTTTCGTGCGTGTGTGTATGAAAAGACGTGTCTGATGCCCATGCCTGAGACTTGACTGGGTGAAGGTATGGGGCCGCCATCGGGCACTTACCATTGATTATCCCCCATTATTTTGTTAAAACCGAAAATAGTTAAGTTAATAACCCTTTCGGTTGCTGATAATCAATGACTTACGGGATTGTTAAGGGCTGAGCCCTTAACCCGTCGGGATAGACACCCCCCACGCGCCCTGCCCTCGCCTCCCGCTCCCAACGCTCAGAAGAAGCGGAATATGTAAACAGATGTTAAGAAAATGGGGTTTGAAGTCGGATATTGTTAAGAAAGCCCCCGAAGTTGCGCATAGGCTCAAAAGCCCTTGAAATTCGGCTAAAACGGCGAATGTGCGGTACTGAGCCACAGGTGCGACACGAAATCCCTTTGACTTGGCAAAGGGTTGCGTGGCGTACTTGTGGAATGGGCGAATCAGACACGCTTCGGCTTGACCTCAATCTTTGATTGAAATCATAGCCGATGTGTGTCCGCCCTGGCGCACGGATGTGCGGTACTTGGCAGGGGTGAACAGACATAAAGAAAATCAGAGGCAGAGTGTTGGCTCACCAGAGCCTTAACGTGCCCCTGACTTTTCTGTTGGCTGTTCTCTCCTGCTCGACTCCAGAGCCGAATGTGGCAGGGCTTTATGCGCTGCCTCTTTCGGCGCGTGGCTTTAGCCATAGGAAATGATGCTTCAGCATACGAGAAAAGAGCCGCAGGCTTTATAGGCAAGGGACTTGATGGACTTTGTACATCGCTTGTGTGGATGGGCGGAGCTTTGCCACTCGTGGAAGGCTGACAAAATGTGCGTGGGTGCTGCGCGGCGAGCAGCATAGCCGCTCCTTCAGGACAAAGGAGTGTGTATTGGCTGGTACAGGAACTTGCTTGCTGGACTTGACGATACTTACTTCTTTGAGGCCATGCCGCTCACCGCATCAGCAGCGCTTATGCTCTTTGCAGGCAACCAGGAGCGAGTGGCATGCCCGAACATACATACAAGCCAAGCATCGGATGATGATTGAAGGACCGCAGGGGATTGTGGGCGGGACGAGCGTACGAAAGTGCGAAAAAAAAGGCAGGGGTGAATTGTATTCACTCCTGCTTATTGATCATAGCCGATTTCGAAGGGATTTCTATTTGAAGAAATCCTTTCGCATCGGTGTGAAGGTGTCGATAAGAATGCCTGCTTCCAAACAGACACAGCCATGTGGCAGGTTGGGAGCTACATAATAACCATCGCCAGCTTTGAGAGTCTTCTTTTCGTCGCCGATAGAAACTTCGAAACATCCACTGGCCACGTATGTACTTTGGGTATGTGGATGTTGATGGATGGGGCCGACGGCTCCCTGCTCGCATTTCACTTTCACCATCATCAGGTTGTCGTCATATGCCATTATCTGACGGACAACACCATCACCGGCATCTTCCCATTGGATGTCGGAGGCTATTTGGAAGGTTTCACTTTTCATATTCATCTTTAGAATTTTACTGTGAATTCATCCTGGATATCGCTGTTCTCTACTTCGTAAGTCAGCACATGACTATGGGATTTTTTATTTTCAATTTCGGGTGATTCTACTG
>NZ_JHXD01000021.1 GCF_000687715.1 Xylanibacter ruminicola Ga6B6
GCTTTGTCGAACATCTCGCTTACCATTTCAGTTCTTCCTGCAGGATGACACCATCAGTCATGGGACTGTCAGCCTCGGTGAAGGCATTGGCCTTGTACTGGATGCAGAGCATGGTCAGGTTCTCGCTGCCCGTGTTCTTCAGCGCACGCTTGCCATCGGGAGCAACACGGATAATGGTGCCCTCGCTGACAGGGAAGACCTCACCATCCACCTGATACTGGCCTTCACCCTTCAGGATAATGTAAAGTTCCTCGTGAGTCTTGTGGGTGTGCAGGAAACCGCTGTCCTGACCAGGAACGAGTGTCTGGAAACTCAGTTCGCTACTCGTTGCACCAACGGCCTGACCTGCGAACACCTTACCCTGAATAGTTACATCGGGTCCCATGGGAAGCACGTGCTCGATAATCTCATTCATCTTACCTACGCTTACTGCGCTGAAGTTCTTTCCACTCTTAATTGTCTCAATCTGTTTCATAATTCTTATTCGTTTAAAATATTATTTGTTCGTTTTGACGCTGCAAAATTACAACCTTTTTCTTATTCCCACAAGAAGGCACTTTTTGGTGAGATAGTTACCAAAAAGTAGGAATTGTGATGTTATCGGGCTTCTGCGAAAGTGACATTAACTTAGATTAACTAAGTATAATTTGGTAATTCGGTAACTATTGGTTACCTTTGCGCTCTAATAAGTATATTATGGCAGATATCAAAGCTGAGTATTTAGCCTGTCCTATCAGGCAAGTAGTGAGTCGTTTCGGTGACAAGTGGTCTATGCTGGTGCTCTATATGCTTCACACCAGCGAGACGGGTGTATTGCGCTTCAATGAGATCCGCCGTCTGATGACGGATTGTTCTCAGAAGATGCTCTCGCAGACACTGAAGAACCTGGAGCAGAGTCACCTTGTTCATCGTGAGGTCTATCCGGAGGTTCCTCCCCGAGTGGAGTATTCCCTGACAGACACAGGCAAATCGCTGATGCCTGCACTCACAGCTCTGATAGCCTGGGGCAAGGAGCATTTCAATGAAGTGGTAACAGATTAACATTGGAACCATTAATGACTTTTGTCATCGATATGGAGATATCTGATTTCAAAAGATTCAAATAAATATTTTAATGAGATAAATAAATTTGTTTAAATGAAATATGGAAATCCTTCATGATTTTGGATGGACAGACACTTTCGACATGGGCGATATTTCCATGTCTCGCTACACGGAAATGTTAGGCGCATTCTGGGTTCCTGTGTTTGGACAGCTGAATACGATGCACTGGGGATTCAGGCTTGTCAGATAATGTTCATGTCTAAAGGGGATTTCATTCAAGTAAATTCCAATTTTCAGAGTATTACATAACTTAATAAAGCATGAGGCAATAATAGAAATGAAAATAGAGAAATTCACAAATGATGACTTTGCTAAAGCAGCGCCACTGGCTGCTGGTGCATGGGGCGATTTTTATGCCGACGAACGGCAGTGGTTTATCGATGCAGTGGCAGAGTATATCCTTCGCTATAACTATAGCAATCCCTCGCTTGCCTTGAAGGCCGTGGGCGATGATGGCGTGATTCATGGGGTGCTGTTTGCCAACTTCCATGACGACAAGGCAGATGTCAGCCAATGGCGCGAGAACATTGAGGCACAGATGACCGACCATGAGCTTGAACGTTTCCGTCTATTGGCCGACTATATGCTGGAGGTTGACGGAAAAACGGTGCAGTGCATGAGTGACGGCGAAGTGAAACTATCGCTCTTCATCAGCAATCAGAAAGGCTGTGGGAAACTGTTGCTGCAGGAAATGATGGATGAGTTCCTGCACAGAGACCTAAGGCATCTATACCTTTGGACCGACACCAGTTGCACCCACGAATACTACCCACAACATGGTTTCACACTGGTAGGTCAGTTCCTCAGCGAGGTCTATGACTCCTACGCTCCTGGCTATACCACGTATATCTATAAGAAAGGCATATCATCAGAGAGCAAATGAAAGAATGGCTGTTTCTGATAGGTGCCATTGTCTTAGAGACATTTGCCACCACGATGCTCAAAATCCGAATTTACGGTAAGAATTGATGAAGCACTTGACTAACATAATAGATATAGAGCAGACCATAACGGATAACGGCATATGTCTGTTCTACATCAAGGCTCCAGATTGTGGAGTCTGCAATGTCATGCTTGATAAAGTGATGAGGTTGGCAGACCTGTTCCCGTCCCTGACTTCTTTCTATACAGATATCACCGAAGAACCTTTAATTGCAGGTCAATTCCTGGTTTATTCAGGACCAACCGTATTGCTTCTGATGGATGGCAAGGAAGTATATCGTGGATCTCAGTTCATTGACTTGGAAGAACTTGAATACAACATTAACCGATTGCTTAAGCTTTCAGAACAATGACTGACTTCGATACTATCTGGCGCACTCAGGATGAAATAAGGACGGTGGTTAATGCTGTTCTGGGTGAATACCGTATGCAACATCTGAAACTGCATCCTTACAGATAGTTGAAAGCGTCAAGTTATGTGTGCCTGACAGCCATCGGCTTACCTCTGTCTCGGTCTTACCCAGACGCTGAGCCAGATTCCTGGCCAATCTCATAATACCACCGTTGATTTCATCAGCGGACTGACCATCACGATTCGGACCAATTGCACGTTCTGTATTCTGATTTGAATATAATCCGCTAATTCCCAGTGAATTAGCGGATTTTGTTTGTGTTTTTATTTTTCAATCAACCAGTATTCCATGTGCTTGGTGGTTCGCTTGCTTGTAAAGTTGAACTGGATATCGTTCAGCGCACTGCCTATTTTCCTGAACGATGTTTCTGGATCGAAATTAGCATAGCGCGAGGCTAGTAGGGCACTGATGTCGCTCAGACTCCACCACTTGGCTTGCTCCGTTTCCTTGGGGCGGCGGAAGGTTTCGCCAATCATCTCTACCAAGTCGTTCAGTTTCTGGAACGGCTCGTTCTCGGCCATCAGCTGCTTAATTTCATCATCGTTCAACCAAAAGCGCTCACCTTTATTAAATAGGTATAGGGCCTGGGCAAACAGCTGCTCGTGGTTGAGCGTATCACTAAAGTCGATATTGCCCTCAACACCTACGCACACAAAACGTCGACTTCCTGTTGGGTCAACCAGTGGTTTCATTTGGTTGGTGGTGCCGATGAACGAGGTGTAGCGGCGATACAACTTGATGGTTTTGCCGTAGGGTGGTCGGAACTTTACGTCGCTCGACGATAATAGGTATTTCAGTACAATCTGCTGCGAATTTGTGGTCTTGTCAAACTCATCGATGTTGATGAGGGCAAAGCTGGTAAGGGCGATGTTCAGGTCGAACTCGTTCTTAAAGTTCAGCTTGTCGTTATAGTAATCGCGCAGTTCGGGTGGCAGGATTATTTTGCAGAATCGTGTTTTACCACATCCTTGGCGACCAATCAATAGGGGCGTTAGTGCATTGCCAGTCAACTGCTTATCGCTTTCGCGCCATTGTCCTACCATACCCATCAGCCAATATCTCAGGTACTTGGGCCAATGCGGCTGCGAAGTGGGCACACGGGCTGCCAGTTCGGCTATGTAATCATGCCCATCCCAAGCGGGCAACTGGTCGAGCCAGGTGTTTACGGGGTCGAACTGCTCAATGCGTGTTGAGTCGATAAAGCGGTTCACGTTTCTGTCCCACGCTTTCAGTCCTAACTCGGTGGCTCTCAGCGTCATATCGTTACGCACCTCTTCGGTAAGTGGTTTGAATCGCTGATCGTCGCTGAACTTTTCTCGATACTCAGCCACGCCCGTCAGCAGGTTCTTACGCATGTCGAAGTTCGAGTTCAGGAATATCTCTGTCTTCATCGCCTGGATAGTATCTTCGGGCACACTCTTCAAGGGCTTAATCTTGTGCTTCTCCAGATAATCCTTTTGTTCCGTCACGCTATAAACGGTCTGGAAACTCTTCTCCACCAGCATTTTGTCGCGATTCAGCACAGGGTGCAGCAGCGTCATACCTTTGGCGTGCGCCTGGGGAATGCCTTCGTCCAGACATCGGGCTGCTATCTGCATCAGTAGTTCTGCCTCCTTATTCTCATCGGGCAATTCGAAATAATGCCCCATGATGGTCTCAACAATAAAGGTCCAGTTCAGATGATAGGTACGCGTAACGGTGCGACCAGGCATCAGATGATCCTCATCCTTACTGATAGCTACGGGCTGGGGTAAGGTGTGCTCCTTTGTGTCGGCATAGAACGGGCGCGCCTCAGCATTGTACCCCATCTCAGGGTCGGCACTCATGTAAACGGTGCGATCCATTCGTGGCTCCAAAAACTGGATGTCGAATCCAAACTGGTTCTGATAGGCTTGTCTGGCTGTGTTATACAGATTAAGATGGAATTGGCGGATATCCTTCTCGCCCTTTGGCAAACCGCCATCATACAGCTCACCTCTGCATACTATTTTCACGCTTCGTCCCGATCCACCCAGAAAGCACATTAATGTTTCTGGCAGTTTCTTGGCCAACTCTCTTATTTCTACTGCCTTCTCGTAGGTTTGCAAGTCGTTTACCTCCAGCACTACCAATCCGTTGTAGGCCAGCATGCGCCAATCGCCTTTTCGATTCTGATAGTCGGCCACAAAGCAGATGCGTGGCAACTTGATGCCACCTTCCCATTGTACAGCTACCTGTCCATCTGCCAAACGGTGTGGATTCATCAGGTGATACACTTCGCGCGTTCTACGTACCGTTTTTTCTATCATACCATTCTTAATGGCTGAGGCCAGTTCAGCCAACTCTACACGGTTGATAACCTCTTTACGGCCGTCTTTTTTAAGTAATGTTACCTTCATAAGTTTATTAGTTATTTGTTTATGTTCGATAATCGCCTACAAATATACTGCAATTTCTCGCAAATTCCAAGAAATTTTGAAAATATTTTCATTAATCTAACTACATAATTACATAAAATCTTCTAAAACCCTTATAAACACTTACTTTTATGTATCAAACTAACTACACAAAAACTACATAAAACTACATTCTAACTACATAAAAGTTACTTTTCGTTCCTCCAAAAGCTACTTCTTGATAGGCAAAAAGTAACTTATAGCTATGCAAGCAATTACTTCTTATGGTACTTGCAACCTCCATCCTTAAGAGTCGTTGCAAAATTCTCTAGAGAATTTTCGGCTAAGTAACCTACTAACCATCTCTTACTCCCTAGCAAGCAACAAAATTCTCTAGAGAATTTTCTTAGGGGTGTAGGTGCTATGTAGTTTTATGTAGTTAGAATGTAGTTTTTATGTAGTTATGCAGACATCGTAAATACCTGTATTTACTTGTGTTTTGGCGCATTTTATGTAGTTATGTAGTTAACACAACTACTTTTTTCTAAAAAATTTTCCGCAGATTATCTCAAAATGAAGATTTTCGTAGACTTTCTTGTTTATTCTCTAGAAAATGTGTAAATTTGCACCACTAAAAACTTATTACTTATGAAATATAGATTAAAGAAAGAAACCAACCCAACACGTCCCACTTGCGGCAAGTATAAGGCAGTAGCTGTTCACTATCATACAGTAGATAGCAAACAGCTCATCAAGGAAACGGCCCAGCGCATGGGTACGCATACATCCAATGTCCTGGGAGTCTTATCGAGTGTTGCTGAAGTTGTTAATTCACATCTACGCGAGGGCGATCGTGTCCGTCTGCCAGACTGGGGTATGATGAAATTGGAGATTGAGAGCGAAAAGGTTGACAATCTCAAGGATTTTAAAGCCAAAAAGCACATCCGTGGTGTCCGCCTCCACTTCCTCCCTCAAAGTTACGAAGGCCACCAAGAACTCTACGAAGGCATCACCTTCGAGAAAGACAAGCTTTATACAGAGGAATGAAAACGTCGCAAGAGTATATTGCTCTGTTACGAGAGCATCAGTCTGAGTTGCAGCAGCAGTTCGGAATAGTAAGCATGCGACTTTTTGGTTCAGTGGCTCGTGGTGATCATCGCGATGGCATTGATATCTTTACAGCAGTTTAAAATCGTCGAGGATATTTCAAGAAGAGGCTTATATAAGGTTTATGCCATCACGTACCACGTTGTCGTAGAATGGGGTAATGCTGCTGGCATCCCATTCGGCTTTGGTGTACATAACGGGGTTGATTTGTTCGTTGAGTTTCCAACCTAACTCAACAAAGGGGAAACTTACATCATCGTAATCGCTCTGTTCCAAGCGGCTCTTAGGCAGAACAATCAGAATATCCCAATCGGAACCTCTTTTTGCTTCGCCTCTCGCTCTGGAACCAAACAGAATAACCAGACTGCCTTTGGGGGCAGACTCGCGTGCAACTGCTTTGATTTGGTCGAGTACCTTTCTGTTTTTATCTGTCATACAACGATGTTTGTTTGTTCTGCTGCAAAAATAGACAAAATACTCAAAACATCCAAATGTTTTGCAAAATAAGAAATGTAAATAAAACTTAAATAAGAGGCTAGCTTGACCAAATGTGCAATATTTGAGCTATATTTGCAATTAGTAAGACTAAAAACAGCTAATCTAAAATGGATGAATGAAGATGTGAGCAATAAAAAACAGAAGGCTCGTCTGGCGCTGATCATGAAAACAAGTAGGTTGCGCCTTTGGTTCTATGATCCTGCTACGCGCCATTTCTGTTACCTGTCGGAGGAGGGTGACTATGAACGCGAATATAACCCTGCTGATTTCGCCCTGTTTTTCCATCGTGACGATGTGGATCATATGCGTGATGTGGTCTTCGCTATCTGCGAAGGCAAGATGGATACGGGCAAGGTGAGCGCACGAAGTAGGGCGAAAAAGGAATCGGACTGCAGACACTACGAGATATCATTCTCTGTGATGAGTAGGGGCGAAGATGGACTGCCCACATCGTTGATGGCTATTCAGCACGACGTGACTGACGAGTATCAACGGCAACAGAAGATCAATGAGTTGCTGGCTCGTTATCACACGATATTCAACTCGTCGCTGCTCGATATGCTGTACTACGACAACAACGGCGTGCTGACCGATCTGAACGAACGTGCCTGTGCGGCTTTTAACGTGAAAAGTCGTGAACAGGTGCTCGATGGAAGTTTCCTACTCAAGAACAACCCCTTCTACAGTCAGATACCTCTGAATGATATGACCAACACGCTGACAGGCAGTATCATCGATTTCCACGAGTTTAAGACGCCTGAATACCGACTGGATGAGTTCGGCCTGACTGGTAGAATGTATTATGAATCGACCATCAATCCCATACGCAACGAACAAGGTGAGCTGGAGGGAGTGTATATGTCGGGCCACGACATATCAGAGATGGTGAACTCTTACCATCGCCTGCAGAACGGTCTGAAGCAACTGCAGCAGGGTACCGACAGCATCAAGCAGTATATTGCCAACCTGGACTATGCCCTGAGCGTGAGCGGTGTGCAACTGGTGAACTATTATCCACACTCTTATACGTTCGAACTCATCAATCGTGAGACGAAGAAGAGGTTGCGCATGTCGCAACTGCGCTGTATCCGACTGGCTACACCTCGATTCCGCAGAACGGTGAATAGTGCGCTGAACAGGATGGACCATCTGACTACTCGCGGCATTGTGCAAGCCATCGAGATTGAGATACGCGACAAGAAGGGCCGACAGATATGGCTGCTCTTCAACATGGTGCCTATGCTGAATGAAAAGGGTGAGGTGGAGCGCTACTTCGGCACATATCGTGACATAACTGAAGTGGTGGAGACGGAGCAGCGACTAGCTGTGGAGACGAAGAAGGCGCAGGAGACTGAGGTGGTGAAGCAGGCCTTCCTGACCAATATGAGCTATGAGATACGTACACCGCTGAATAACATTATAGGCTATGCCGGACTCTTTACCGGCGATCATGACAAGGACGACGAGCCTTTCTTCATCGACCAGATTAAGAATAGTACCAACGAGCTGTTGCTGGTGGTGAACGATATCCTCTACATATCGCGACTGGAGGCCAATATGGAGGAATATAAGAAGGATAATGTGGATTTCGCTTTTGAATTTGAAGGGTATTGCAAGAATGCATTGTCGAGCATCAAGCCTGGTGTACAGCCTGTAGTAGTGCAGCCCTACAACAAACTGGTGGTGGATATCGACGGCAGTCATTTGGCGATGGTCATCCAGCGCCTGTGCTATTTCTCCTGCGTGATGACTGAGCACGGCTCGATAACTGTAAGCTACGAGTATCATCGTGGTGAACTTACAATACGCATTGAAGATACTGGCTCTGGATTTACAGAAGAGGTAGCACCACACATCTTCGATCATAACTTTGCACGCAATGCAAATGGCGAACTGATAGGCTCTGGCCTAGACTTGCCTATCGCCCAGCTGCTGACCAAACAGATGGGTGGTACCATAGAGATACAGTCTGACTACGGAAAGGGCACAAGTGTATGGGTGTCGATACCTTGCACGGCCTCTGAGATTGAAAAGAAAAGGGATTAGGAATATTGAAGATTGAACATTGAAAATTGAAGATTGAAGATGAATATCATGTTTGACGAGCAGCAAGCCATGATGATGGCGCTCAACATCAGTGGCAACCACGTGATGTGTCTCGACTTGAAGGATAACCGTGTGTATGATTTGCACGGCAAGGCGATGTTCGGCAATAATGTGGGGATAGATATATGTTATACATATATTCATCCTGACGATCGTGAAAGGTTCCGCACATTTGTTGAGCGCCTGAGCGATGGTACAGATCTGGAAGCCGATTGCCATTATCGCTGGGATTACAACTATACAGGACAGGGCGAACCTGACTGGCACGATATGTATGGACGCGCTATTGCTGAATATGAGGACGGAAAGCCGGTGAACATCATCGCTACCCTGACTGATGAAACAGAGGTTAAGCAGAAAGAACGTGAGGTGGAGCATCTATCGGAGCGATATAGGTCGATATTCGAGAATTCTATCATCGGCATGTCGTTCTATTCGCCTGAAGGCTGGCTCATAGATGCTAACCAAATTATGCGACAGATCTGTCATTTCGATAGTGATACGAGCGATGAGTTCTTCTCGAAGATGAATCTCTTTGATGTGATGCCATTCAACGAGGTGCTGGATCGTGAGAATCCGGAAGACTACTGGGCCTGTTCGTTGAGTATCGTTCCAGAGCGCAACATGCGTGTATATCTGGAAATAAGCGTACATCCTATCTACGATGAAAAAGGAAAACTGATGTATATCTCGGTGACGGCCAACGACGTGACTGAGGAACGTAACATGTATCTCAACGTGATGGAGAACGATGCCAGGATGAAGAAGATGAACGAGGCCATCAAGAATTACGAGGCCGAGTTGCGCTATATGCTCCAGGCTTCGAAGATGCAAACATGGCGCATCAGTCTGGAGCGTGACACATTAGAGTTCTATGATGGACTGAACACTGTGATGCGCTCGTTCAGTCTGGAGCAGTTGCAGAAGATTTTCGTCGATCAGGAGCATCCGTTTGTCAAGGCACTTTCTGATCCTGCGGAAACCCTGAAGAAACCGTTGGTATATGTTGGTCAGATGTATCCAGTTGTGACCCAGAGCTCCACTGAGAATCAGTGGGTGCAGATTAACTGTATCCCAGAATTCGACAAGGAAGGAAATCTTCTGGGTGCATTTGGCGTATGGCGAAACGTCAACGACCTGATGTGCAAGCAGGATCAGCTGCGCAAAGAGACGAAGCGCGCCAGAGAGTCTGGACAGCTGAAGACGCTGTTCCTGGCAAATATGACGCACGAGATACGTACTCCAATCAATTCGATTGTGGGCTTTACAGAAGTACTATCGGCGCTGGAAGGAGAGGATAAAAAAGAAGTTATCCAGATTATCAAGAACAACTGCGATATGCTGTTGCGCTTGATCAACGATATCCTGACAGTTTCATCGCTTGAATCGGGCCAGATGGATATCAGGCCCGTTGAGGTGGATTTCGCTAAGTCGTTTAACGAGTTGTTTGAGTCGTTGCGCTCCAGAGTGCAGGAGCCAGGGGTGGAGTTCATAAAAGACAATCCTTATGCCACATTGCCAATCAAGGTCGATGTAGACCGTGTGTCGCAGGTCATCACCAACTTCCTGACTAATGCTGTGAAATATACCCATCAGGGACATATCAAACTGGGTTACCATACGGAGACCAGAACCATCGACGGCAAACAGCTTGAGGGCTTGTATGTATACTGTGAAGATACGGGTGATGGTATCGCACCAGAGTCTCAGCCCAGAATCTTCGACCGTTTCTACAAAGTAAATGATTTTGTACAGGGTACAGGTCTCGGACTTTCCATCTGTAAAGCCTTTACCGACGCCTGTCATGGCGACATCGGTGTGGTGTCAGAAGGAAAGGGGAAAGGTTCTGTATTCTGGATGTGGATTCCGCTTTAATCCTTCCTCGCTGGCTGTTCTATTCATTTAGTCGTTTTCTTTCAGCCACTTGGTAAGCACCTGGCAATACTCTTCGTGAGCATCGATAAAACAGGTGTGGCGCGAGTGGCGGAACAGATGCCATTGGCTGTGGGGGATATGCTCATAGAGCGAGGCTGCTACAACGGGGGTACAGATGTCGCGTGTGCCACTACAGATAAGTGTAGGCTGAGAAATCTGACCAAGCTTATCGGTATACTCGAAGTTTTTCAGACTGCCGAGTGGCTGATACTCGTTGGGGCCCCAGCCATAGAGGTAGGCTTCGGCACCAGCACGCTTAGGACGACGGAGACACTCTGATGAGTGTTCGTCGACACTGATAACAAACTGCTCAAAGTAATGATTGTTTGCCTGCAGATAGGCTTCATCATCCCATTTGCCTGTAGCTTCGGCATGACGGATGGCTTCCTGATCTTCGTCCGACAGGTATTTGATAAGACGGTGCTGCTCGCTGGCCCATAAACTGCTGGAGGCATGTCCTGATGACAGAATAAGTGACTTGATGCCCTGAGGCTGGTGGTCGATCACATAAGCTATGGCCTGCATAGCTCCCCACGACTGGCCAAGTATATGCACGGTATCGAGCTGAAGATACTCGCGGATGGCGATAAGTTCGTCTATCCACGTCTTCTGCGTCCAAAGTTCAGGGTGCCCGTCGAGATAAGAATTGCCGCAACCTATCTGGTCGTACGAGATAACCTGTCGTCCGGTTTCTGCGATGCAGTCGAGTACCTCGAAATAGTTGTGCGTACTACCAGGACCGCCATGCAGCAACAATAGCGGTGCTTTCTCAGATACCTCGCCTACTATGCGGTAGTAGGTTTGGTAGCCCATAAACGGCATATAGCCTTCGGTAATCATATTTTATTCTTCGTCGTTGGATGTGCGAAGGATGATAGAGGTGGCACCAAGGGTGAACAGGGTGCCATCGCTGATAACACGGCGCTCTTTTGGGGTGAGCTCTACGTTATCGATAAAGGTGCCAGTGTTGCTGTTGTTGTCTTTCAGCGTATAACGCAAGCCACCTTTCTTATCACGACTAACGGTGATGGTGCAATGATTGAGATCGACGCTGGGATCTACTGTCTCGAAAGCGGTATTGGCAGGATTACCTTTCTGATAACGACCAATGATGTTGTCGCCCATACGGAGAGGGATAACCTGCTTGTAATGGAATACGTTTTCGATGACTACGATTGATCCGCAACCCTGTTCGTTGGCCTGCTCGTCGGGGTTTTCATCTTTCTGACGCTCACGAAGCTTGCTCACGCCGATACGGATGCCAAACTCCTTGCCGCAGTCGGGGCATTTGAAAACCAACGACTGACCAGCCTCGTACTTGGTCTCATCGAAGGTGATGTACTGGTCGCACTTAGGGCAGCGTACTCTCTTCATTTACTTGTTTTTCTCGTTATATTTGTAAACCCAAGATTCGGCCAAATCCTTTTCTTTGGCTATCTTCTGTAACTGGGTATAAGCATCGGCTTGATTCTCATAGTGACCGTAAACGATACGGGTAACATTGTTGTGCACATAAATCTCGGCACCCTTGTAACCACGCTCTGCCAGATTGTTGATGAAAATCTCGGCATTCTGCTTGTTAACATGACTGGCCAGCACAATGCAGTAACCTTCGCGAGCACTGTCGGTCTTAATGGCAACAGGCTTGGTAGCCTCGGCCTCGACAGGCTTAGCGGGCTTGATGGTATCGAGGATAGCCTCGGCAGTTTTAACTGCGGCTGGCTTCTGAGTATCCTTACGCTTAAAATCGATGGCGCTGGTGTTAGTATCCTTCGAGGTCATCATACCAAACAGGATCTGATTGTTCAGATTGTTGATGGTGCTCTTCATCAGCTCGGTCTTGCCAGTAGGCATGGCAACAAAGAACACAGCCAACAGGATGGCGGCAACAGCCACGGCATTGCGAATCCATGAGAACTTGATGCGTACTACATCGGTATCGTCGTCGTTGATATCAACCAGGTTCTGTTGCAGCACGCTGTTAACCTCGGGCTTGGGTTCGGGCTTCATCTCCACAACCTTGGCTGCAGGAGTTTCCTCAACCTCAGGCAGGGTGACAACCTTAATCAAGCTCATCTCGAACGAGTTGAGTCCATACAAGCTTGGGGTAAGAATGCCTGCCTCGCAAGGGGTAAACACGTAGTTTCCATCCTCGTTAAGCTCTAATATACCTATATTATTAAGCTCGTAGCGACCTTCGTTCTGCAGGGTTTGAGTCAGTTCGTTCACTTCGTCTTCAATACGCTGAAGGGCCTCTGGATAGCTGATGTCGTAAGCCTCGATGTACGACTGGGCCAGAAGTGAATCGTTAATCTTAAGTTGTGGGTTAAAACCTAATGTACGGAGTGGGGGGAGGAAGGCCTGCTCGTCTTCCTCGTATCTTGCCTCGACATGATGCGCCATGAATCCGCCCAAACCAGGCACAATCACGCAATCGTTGTCGAGCAACAGTATCTCAATATGTCTATCTAATTCAATCACGGCTGCAAAATTACTGCATTTTTTCGACATAAACAAATAAAAGAAACTTAAAATGCTTGGGAAATTAAAAATTTAGTGTACCTTTGCACAAAAATTAGTTGTTAACAGTATGAATATTGCTATTGTAGGAACCGGATATGTAGGTTTGGTATCGGGAACATGCTTTGCCGATACCGGTGCAAACGTAACGTGTGTAGACGTTGATGAAAAGAAAATTGAACGCCTGAAGAACGGGGAAATCCCCATCTATGAACCTGGACTCGACGAGTTGGTAAAGAAGAATGTGGCCGCAGGTCGCTTGAAGTTTACTACCGACTTGGCTTCTGTGCTTGATGATGTGGAGATCGTTTTCTCAGCTGTAGGTACACCTCCAGATGAGGATGGCTCAGCCGATTTGAAATATGTGCTGCAGGTGGCTAAGACCATCGGACAGAACTTGAATAAATACCTGGTTGTTGTAACCAAGAGTACTGTTCCCGTAGGCACAGCTAAAAAGGTGCGTAAGGCTATCGAGGACGAGCTGGCAAAGCGTGGCGTTGATATCGAATTCGATGTGGCTTCGAACCCAGAGTTCCTGAAAGAGGGTAACGCCATTAAGGACTTTATGAGTCCCGACCGCGTGGTAGTAGGTGTTGAGAGCGAGAAAGCCAAGAAAACGCTGACCAAGCTTTACAAGCCCTTCCTTATTAATAATTTCCGCGTGATTTTCATGGATATACCATCGGCCGAGATGACCAAATATGCCGCAAACTCGATGCTGGCAACCCGTATCTCGTTCATGAACGATATCGCCAACCTTTGCGAGCGTGTTGGTGCCGATGTTAATATGGTACGCGCAGGTATTGGTAGCGATACACGTATCGGACGTAAGTTCCTGTATGCAGGTTGCGGTTATGGTGGCTCTTGCTTCCCTAAGGATGTAAAGGCGCTGATTAAGACTGCCGACCAGAATGGCTACTCGATGGAGGTGCTGAAAGCTGTTGAGCGTGTAAACGAAAAGCAGAAGAGCGTGCTGTTTGAGAAGCTGGTTAAGGCATTTGGCAGTGTTGAGGCTCTGAAGGGTAAGACTATCGCCATGTGGGGACTCTCGTTCAAGCCTGAGACCGACGATATGCGTGAATCAACAGCCCTTGTGATGATTGCCAAGTTGCTTGAGGCTGGTTGTAACGTACGTGTTTACGACCCAATCGCTATGGAAGAGTGTAAGCGTCGTATCGGCGAAACGGTAACCTATTGTCGCGACATGTACGATGTAGTACTGGATGCTGATGCCCTGTTGCTGCTTACCGAGTGGAAGGAGTTCCGCCTGCCAGGATGGGGTGTGATTAAGAAAGCTATGAAGCGTCCGTTGGTTATCGATGGTCGTAACATCTTTGATACAGAGGAACTCGACGAGAATGGCTTTGAATATCATTGCATAGGTAAGTAAATGAAGAATATTTTAACGATATCAATGTTGATGGTTGTTCTGGTAGCTTGTAACCAGAACAACTCATCATCGTTGCCCGACGATAAGGAGGCTAAGGAGATGCTTCAAGGTGTATGGGTGGATGAGGAGAGTGGTGATGTGTCGTTCCGTGTAAGCGGAGATACGCTCTACTTTGCCGATACTACCAGTATGCCAACCTACTTCCGCATCTATAAGGACTCGCTTTATCTGGCATCGGGAACGGCATATAGTATCGTTAAACATACCGAACATCTCTTCTGGTTTAATAATCAGAATGGTGATTTGTTGAAGCTGCAGAAGAGCGACGACGATGATGCCGATATCGAGGCTACTGCTCCGAGTGTGCTTACCTATACCCATCAGGTTAAGATCGACTCGGTGGCTGCCTATAACGGCAATCGCTACCATTGGTATATTGCCATTAATCCTACCAAGTATAAAGTAACAAAGCGTACTTTTAATGAGGACGGATTGGAAGTAGAGAATGTGTATTACGACAACATTATGCACATTAGTGTTTTCCAAGGCGCACGTCAGATCTATTCGAGCGATTTTCGTAAGCAGCAGTATCAAGGCTTAGTGCCTGCTGCTTTCTTAGAAGATGCCATTCTGGCCAATATGGCCTTTAGTCATATTGATGCCGCTGGCTTGCATTTTAACGCCACACTATGTATCCCTGATGGCGCTACCTGTTATATGGTAGAATCAACCATCAGTTATACGGGTGTGTTATCGATGCAGTTAGTAGAGTATTAATCTTTCTCAGCTAACCACGCATCGAGCAGCATACGTGCAATTGATAATTTTTCGGGGATAGTAGGCAGGTTGTCTTTACGGAACCAGCCTCCTTTAGCTATTTCGCTGGCTTGTAGGTGGATGTCGCCTGATACATAGTCGGCATTAAAGCCAACCATCAGTCCGCAAGGGTAGGGCCAGGGCTGCGAACCAAAATAACGTATGTTGGTAATCTTTACGCCTGTTTCCTCGAATGCCTCACGGGCTACCGCTTCTTCGAGTGTTTCGCCTGTCTCAACAAATCCTGCTACCAATCCGTAGAAATCGGTACGGAAGTTCTTGGCGCGGACCAGCAGAACCTCGTCGCCTTTGTGTATCAGCACGATGACTGCTGTAGCTAATTGTGGCCATATTTCCTTGCCACACTCAGTACATTTCTTCGAGATGTCGGTATCCATTCGCATAGGGGCACCACACACTCCACAATACTTGGTGTTGGCATCCCAATACAGCAGCTCCTGACATTTGCCGGCCTTTTGGTACAGGGCTTTGTCAAGTTTGTAATAGCTCTGTCGCAAACCGCACATCTCGTAGCGTGGGTCGTCGCAAACCGGACTGTCTATCTTATATGTCTTTACCTCAACGCCATCCAGAGGAGTAACGGTCATTACGTTGGTCCAAGGCTTCACCTCGGTGGGTGGTTCTTCCTGAAAGGGGATGGTGTATCCGCCATCTGCGGTTTTTTCTAACAATAAGTCTTCTTTGCAGAATACAAAATAATGTTGTTTCATTTTCCAAACAGTTGTTTACGGTCTCTTTCGAGTGCAGGTTTTGTCCATGCCTCGGGCACAAACTTCCAGTTGTTATTTTTCTGTGGGTCGATAGTTCCCAAACGTTTAATCTCTTCTGTCAGATAGTGGCGCTGATCCAGTTCGGTGTGGAAGAGTACACGACTCTCAAGCGAATCCTGTGGGATACCTGCACCACGAGTCAGCAGTTCGCCACCGCCATTGGCGCGGTAGCTGTTCATCACAACCTTATACCATTTCTTCTCGTCGAATGGCTCACCGTTCGACATGCGCAGGATTCTCACCTTCTGTCCGTCGGGCTTGGTCAGATCTACCTCATAGTCGATGCCGCAAGCCGAGTCGAAGTTAAAGGTGTAGTATTGGAAGCCTGTACGCTGCTGGTCTTCCTTCGAATCGTCGTTTAAACGCAATGCGTGGTCGTTGGGCGATGTCATTGTGTTGCACCACATGTCGTACGAGAACTCCAGGTGCTTTCTGATTTCCTCACCAGTCATCTTGAGTACAAACAGCAGGTTCTCAAAACGATACAGCTTAAACATATCAGCCTGTGTAACCTCGCCGGCATCGATGGTGGTATTGAATGCCAAGGGGGCGTTGAACGATATGTCGGCCTTAGAGATGCTCATCTGCAGATTGTGAATCAGATCGGTAAATGCCGAGTTGCCAAAGAAACTCTCGCGGGTGTAGATAGGATTCTTAAAGTAACCAATCTTCTGGCTCACATATTCCTTTACCTTATCGATGGTAGGCTGGAAGTAGGTAATCATCTGCTTGTCGATCTTCTCGTCGCGCACATTTACAATGTTACCGATAATGCTTTTCTTGCTAAGCTTGCCATCCTTGTATGTCAGCGTAATCTCTGCTTCAGCCACGTTGTTTACATAGCATGAGGGATCTACACAAAGCACCTTTTCGCCAGCTTTGTTGGTAATCAGCATGTTGTGTACCTGATGGTCATGACCAAAGAAGATAACATCGAAACCAGGAACCTCGCGGGCTACTGATTCTGTTGCATCTTCCTCGTATTCTGCTGTTTTGATACCACCATTCAGGCCTGAATGGAACAAACCGAAAATCAAATCGGGCTTCTCGTTCTCCTTTACATACTTGATCCATTTCTTGGCGCATGCGGTCATCTCCTCGAACTCCAATCCTTTCCAGATTGATTTGTTCAGCCAATTGGGGATGGCAGGTGTAAGCATGCCGATAACTACAATCTTAACCCCATCTTTATAATGTACAGAGTAGGGCTTCAATCCTGTATAAATGTGCTCAGGACGGGCCTCGGCATTCTTGTATTCCTCCTTAACGATGTTGGCGCCCAGCAATGGACAGCGAACCTCGCGAATCCACTTGTCGTAAACCTTGTGACCAGGCTCGATGTCGTGATTACCTACGGTTTCGGCATCGTATTTCATGTAGTTGATAACCGAAGCTGCGATGTTCTCGTCCTCGGGCATCACATAGTTCGACCAATATACGCAAGGCTGACCTTGCAGGATGTCGCCATTATCTATCAACAGGAAATGATCCTCGCCATACTTTTTACGCTGCTTTTTGATATAGGTGTTTGCACGCGAAAGTGTACCCTTGATGGGTGTCTGCTCCATAAAGTCGTAAGGGAAAAAATGTCCATGCACATCGCTGGTTTCAATCACCTTAATTTTTACGGTCTTATTGTCTTTTGCCTCAATGGGCGCCACTGATAACAGTGTGGAAATCAATATGATAGTAAGCTTTTTCATCAATTTTCTTATTTTTGTCTGCAAAATTACATAAATAAGTTGATATGCCCAAATATTTACCTGATTATTTTGTTTTTTGTTTGGCACATTTTTTGCTGGAAATGTTGAAAAAAGAAGTAGGAGGATAAGATTATGGCATTTATTGATTATTACAAGATTTTAGGCGTAGATAAAACAATTGCGCAGAAGGATGTAAAGAAGGCCTATCTGAAACGTGCTAAGCAGTTTCATCCCGATTTGCACCCTGATGATCCCAAGGCTCAGGCAAAGTTCCAGGCCTTGCAGGAGGCTTATGATGTGATTGGTGATCCCGAGAAACGTAAAAAGTACGACCAGTATGGCGAGAAGTGGCGCGAGGCCGAGCAGTTTCAGGGGTTTGGAGGTGACGGTCAGGCTGGCGGCAACCCGTTTGGTGGTTTCGACTTTAGTGGTTTCCAGAGTGGAGGTGGCTTCTCATCGTTCTTCGAGGATCTGTTTGGCCGCAAAGGTCGACAAGGCGGAGGCTTCGGTGGCTTCCAAGGTTTTGGCGGCGGTCGTCAGGCCCGAACGCATAGTGGCGAGATGAATGCTAACGTTACGATAGATCTTTACACTGCTATGTTAGGCGGCGAGGTGATTGTAACCCTGTCGAACGGTCAGAAGTTGAAGCTGAAAATTAAACCAGAAACGCAGCCAGGCACTAAGGTCCGACTGCGTGGTAAGGGGTATGATAGGGGCGATGGCACCTTTGGTGATCTCATCATTACCTATCAGGTAAAACTTCCAACAAATCTCACTGAGCGTCAGAAGGATCTTTTACGCCAGATGCTTCAGTAAGAACTCTTCGGCGCGGGTCAGATCCTCTGGGGTGTCGATACCAACTGTTTCGATATCGGTCATACCCACACGGATGCGGTAGCCGTTCTGTAACCAACGTAATTGCTCCAGGCTCTCTGCTTTTTCCAGACTGCTTTGGGGCAATTTTGTTACTTCGGCCAAAACCTCACGGCGATAAGCGTAGATACCCAAGTGCTTCAGGAATGGGTATTCGCCAAACCACTCGCTACGCTCCTTGCCTCGGATAAAAGGAATTACACTACGGCTAAAATAGAGTGCAAATCCACGATTATCGGTAACAATCTTCGGAGAATTAGGATTCTCGATAGCCTCGATCGATTCGAACAGTTTTCCTAATGTACCAATCTGTGTCTCTGGTGCATCAAAAAGGTGCATCAAGGTTTCAATCTGCGAGGGCTGTATAAATGGCTCGTCGCCCTGTACATTGATGATTACATCTGCATCCGATCCGATCTTCTCGGCAGCCTCTTCAATACGGTCGGTACCACTCTTGTGGTCGGCACGTGTCATCACGGCTTTACCGCCAAAGGCCACTACTGCGTCAAAAATGCGCTGGTCGTCGGTTGCTACATATACTTCGTCGAGCACGCTTTTAACTTGCTCGTACACTCTCTGAATCACTGTTTTTCCGCCCAGTATTGCAAGCGGCTTGCCCGGATATCTTGTAGAAGCATAACGGGCAGGAATAATAGCCATAAACTTCATAACGGGTGCAAAGGTAAACAAAAAAACTGATGAAAACGCAAAAACTTATAAAATTATAGGTAAGTAATTTGCGCACCTCGATTATTTTATTTAAATTTGCACACTAAAATAGGATATATTGCAAATGAATATAAATAAACTTTCGATTATAGCACTTTCATTGTTTCTGCCTTTTACTGCAGATGCGCAGAAGATAACACTCGGCTCGGCCACAACTAAGGATGGTGGCGATTATCAGGGCGAAATGGTAATGGGAAAACCAAACGGTAAGGGTAAGGCTGTTTATAAGAATGGCAACCTTTACGAAGGCGAATACGTTAAAGGCAAGCGTCAGGGTTTTGGCATTTTTACCTTTTTTGATGGCGAGAAGTACGAGGGTGAGTGGTTCCAGGATCAGCAGCATGGCAAGGGAACATATTACTTCGCAAATAACAATCGTTACGATGGCTTGTGGTTCCGCGATTATCAGCAGGGCCATGGTGTGATGTACTACTATAATGGCGATAAGTATGATGGCGAGTGGCGACAGGATAAGCGTTCGGGCTTTGGTACCTATACTTTTGCCAGTGGTGCTTTCTACAAAGGCGATTGGTTGAACGATAAAAAGAACGGCAAAGGCATCTACGACTGGGGCGATGGCTCGGTTTATGATGGCGATTGGAAGGAGAATATGCGCTCGGGTAAAGGTACCTTTAAGTATGCTGGAGGCGATGTGTATATTGGTCCTTGGACTGATGACGAGATGAACGGTCGTGGTATCTATAAGTTCCAGAATGGCGACGTTTACGAGGGCGACTACGTAAAAGGTGAGCGTACTGGTCAGGGCATTTTTAAGTATGCCAATGGCGACGTCTATACAGGTCAGTTCTTTAAGGGCGACAAGCAAGGTCAGGGTACGCTGGTATGGCAGAATGGCGATACCTACGTAGGTCAGTGGAAAGCCGATAAACAGGATGGGCGTGGAAAGCTTACCAAGAAGAGCGGCGATACTGTTGAGGGAACCTTTAAAGCCGGTCAGCCTAATGGCGAGTGTATTGCCCGTTTTGCCGATGGCTCTAAATTCAAAGGCATTTTTAAGAACGGTCGTCGTAACGGTGCGGCTATCGAGGAGGATAAGGACGGTAATCGTTTCGAAGGCACCTATCTCGATGATGTTCGTGATGGCAACTTTGTAGAGAAAGACCGTAATGGTAAGGTAACCGCTCAAGGAACCTATACCCGTGGACACAGACAATTAAAGTAACAAACAACTTAAATATTTTACTGATTATGATTATTGATACAATTGAGAATCTGGGCAAATACGTAACACTTAATCCGTTGTTTGCCGATGTGGTTGAGTTTCTGAAAAACAACAACCTCCAGGCGATAGAAGAGGGTAAGCACTTTATCAAGGATAAGGATCTGTTTGTAAATATTCAGGTGGCTAAGGGCAAAACCCAAGAGGCAGCAGTTCTCGAAACACATATCGAGATGATTGATATCCAGATTCCTATCACCTGTGAAGAAACTTTCGGTTATACGCCTCTGTGCGATCTGCCCGATTTCGAGTATAACGCCGAAAAAGATATCACCAAGTATGGCGACACCAAGGCTCAGACCTATGTAACGGTTAAACCTGGTCAGTTCGTCATCTTCTTCCCGCAAGATGGTCATGCCCCTTGCATCATCAACCAGCCTGAAATCAAGAAAGCCATTTTCAAGGTTAAGGCATAAAACATTAAAAGCAAAACAATAAAAATACAATAACTATGGAAACAAAGAAACAATCTGTCAAGAAACCGGCAGCCAAAAAGACCTCGGCCAAGAAAGCTGCTCCTACACAGCCTGAACACATCGGCTTGGTACGTAACGACTCGTGGTTGGAACCTTTTGAGGGTGCTATCCGTGGCCGTCACGATCATGCTGTATGGAAGATGAACCAGCTTACACAGAACGGCAAGAAAACGTTGAGTCAGTTTGCTTCTGGTCATCTTTATTTTGGTCTGCATAAGTTGTCAAAGGGCTGGGTGTTCCGCGAGTGGGCGCCTAACGCTACTGATATCTATCTGATTGGTGACTTTAATAACTGGCAGGAGAGCGAAAAGTACCGTTGCAAGCGTATCGAGGGTACGGGCAACTGGGAGTTGAAACTCAGCGAAAAAGCCCTGAAGCACGGTCAGCTTTACAAGATGAAGGTAAAGTGGAATGGGGGAGAAGGCGAGCGTATTCCTGCCTGGTGCCGTCGTGTGGTTCAGGACGAGAATACAAAGATTTTCTCAGCTCAGGTTTGGAATCCTGAGGAGAAATACGAGTTCAAGAAAAAGAACTTCAAACCCAAGAAGAACCCCTTGCTCATTTATGAGTGCCATGTAGGTATGGGACAGGATGCCGAGAAGGTTGGTACCTATAAGGAGTTTAAGGATAATGTGTTGCCGCGCGTTATCAAGGATGGTTATAACTGCATTCAGGTAATGGCCATTCAGGAGCATCCTTATTACGGTTCGTTCGGCTATCATGTATCATCGTTCTTTGCACCAAGTAGCCGTTTCGGCACTCCTGAGGAACTGAAGGAATTGATTGATACTGCTCATAAGAATGGTGTGGCAGTTATCATGGATATCGTACATTCGCATGCTGTTAAGAACGAGGTTGAGGGTCTTGGCAATCTGGCTGGAGATCCTAATCAGTTCTTCTATCCTGGCGATCGTCATGAGCATCCGGCATGGGATTCACTTTGCTTTGATTATGGTAAGGACGAGGTGCTGCACTTCCTGCTCTCAAACTGCAAATACTGGCTCGAGGAGTTTAAGTTTGATGGTTTCCGCTTTGATGGTGTTACCTCTATGCTTTACTACTCGCATGGCTTGGGTGAGGCCTTTGGTGGTTATGGCGATTACTTTAATGGTCACGAGGATGATAACGCCATCTGTTATCTCACCTTGGCCAATAAGCTGATACATGAGGTTAATCCTGCTGCTATCACCATCGCCGAAGAGGTGTCGGGTATGCCTGGGCTCGCTGCTAAGTTCGAGGATGGCGGATATGGTTTCGACTACCGTATGGCTATGAATATCCCCGATTACTGGATTAAGACGATTAAAGAGGTACGCGACGAGGATATCAACGTATGCTCTATCTTCTGGGAGGTTAAAAATCGTCGTCCCGATGAGAAGACTATTTCTTACTGTGAGAGTCACGACCAGGCACTCGTTGGCGATAAGACCATTATCTTCCGCTTGATTGATGCCGATATGTATTGGCACTTTGCCAAGAAGGATGTGAATGATATTGCCCAGCGTGGTATCGCCCTGCATAAGATGATCCGCTTGGTTACTGCTGCAGCTATCAATGGTGGCTACCTGAACTTTATGGGTAACGAATTCGGCCATCCTGAGTGGATCGACTTCCCACGTGAGGGTAATGGCTGGAGCTATAAGTACGCACGCCGTCAGTGGAATCTGGTCGACAACAAGGACCTTTGCTACCATTGGCTGGGCGACTTTGATCGCGAGATGCTGAAGGTGATTAAGGGCGTACGCAACTTCCAGGCTACACCTGTTACAGAGATATGGCACGATGATGGCGACCAGGTGCTCTGCTTTATGCGTGGCGACTTGGTATTTGTGTTCAACTTCTCGCCCACACGTAGCTATACCGATTATGGATTCTTGGTACCCACCGGTTCGTATAAGGTGGTTCTTAATACCGATTCGAAAGACTTTGGTGGCAACGGCTTTGCCGACGACACTGTTACCCACTTCACAAACTATGATCCGCTTTATGTGGCCGATCATAAGGAGTGGCTCAAACTCTATATCCCGGCTCGCTCAGCCGTTGTGTTGAAGAAAATTTAAAATATGAATTATCGTAAAAAGAAACAAGAAGATAGCGCCATAACCATACGCGTTGTGTGCGCTATCGTTTTTATTCTATTCTCTTGGTGCTGGCTGTACTATTTTCAGAACGATCTGCTGATGATGGCACAGCATGTGCTCAGTCATGGTATTACGCATTATAACCGGTTGGTGGGTGCCATAGGCATCACCCTCGTGCTTTATCTGCTCCAGCACCTTATTCATAAGGTAACGCGTCTGAATAAGAGTTTTTATGCGCTTACCTATTTTCCATCTATGTTGGCTTTGGGCATGCTTTCCGACATTGTACCCGATCCAGCGGGTGGCATCACACATGCGTTCTCGTGGTGGCTTATCATTGTTTATCTCTTGCTGTGGGGTGGATGTACCTATCTGTTTACCAAACTGCAGGAACTAGACGATGATCCAAATCCGCATCTCCTGTCGCGTTCTATGTGGATGAACCTGCTTATCATGGTGCTCCTCATGATTCTGACGGTAAGTATCGGCAATACCAATGCTGTATTCCATTATCGTATGCGAGCCGAACGCTGTTTGCTCGAGGGTGATGTGGATGGTGCCTTGGCCGCAGGTAAAAAATCGTTAGAGTGCGACGAGCATTTGGTGATGTTGCGTATGCAGGCATTGGCTCGTCAGGATGCCTTAGGCGAGAAGCTCTTCGAGTATAAGGTATGTGGTAGCAGCAAGAGTATTCTGCCAACCGATGGTCACTCCACCTTATTATTATATCCTGTCGACAGCGTGTATAAGTTCATGGGTGCAGCTCCAGCCTATCAGATGTCACCTATGCATTATCTTGAGTTAGTGCAGCACCATGTGCTGTGTAAGGATACCGTACCCAGTAAGGTGGTAGCCGATTATCAGTTGTCGGGTTATCTCATCGATAAGCAGCTTGATAAATTTGCTGGCGAGGTTGGTAAGTATTACGCCCTGAACGATAGTCTGCCTAAGCACTATCGCGAGGCCTTGGTGCTCTATGGACATCTGCGTTCAAAGCCTGTGGCTGTTTATCGTAACACCGTGTTAGACGAGGATTACGAAAACTTCCGCGAGCTGCGCCGCCAGTATCCTAATAAAATGGAACAGAAAGGTAAGGTAGAAGACCAGTACTTTGGTACATACTGGTATTACTATTGGTATGAGTAAAGTTAATAATCGATATAAACAATAAAGCCTCCCCGAAGGAGGCTTTATTCGTATTATTTGTAGAGGAAGCGTTTGATACTTCTCTTAGGTGTCTTCTCGAATTCCTCTTCGTGGATTTCGATTTCAGAAATCTTCTCGTAAGCAGGAAGTATCTCGTTCAGTCCGTTGCGGTTCTGCTCCATGATGTTCTTCAAGTCCTCCTCAGAGAATCCCAGGTTCTTGGCCTCGTCCATATCGGGGTGAACTAAAGCTACCAGCTTGTTGTCGCGCTGTACAACCACGCTTTCAATCACCATGGTCATCGAATTCAGCTTGTCCTCGATTTCCTCTGGATAGATGTTCTGTCCGTTAGGACCCAACAGCATGTTCTTTGAGCGTCCGTTGATAAACACGTTACCATCGGCATCCATCGTACCTAAGTCGCCAGTGTGGTACCAGCCATCGCGGTCGATGGTCTCGGCTGTAGCCTCAGGGTTCTTATAGTAACCCAACATCACGTTCGGCCCCTTGGTAAGAATCTCACCAGGAATACGCTGTGGATCGGGGGATACAATTTTTACCTCCTGATGCAAAGCTGCTCGTCCGCACGAACCTGGGGCAAAGGTATGCCAGTCGCGATAGCAGATGATAGGTGCACACTCAGTAGCGCCATAACCTACGGTGTAGGGGAAGTCGATACGCTTCAGGAAGCGTTCTACCTCCTGGTTCAGCGCTGCACCACCGATGATGACCTCGTACATGTTGCCACCAAAAGCCTTCAAAACCTCCTGACAAATCATCTCGCGTACCTTCTTCGAAATCACAGGCATCTGCAACAGCAGGCGCATGCGGTTGTTCTGTATCTTTGGGAATACCTTCTTGCGGATAATCTTCTCGATGATAAGAGGTACGGCGATGACGATACGTGGACGAATCTCGGCAAGGGCCTGTGCGATGATTGCAGGCGAGGGTACACGGTTCAGATAGTAAACATGACAACCGTGCAGGAACTCGAAGATAAACTCGAATGCCATACCATACATGTGGGCCATAGGCAACATTGAGATAACCTTATCGCCAGCCTTGATGGTGTTGCCCAGCACACTCATGGCAAAGTCGAAGTTCGACCAGAGCGCGCGATAGGGCAGCATAACGCCTTTAGAGAAACCTGTTGTGCCGCTGGTATAGTTGATAACGGCCAGTTCCTCAGGACTCTCCTCCATATAATAGTGTACGTGCTCCTTGCGGAAGTACTTGGGGAACTTCTTTCCATAAAGTTCGTTCAGGTGCTCGCGTGCGTAGGTTAATTTGTCGGTACGCGAAATCATGAGTGAGTAATCGGGGTTGTTGATGATACCCTCGAGTGTTGGCATGGCTAGGGGATCGATGATGGTAGCCACATGATCGCCCACAAACAGCAGTCGGGCTTCAGAGTGGTTCACGATGTTGTGTACCTGTTCGGCATTAAACTCGTGCAGAATGGGCACAGCTATAGCGCCGTAGGTAAGTGTGGCTAAGAATGCCACTGCCCATTGTGATGAATTACGACCGCAGAGGGCAATCTTATCGCCCTTCTGAATGCCGCTGTTTTCGAAAAGGATATGCAGCTTTTCGATTTTTCTGGCTACGTCATGAAACTGCAGCGTCTGTCCCTTAAAGTCGGTAAGCGCGTCGCGATCCCAATTGTCAATAATACTCTTTTGTATAAGAGCGTTAAAACTAGGTATATGTTCCATAAGCTATTACTTATTCTTGTATAGATAGCGTTTGATACTCTTCTTTGGTGTCTTGGCGAACTCTTCGTCATGCAGCTCGATAGCCGAGATACGGCTGTATGCAGGCAGCATATTGTTAAGCTCCTGACGGTTCTGTTCCATGATGTGTTCTAACTCCTCCTGACTGAAGCTTACCACCTCGTCCTGGTCAGGGTGAACCAAAGCCACCAGCTTTTCATCACGCTGTATCACGATGCTTTCCGATACCATAGCCATCGTGTTCAGCTTGTCTTCAATTTCTTCTGGATATACGTTTTGTCCGTTGGCGCCCAGCAGCATGTTTTTCAGGCGGCCACGAATAAATATGTGTCCGCTTGGCAGCATGGTGCCTAAGTCGCCTGTATGATACCAGCCCTCTTCGTCGATAGCCTCGCGTGTGGCCTCTTCGTTCAGGTAGTAACCTAACATCATGTTGGTACCCTTGGTCACAATCTCGCCAGCCACGTTCTGTGGGTCGGAACTCAGAATCTTCACCTCCATACGGTCGACAGGTTGTCCAACCGAACCGCCTATAAAGTCGTGGTAGTCTGAGAACGAAATCAGTGGGGCGCACTCGGTAGTGCCATAACCCACGGTGATGGGGAATCCGATTGAGAGCAGGAACTCTTCAACCTCCTTAGAGAGTGGGGCACCACCAACAATCACCTCGTACAGGTTTCCGCCAAAGGCATTATATACATCTTTACAGATGCGGTTCTTAACCTTCTTGCTCACTACTGGCATGTTAAGCAGCAGACGCATACGGTTGTTCTGTATCTTTGGGAATACTTTCTTGCGGATGATCTTCTCGATAATCAGCGGAACGGTAATGATACATGCAGGCTTTACGGTAGCAAACGCCTCGGCAATGATGGCTGGACTCGGCAGGCGAGTCAAGAAGAACAGATGGCAACCGTTGCAGAATCCGAACAGGAACTCTACGGCCATACCATACATGTGTGCCATAGGCAGAATGCTCAGCATGTTGTCGCCGGCCTTTACGTTGCGGCCAAGCACTCGCAAACAAAACTCTACGTTACCCCAAATAGCGCGGTAGGGCAGCATCACGCCTTTTGAAAAGCCCGTTGTACCGCTGGTGTAGTTAATCATCGACAACTCTTCGGCCGTATCCTCATGGTATTTTACATGTTCGGCACGGAATGCTTTGGGGAACTTGCTACCAAACATCATGTTAAGATGTTCGCGTGCGTATGTGATCTTCTCAGATCGCGATACGTGAAGCGAGAAATCGGGCAAGTTAAAGATGGCCTCCAAAGCTGGCATGGCTTCAGCGTCGATAGTCTTAACCGCAAAATCGCCTACAAACAGCAGGCGAGCGCCTGAGTGGTTCACTATATTCTGAATCTGCTCGCCGTTAAACTCATGCAGGATGGGTACGGCAACAGCACCATAGGTGAGTGTGGCTAAGAACGCAACAGCCCAATGGGCAGAGTTACGACCGCAAATGGCAATCTTGTCGCCCTTTACTACACCGCTATTCTCGAATAATATGTGGAGTTTTTCAATTTTGCGTGCAACGTCGTGATACTGAAGCGTAATGCCCTGATAATCAGTAAGGGCATCTTGATTCCAGTTGTCTACAATCGCTTTCTGGATTAAAGCATTAAAACTGCTAAATTCTTTCATTAAAACTGCACAATTTTTGAAATTTTGTGCAAAGGTAATTCATTTTTTGCACACTACCAAATGTTTTTGTGCAATTTTTTAAAAATTTACTCGTATCTCATTGATTTCGCAGGATGAATATGCGAAATCAGGTAACTTGGTGCTATCAGAACAAACACACAGATAAATAAGGTGGCTATGTTGATGAGTGCTATCAATGGCAGATTCAACTCCATTGGTGCTTCGCTCACATAGTAGGTTTGTGCGTCGAGAGTGATAAAACCTGTGTATTTTTGGAGCAGTACGATGCCGATACCCACGATGTTACCCCAGAACAATCCCTGACCGATGATGAATACCGAGAACCACAGGAATGTGTGGCGAACGGTATTGTTGCGGGCGCCTAGGGCCTTCAGGATACCAATCATCTGTGTGCGTTCCAGGATGATGATGAGCAAACCACTAATCATGGTAAAGCCTGCTACGCAAACCATCAGTGCCAAGATGATCCATACGTTGATATCGAGCAGTTCCAACCACGAGAATACTTGTGGGTACAACTCGTAAATGGTTTCGGATGTGAGTGAGTTGCCTTGTTCGTCGCTGGTACGGTTAATATTGTCGATAAACTGGTTGGCAGTATCGTTTACCTTCTCGAAATCCTTCACCAGCACTTCAATACCTGTAACCTGATTATCAGTCCAACCGTTCAGCTTGTTGGCGGTATGCAGGTCGGTAAAACACAGCGTCTCGTCGAAGCGTGTCATGTTGGTCTGGTAGATGCCACTGATGGTGAACTTACGAGTGCGGACATCCTGATTATCGATGAAATAGCCAAAAACCTTGTCGCCAACCTTGAGACGCATCTTGTCGGCTATCATCTTGGAAACCAGTAGTTTATACTTGCTTGTTTTATCGCTGAATGAAGTGACGTTTCCTGCTATAAGGTGCTGACTCAGAAAGGTGGTATCGTATTCTTCGGCGATGCCTTTGATGGCTATTCCTAAGAAATCTTCGTCGGTTTTCAGAATGCCCTGTGTCATGCTGAAGCGTTCGGCTTTTGCCACACCTGACAGCTTGCTAACAACCTTCATTAAGCTATCGTTGGCGCAGATGGGGTGCGGATCAGAACCGTTGTAGTTCATGATGTTGTGTACCTGGATATGGCTGCCAAAACCCACTACCTTGTCGCGGATGGTGTGCTTAAAACCTAGTACCACGCTTACCGTTACTATCATCACAGCCAGGCCAATAGCCACGCCGATGGTGGCTATACGAATAGCCGGGCGACTCACTTTTCGTTTGTCGCCCTGATCGCTATATATTCTTTTGGCTATGTATAGAGGAAAATTCAACTGTTAATTATCAATTATCAATTACTCTTCATCTACTCGTCCTGGGTAGGCTTCGAGTGCCTTGCGCAGTACGATAAGTGCGCGCTCAAGGTCTTTCTTCTGTAATACGTAGGCAATACGTACCTGATTGATACCTGCACCTGGGGTGGTATAGAATCCGGCTGCTGGGGCCATCATCACTGTCTCGCCCTCGTATTCGAACTCCGACAGGCACCAACGGCAGAACTTCTCGGCATCATCTACGGGCAGCTTGGCTACGGTGTAGAAAGCACCCATGGGGATAGGTGAGTAAACACCAGGAATGCGGTTCAGTCCGTCGATCAGGCACTTACGGCGCTCAACATACTCGTCGTACACATCGCGATAGTACTCCTCGGGTGCATCCAGCGAAGCCTCGGCCACAATCTGTCCGATGAGTGGGGGAGAGAGACGAGCCTGACAGAACTTCATCACGGCCTTACGTACCTCGGCGTTCTTGGTAATCAGGGCGCCAATACGGATACCACACTCTGAGTAACGCTTAGATACTGAGTCGATCAGGATTACATTCTGCTCAATTCCTTCCAGGTGGCAAGCCGAAATATAAGGCGAGCCTGTGTAGATGTACTCACGATAAACCTCGTCGGAGAAGAGATACAGGTCGTACTTCTTCACCAGGTCGCGAATCTGGTTCATTTCGCGTCGTGTGTACAGGTAACCCGTTGGGTTATTGGGGTTACATATCATAATGGCGCGTGTACGCTCATTAATCAACTCCTCGAATTTCTCTACCTTGGGGAGTGAGAAACCCTCCTCGATGGTAGTGGCAATGGTGCGGATTTTGGCTCCTGCCGAGATGGCAAAGGCCATATAATTGGCGTAAGCAGGCTCTGGTACGATAATCTCATCGCCAGGATTCAGGCAGCTCAGGAATGCAAACAGCACCGCCTCGCTACCACCACTGGTAATGATGATATCATCAGCTGTTACGTTAATATTGTACTTAGCATAATAGTCTACCAACTTTTCGCGATAGCTCTGATAACCCTGCGAGGGTGAATACTCCAGGATACTGCGATCTATCTGCTTCAGGGCATCGAGTCCTACTTGCGGTGTTGGCAGGTCAGGCTGACCGATGTTCAGATGGTACACCTTGGTACCTCTTTTCTTAGCGGCTACAGCGAGAGGGGCGAGTTTTCTGATAGGCGACTCGGGCATCTCAAGTCCGCGAACTGATATCTCAGGCATCTCTTAATTTACAATTTTACAATTTTACAATTTACAATTTGCGGTGCAAAGTTACTAAAATATTTTTAAATCGTGCTTTTTTTCGATTTATTTGTTTACTTTTGCAGCAAAATTGTGAGCTTACGATGAATTTCGAGGAATTATTAGAAACGCGTGACGTTAGAAAAACCACGAAAGTCCGTCTTCCCTACGGTTACTTCTACAAGCGGTTGATCGATGGAAAGTACTCTAACTTCGTGGAGTTCCACGACGAGGTGGCCGATCATGTCGCCTTTAGTAATTGTGTGCGTACCGAGGCTGCCGATATGGAGAAGGTTAAGAATAAGCACCAGCTGCACTTTGTGCCCAACGAGGGCGACGGCGGTGTTTATGCCATAGCGGTTGAGGTGGGCAACTTCGTGACTTTCGAGCAGCTGCTGAACGAGAATCCAGCTGTTGTGGCGCGCGAGGATTTTGCCAACAACACGTTGCGCGATCTGGTAGAACTTACCCATCAGCTTAACGAGCAGGGCGTGTATCACGTATGTTTTGCCCCCTGTAACGTGTTAGCTCGCAAAAACGATGCAACCATCCGTCTGCTTTGTCATGGTTCGTTCTATGCTAAATTGGATCAGGAGATACTGTACGACGGACTTGAGGATTATGTAGCGCCTGAGGTGCTGGCTGGTGGCGAGATGGATGCCCGTGCCGATGTGTACTCGATGGCCAAGTTTGTGGTGTGGCTGTTTCATTCAGCTGGTCTGCCATTTGAGTGGCGCCAGATTATCGCCAAGGCCACAGCCGAAGATCCCGACCGCCGTTACCAGACGGTTCACGATTTCTACCATGCGCTCATCAGTCGTAAGCAGATGCGTCGCACAGCTATGGTAGGGTTGGCTGCAGTTGCTATAGCGCTGGCCATTGTGGGTAGCTATTTCTATATGTTGCCCCAGCCCGAGGAGGTAGAATACGTGAAGGCTGTTGAGGAGCCTATCCCCGATGATATGCTCGACGAGGAGAACCTGCTATACGGCTTGGGTGCCGATGCCGATTCGGCTACCATCGCCAATATTGTGGCCAAGCAGATGCGTATGAAGGATTCGCTCTCTATCGACGAGAAGGAGATGAAAGAGTATCAGGCCAAGGCCGAGCAGATATTCCGCAAACAGTTTACCAAAGAGGCCGACCGTATCCTCTCGAAGGTTTATAACAACAAGCAGATGAACCTTTCGGAAAAGGATTTTTTGGCGCGCAGCCGTAGTATGACCGAGGAGTTGGCCAAGGCCGAGCAGGAGCTTGCCAAAAGCAGCAACCTGGGTAACGAGCGCTCGCAGCGTATTGCCAGTGAGATTATCGACCAGCTTACCACCAAGAAAATGGAGGCGCTGGACAAAGATTATATGGGAATTAAAAAGAATAAAACAGAAAACAAATGAGAAGTAGAACAGCAATGTGGTTTGAATGCAAGATCCGTTATGAAAAGGTAACCGAGGACGGCTTGCAGAAGAAAGTAAACGAAAATTATGTAGTCGACGCCCTGAGTTTCAGCGAGGCCGAGACCCGCATCACCGAGGAGATGTCGTCGTATATCAGCGGCGAGTTCGAGGTGGCCGATATAAAGAAAGCAGCTTACAAAGAGGTATTCTTTACCGATGATAACATTGCCGATAAGTGGTACAAGGCCAAGCTCCAGTTCATCACTATCGACGAGAAGACTGAGAAGGAGAAGCGTTCAACCGTTAACTACCTGGTTCAGGCTGGTTCAATGAACGGTGCCATGAAGAATATCGACGAGGTGATGGGCGGTACCATGATCGACTATGTAGTTTCGTCGGTAGCCGAGACAACGTTGATGGACGTTTACGAGTACGGCAAAAAGAATGATAAGCCCGAATACGAGCAGCAGTAAAAAACACAAACGATACGATGATGGATTACGACGTTAAATTCCATCTGCACGAGGTGCTCGATACATTGCCACAAGGTGTTCGCCTTGTGGCTATCTCTAAATATCACCCTAACGAGTATATCGAGGCTGCCTACGAGGAGGGTCAGCGTGTGTTTGGCGAAAGTCACGAACAGGAGTTGCGCCAGAAGCACCAGACGTTGCCTCTGGATATCGAGTGGCACTTTATCGGCCATTTGCAGACCAACAAGGTAAAGTATATCGCACCTTATGTAACGATGATCGAGGCTGTTGACTCGCTCAAACTTTTGCGCGAGATTAACAAACAGGCCGAAAAGTGTGGCCGCCGTATCAAGGTGCTGCTCGAGCTGCATATTGCCGAGGAGGCTACCAAGTACGGACTTACGCTCGATGCCTGCCGCGAACTGTTGGCAGCAGGCGAGTGGCGCGAGATGCAGCATGTGCAGATTTGTGGCTTGATGATGATGGCATCGTTTGTGGATGACGAAGCGCAGATTCGTCGCGAGATGCAGACTGCCCGCGATTTCTTCGACGAGGTGAAAGCTCAGTATTTTGCTAACGACGAAGCGTTTTGTGAGCGTTCGTGGGGTATGAGCGATGATTATCCCATCGCCCTGCAGACTGGCTCAACCATGATACGTGTGGGCACTAAGATTTTTGGTCCCCGCGTTTATTAAAATAGTACTGGCCGCGCTTACGTGTAATCTTGCCAAAGTTGATGGCATGCACGGGGCAATAATGAAAACAGGCTAAACAAGAGGTGCACCGTCCGTTGTGAATCCACTCGGGCGGTGTTCCTTGTATATTGTCCACAGGGCATACTTTTATACATTTGCCACATTTAATACACACATCCTCATCAACCGTAAACTTCTTGTCGTTTACCATGCGGGCATTAAAGTAAGCACCAATCACGTACGAGTAAAGTCGGGGAGTGCCGCCTTTCACTAACTCCTCAATACCCGTCTTGCGCTCGCGTATAACTGATATGATATGTGGCAGCATCTTTCGCGCCTGGTTTATCTTGGCGTGCTCCTTCTCCTCCGTATCCGTGTACATAAACGGCAGACACACATAGCTTTCAGGCATCACAACGGCAAACTGCGTGGTGGCCTGTAAGCCGATAGCTGCCAAATCCTTGTTCAGTATCGTCATTGTTTCGCCCATGTTGTCGCCACAGGTCGTCAGCGCCCAACAATAAGCGTTATTTTTCGAAATAGATAGTTTGCTGATAAACTCTCGTACTATTCTGGGGGGCTGCCAGCCGTGAGTAGGGAAGCAGAAACCGATGCTTTCGTTCTGCTTTAATTCAAACTGATACTGTCCCTCGCGCATCAAGTCGGGGATGTAATAAAGCTCTTCGCCGATGGCCTCGCTTATCTGCTGAGCCACCCATTTGGTGTTTCCTGTGCCTGTAAAATAGAATATCATGGTGCAAAAATACATTTTTTTGTTGATATTCTGATTAAAGTTTCGTGTTTTTCGCAAAAACAATATACCTTTGCAGGGTCGAAACCTAAAAAAACGACGAATTAAATATTATTAACGGTTAGTGATGCAAGATTTTGGGTTGTAGTGCATTTAGAGTGTGTACAATTCAAATCACAAAACAAAAACAATTAGTAAAAAATGAAAGCATTAAAAATTTTCTCTGTTGCATGCTGCATGGCAGCTGTTTGTTTAACATCGTGTATTGGTGATGATAGCAGTGAGGTTAAGAACCTTACTCAAGGCGAGATTGCTACCTGTTTGAATGCCGTTCGTGGTACTCATCTTGGTAAGGTGTATTATTCGGCTCCCACCCAGAAAGATGTGAACAATGTAGATTCAGTAGACATCAGCTGGACTATCTCTACCGATAGCACCATGACCATCCACGATTTCCCCGCCCGTTTGCTGGCTCACAATATCGATAGCGTAAGTACTCAGGGTAAGGAACTGCGTGCTGCCCTTCAGGCAGCCCCCGATCAGGATATCGATTGCTACATTGGTTTTATGAAGATTTCGCCTATCTACTGGCTCATTAACCCCAAGGCTCCAAAATATACTGTTAAGCTCAACGATGGCGAGCACAAGGTACAGGTAGCTTTCTATTCTACCAATAGCTATTCAAGCGGTATCTATAACACCAGCACTAAGGAGTTCTCGATGGAGATTATCGAGGGTGCCATCTATATGGACGATAAGCTTACCTCATATCTTAGCAACGCCACACCATTTGTTTTTTATCGCAACAAATAATAAGTGGTGATGAGCGATAATAGTGAGGAACTATTCCCTGTGGTAGCCGATGACGGCAGCGTTATCGGCTCAGCCACACGAGGCGAGTGTCATAGCGGCTCTCGTCTTTTGCATCCTGTAGTGCATCTGCATGTGTTTAACAGTAAGGGTGAGGTATATCTGCAGCGTCGCCCTGAATGGAAGGATATTCAGCCAGGCAAGTGGGATACCAGCGTGGGCGGTCATATAGATTATGGCGAGAACCCTGAGCAGGCCTTGGTACGCGAGGTGCGCGAGGAGCTTGGTATTACCGACTTTAAGCCCGAGCGGGTAGGAATGTACGTATTTGAGAGTGCACGCGAGCGCGAATTGGTATATGTACATCGTACCGTTTACGATGGTCCTGTTACCCCTTCAGCCTCTGAGCTTGATGGTGGTCGGTTCTGGAGCATCCAGGAGATACGTCTGGCGATGGGGCGCGGATTCCTGACGCCTAATTTCGAGAGTGAGTTCCGCAAGTTCTTCTTGGCGTGATATCCCCCTCTGTAATACTATATTTTAAGCCCTGCAACTTGTGTTGTGGGGCTTATTATTATACAGCTATTATCCATAAAACCAAAACCCCAAAAATGGTTTCCTTAAAATTAATTAACAGACGCTTGGAGTGCCAGATATAATGCTTACCTTTGCGCCACAAAAAAGGACTGTTTTCAGTAACACCAACACCAAAAAGGGAATTTTATTCACCAACACCAAACACAAAGTTATGAGATTAAAATGTATGATGGCCGCAGTGGCCTTATTGTTTTCAGGAGTTCTGCTATTCTTTACATCATGTGACAACCAACACGATTATCAGATTCAGGACGATGTTCTTTACACATTGCTTGCTCCCTACAACGTAGAGGGCATGGAACAACGTGGTGATAGCTTGTACGAGGCTGGACAGATTACCGACCTTTGCCGCAAGTTCTATCACGCTTATCCTCTCTGTAGTAAACATCACCAGTTTAACGCGGCCGTTCCCATTTTCCGTGAGATGCTGAAGGATGGTACTGAGGACTCGTTGGAGCGCTTGTTCCAGATTTATGCCGCTTCGGAGCTGACGATGATTTTGCGCTATCAGGGTCATATCGAGACCTCGATGCTGACGGCTATCGATGCTATGCAGCGATTCTCGCTCGATGAGGCGCTGCAGGACCAGATAGCCCTTGAAAGCTATATCCGCTTAGGAACCTTCGTGGGCGACGGTATGGTGTCGACAGGCGACTATGACGAGGCTGAAAAGCAGTTCCAGAAGTACTTCGATCTCTCTAACGAGATGAAGGATGGTGTGCTGCGACTAGCTGAGTGGTATCCACGCCATTTCGAGCTGTTCGAGATTATCATCCGTGCCTACACCACCAGCGGTCAGTACGATCGTGTGCTGCCTTGGGTGGAGCGTTGCGAGGAGTCGGTTGATGAGTATTACAAGTCGCCCGAGTTTAAGGATATGCCTCATACTACCACACAGTTTGTGGAGGGCTATCTTGCTGGTGCTCAGATATGTAAGGCTGTTGCGCTCGAGCATTTGGGGAGACCAGAGGAGGCTGCTGAGGCTTACAATAAATACCTGAAGAGCGATATGGCTCACACCGTTATCGGTCGCCTTAATCGCGCCTTCTATCTCTCGGCCAGCCACCACTACCGCGAGGCTGCTATCATCTTCCAGAGTCTGGATAAGGCGCTGGCTGTTTATAGCCCCAGCATCTCGCTCGACTGGATTCACGAGTACTATCTGCCTAAGTTCGAAGCCAACCTGAATGCAGGTATGCGCGACTCGGCTTACGTGCAGGCCGCTATGATTTGCGAGCGCCTTGATACCACCCTGACTAAGTACATGCACGACGAGGGTAGTCAGCTGGGTCATATCTATGCCTCGCTGAAGAAAGAGGAGAAGATTATCGAGCAGGAAGAGCACATTATCAAGCAGCGTACCTGGGGCCTGTCGGGTTTCATTGTGCTGATGGTAGGCTTCTTCTCTAGCTATACCGTTCGTAATCGTCGTCACAGTCGCCGTTTGGCCGAGGTGAAGGCTGCTCAGGAGCGTATCGAGAGCGAGTTGCGGATTGCGCGCGATATCCAGATGAGTATGGTGCCTCACGAGTTCCCCAAGCACCACGGGCTTGATATGTTTGCCTATATGGAGCCTGCCAAGGAGGTTGGTGGCGACCTGTATGGTTACGTGTTCGACCATAACAAGTTGTATTTTGCCGTTGGCGACGTGAGTGGTAAGGGTATCCCTGCCTCGCTGTTCATGGCGCAGGTTACACGTCTGTTCCATACCTTGGCCGACGAGCACCTGCAGCCTGCCCAGATTTGTAACATCATGAACAAGGAGCTGTCGGGCGACGATAACATCAACGGTATGTTCGTAACCCTGTTTATTGGTCTGCTCGATCTCGATAGTGGTCACCTCAGTTTCTGTAATGCCGGTCATAATCCTCCTATCATTGATTGTGGCGTCAAGGCTGCCGATTTCCTTACCATCGAGCCTAACGCACCTATTGGCTTGTGGCCCGAGGTAGAGTATATTGGCGAGGAGATTGAGAGCATCAAGGGCCGCACCCTGCTGGTTTACTCGGATGGTTTGAACGAGGCCGAGAATCTGGAGCAGAAGCAGTTGGGCGATGAGCGCCTGCTCGAAATTCTGCGCTATACACCATTTGTATCGGCCCGCCAGATGATAAACCGTTTGCAGACCGAGGTTAATACCCATCGTAACGGAGCCGATCCTAACGACGATTTAACCATGCTCTGTTTGCGTGTAAGCTGATATTACCCAGCACAATCATTCATATATAGAGTCCATTGTCGGGAGCTCGCAGTGATGCGGGCTCCTGCTCTTTTTGTTAAAAATATGGCAAAAAGTTTGGTTGTATTAATTTTTTTTGTATCTTTGTCCCCAAACAATCTTCTATTAATTTTGGAACAATGAAACCGAACATTCTATATACCATCATAAAATCACTATCTGCAAAGCTCAGTTTGTGGGTAGTTTTGTTCGTGTCAATATTGTTTGCCGCCACTTTCTCCTTGATGTTCTATTATGCCCGCCAGGCGGTTCACGACGAATCGCTGGGTAAGGCCGAGGATATACTTGATAAGTTTGAGATTGTGGTGGGGCAGAAGTTGCACGAGATTGAGGTGATAACCCGTCAGACGCATTGGTGGGTAGAGCAGAATCTGAACGACACGCTCGAGATTGGTAAGTACACCCAGCAGATACTTGCCAACGAACCCACGATTATAGGTATTGCCACCGCCTTTGTGCCTGGCACCTTCCCCGATCGTGGCGAAAAGGATTATATGATTTACTATCATCGCAAGAAAGGGAAGATAGTCAGAAGCGAGCAGTTTGCCCACGACTCGTATCTGCACCAGCAGTGGTACGAGGAGCCTATGACCCGCGATAAGAATATGTGGACAGAGCCCCGCGAGGATTACCGAACCGACGATGAGCCTATTATCACCTACGCCATGCCTATACACAAGGATGGTAAGGTAGTAGGTGTGTATGGTGTAGATATCTCTATCTATTGGTTGACGAAAATCGTTCACGAGCAGCGTCCGTTACCTAATGTAACAGGTTCGCTCATGACCCATTCGGGAGCTTTTGTCATCCACCCCGATACCTCGTTGCTGCGCCCACGCGCCATGTTTAAGCTGATGGAGATGTATCCTGAGGAGAAGTATAGCTTAACAGCCTATAGGATGATGAACGGCTTGAGTGGTACAGAGCAGCTCAGCCTGAACGGTACGCCCCGTGTTTTAGCTTATAAGCCTTTCGAGGATACTAAATGGGAGATTACGGTGGCATGCCCCGAGGACGAGATTATGGGTAACTACAACACGATGATTCCGCTGATGTTTGCAGTAGTGCTGCTGGCATTGGTAGCTATCGTGGTGTTCTGTTCGGTGTTTATCCATCGCGAGCTGCACCCGTTGCGCGCTCTCGAGAAGTCGGCCCGATTGATTAAGAACGGTCATTACGATGTGCCTATCAAGACCAGTAACCGCCAGGACGAGGTGGGTGTTCTGACCAACAGCTTTATTACCATGCAGCAATCCATCAGGCAGCATCTCGACGAGATCGACCACAAGAATCTGATGCTGGTTGAGCAGAACTGGCAGCTTACCGAGGCTCAGAAGCATAAGACCGAGGCTGATAGGGTGAAGATGATATTCCTGCAGAACATGACCGACCAGATGGACGAGCCCGTTAACGAGATATCGCGACTGGTAACCGAGGTGCGCCAGCATCATCAGGAGATGACCCACGAGCAGATTGTAGAGTTGGCCAATCAGGTTGATGCCCATACGTTTACTGTTACTCAGTTGCTGGGCAAACTGCTCGAAGTAGCAACTAAAAAACAAGAAGAGGAGGGAGAGGCATGAGTATATTATTGAATCGCATCAAACGCAAGCTGTCGCTCAAACTCAGTTTGGGTATCCTCTTGTTCCTGGTAGTGGTGTTCACACTATCCATCGGCACCTTGTTCCTTTATTCGCGCCAGCTGGTAAAGCAGCAGGCTATGGAGCGCGCCAACCTTGAGCTCGAGAACTGTACCGAGCGTGTAAACGAGCTGATGAACGAGGTGGAAGTGGCCACCCGTACTGCCGTATGGCATCTGGGCGACGACATACGCCCCGACTCGCTGCTGAATTACATCCGATTGGTAGTAGGGCAGAATCCAAACTTTGATGGTTGTTCGGTGGCTATGGCGCCCAATTTCTTCCCCGATCGTGGCCGCTATTTCTCAGTTTATGCCTATAACCCGGAAAATGCCGATACGGTAGTGGCTAAGATTGAGAAGCCTTACAACTATTTCGACAAACCTTGGTATCGCACAGCCGCCACCTTAGGCAAACCCTGCTGGGTTGAGGCTTATGCCGAGGATTTGCAGGGTGTAGAGTCGACCGATTTCAACGATATGATCGTGTCGTACTGCGTGCCGATGTACGATCGCCACAAGCGTCTGATGAGTGTCATCTCAACCGACTTGGCCATCGACTGGCTGTCGGAGGTGATATCGTCGTATAAGCCGTATCCTAAATCGTATGTCATGTTGCTGGGTGCCAATGGCCAGTATATTGTGCATCCCGATACCACGAAGCTTAAGAGTCGTACTATTTTCAGCGATGCCGATCCCACTAACCAGCAGGATCTGATTTCGCTTGGTCACCAGATGATAGCCGGTAAGAAAGGTATGCTCAACGTAAAGGTGAATGGCGAGCCTTGTGTGGTGCTCTATCAGTCGCTTACCAAAGCCCCATGGAGCATGGCGCTGATATGTTACGAGAGCGATATCTTTGTGAGCTATAACAAACTGCTCTACATTCTGATACCTGTGCTTACGTTTGGTTTGCTGCTCATTCTGGTATTCTGCCTCAATGTGGTGTCGATGATGGTGCAGCCGCTTAACGACCTGACCCGCCAGATCAGCTACATTACCGACGGCCACTTCCACGAGGCCATCAGCTTCAGTAGGCGTAAGGATGTGATAGGTCGCCTGCAGAATAATTTTGCTGAGATGCAACAGGCCCTGAGTAGTCACATCCTGGACCTGAAGCAAACCAATCTTGAGGCCGAGCGGATGAACCAGGATTTGGCCGAGGCCAACGAGCAGGCACGTAAGGCCGACGAGAAGAAGAACGAGTTCTTGCAGGATATAACCCACCAGATACGTACGCCGCTCAACATTATCAACGGCTTTACCCAGGTGCTGCGCGACGATTACGAGAGCATCCCTCAGGAGGAGCTCGGCAATATTACAGAAACTATGCAAACCAACGCCATCCTCATCAGTCGTATGGTGGGTATGCTGATTGTAGCCTCGAATGCCGGTAAGGATGTAAAGGTGGATACCCATGAGCGTGTTTGCATTAAGGAGCTGATACAGCAAGTGGCCGATATCTACGCCTCGCGCCCGCCGCATACCATCGATTTGACTACCGATGTGCAGGTGGATGACAAGCGTACGGTTAAAACCAATCGCGACTATCTTACCAAGGCCTTGAACGAGTTGCTGTTCAACGCCAAGAAGTTTACTACCGAGGGCCATGTAAAACTGTCGGTAAAGACCGATGGACTCAAGGTGATGTTCTTTGTCGAGGATACTGGTCCTGGTATTAGCGAGAGTGTTCGCAAGAATCTTTTCGATACATTCGAGAAGGGTGATATCTTTACCGAGGGTTTGGGCTTGGGCTTGCCAGTATGCCGCCAGTTGGTGCGCCTGATTGGAGGCGAGCTGAAGCTGGATGCCACCTATACCAACGGCTCACGATTTGTGATTGTGATACCCGACGAAGAGGCATGGGTTGACCTGCACGACGACTTACGTTAACGTTTGAGTAAAAAAAACGTTCGCTTTCTCGTGTTGTTCAGCAAAAATGTGTATCTTTGCACCAAAAATCGACTAAAAACAATGGAACAAGTATTCAGTTACATTATCAGTCTTGGTGCATCGGTCATGATGCCCATACTGTTTACTATTATTGGACTTTGTATTGGATTAAAATTCGGAAAGTCTTTAAAATCAGGACTTTACGTAGGTGTAGGATTTGTTGGTCTGGGCATTGTAACGGCCCTGCTGACTAACAATTTTGGCGATCCGCTTTCTGAGATTTCGCGTTTGTACAACCTCCAGCTCGGCGTGTTCGATATGGGTTGGCCGGCAGCAGCTGCTGTGGCTTATAACACGGCTGTAGGCGCATTGATTATCCCCATCTGTCTGGGTGTAAACTTCCTTATGCTCATCACCAAAACCACCCGCACCGTTAATATCGACCTATGGAACTACTGGCACTTTGCCTTTATTGGTGCCGTAGCCTATTTCGTGATGGATCAGAGTCTGGCATGGGGCTATTTCGCAGCTATCGTATGCTACATCAACACATTGGTAATGGCCGACCTTACAGCGCCTAAGTTCCAGGGCTATTACGAGGGTATGGAGGGCATCTCTATCCCACAGCCTTTTGTGCAGAGTTTCACCCCGTTTGCCATGCTCGTTAATAAGGGCTTGGATATGATTCCTGGTTTCTCAAAGCTGGATATCGATGCCGAGGGATTGAAAAAGAAGTTTGGTGTGCTGGGCGAGCCCCTGGTATTGGGTGTTATCGTTGGTGCGCTGATTGGTGCGCTGGCTCAGTTGGATATTAAGAAGATCCTGTTCCTGGGTGTTACCATGGGTGCAGTGATGGAGCTCATCCCTCGTATCACCAAGCTGTTTATCGACGGTCTGATGCCTATCTCAGAGAAGACACAGGAGGTGGTTAAGAAGAAGTTCAATGGTAAGAAGGTATATATCGGCATGTCGCCAGCATTGGTTATCGGTCATCCCACCACGCTGGTAGTATCGCTGCTGTTGATACCTGTAACCTTGGGCTTGGCTGTTATCCTGCCAGGCAATGAGTTCCTGCCTCTGGCCTCGTTGGCTGGCATGTTCTATGTGTTTGTGATGGTGCTGCCTTATACCAAGGGTAATGTGGTTAAGACGTTTATCGTAGGTTTGGTGGCGCTGGCCATTGGCCTGTGGTTTGTAACCGATATGGCGCCCGCCTTTACGCAGGCCGCCCACACTGTGTTTGAGCAGACTGGCGATAACGCCGCCAAGATTCCTGAGGGCTTCGAGGCTGGCGCGCTCGACTTTGCATCAAGCCTGTTTGGCTGGACCATCTACAAGTGCGTTAACAACCTGCAGTGGGTTGGTCTGGGCGTGCTTACTGTCTTCACCGCTGGTATGATGTGGTTCAACCGCCAGCGCATTATCGCCGATGAAAAGAATAATCAATAATAATTAATAACAATGAAGAAATCAATTTTTACTTTGATGCTTATGGGAAATCTGATGACGGCCTTTGGCCAGCAGAACATGACGTTCCAGACGGCTTGTCACCCTGCCGACGTGAAACATTACGACACGCAGACCCTGCGCGACCGTTTTGTGATGGAGAAGGTGATGGCGCCCGATGAGATTAACCTCACTTATTCGTACTACGATCGTTTTATCTACGGAGGCGCAATGCCTGTTAACAAGGATCTGAAGCTGGAGACTCATCCCCAGCTGCGTGCCGACTATTTTATGCGTAACCGCGAGTTGGGCATTATTAATACTGGTGGTCCTGGCGTGGTTATCGTCGATGGTCAGGAGTATCCACTTGGCTATAGCGAGGCCCTTTATGTGGGTCGTGGTTGGCTGGGTAAGGACAAGAAAGGTAACGATATCGACAGCAACAAGGAGGTTATCTTCCGCTCAAAGGATGCTCAGAACCCTGCTAAGTTCTATCTTAACTCGGCTACTGCCCACCAGCACTATAAGACGCAGTGGGTTACACTCGATGGTCGTAAGAACGGTAAGGTACAGAGTCTGAAGGCTGTGATTGTTGGTACAAAAGAGAAGCCTCTGGGCACCAAGGCCGAGAGCAACCAGCGTACCATCAACCAGCTGATTGTAAATACCGCCCTCGAGGAGGGTCCCTGCCAGTTGCAGATGGGTTTGACCCAGTTGCAGGAGGGTAGCGTATGGAACACCATGCCACCTCACACCCATGGTCGCCGTATCGAGGCTTATTACTATTTCAATCTGCCCGAGGGTCAGCAGGTAAGCCACGTGATGGGCGAGCCCCAGGAAACCCGTGTGGTATGGCTCAAGAACGAGCAGGCCATCATGAGTCCTGAGTGGAGCATCCATTGCGCATCGGCCACTTATTACTATACCTTTATCTGGGGGATGGCTGGCGAGAACTTGAACTATAACGATAAAGATAACATCGAAGTTAAAGACCTGAGATAATTATGACACCAGTACAGACTACAAAAATGTCCAACTTCCGTTGGGTTATCTGTGCGCTGCTGTTCCTGGCAACCACAGTAAACTATATGGACCGTCAGGTTCTCTCTTTGACTTGGAAAGATTTTATCGCTGTTGATTTCCATTGGACCGATGCCGATTATGGTAAGATTACGGGTTTGTTCTCGTTGTTCTATGCCATCGCCAACCTGTTCTCAGGTAAGTTCATCGATTGGATGGGTACAAAGAAGGGTTATCTCATCGCCATCTTTGTATGGAGCACAGGTGCTGTGATGCACGCTGGCTGCGGATGGGTAGCTATGAATATCGAGGGTTACGACAGTATCGAGGCTCTGCGCATGGTGCAGGCTGGTAGCGATGCCGCTGTGGCCATTGCCACCATCTCAGTATGGTTGTTCCTCTCATGCCGTATGATTCTGGCTGTGGGCGAGGCTGGTAACTTCCCCGCTGCCATCAAGGCCACTGCCGAGTACTTCCCCAAGAAGGACCGTGCTTTCTCTACCTCTATCTTTAATAGTGGTGCATCGGTAGGTGCGCTGGCTGCACCTGCTACTATCCCCCTGTTGGCCCGTGCCTGGGGATGGGAGATGGCCTTTGTTATCATTGGTGTGCTGGGTTATGTTTGGATGGGCTTGTGGATGTGGCTGTACGAAAAGCCACGTAGCAACAAGTTCGTTAACCAGGCCGAGCTGAACTACATTGAGCAGGACAACGACCTTGAAGAGGTGAAGGATCGCGGCGAAGTGAAGGAGGAGAAGGCTATCCCATTCCTCAAGTGCTTTACCTATCGTCAGACTTGGGCTTTCCTCGTAGGTAAGCTCATGACCGATGGTGTTTGGTGGTTCTTCCTGTTCTGGGCGCCTGCTTACTTCAGCGACCAGTACGGCTATACCTCCGATTCGGCTATGGGTATTGCGCTCATCTTTACGCTCTACCTCATTGTAACCGTTCTCTCTATCGGTGGAGGTTATCTGCCAACCTATTTTGTTGATAAGAAGGGCATGAACCCCTATCTGGGTCGTATGCGTGCCATGCTGATATTTGCTTGTTTCCCAGTATTAGGTCTGTTGGCTCAGCCTCTTGGTGCTTATAGCGCTTGGTGGCCAGCTATCCTGATTGGTCTTCTGGGTGCAGGTCATCAGGCATGGAGTGCCAACCTGTTCTCAACCATCGGCGACATGTTCCCCAAGAGCACCATCGGTACTATCGTTGGTCTGGGTACTATGACTGGTGGTTTCGGCTCGATGGCCATCAACATGGGTTCGGGTGAGTTCTTTACCTGGGCAGCTAATCAGGGTGCCGCCTTCCAGTTCTTCGGTTTCGAAGGCAAGCCTGCTGCTTACATGGTAGTATTCTGTATCTGTGCTGTAGCCTACCTCATTGGTTGGTGCATCATGAAGGCACTCGTACCAAAGTACAAGCCCATCGTGCTCGAGTGATTTTTTTAGGCACGGATTACGCGGATTACACGGATTAAGTCCTCGCGCTATATATTTAGGCACGGATTAACACGGCTTTAATAAATTAAAGACACGGCTTTAGCATTGTAAACTAAGCCGTGTTTTTTTATAAAAAAGCCGCGTAATCCGTGCCTAAATTTTCTGCAGCTGTATGGTGTAAGGCAGGAAACCTTGGCGTTCTAAGGTTTGGATAAGAGTGTTTGACATCGCCTCGTTGTCCTTGCGCGTGTAGCGGATATCCGTAAATATCTGGGCAAGTGTTTCTTTGTTGTTGATTTTAACAAAGTTCTTGTTCTCCTCCAGATTCTCCTTATAATTATAATAGGTGTCGATATCAGCACCCATATAGTCCTGATAGGTTTCCTGATGCACAAAGCTCTCCAGCGGCAGACGGTCGCTCAGGGCGGGCTCCTCGTCGGGCCAACCCACAGTAAGCGTGGCCACAGGCATCACCAGTTTAGGCAACTGCAGCACGTCGATAATCTGTTGGGGCTGATACACGGTGGTACCCAGGTAGCAGTAGCCCAAGCCTTCCTCGTCCATCAGGTTGCACAATGTCTGTGTGTAGAGAAGGGCATCGGTAGCCGCATTGATAAACGACAGGAAGTTGTCGTAACCAGGTTCGGCATTGCGGCACTTGGCCCAGAAACTGGTACGATTGAAATCGGCACAGATGGTCAGTACCACAGGTGCCTGTTTCACCATCGGCTGGTTGAAGTGGGCAGGTGCCAGCTTTTCTTTCATGTCGGCCGAACGGGTAACAATCACGCTGTAAAGCTGCAGGTTTCCCATGGTCTGGGTGCGTGCAGCCTCGTTCATCAGACGGTTCAACAGCTCATCGCTAACATCCTGCTGGGTGTATTTGCGGATGGTTCGTCGTGTCAATAAATGTTTCATATCTCTTAATTTTGCTTATAAAAATCTGCTTTTTTGTATTATTTGGTTGCAAAAATACAAATAATTCGGCAAATTTATCTAACTTTGCACGCAAAAATAGTTTGATATGGAAGAAAACTTGCGAAGTGAACTCGTTGGGCGTATTGCTCACGAACTCACAGCCATAGGTAAGCACAGCGATGCTACTCTGTCCGAGGAGCGTGTGGCCAGCATCCTTAACCAGTGCCTCAAATCGGTTAAGGCCGATGATGCCGAATTGCTGCTTACGTTGGCCAATCAGGCATTCGATATCTTCTTGTCGGGCACCCGCCCCGAGGTAACCGAGGTGCGTCCTGAGGTGTTGGAGTGCGACGTGGTACGTTTCCAGAATAACCGCGAAAAATGGGTGGCATTGGTAGGTTTGCTGAATGGCTACCCTTACGAGATATTTACAGGCTTGGCCGACGACGAGGATGGCATTGTGCTGCCCAAGACCGTTACAACGGGTAAAATCATTAAGCAGGTTAACCCCGATGGCACCAAGCGTTACGATTTCCAGTTCGAGAATCGTCGTGGTTATAAAACCACCGTCGAGGGCCTCTCAGAGAAGTTCAACCCCGAGTACTGGAACTATGCCAAACTGATATCGGGTGTGCTGCGTTATCGCATGCCTATCGAGCATGTAATCAAGCTGGTGGCTTCGCTCTCGCTCAAGGATGAGAGCATCAATACCTGGAAAACAGGTGTTGAGCGCGCACTGAAGAAGTACGCTCCTGGCTGCCATGATGAGGAGGAAGAAGAGATTAGTGAGTAGTGAAGAGTGAATAGTGAAACATTTATATATCTGGACGAGGTTCGCTTTTATGCCTTTCATGGGGTGATGCCCCAGGAGACACAGGTGGGAGGCGAGTTTTTGGTTAGCTTGCGTGTGGGGTATCCCATCCAGGGGGCTATGGAGACCGACGATGTGGCCGACACGCTGAACTATGCCGAGCTGTTCCAGTTAGTAAAACAGCAGATGGACATCCCCTCAAAGCTGCTCGAACATGTGGCAGGTCGCATCGTGAAGGCCATCCATGAGCAGTTCCCGCTGGTGTCGAGCATCCATCTGCGTATCACCAAAAAGAATCCGCCGATGGGGGCTGATAGCAAAGGCGCAGGGGTCGAGGTAAATGTAAAAATGTAAAAATTAAAAAATTGAAGATTGGTTAGGAACGTGATTAGGTTAAGATATATATTATGTGCGTTGCTGCTGGGAGGGGCTATGATGGCCCAGGCAGCTGGTAAAACTGGTTTTACGTTGGTGATTGATGCCGGTCATGGTGGTCACGATACGGGTGCCGTGGGTGCTATCTCTAAGGAGAAGAACCTCACGCTGAAGTTTGCGCTGGCCTTCGGACGTATGGTTGAGCAGAACTGTCCCGATGTAAAAGTGGTTTATACCCGCAAAACCGATAAGTTTGTAGAGTTGTACCGTCGTGCCGAGATAGCTAATCAGGCCAAGGCCGATTTGTTTATCTCTGTGCACATCAATGCCTTGCCAAAGGGTAGGGTGGCACGTGGTTTCCAGACCTACACCTTGGGTACCAGCAAGCGTACAGGTAAGCAGACTGGTGTGCTGCAGAACCTGGAGGTGGCCAAACGCGAGAACTCGGTTATCTTTATGGAGAAGGACTACCAGCAAACCTATCATGGCTACGATCCTAACTCGCCCGAGAGCGATATCATGTTCGAGTTCATCCAGGATAAGAATATGGAGAACAGCGTAGAGCTGGCCAAGTACATGCAGCGCTACGTGTGTCAGGCCACTGGCCGCCAGGATATGGGTGCCCAGCAGGACAATCTGGCTGTGCTGCGCCTCTCGTCGATGCCTGGTGCACTGTTGGAGTTGGGCTTTATCTCAACCCGCGACGAGGAGGAGTTTATGAATTCGGCCCGTGCCGAAACGCTGTATGCCACGGGTATGTTCAACGCCTTCCTGAACTATCGTAAGCGTCATGGTGGTAATATCACCATTCCTTATAAGAAGATTGATGAGCCCGAGCCTGAGCGCCGATTGGCACCACTGCCCGATGCACAGGTAGAGGAGCCACAGGAGCAGGTGGTCGAGGCCAAGGTTGAGCCTGTAGAGGTGCGCCAGGTTAACGAGCCCAAACACGTGGTAGAGTCGCAGGCGCCTGTCAAGGCCGAGCCTAAGCCCGCTGCTGCAGCTGCCACCAACGATGCCCCTGTGTTTAAGGTGCAGATACTCTCTAGTTCCAGCAAGCTCAAGGCTGGCGATGCCCGCTTTAAGGGTCTTACCGATGTTGATTCGTATCGCGATGGCGGTATGTATAAGTACACCGTTGGTGCATCAACCGATTACAACGAGATCTACCGCTTGCGCAAGCAGGTGGCTGCCACCATCCCCGAGGCGTTTATCATTGCCTTCAAGGGCGGTCAGCGTGTAGATGTGAATGCGGCTATCCGCGAGTTTAAGTCAAAAAAATAATTTAATCTATAAGATATGAAAAAGTTTTCGAAAGAAATTCAGATTGCCCTGGTGGCCATTGCCGGCCTGTTGGTGCTCTATTTTGGTTTGCACTTCTTAAAGGGAATGACGCTGTTTTCTGGCGACAACAAATATTACGTGAAGTTCAAGGATGTAAGCGGCCTGTCGGTGGCCAGTCCTATCTTTGCCAACGGCTACCGTGTGGGTGTGGTCGAGGATATTATGTTCGACTATCAGAACACAGGCGAGATTGTGGCTGCTATCGATGTGGATACCGAGCTGAGTGTGCCCAAGGGCAGTCGTGCCGAGATTGCTACCGACCTGATGGGCAATGTAAAGGTGCTGCTGGTGCTGGGTAATGCTGCCGACGGTATGGTGGCCCCTGGCGATACCATCACAGGCAGTCAGCAGGTAGGCGCTATGGGTAAGGCTGCCGATATGATTCCAGCCGTACAGCAGATGCTGCCTAAGCTCGACTCTATCCTGGCCAGCGTCAACACCCTGTTGGCCGATCCTGCCATCGCCAACTCGCTGCATAATGTCGATCAGATTACAGCCGACCTGACACGCACCTCGCACGATCTCAGCCTGCTCACAGCCTCGCTGAACCGTCAGATGCCCCAGATGCTGCAGAATGCCGATGGCGTGCTGGCAAACACCAACCAGATTACAAAGGATATCAGCAACATGGATTTTGCCGCCACCATGACCAGTGTTAACACCACGCTGAAGAATGTAGAGCAGATGACTGCCGCCCTGAACAGCCGCGAGGGCACCCTCGGACTGCTGATGCGCGACCCCAGTCTGTACTACAACCTGAACAGCACCATGATGCATGCCGACTCGCTGATGCTTGATCTGAAGCAACATCCAAAACGCTATGTTCACTTCTCAGTTTTCGGCAAGAAAGATAAGTAATATAGATTTTGTCTAAATAATAAATTTTGGCCATAGGTATGTTTTTTATGTCTTGGCCATTATTATTTTTGTGTTCACACAATCGTAACTACCTGATTTTCAGGCATTGTGGTGTTTGCAAATGTGTAAAAAAGGTGATGCTTTTGTGAAACAGCGTAACTATCACGTTTTTAAGCAGTTACAAATTGTGTACACACGTCGGGGAAAATCGGGCATTTGCAAGTTACAAAAATTTGTTTTACCTTTGCACTCGGAAACAACAACAATAAACTCTACAAGCCTAAGTCTTGTATCTAGTTTGATTTAAAATTTAAAAATATAACATTCGCCAAATGAATAATAATCATCAGGCGCTCTGGGCCGACTGCCTTCGTCTCATCCAGGCTAACGTTACAGAGCAGCAGTACAAAACGTGGTTTGCACCAATCGTGTTCGAGTCGTTCAACGAAGCGAACCGTTCGGTTCTGGTGCAGGTTCCAAGCCGATATGTATTCGAGTTCTTGGAGCAGTACTACGTTGGATTATTAAGTAAGGTATTAGAGCGAGTGTTTGGTACCAATGTAAAACTCAATTACAGAATCGTTGAGGTAAAGGCTGCTACCGCTAAGGGTCGCGATGTAACTACCGATGTAGAGAGCGAGGGTCCTACGCTTGAGACCGTTCCCGCCCGTCAGCATCTTAACAAGTCGCCTAATGTGCTCGATGCCCCCCGTCAGCAGCAGCTCAATCCCCAGCTCGACACCAAGAAGAGTTTCCACAACTATATCGAGGGTAACTCAAATAAGCTGCCTCGTACCGTTGGTCTCTCTATCGCCGAGCACCCGGGTAAAACCACCTTCAACCCCTTCTTTATCTATGGTCCTTCAGGTTGTGGTAAGACCCACCTGATTAACGCCATCGGACTGAAGTGCTGCGAGCTTTATCCTAACAAGCGCGTGCTGTATGTAAGTGCCCGTCTGTTCCAGGTTCAGTTCACCGATTCTGTACGTCAGAATACCACGAACGATTTCATCAACTTCTATCAGAGTATCGACGTGCTGATTGTCGACGATATTCAGGAGTGGGTGAATTCGCCAAAAACACTCGACACTTTCTTCCACATCTTCGATCACCTGTTCCGTATCGGCAAGCAGATTATTCTGGCCAGCGACCGTCCCCCAGTTGACCTTACTGGTGTTAAGGACCGCCTGCTTACCCGTTTTGCCTGCGGACTGATTGCCGAGCTCGAGAAGCCCAACGTGCAGTTGTGTGTAGATATCCTGAACGCTAAGTGCAAGCGCGACGGCTTGAAGATTCCTGCCGACGTGATTGAGTATATCGCCCAGACTGCTAACGGCAGCGTGCGCGACCTGGAGGGTGTGGTTAACTCGTTGATGGCTTACTCGATTGTATACAACTCTAACATCGATATGAAGCTGGCCGAGCGTGTTATCAAGCGTTCTGTTAAGGTTGACAACCATCCGTTGACTATCGATGATATCCTTGATAAGGTTTGCAACCACTATGGTGTAAGTCAGCAGAGTGTGTTCAGCAAGAGCCGCAAGCGCGATTTTGTGCAGGCCCGTCAGATTTCGATGTACCTGGCCCAGAAGCACACCAAGATGCCATCGTCGCGTATTGGTCAGCTCATCGGCGGTCGCGATCACTCAACTGTTATCCACAGCTGCAATACCGTTGAGCAGCGCCTTAAGATTGATAAGGCCTTCGAAGCCGAACTCTGCAGCATCGAGAATTCGTTTAAACTTAAAGGTAAATAAATAATTGTTATCAATTGAGGCCCGCTATTCAGCGAGCCTCTTTTGTTTTATAATTGGATTGCAAATCCAGCCATCCACCATCTGCCTGGTTGTGGTATGTGGCCAAAGTCAACGTACGTTTTGTTCAGCAGATTGTTAGCCTCTACATACATCGTGTAGTTATCGGCATTCCAACTCAGTCGTGCGTCAACTATGCCGTAAGGCTTGTATTCGGTTATCTCGCCGTCGGCGTTGGTGTAGGTGCCCGTGCGGTCCTGCATGCGGTAGCTTATATTTGCATGCAAGCGCTTCCAGAGGTTGGCCTGCAACTGTGCCACCAGTTTGTGTCGCAGATACTCCAGCGTGTACTGGCTCTGTATGCCGTCGGTCTCCACCTTATCCTGGTCAATGTAGCTGTAATCTACCTGCAAGCGTTTCAGTATGTGTTGTGCAGGCATCATCTCCTGTAGGTTCAGGGCCAGTGTGGCCTCTATACCAGTGGCGTTCACCTTGGTAAAGTTTACCGATTCCCATGGTGCATCCACATCATCGCTGCGCCTGATCCAGTCAATCAGGTTCTTGCAGTGGTTACGATACACGCTCAGCTTGGCGTCAACCAGGTACGAGTTGTATTGCAGTCCGCCCTCTACGGCCGCCAGTTCCTCAGGTTTCAGGTGCTTATCGGCCTTATGCCCGCCCACCGAGTAGTACAGTTCGGTAACCGATGGCATGCGTAGCGATGTGTTGTACGATGCATACACCTTCCAGTTGCTGCCAATACGGTAGCTGGCATCAATGCCTGGATACAGACGCATGTTCATCTCGTTCCACGAGTTTTTTACGGCCACCACGCCTGCCGAAAGGGTAAAGCGCTCAAGCAGTATGTTATGTTCCAGCACAAAGCTCATGTTGGTGCGGTTCAGACCGTACTCGTAGTTACGGTCGGTACCATGAATATGGTGTGTGCGCGATAGTGGCTCGCCCAGATTGCCGCTCACAAGGTCTTCGTTGCGCAGTTCGGCGCCTATGGCTGTGCGCCCTGCAGCCCAGTCAAAGTGGCTGTTCAGATTCACGCCGTACACATCCGTGCGATGGTAGTTAAAGGGGTAGATATCGGGTGCATCGCGGAACAGCTCAAAGCGGTCTTGCGATCTGTTCCAGTATATGGTTGGTTTCAAGTGCAGGCGCCCTTGTTTGTTCTCGGCTGTTACGGCAGTGTAGGTTTTCAGTGTGTGCTCAAACTGGTCGTCCCATTTGGCGCCATAAAAGGTGTTCGAGCCAAAATCCCTTACGCTTATACCTGCATGCCAGTTCACGCGTATGTCGTTGTCGTCGTACTGTCCCTGGTAAAAAGCCTTTCCGCTTTTGTAGTCGGCATTCAGTTTGCCTGCCTTATTGCGGCTGTAGCCGTCGCTTCGGGTATAGCTGCCTGACAGGCTGTGGCTGGCTTTGCCGCCAAAAGCCACACGTCCGCCCACATTGGCATAGCCATACGATCCTGCTTCGGCATGCACGGCAGAGGGTAGGGTAGGCTTCGTCACAATGTTGATTGCTCCTACCAGACTCGACGTTCCATACACACGCCCTGCAGGTCCCTCAAGCACCTCTATGCGCACTATGTCGCTGATGTCTACAGGAAAGTCGAAGGCGTTGTGCCCTGTTTGCGGGTCGCAGATGTTAATTCCATTCAGCAGGATGGTAATCTGCTCGTAGTTGCCGCCTCGAATCGACACGTCGGTCTGGGCACCGATGGGTCCTCGTTGCCTAACATCCACGCCTACAGCGTACTTTAAAAGGTCGTTTACACTTTGTACTGGCGCCTGCGCAATAGCCTTGCGGTCCAGTACAGTTACCATTCTCGCAGCCTGACTCTTGGTCAGTGGCGCCCTCGATCCGGTTACGCTAACCTCGTCGAGCATCATCTCGCGTGCAGTTGTCGTAGCGGTTGAGTCGCTCACCACAGGGTGTGTGCTCACGCTCTCGGCCGATGCGTAGGTAAGGGTGCTAACCGATAGCACGCTGCAAACCACCTCGCGGCCCAGACAACTAAAGAGCGAGTAGCCCTTGTTTCCGAAATGACGGAAAACCAGGCGCTGGCGCTTCATGTTGAATGCTTGTTTGTACATAAATAATTTTTGTTACCTAAAAAAATCGGGTGCAAAATTAATGTATTTTTCTGTAACAAAACACTTAAAAGCTGTAAAACTTTGCAAAAATTTTAAGTTTTCTTTGCTTGTTTCAATTTATTTGTGCACCTTTGCAGCGCACTAAACATAGATATGTTTATCAACCAAATAAAGTAAAAAATGACACAAACTAAAGTAACCCCCGCCCAAGGTAAGTTGGGCATCCTGGTAGTTGGCTGTGGCGCCGTATCTACCACTTTTATTACGGGTGTGCTCATGGCTCGCAAGGGCTTAACCAAACCCGTAGGTTCAATGACTCAGTACGATAAGATACGCGTAGGTCGTGGTGCCGATGCCCGTTATCTGCACTATGCCGACATCGTGCCCCTGGCTAAGCTCGATGATATCGTGTTTGGCTGTTGGGATGTGTATCCGCAGAACGCCTATCAGGCAGCCATGTATGCCGAAGTGCTCAAGGAAAAAGATATCGAGCCCGTACGCGATGAGCTCGAGAAGATAGTGCCCATGCCCGCCGCCTTCGATAAGAACTACGCCAAGCGCCTGGATGGCGATAATGTAAAGGCTGGGCTCACCCGTTGGCAGATGGTCGAGGCGCTGCGCCAGGATATCCGCCAATTCAAGGCTGCTAACGATTGCGCCCGCGTGGTAGTGCTCTGGGCAGCCTCTACCGAAATCTACGTGCCCGTGTGCGAGAAGGTTCACTATCAGCTCAGCGACCTCGAAGCCGCCATGAAGGCCGACGATCGCGAGCATATCGCCCCATCCATGTGCTATGCCTATGCCGCCCTGAGCGAGGGTGCTCCTTTCATCATGGGTGCCCCTAACACCACGGTGGATATCCCTGCCATGTGGCAGCTGGCCGAGCAGACAAAAATGCCTATCGCTGGTAAGGATTTCAAGACCGGTCAAACGCTTGTTAAGTCGGGTTTTGCCCCCATCATCGGCACCCGCTGCCTGGGTCTTAGCGGCTGGTTCTCAACCAATATCCTGGGTAACCGCGATGGCTTGGTACTCGACGAGCCTGCCAACTTCCGCACCAAGGAGGTATCAAAACTCTCAACCCTCGAAACCATTCTCAAACCCGATGTGCAGCCCGACCTCTATGGTCATGGTAACGACGAGGATACCCAGTATTACCATAAGGTTCGCATTAACTATTATCCCCCACGCAACGACAACAAAGAGGGTTGGGACAACATCGATATCTTTGGTTGGATGGGCTATCCCATGCAGATTAAGATCAACTTCCTGTGCCGCGACTCAATCTTGGCAGCACCCCTCTGTCTCGACCTCTGTCTGCTCAGCGACCTGGCTGCTCGTGCTGGTCGTTATGGCATCCAACGTTTCCTTTCGTTCTTCCTCAAGTCGCCCATGCACGACTACACCCAAGGCGAGGAGGCCGTTAACCATCTGTATCAGCAGTACACCATGCTCAAAAACGCCATCCGCGAGATGGGCGGCTACGAGCCCGACGAAGAGATTGACTAAATAAATAAAAGAACAGAGGATGCTCGTTTGAACATCCTCTGTTTCTTTGTTAATACCCCATACACGAGGTGGCTCCCAGTGCCGTCACAATCGCTGTGGCGATGCTCGCAATCATCTGGATGATGAACTTAAATGTTTCCTTCTTACTCATAATTCACCTCCTTCCGCTAGTTCATGTCCGAGCCGCCACTACCTGGGTTGCTGGGCTGATTGCCGCCTCCGGTGTTACCACCTGTGTTGCCACCAGTCGAAGGATTGCTTGGCTGGGTGTTCTCATTGTCCTCCACATCGCCTGCATCGGTACTGGTCACGCGCTTCACCTCCTTACCGTCGCGGTCGTAGCAGGTAATCTGCACCGCTGTCTTGGCCAGCTCTTCCTTCAGCTCTACGTCAGGAGTGAAGATGATGCGACGACTCGAAATCAGACCGGCCTTCACCTCGTCAACCTGGGCTACGCTCTTGGCGCGCAATCCGAATCGCATAGTACCCAGACCGGGCAGTGCTACGCTATGACCCTCGGTGGCCCACGCCTTAATCACTTCGCCGGCTGCATCCCAGCATGCCTGCATCACTCCCTTGCTCACTCCGCTGCGCAGAGCAGCCTCCTTAATCACCTTGTCCTGTGTCAGGG
>NZ_JHXD01000022.1 GCF_000687715.1 Xylanibacter ruminicola Ga6B6
CTTTATAACCAGTTTTGTTATTCTCGACCTTAATGTGTCCATTTTTCCAGTCCACTTCACCACGGTAAAGAGCTACATCCAATGTTCTCTTGGAAACATCGACACCAACACAATCACAATCTTCTTTTTGCATATGTCTCAGTTTTGCATTATTCAACAACGGAAACTAAGGGTACTAATAAAGGTCCAAACCCATGCATAGATATTTTCTTTCTTCGGTACTAATTGGTTCACCTCATTATTAATCTTTATTAAGATTATTAGCACTCTTAGCTTCCGGCTGCAAAACTAAAGGGATACTAAGGTATCACACACAGACTGTATCATATCCGGAGAGGCAGAACAAAAAAAGTTTTGCCTCTTTTTTTGTGATTGCTACGTAAATATTTGCGTAGTCCAAAAAAAAATAGTACCTTTGCACCCGATTTTGCGATAGGTATTATTTTTTTTATATAAAACACTAATTGATTTATGCGTAAAGAATGGCGTGGTTTTAAAGGAACCAAGTGGACCGAGGAGGTCAATCTCAGAGACTTTATTCAGAACAACTACACAGCTTACGAGGGCGACGAGACCTTCCTGGCTGAGCCTACAGATGCCACAAACGTATTGTGGGGCCGTCTGCAGGAGCTGCAGAAGGAAGAGCGTGCCAAGGGCGGTGTGCTCGACATGGAAACAGAGATCGTATCGAGCATGACAGCTTATGGCCCTGGCTACATCGACGAGAGTAAGAAGGACCTGGAGAAGGTAGTTGGTCTGCAGACCGATAAACCCCTGAAGCGCGCCTTCATGCCTTTTGGCGGCATCAAGATGGCTGAGCAGGCTTGCACCAACTACGGTTACAAGCCATCAGAGAAGCTGCACGAGATTTTCACAAAGTATTGCAAAACCCACAACGACGGCGTATTTGATGCTTACACCGAGGAGATGAAGCACGTACGTCACAACCACATCCTGACCGGTCTGCCCGATACTTATGGCCGTGGCCGTATCGTAGGCGACTACCGTCGTGTGGCTCTGTATGGTATCGACTTTATCATTGCCGAGAAGGAGGCCGACAAGCGCAACTGCGGTTGTGGTGTGATGAGCGACGATATCATCCGTCAGCGTGAGGAGATCTCAATGCAGATTAAGGCCCTGAAGGAGATGAAGGCTATGGCTCAGATCTACGGCTTCGACATCTCGCAGCCTGCTAACAACGCTCGCGAGGCTGTACAGTGGCTGTACTTCGGCTACCTGGCTGCCATCAAGACTCAGAACGGTGCTGCCATGTCGGTTGGTCGTGTATCTACATTCCTGGATATCTACATCCAGCGTGATATGGAAGAGGGTACCCTGACCGAGAGCGAGGCTCAGGAGCTCATCGACCACCTGGTAATGAAATTCCGCATGGTTAAGTTCGCACGAATCCCATCATACAACGAACTGTTCTCGGGCGACCCCGTTTGGGCTACTCTCGAGGTAGGTGGTATGGGTATGGACGGACGCCACATGGTGACCAAGAACGACTACCGTTTCCTGCACACCCTGGAGAACATGGGTCCTTCGCCCGAGCCAAACCTCACCGTGCTTTATTCTCCACGCCTCACCGAGAACTTCAAGAAGTACGCTGCTATGATCTCGGTTAAGACCAGCTCGATCCAGTACGAGAACGACGAGGTTATGCGTCCTGTATGGGGCGACGATTATAGCATCTGCTGCTGTGTAAGTGCTACACAGACTGGTAAGGAGATGCAGTTCTTCGGAGCACGCGCCAACCTGGCCAAGTGTTTCCTGTATGCATGTAACGGTGGTGTCGACGCCAAGACCCGCGAGCAGGTTGCTCCTGGTTTCCGCCCCATCAAGGACGAGTACCTGACATGGGAGGAGCTGGAGCCACGCTTCGACCAGGCTATGGACTGGTTGGCTGGTGTATATGTAAACACCCTGAACCTGATTCACTACATGCACGATAAGTACTTCTACGAGGCTGCCGAGATGGCCCTGATTGATACCAACGTACGTCGTACATTCGCTACCGGTATTGCAGGTTTCTCACACGTTGTAGATTCTATCTCTGCCGTTAAGTATGCGAAAGTAAAAATGATTCGCGATGAGGAGGGATTCAACGTTGACTATGTAACCGAGGGCGACTTCCCACGCTACGGTAACGACGACGACCGCGCCGACGAGATCGCAGTATGGCTGCTGAAGACCTTCGTTAAGAAGATCCGTAAGCACGCTACCTATCGTAACGCTACCCCAACCTGCTCTATCCTCACCATCACATCTAACGTGGTATATGGTAAGTACACAGGTAACCTGCCCGATGGCCGTCGTGCTGGTACTCCTCTGTCGCCAGGTGCTAACCCAAGCTATGGTGCCGAGAAGAACGGTTTGCTGGCTTCGCTCAACTCAGTAGCTAAGCTGCCTTACGAGTATGCCCTCGACGGTATCTCTAACACTCAGACCATCAGCCCCAACACCCTGGGCCAGAACGACGAGGAGCGTGCTAACACGCTGGTTCGCGTAATGGACGGTTACTTCAGCCGTGGTGCTCACCACCTGAACGTAAACGTGTTTGGTGTCGACAAGCTGCGCGATGCTATGGAGCATCCTGAGAAGCCCGAGTACGCTAACTTCACCATCCGTGTATCTGGTTACGCTGTGAAGTTCATCGACCTGACTCGCGAGCAGCAGGAGGATGTAATTGCACGCCAGTCGCACGAATCGCTCTAAACTAGATAATCTAGAAATACTAGTATGTCTAGAAAAGGCTATATACATAGTACCGAATCCTTTGGCTCTGTTGATGGGCCAGGGATTCGGTTCTTGATTTTCATGCAGGGTTGCCGTATGCGTTGTCGCTACTGCCACAATCCTGACACATGGAAATTGGGCTCGGATGCCTGCGGCACAACAGCTACCGTTGATGAGCTGCTGAACAAAGCCGAGCGCTACCGCAGCTACTGGGGCCCCGATGGCGGTATCACCGTGAGCGGTGGCGAGGCGCTGCTGCAGATTGATTTCCTGATCGACCTGTTTGAGGAGGCACATCGCCGTGGCATCAACACCTGTCTGGATACCGCTGCACAGCCTTTTACCCGCGAGGAGCCTTTCTTCGGTAAGTTCGAGCGCCTGATGCAGAGTACCGACCTGGTGCTGCTCGACATCAAGCATATCGACAGCGAGAAGCACCGCTGGCTCACAGGTCACGGCAACGAGCACATTCTGGATTGCGCCCGCTATCTGGCGGATATCGCCAAGCCCGTGTGGATCCGTCACGTACTGGTGCCTGGCATCACAACCGACGAGGAGCAGCTCAAACAGCTACGACACACCATCGACACGCTGCAGAACGTGCAGAAGGTAGAGGTTCTGCCCTATCACACCCTGGGCACCTTTAAATGGGAACAGCTGGGCGTAGATTACACGCTGAAGGATGTGGCCCCGCCCACTGCCGAGCAGCTATCCCGCGCCAAGGAAATCCTCGGCGCCAAGTAAAATTCCCGCCGCAGATCAAAAAAACAAGTGCAGCAACTTCGTGTTACTGCACTTTTTTATGCATTTCAACCGCTGTATTGGATAAAATAGTACGTTTTTTATTCAATACACTTGCAAAATTGAAGAAAATACCATATATTTGCACCCGAAATATAATATTGAGATGATGAAGACAATTATTCTGAACCAACGAAAAGAACGTGACGAGTTGCTGTCGCGCCCTTATCTTACACGTAGAACTAATCAGGATGAAAACGTGCTACTGAACAGTCAGCTTATAAAGTTGATTACAGGTCCGCGTCGTGTAGGCAAGTCAACTCAGGCCTTGCTGATGCTGCGTAATAAGAACTTTGCCTATCTGAATTTCGATAATCAGCCGCTCCTGGATGCCTGGGATGCTAATCTTGTGATGCGAATGCTTGATGATGTCTATCCTGGCTATGACTATCTGCTACTCGATGAAGTACAGAATCTCGACGCTTGGGACTTATGGGTGAGCGAACTCTACAGGATGGGTAAGAATCTGGTCATAACAGGTAGCAACGCCAAGATGCTATCGAGCGAAATGGCAACGGTGCTTACGGGAAAATATCTCCAAATAGAGATGCTACCCTTCAGTATGGAAGAGTTTTTCGATTGGCACAAACTCAATCTCAATGTAATGCAGCCGGAACAGCAAGCAGAGGCGAACGCTCTGACAGACGACTATATGCAAAATGGTGGTTATCCGGAAGTGGTAGCTTCGCGCTCATTAGTGCGCAGTTATCTCGACACCTTATTCGATTCTATCATTTGGAAGGATGTGGCAAAGCGACACAATGTACGGAACATCACCGACCTTAATAACCTTGCCATGTATTTGGTTTCCAACTTCTGCAATCCGCTGAGTGCCAACAACCTCTCAGAAGAATTGGGATTATCGAGTGTTAGCACTACCAAGAAATACATGGACTATCTGCACGAACCATATTTATTCTACTATCTGTCGCGCTACAACAACAAACTTAAACTGATGAAGAAGGCCCCACGGAAGGTCTATGTGGTGGATAATGGATTTGTGGCCGCCAAGGCTTTTGCCGTGAGTGAGAATCTTGGTCGTTTGCTTGAAAATCAGGTTTTTGTAGAACTTATACGTCGCGGATATGATACCGATAAGACCATGTTCTATTATCGTTCGCGCAACGACAAGGAGGTAGACTTTGTGCTACGCAAAGGCGCAAAGATAGAGCGCCTGGTGCAAGTGTGCTATGATATGAGCAGTTCTAAAACGGAGAAGCGCGAGATTGACAGCATCGTGGAATGCGCTGGTGAACTGAAGTGCAGCCATCTCACCATTGTCACCCGCGACGAAGAGCGCACCATAGAGAAAGCCGGCTACACCATAGACGTGATTCCCATATCAAAGTTTTGACAGGATAAGAATTTAAATTTTACCAAAAGCAGCGTATCACACTAAAGACGCTGCTTTTGGTTATGCATTTTTCTCTGTCCATTTTGTACATCTTACAAAGGATATATCGGATCGGTAGCTTTTAGCGAGAAGGACAATGTGTTTTTCGGAAAAGTAGAAGGCATTAACGGATTGGTGAACTTTGAGGGCGATAGCGTGAAGGAGTTGACCGATGCTTTTCATGAAGCTGTTGATGACTATTTGGCTTACTGTGAAGATGAGGGCATCGAGCCTGATAAAAGCTATAGCGGCGTACTAAATGTTAGGCTCACACCTGCTATCCATCGCCAGATTGCCATCCTTGCACGCCAGGCTGGACAAACGCTAAACACCTATATTAAGGATGCTTTAGAGCAGAAGGTTGAGGCAGATGTTGCTTTATAATAGCCCAAATCGAATGGGGATTACACAATAAAATAAGTGCAGCAACCGTTGGTGGTTGCTGCACTTTATGATTTGCGGGGGATAACGGATTATCCGCCGAAGTTATCGTACATGATTGACTCGGGATCTACGCCGAGCGAGTCGAGCATAGATACAACGGCCTTCGACATTGGGCCAGGACCGCACATGTAGTACTCGATATCCTCGGGAGCCTCGTGGTCCTTCAGATAGGTGTTCAGCATTACCTGATGAACAAAGCCTGGAGTGTACTTTACGCCAGCTGCATCGGCTGCTGGGTCTGGACGGTCGAGAGCCAGGTGGAAGTGGAAGTTGGGGTACTCCTTCTCCAATCCCAGGAAGTCGTCGAGATAGAACACCTCGTTCAGCGCACGTGCACCATAGAAGTAGTGCATCTCGCGATCGGTGGTGTGCAGCGTCTTGGTCATGTGCATGATCTGAGCACGCAGAGGAGCCATACCGGCACCACCACCAACCCAAATCATCTCCTTCTTCGAGTCGAAGTGTGGGTGGAAGTCGCCGAAAGGTCCGCTCATGATTACCTTGTCGCCAGGTTTCAGCGAGAAGATGTAAGATGAAGCGATACCAGGGTTAACATCCATGAAGCCCGAACGGTCGGCCTTGAATGGAGGTGTAGCGATACGAACGGTGAGCATGAACACATCACCCTCGGCAGGATAGTTGGCCATTGAGTAAGCACGGATGGTGTCCTCGGGGTTCTTACACTTGAGTGGGAACAAACCGAACTTCTCCCATGCGGGCAGATACTCGTCGCCAATCAGGCTCTTGTCGATATCCTTATCGTAGTCGATACAATCAAACTTAGGAATCTTAATCTGGGCATACGATCCAGGCAGGAAGTCCATGTGAGCACCAGCAGGCAGCTGCACCTTGAACTCCTTGATGAAGGTAGCCACGTTCTTGTTAGAGATAACGGTACACTCGTACTCCTTAACACCCAGGATCGACTCATCTACGTGAATCTTCAGGTCGCCCTTAACCTTACACTGGCAACCCAGGCGCCAATGGTCCTTAATCTGCTTACGGGTGAAGTGAGGCTTCTCAGAGTCGAGAATCTCGCCACCACCCTCGAGTACCTGAACCTTACACTGGCCGCAGCTGGCCTTACCACCACAAGCCGAAGGCAGGAAAATGCCGTTCTCGTTGAGGGTAGCCATCAGGTTGTTGCCCTGTGGTACGTTCAGCACCTTATCTCCGTTAACTGTAATATTCACATTACCGCTGGGGCTGAGATACTTCTTAGCCACCAACAGGATAATCACCAGCAGGATGATTACCGCGAGGAAAACCCCTATACTATATGCTATAAACTGTGCCATACTCTCCATTAGATATTAAGTCCACTAAAACACATCATCGCCATAGCCATGAGGCCCACGGTGATAAACACGATGCCGAGGCCCTGCAGAGGCTTGGGCACGTCGCTATACTGCATCTTTTCGCGGATGGCACCCATAGCCACGATGGCCAGCGCCCAACCGATACCAGAGCCGAAGCCATAAACGATGGCATCCCAAACGCTGGTAATGGCCTGCGAGTTAGAGGGGTCCATCAGGATGCGCTGCTGCATGAACAGCGAAGCACCCATGATAGCGCAGTTTACGGCAATCAGAGGCAGGAAGATACCCAGCGCTGCATAGAGCGATGGTGAGTACTTCTCTACAGTCATCTCAACCAGCTGCACCATACCGGCAATAACGGCGATGAAGAGGATGAACGACAGGTAGCTGAGATCAACACCCTCGACAAGACAGTCGGGGCCCAGCACCTTGGTCTGCAACAGATAGTTAACAGGAACGGTAACGGTAAGCACGAAGGTTACAGCGAGACCGAGTCCTAACGAAGTCTTCACAGTCTTCGACACAGCCAGGTAAGAGCACATGCCGAGGAAGAAGGCGAAGATCATATTGTCGACAAAGATCGACCTGAATAGTAATGATATTGCGTGTTCCATATCTTATTTCTCCTTATAAAAGTAAGCACGATGAACCCAAATCACACATCCCACGAGAATCAGCGCCATTGCAGGCATCGTCATCATACCGTTGTTAACGTAACCGAAGTCGTAGCAGGCATCGGGCACAATCTGGAAGCCCAGCAGACTGCCGCGGCCCAGCAACTCACGAACGGCACCAACAATCACCAGAATCATAGCGTAGCCCAGACCGTTACCTACACCATCGAGGAACGAAGGCCAAGGCTTGTTCTGCATGGCGAACGCCTCGAGGCGACCCATCAGGATACAGTTGGTAATGATCAGTCCTACATATACACTCAGCTGAACGCTCACATCGTAAGCGAAAGCCTTCAGAATCTGGCTAACGATAGTTACCAGCGCAGCCACAACCACCAGCTGAACCACAATACGAATGCGGTTAGGGATAGTGTTGCGGATGATTGAGATAATTACGTTTGAGAATGCGGTAATCACAGTAACGGCGAGTCCCATTACGATGGCAGGCTTAAGCTGCGATGTTACAGCCAAGGCCGAGCAGATACCCAGCACCTGTCCCAGAATAGGATGGTCGACGTTCAATGGGTTTGTAAAAACCTCCTTATTTTGTTTACTGAATAATGCCATAGTTTATTCCTCCACTACTTTAGTTGAATCAGTATTTGCAACAGTCTCGAGCATTCGGCCGATAGCATAGGTCTGGAAACCTTTCAATCCGTCCTTCAGCATGGCGTCAACACCATTCGAAGTAAGGGTTGCACCAGTTACACAGTCGACCTGAGTAGCGGGATCCTCAACCTTCTTCACAACTGAGAGTACTACGTTGCCGTTCTCGTCCCAGATCTTCTTGCCGATGAACTTCTCCTGCCAAGCCTGAGAGTCCTTGATTTCGGCACCCAGACCAGCGGTCTCACCTTCGTGGTTGAAGTAGGCACCGTAAACCTTGCCCTCTTCGTCGATAGCAAGATAACCGCTGATGCCACCCCAAAGGCCCATACCCTTCAGGCTAACTACAGTAACGTTCTTACCATCAATCTGGCACTCATAGGCCTTCTGACCATTATTCTCGTCCTCCTTCTCGGTCTTTACCACCTCGGCATACTTGGCCTCGGCCTCGGCACCATCCAGATTGCGGATGTTGAGCGAGTAGAGAATCTGCTTCTTCACATCAAGTGCTACGTTAGCATCCTGCATAGGCTTCAAGGCCTGATAAACGAAAGCCAGCAGGAAGGCCACGATAACAACGAGTATCGCGCTATATATAATAATGTACGCGTTAGAGTTTGTATTCAGTTTCATTTGCGACCTCCTCTCTTTAAACGGTTAGAGATATTGCGCTCCACAACGAAGTGGTCGATAGTAGGAGCAAACATATTACCAAAGAAGATGGCGAGCATCATACCCTCAGGATAACCGGCATTCAATACGCGGATGATGATGGCCATAGCACCAATCAGGAATCCGTAGATGTACTGACCTGTGGTTGTGCGGCATGATGTAACAGGGTCGGTAGCCATAAACACAGCACCGAATGCAAAGCCACCCATTACCAGGTGATGCCACCATGTCATGCCCTGACCAGTCTGCTCGAACAGTACGGCGAGTGCGATACCACCCACGAATACGCTGAGCATGGTACGCCAAGAGGCGATGCCTGTCCACAGCAGGATAGCAGCACCGATAGCGATAGCCACAAGCGATGTCTCACCGATTGAACCGGGGATAAAGCCGAGGGCCATATCCAGGATTGAGGCATCGGGAGTGATGTGCTGTGCCAGCTCACCGAGCGGTGTAGCAGCTGTGAATCCATCGGGCAGGTCGTTACCCAGACCGAAGATAGAGTTCTGGGCTACCCAAACGGTATCACCAGTCATCTTCGAAGGATAAGCGAAGAACAGGAACATACGTGCTGCAACAGCGGGGTTGAAGATATTCATACCTGTACCACCGAAGATCTCCTTACAGAAGATAACTGAGAATGCGCAGGCCAGAGCCAGCATCCACAGAGGGCAGCCGATAGGAATAATCAATGGGATGATGATACCCGATACGAGATAACCCTCCTGGATTTCCTCACCCTTCCACTGTGCCCAGGCAAACTCAATGCCCAGACCTACGATATAGCTAACCAGGATTTTTGGCAGAACAGCCAGGAAGCCGTAAGCAAAAATCTCGCAGAAACTTGCGCTTGCCAATGTGCCGGCAGCAGCATAGTTCTGATAGCCGATGTTATACATACCAAACAGCATGGCAGGCATCAGGGCGATAACCACCATACTCATAATGCGCTTCGAGTCGATAGAGTCGTGAATATTCACGCCACCAGCCTTCGCTGTGTCGTTAGGCACATAAAGGAAGGTCTCAAAGCCGTCGAACACCGAGCGGAAAGCATGAAGCTTGCCACCCTCCTCAAAGTTCGGCTTGATCTTATTGAGATAATTTCTTAAAAAGCTCATATTATTATGCGTTTTCTTTACGTAAAATGTTCAGACCTTCACGCACGATGCGCTGCAACTCAAGTTTAGAAGAATCTACGAATTCTGCAAGTGCAAAGTCCTCTGGAGCAACCTCGTAGATACCAAGAGCCTCCTGACGGTCGATATCGCCAGCGATGATGGCCTTGATCAGGTATTCGCCATAGATGTCCATAGGCAGCACCTTGTCGTACTCGCCACTCATAATCATGTGGCGCTCGCCACCCTTTACGCGGGCATCAAGAGCATACTTCTTCTTGCCACACAGCCAAGAGAAATAGCTGCGGTTAACCGAGAACTGCTTAAAGCGTGGCAGAATCCAACCCAGCATCTCGTCGGCATCGTTACCCTCGGGGATAACGGTAATCTCGCTGGTGTGTGCACCCAGGAAACCATCCTTGGTTGTTGGACGGCCAGTAAGCACGTTACCATTAATAATACGTACGCTCTTCTGAGCATCGTAGCTGTTGCTCAACAGGGTTGAGAGCTCCTCACCTACCAGCATATCCACGTGGGCAGGATTCTTAACCTCGCTACCACACAGGGCTACGGTACGGCGCAAATCAACCTTACCTGTATTGAACAGGCGACCGATGAACAGTACTACCGATGGGTCGCCGATGGTCCAAACCACCTCGCCCTTGTTCACAGGAGCGATGTTGTTAACCTGTACGCCTACGTTACCTGCAGGGCACTTACCATCGAATACATATACCTCGGCATTCTTGGTGTTCTCGAGTTTAGAACCAACTCCTACACCCAAAACAACCTTAGCAATACGCGACAGGGCGTCGATACCAGTCTGGAAATCGTCAATCTGTCCTTCTACCTCGTACTCAAAATCGCAAGCCAGGGGCTTATCGCGCAGGGCAGAAACGAAAATTGCCCTCGGCTTCACACTAGGATTGGTGGAAACAGCGTAGGGCAACTGGTTAATGTATCCGAAGATACCTGCCTCTAACAGCGCATTAATAACCTGCTCGTCTACAAGCTTGCTGACGTTCTTTTTGCCGAAGTCGGTAAACTCCTGCTTCTCGTCGGCATCAACTCTCACGCAGAGCACTTTTCTTCGTTCACCACGCACCACCTCGCGGACGGTTCCGCTTACAGGCGAGGCAAACTTTACCTCAGGATACTGCTTGTTGATAAACAAGGCATCCCCGGCCTTGACATGATCGCCCTCCTTGACAACAACCTTTGGAGTTACTCCTTCGAAATCGTCGGGTACAAGCGCAAACTTGCCGTTCGATTTAAGCTGGATTTTCTTCTCCTCGGCCTTGCCCTCAAGGGTAATGTCTAAGCCTTTGCGTAACTTAATCACATTTGCCATTTATATCAGAAATTTTATTGAATAGTGTCGTTGCGAGTGCAAAATTACATAAAAAAAGCCACATAATAACAAATAATGAGAAAAAAAAGCCAAAATCACAACAAAAAGTCGTAATTTTGCCTCGTGAAGTTACTCAAAAGATTCGTTAGTTGGACAATTTGGGGTGTCATTCTACTTAATGTGGCACTCATGACCGTCTCATATATACCCCAGGCTCAGAACTACCTTGGCAGCAAGGTAGCCGATGCTATTGCCGATAAATTAGGCACCCAGGTAAGCATCGGCCGCGTTGATCTGGGACTATTTAACCGTGTGATTATAGATGATGTGCGAATTAAGGACCAACAGCAGCAGGACATGTTGCGTGTAGGCCGCCTGTCGGTACGCCTGGAACTGCTGCCGCTGCTGGATGGCAAGATTTCCATCTCGTCGGCCCAGCTGTTTGGAGCACATCTTATATTATATAAGGAGAACGAGCGCAGCAAAACCAACTTTCAGTTCGTACTCGACTCGCTGGCATCAAAAGATACCACCAGTCATACCCCACTCGACCTGCGTATCAACTCGCTCATCGTACGTCGCACCAGCGTAACCTACGACGAGAAATACAAGCCCGTAACCATCGGCGTGTTTAATCCCTCGCACCTGAAGATAAGCGACCTGAGCGCGCATATCAACCTGAAGGCGCTGACCGACGACTCGCTGAACGTGAACGTAAAACGACTGGAGTTGAAGGAGCGTTGCGGACTGGTGGTAAAGCGCTTAAAGTTCCACTTGGCAGCCGGCAAGAAGCAGTCGCAATTAGAGAATCTGCTGGTAGAGCTCCCCCTGTCGCGCTTGCAGATCGACACGCTGAACGCCACCTATCTGATGACCGACAGCGGCTTGCAGAAGGGCTCGTTAGACTACTATGGAAAGATTTCTAACACCAGCATAACTCCCTCAGAGCTAGGCTATTTCGTTCCACAGCTAAAGGGATTATCAAACCGTTTATCCATCGCCACCAGCTTTAATGGAACCGATACAAAAGTAACCGTTCCAAGCCTACAGATATCGTCGGCAGGACACGAATTAGACATCAACGCCCATGGTTGGGTGGCCGACTGGCAGAAGCGCCCATCGTGGAGCGTACAGCTGAACCGCCTGGCGGTTTCGGAGGGCTATCTGGCCACGCTTGCCAACGCCTTTCCACAGATTCCTGAGGAGCTGACACGACTGGGTGGCGTACAGCTATCGGCCGAAAGCGAGCGCAACCAGCAAGGGGCGGGCAACCTGCAGGCCGATGTGCATTCAGGCGCCGGCGATGCCAAGGTGGATATGAACCTGGCAGCCGACCAATCGTTTGCCGGTACGGTTGAAGTTGCAGCCTTGAACCTGCAGCAGCTGCTGGCCAGCAACGACCTGGGCAAGCTAACCACTACCCTCGCCCTGAAGGGTCAGCTGCACGAGGGGCAGAAGCCCGACGTGAATGTGGATGGCATTATCAGCGATTTCGACTACAAGGGCTATACCTATCATAACCTGGCGCTTAACGGCGGCTACAATCAGGGTGTGATAACCGGTAACTTTGATATTAACGACCCCAATCTGGAGGCGCAGATTACAGCAGAGCTGGCCGACCAGCACCTGAACGACAAGCCGCTTAACAGCATTAAGCTGCAGGCAAACATCGAACGATACAACCCGCACGCCCTGCATCTGACCGACCAATGGGGCGGCGCTACGCTGAGTGGACAGCTGGAGGCCAATCTGGCCGCTCGTACCCTGAACGATGCGCAAGGTAACATCCGACTGAGTAACTTCAACATCTCGGCTACCGAGCAGCATCCTGCCTACCGTCTGGATAATCTGAACATCACGACCGGACGCGAGGATGGTATCCACTTCCTTACCGTGAAAAGCGACTTTGCCGATGCAGAGCTGAAAGGTCAGTTCGACTTTAGCACGCTGGCTGGTTCGTTTGTAAACCTGCTGAAGAGCAAGCTGCCCACCCTGCCCATTCTGCCTGCTACCACCACCAAGACCCACAATAACTTTGTGGTACGCCTGATGGTAAGCAAGAGCGACTGGCTGCGACGTGTATTCAACGTCGACCTGCAGTTGCGACAGCCCGTAACCCTGCAAGCCCGCGTAAACGACTTTACCAACGAGCTATACTTGAATGGCGATATCCCATCGTTTGCCTACAACGGCTCGTGGTATAGCGATGGCTACGTAAACATCTCGTCGCCAGCCGACACCATGCGCTGCAACCTGAACATCCGCAAGCTGATGGACAACGGCCAGCACCTGGATCTGGGACTCTCGGCTCATGCCGCCAACAACAACCTCACCACATCGCTCTACTGGGACAACCACAACGAGAGCGAGCACATGAGCGGCGAGCTGAACACCATCATGCAGCTTTATCACAACGTGGCAGGCAAGCAAGAGGCGCACCTGCGCTTCATGCCGTCGCACATCATCCTGCGTGGCGAGGGTTGGGATGTAGAACCATCGGATGTGCTGTATAGCGATAAGTTCCTGCTGGTAGACCACTTCTCGGTTCAACACGGACGCCAGCATATCATCGTGGATGGTATCGCCTCGAAGAACGCTACCGACTCGCTCACCGTGGATCTGCGCGAGGTTGAGGTGGGGTATATTCTCGACCTGGTAAACTTCCACAGCGTAGAGTTCAGCGGAAAGGCCACGGGTAAGGCACGCGCCTGGTCGCTCTTCGACGAGTTTAAGGCTAATGCCGACCTGACCGTAGATGAGTTTAAGTTTGAGCGCGGCCGCATGGGTGTGCTGCATGCCCTTGCCAACTGGAACCACGAGGCACAGCAGATTGATATACATGCGGTGGCCGACGACGGACCCGATGCCCAGACACGTATCAACGGCTACGTATCGCCCGTACATAACACCATCGATCTTGGTATCGAAGCCGATGGTACCAGCATCGAGTTCATGCACAACTTTACCAAGAGCTTCCTCTCGAGCATTACCGGACGTGGCGAGGGTCTGGCCCGTGTGGCTGGTACGCTCGACGACATCAACCTGACGGGTAAGCTGATTGTAGATGGCGAGGCTACCGTTACGCCGCTGAACACCACCTATAAGTTAGTACGCGACACAGTAGTAATGGTACCCAACGAGATTGAGTTGCGCCACATGCCTATCTACGACGCCTTAGGCAACAAGGCTATACTCTCGGGTGGCATACATCACCAGAGCTTGACCAACCTGAGTTTCGACTTGTTTGTAGAGACCGACAACCTGCTGGCCTACGACTTTAAGGACTTTACGAATCCCGATGGTAGCGAGTCAACCTTCTACGGCACCGTTTATGCTGGTGGTAACGTATCCATCAGCGGTCATGGCAACGATGTGATTATAGATTGTAACGTAACGCCACAGCCTGGTAGCGTGTTTGTATATAATGCCGCCAGTCCAGATGCCATCAGCAATCAGGAGTTTATTACATGGGAGCAACCAACTAGAGAATCTGGTATTACCAGCCAATCGAGCATATCTAGCCCAACTAGCTCTAGGGCCGACGATACGGATATCTACATCAACTTCCAGATTAACGCCACGCCCAACGCCGCCCTAAAGCTGCTGATGGACGAGGGTACCAAGGATTACATCACCCTTTATGGTAACGGTTCTATACGTGCATCGTTCCACAACAAGGGCTCGTTTAACATGTTTGGTACCTACACCGTTGATCACGGCACGTACGGCATCACCATCCAGAATATTATCAAGAAGAACTTTACGTTTAACCGTGGTGGTACCATCGTGTTTGGTGGCGATCCCTATCAGGCAGCACTCAACCTGCAGGCCGTTTATACCGTTAGCGGCGTGAGTCTGTCGGACCTGAACATCGGCAACTCGTTCAGCAGCAACACCATCCGCGTAAACTGCTTGATGAACATCGGCGGACAGCCCGCAGCACCACAGGTTGACTTCGACCTGGAGATGCCAACGGTAAATGCCGACGAGCAGCAGATGGTACGCTCGGTTATCAACGGACAGCAGGAGATGAACCAGCAGGTGGTATATCTGTTGGCTATCGGCCGATTCTACAATCAGGGCGCCAACAACAGCACCAGCGCCACAGGCGAGCGAACCGACCAGACATCGCTGGCCATGCAGAGTTTCCTGTCGGGTACGCTCTCGTCGCAGATCAACACGCTCATCAACCAGTTTATCAAGAACGACAACTGGAACTTTGGCGCCAACATATCTACAGGTAACGAGGGCTGGCATAATGCCGAATACGAGGGCATTATTAACGGACGCATGCTGAACAACCGATTGCTGATTAACGGTCAGTTTGGCTATCGCGACAACGCCACACAGGCCAACCCATCGTTTATAGGCGACTTCGACGTGCAATACCTCCTCTACCCCAACGGCAACTTAGCCCTGAAGGTATACAACCAGACAAACGATCGCTATTTCACCAAGTCGAGTCTTAACACGCAAGGTATCGGCCTTATCATGAAGAAGGACTTCAACGGTATCCGCGATCTGTTCTCGTCGAAGAAACGTAAACGCAAAGAAAAGAAATAGGCACAGAGAGATTTTCGTGCCTAAAAAAACTACTTGCTACCGATGTAGAGGAATACCATTCCAAGGAGCACAAGCGCCAAGTCGAAAGCTTTGGCCTTGAGATTCTTCTCGTGGAAGAACATCGCACCAAACGTAAAGCTTACGATCACGCTACCACGACGAATCATCGATACGATAGAAATCATGGCCTCGGGCAACGAGAGCGAGTAGAAGTACATAAAGTCGGCGATGCTCAGGAACAGACTCACACCCACAATCGACCACGACCAATGGAACGGTGTAGTCTGCTCGTGCTTAGGCCACCACAGCAACCACAGCATAGCACCCATCATAAAGCATTGGTAGATGTTATACCACGACTGCACCATCATACGGTCGAGTCCCACGCCACCATTCTCTACTGGCGCCATCAGGAACTTGTCGTACAGACCACTTACAGCACCCAGTATGGCAGCACCCACAATCATAAATATCCAGTTGTTGTGCTTAAAGTCGATGCCCTCCTTCTTTCCGCTACGACTCAGCAGCAGGAACGAGGCGATAGCCAGCAGCACACCTATCCATTGCCAATGGTTCAGTCGCTCGCCAAACACCAACAGCGCACCCACCAGCACCATCACAGGACGTGTTGCGTTGATAGGCCCCACAATCGTAAGTGGCAGATGCTTCATGCCGAAATAGCCCAGAATCCAGCTCGACAGCACAATGAGCGACTTGAGCAGGATATACTTATGCATATCCCAACCGCCTGCCGATACATGGAATATACTGCCATCAAGCACCTGGGTAGTACCACTCAGCACGATGAACGGCAGGAAAAACAAACTTGAAAACAACGTATTGAGAAACAGCACGGGAATAACCGCATTGCCCTTCAGGGCCTGTTTCTTTAATGAATCATAGCAGCCCAACAAAGCTGCCGACATAAACGCCAATAATAACCACATAATCTGTTATCCTAAAAACTTCAATATCTAAATCTTACAATCCTTCTATTCTTAATACTTCACATCCTCAAGGAACAAGGCGTTACCAGGCATCGATTCGCCAGCATCGCTGCGGCGCTTGCCCTCAATCACGCTTCGGAACTCATCAAGCGTCAGTCGGCCACGCCCCACATCTACCAACGTACCTACCACGGCACGCACCATGTTACGCAAAAAACGGTTGGCCGTAATCACAAAGTACCAGGTAGTATCGCCTGTCTGTATCCACTCGGCACGCGTTACGTGGCAAAGGGTGGTTTTCACATCGCTATGCGCCTTACAGAAAGCACCAAAGTCCTCGTAGGTGGTAAGGATTCGTCCAGCCTCGTTCATCTTCTCGAAATCCAAGGGGTAATGAATCTCGCACGAATAGTGGCGCTCGAACGGACACTTTCGCATATGTATATAATAATGGTACGTACGCTCGGTAGCCGAGAAACGGGCATGCATATCGAGCGAAACCTCCTCTATCCTATCAACCACGATATCCTGTGGCAACATGCGGTTCATCTTATAAGCCAGCTGCTTACAATCGATATCGCCCTCTATCTCAAAATGCGCCGCCATCACACGGGCATGCACACCTGCATCCGTTCGGCCTGCGCCAGTAATACTGATTTCCTGTCGGAGTAAGGTTGAGAGTACGCGTTGCAGCTCGCCCTGAACGGAGATACCGTTAGGCTGCACCTGCCAACCGTGATAGTTGGTGCCATCGTAACTCAACCAAATAAAATATCTTTTTACCATCTATTATCAAAACCATTTCGCTGATTCCACACACTCAGCTGAAAGCTAAAGTTGGGATTCACGTTATATTTTACCATAGCGCCAATCTTGTCGCCAAAGTCGTTACCCAGCCACCACATATTCTGTAGTGGCATATTGGGCTGCATCATCGATTTCTGGCCGAACACGCCTGCCTCCCAATGCTCATCAAAGCGGTAGTTAAGCATTGCCGTTAATCCGGCATCCTTCATCTGGTGGTGCCCATAGTCCATGAACGAGCTATAGCCACCTATCGAGAACGAGAGTTTTGGCGAGAGCTGGCCGGCATACATCACAGCCGCGCTATTGGCAAAGCCGCTACTGGAATGCTTGCCCACCCCGAAAATAGCCGATGCCGAGAACGAAGCATTCAGTCCGGGATGCAAGTCCCAATTGCCCAGACCGGTGTACATAGCCCCCAAGTACGGATAGGTAGCAATCGTGCCACGATACGTAAGCGGGGATAACGAGAAGGTGGTATCGGGCTGTAACAACGCACCACGCTCAACCTCCTGCGCCTTAACGCCGGCGGTCAGACAAACAAATGCGATGACAAACCACTTTCTCATATTCTTTTATGCTGCTAAATTGTGACGGCGCGATTCGCGCAACTGATGACCATATACCAGACATGCCATTCCGAAGTAGAAGGCAACCTGAATCCAGAGACAACGCAGCTCGAGGGCTACATCGCCGATGCTGGCACCCATACTGTTCAAACGCAGATAAGCTCTAACACCAAAGGTGCTGGGGAACAACCACGACACACCCTGCCAAGCGCCTGGAATACTGCTTTGCGGCCACGACACACCCGTCATGAACAGCAGCGGCAGCGAGATGAACACCATCAGCAGAATCACATTCTCGCGATAGCGTACCAGGCACGATACCGTCATGCCAAAGAATACGCAGGCCAGCAGATAAGGTGTCATCAGAGCCAACAGACTCTGCCAAGGCGCTATCTGTAGGAAATCAAACATTCTGGGCACCACCGTTACCAGATAAGCCCCCATCACGGCATACACCATGAGATAGCAAAGCGCTTTACCACCTACAATACGATAGATGCCCGAATAAGCGGGATGCGCAGGCACCAGATCGCCATAAGGATTGGTTTCGCGGGCCGTACCTGCAGCCAGACCGATACCAAGCGCCAACGTCTGCTGGATAATCAGCATCAGCACGGCAGGCAAAACCGATGTACCATAACCACCTTGGGGATTAAACATCGGCACCTCCTCTACTTCGAGTGGACTAACGGTTATCACATCCTCGCGCGCAGTATAGTTGCCAGCCAGCGCCACCTGCATCTGCGCACCCATCTTGGTGCTCACAGCCATCGCCGTCTGATAAATAGCTTTATAGGTAAGCATCAGCGCCATATCACAATACACGCTAATGGTGGATTGCTCCATGCGATTCAGCTTCGTGGCAAAATCCTCGGGAATATAATAGATACCCTTGGCCACCTGGCGACTCACCAGACTCTTAGCCTCATCCAAATCTACAGCATGACTAACCACCTGCACATCGGGCGAAGCATCGCACATGCGGATAAACTGGCGCGACTGATGCGAATGCGACATATCGACCACTACTACAGGCACCTCGCGAACGGTCTCATTATTATAAACCCACGAGTAAAGCAGCGGATAAACCAAAGGCACAATGACACAGAAAATCAGCACGCCCTCGTCGCGAAGCACCTGCTTGAACTCCTGTCGCCAGATATAAGCGGCATCATTTAAAGCCTGTATGATTTTATGGAATATAGACATAAGTGAGCATAGCATTTTTAACCTTACTGATAACAAACCAAGGCATCAGCGTGAAACCTATCAGCGCTACCAGATGGAACCAGGCATCAATAAGCGGATAGCCATTAAATACCGTTATCTGGAATAGCATATAATAATGGCGCAACGGGAATAGCCACGTGAGCGCCTGCAGAGGAGCATCCATACCCATTGCCGGGAAAGCAGAACCCGCCAGCGAGAAACTAAGAACGCCCCACAACGAGCATACACTCATACTCATACGCAACGATGGCATCAAGCCAAAGGCAAAGATACCAAAGCCGATTGAGCCAAACACGCAGAGCACCGACAGAAGTATAATCATAGCCCATCCACCAACATGTGGGAATTGGAGCACATGATAGATGTAGAACTGATAGAACGATATCAGCAGCAGGAATACCACCGCATGCGGCAGATACTTGCCCAGAATGGCTACCACGATATGACCATCGGCCTTCTCGATCCACTCCTTACCACGATTAAACTTGAGTTCCATACCCAACGAATAAGCTGATATCAGGAACATAAAGAGCATCATCACACCCGGCACAAACACGGTTGAGAGATACACATTATAATTGCTCCAAGGGTTGGCCACCTGGTGCAGATCGATACGGATGGGTTGCAAAAAAGCCTGAATCTGCTGGTCGGTAGCACCTTTGGCACGAAGGGTAGCCATACCTACCGCAGCCGAACCAAGGGTGGTAACGGTTTTCAGATCCTTCATCACCATCGAACCACCCGCCAACGACACATTACTATAATAGAAAGATATCTTTGGGCGACGGGCCGACATCAGGTTGCTGGTAGTGCCTTTGGGGAAATACAGGAAACCGTAGATCTCGTTCTCCTGCATCGCATGACGCGCCTCGGCAACCGACTGAAAATGAGCCACTACCCGCGAATTCTGAAAGCCATCGAGTTTACGAGTAAGCGCACGGGTAGTCGAGGTATTGTCGAGATCAACCACACCCACTGGCAAGTCCTGCGGCAGGCCATCGTCGAGCAGCGATGTAAAAAACACCATCGTCAACAGCGGGAAAACCACCATACAGAAGCCGTAGATGGGATTCTTTTTCAGAATCTTCATCTCACGCAAAGCTATCTCCCATATCAAAGCTAAGTACTTCAATTGTTCAACTCTTAAACTCTTCAATCCTTAATAATCAAGCTCATGCCAGGGCGCAAGCCTTCCATCTTCTCAACCGGACGGGCTTTAACCTCAAAGGTTTTCAGGTCGTACTGACCATTAGCCTTGGTGGCCTTCCACACGGCATATGAACCCTGATCTTTCAGGTAGTAAACCTTCATCTTGATGATTTTATCGAACGCAGGCACATAGGCATTAACCTCACTACCCATCTGCATACCTTTCAGCTGATCCTCGCGCACATTGAATGTACCCCAGAGATCCTGCATCACAGCTATCGACATGATGGGCGAACCAGTACCAACCAACTCACCTACCTTTGGATAAACATCAGAAACCTCGCCTTCCATCTGGGCCACCTGAACCGTCTCGTGAATATAAGAGTTAACCTCCTGCACGGCACCACGGGCACGCCCCACCTGAGCAGCAGCAGCCATCTTATCCTCGCGGCGCGCACCATTCACAGCCATGTCATACTGGCTCTGAGCGGCTTTCACCTGTGCCTCCATCGCCTTGTAATTGGCAAAGGCCTCGTCGCGTTTCTGGGCACTCATCACGCCCTCGTCGAACAGGCGCTGCACACGATTGTAAGATTTCTCTGCAATCTCAAGTCCTGCCTTAGCCTGCTGAAGAACAGAGAAAGCGCCCTGAATCTGCTCTTTGCGAGCACCATTCTGAGCCTTCAACTCCAAAGCCGCAGCGGCGCTCTCGGCGCTTTGGGCTTGTTCCATCTTGGCACGCACCTCAGGGGCATCAAGTATAGCAAGTGTATCACCCACCTTGACATAGTCGCCCTCTTTTACGCGAAGTTCAAGAATACGACCTGGCACCTTGCTAGATACACGGTACTCTGTAACCTCTACCTGTCCCTGGATAACGTCTGGATCACGATCCAGCGCAAAGAATCCAATTAAAGCCACGATAATCACTACTGCCGCAAAACCAACGATGGCAAGCAGAATGTTGTTATGCTGGCGTTTTGCTTGTTCTGTCATAATATCCTTTATTCTAATGTGCCAAGGGCCTTCTGCAGGTCAACCTGACTAAGTTTAACATCAATTTCTGCATCTATCTTCTGCGACTGGGCCTGCAGCCAAGCTGTCTGAGCCTCCATCACAACGGTAGGACTGATAACACCCTCCTGGAATCCCAGGTTAGCGGTACGAAGATTCTCGTCGGCGCGCTGGATGTTCTTCTGAGCCATCGTCAGCTTCTTGTTAGCCTCATCAACCTTAAAGGTGGTCTGGTTAACCTGAAGTTCAATTTTTTCGCGCGCCTCGTCGAGTTCGAGAGTAGCAATGGCGGTAGCGCCCTTCGAGGCACGAACCTTATACATGACATCGCCCCAGTTCCAGATGGGCACACGGACGATAACGCCCAGATGCCAGTAACCTGCAAACTTCTTTTCGAAACCATTCAGCACGTTAGGATTGCTAACAGCATAGCCGCCCATCAGCGCTACCTGAGGCAGGTTAGCAGCCTTGAGCACGTTAGTGGCCTGCTTGCTCAGATCTACTGTATTCTGCAGCATCTTAAGCTCTGGGCGATGTGCCACAGCATTCTCAACATCCAACTGTGGGGTCAGCTCTACTACAGCAATATTATCAGTCTGCTCGTCCTGAAGAATCACAGACTCATTCAAGGGCAGTCCGCACAACTGATTGAGCAGCATACGTGAGAGTACCAAACCGTCGTTCACCTTTGTCAGGGTCATCTCGGCCTCGTTCACCTTCACGTCAACGCTCAGTCCGTCGCTACGTGTAGCCACTCCCTCGTCAATCATCTTATGTACATCGCTATCAAACTTCTTAACGAGTTCGAGATAGCTCTCGGCCAAAGCCTTTTTATGATGGAGCGATACCACCTGCCAATAGGCCTGATCAATCTGATACAACGTAGCATGGCGACGGGCATCCATCGAATTCTTGGCCATCTCGGTAGTGATGTCGGCCATCTTGTTCAGAGCCACGATGGCACCACCCATAAATACGGGCTGGGTAACCACAACCGAACCTGCAAAGATGTTACGGGTATCGGTACGGAAAGCATCTACGATGTTCTGGCCCTTCTGGTTCAAACCAGCTGTTACATTAGCCATATCCTGCGCCATCTGCATCTGGGCGGCTGGTGGCAACGTGGCTACCAACGAACCCAATGTGTTTTGCAGGGTACCACCAACAACAGTACCAAGACCACCTAAGGCAGCCTTCTGACCATCATTAAGAATCGATATCTCCTCGCTCGTAAACTCATAGGTACCTATAGCACTCACGTGGGGCAGGTACTTGGTGCGCGCCGACTTACGAGCATTCTCGGCCACATCCTGTTTAAGTTTGGAAATGCCTAACTGCTTATTGTTTCTCAGCGCCATCTGTCGGCAACTGTCCAAGCTCAATATTCTTTGAGCCCAAACAGGCGTGATGACTGCCGAAAGCAGAAAAATTCCAAAAGTTTTTTTCATCATATCTCTTATTTAAAACTAAATGTCTTCGTTCCAATCATATTGCCATCCACAAAAATGCTAACGCGGTAGTCACCAGCCTCCAGCATCTGTGTCATGTTCCAATAAACGGTTACAGGAGTCTCCTCACCCGTGTACTCAATCACCTTCTTAGCCGAGCACTCAATATTACGGTTCTCGTAAGCAAAGCTGCCGCCGCCACTCAGGGTGTTACCACCAGGGTTCTGAATACGAACATAAACGGTACGGTTACCGTTCGAGGCGGTTACATTCTTGGTAATAGTGAAGTTTACGCGCATCTGCTTGCAATCCTTCAACTTCTTGGCTGTCTTACCGTTCTTACCCAGAATCTGCATCTGGATATTGGTTGCATCGAGTTGGGCTGCAATAGCCACCTTCTCTGAGAGCGATGCCTTCTCGCTGTTCAAGCCTGCCACCTGTGCGTTACGCTCGTTCAACTCAGCGTTTACACGACTGTTCTCGGCCTTCAGATTCTCGTTCAAACGGTTCAGCGAGTCAATCTGATACACATAATCACGCAGCACCTCACGAACGGTTGCCAACTCCTTCTTCAGTCGGGCAATCTCGCGTGCATCGCTGGCCTTTACCTGCTTCAACTCCTCCAGCAACTTCTGGGTCTTCATCTGCTCCTCGGTCAGCTGGGCGATAATAGAGTCGTTGTTAATCTGCGTTTTCATCTCGCTATACTGCATGGTGAAACGCTCATATTCATTCTCCATTTCCTGCTTGTCGAGTTCGGCCAGTTCCTCCATGTCCTGCACAACCTGCTTCTGTTCCTGCAGACTCAAAAACAACCATGTAGCAGCACCACAGAGTGCCAGAATAACAACAATCAGGGGTATTAAAACTTTCTTATTCATAACTTTCTTTATATTTTCGGGTGCAAATATAGGTTATTTCATTGAAATAACAAAGAATTTTATGTTTCAAACATTTAAGCAACATTAAAAATTAGAAAAATAGCGTGATTTAGACCAATTTTTGCAGTTTATACCTTAAATATTTGGAACGTAAGAATAAAAAATGTATATTTGCCACATCATTTTACAACAATCTGCATGAGTAAGAACAACTTTTTCAGTAAGGTGTTCCATCTGTATTACGATGGGTTCCGCTCGATGACGCTTGGTAAGACGCTTTGGGTCATCATTCTCATCAAATTGTTTATTATCTTCGTGGTGCTTAAGCTCTTTTTCTTCCCTGATTTTCTGAAAACGCATGCCGATGGCAATGAGCCAGAGTATGTGGCAAAGCAATTGTTGGAAGACGTTGAACATTAAAGATTAAACATTAAATATTAAACATTATAATTATGCTACAAAACCTATTACTAAACATTGATGCCGGAACGATCGACTGGTCGAGAGCACAATTTGCGCTGACGGCAATCTACCACTGGCTCTTCGTGCCTCTGACGCTGGGTTTGGCAGTTATCATGGGGATTGTTGAGACCAAGTATTACCAAACAAAAGATGAGTTCTGGAAAGAAGCAGCCAAGTTCTGGCAGAAGCTTTTCGGCATTAACTTCGCCATGGGTGTGGCTACGGGTATCATTCTCGAGTTTGAGTTTGGTACCAACTGGAGTAACTACTCATGGTTTGTAGGCGACATTTTTGGTGCCCCGCTGGCCGTAGAAGGTATTGTGGCTTTCTTTATGGAGAGCACCTTTGTTGCCGTGATGTACTTTGGATGGAAAAAGGTTTCGCCAGGCTTCCACTTGGCATCAACGTGGCTTACAGGCTTAGGAGCCACGATATCGGCCTGGTGGATTCTGGTGGCCAACGCCTGGATGCAGTATCCTGTGGGTTGCGAGTTCAACCCCGACACCATGCGTAACGAGATGGTATCATTTGCCGAAGTGGCCCTCTCGCCCTTCGCTATCTCTAAGTTCTGCCACACCGTTACCTCATCGTGGATTATCGGCGGTATCTTCTGCGTAGGCGTTTGCTGCTGGTATCTGATGAAGAAACGTCACACCCGATTGGCCGTAGAGAGTATGAAGATTGGTGCTGGCGTAGGTCTGGTGGCTGCCCTGTTGGCAGGCGCTACCGGTCATAAGTCGGGTATGGATGTGGCCGAGGTTCAACCCATGAAGCTGGCTGCTATGGAGGCGCTTTACGATGGCGGAACCGAACAAGGTTTGAAGCTTATCGAGGGTATCGAGGTGCCTTACGGACTGAGTATCATGGCCACCAACGACCCCAAGGGCTATGTGCCAGGTATTAACGACTTGCTGAACGGCTATACCACACCCGATGGCAAGACAGAGCCAAGTGCCGACGAGAAGATTGCACGAGGCAAGAAGGCCATCGAGGCACTTGCTGCCTATCGTAAGGCCAAAGCCGATGGTGCTGACGAAGCCACCATTGCCCAATACCTGACAACCATCAACGAGAACATGAAGTACTTTGGTTATGGCTATGTAAAGGATAAGGCCGACTTGGTACCACCTGTTCTGGTAAACTTCTGGGCATTCAGAGTGATGGTAGGTGTGGGTTGCTTGTTCATTCTGTTCTTTGCTGTTATCCTGGCTGTAACCTACAAGTTCCCCAAGGCGCTGTTCAAGAAGTACGACATTACCACCCTACCCGCCTGGCATTATTGGGTAGCCATCCTGCTCATCCCGCTGGCCTATATCGGTTCAGAATGCGGCTGGTTGGTAGCCGAATTCGGACGCCAGCCTTGGACCATCCAGGACATGCTGCCCACATGGGCATCGGTGAGCGATCTGCAGTCACAGAGCGTTATCATTACGTTCTTCCTGTTCCTCGTACTCTTCACCACCATGCTGGCGGTTGAGATAAATATTTTACTTAAACAAATTAAGAAAGGGCCAGAGTTATGACATACGATTTCTTACAACATTATTGGTGTTTTATCGTTTCGCTGTTAGGAGCGATACTGGTATTTTTGCTTTTTGTTCAGGGAGCCAATTCTGTAGCCCGTTCGTTAGGCTATACCGAAGAGGGACGCCGACTGGTGTATAACTCTACTGGTCGCAAGTGGGAGTTCACGTTTACCACACTTGTTACCTTTGGGGGTGCATTCTTTGCTTCGTTCCCTCTATTCTACTCTACCAGCTTTGGCGGCGCCTATTGGTTGTGGATGATTATCCTGTTTACATTTGTGCTGCAAGCCGTTAGTTACGAGTTTCAGAATAAGATCGGTAATTTCCTGGGTCCCAAGACGTTCCAATTCTTCCTTACACTAAATGGTATCGTTGGTCCGCTGTTGTTGGGGGGTGCTGTAGCCACTTTCTTCGAGGGTTCCAACTTTATCATCGCCAAGGACAATCTGGTTGATGCTGGTGCCATCACACCTATCATCAGTCGTTGGGCCAACGCCTCGCACGGACTGGATGCCCTGCTAAATCCCTGGGTACTGGTTCTGGGCTTTGCTGTGGTGTTCTTAGCACGTGTTTTAGGTATACTCTACGTCATGAACAACGTTGCCGACGAGGATATCCGTTCGCGTGGCAGCGTGCGATTGGTGGGTGCAGCCGTACCTTTCCTGCTGCTGTTTGTAGCCTATTTGGTACATGTACTGCTGAAGGACGGCTTTGCCTATAACGACGAGGGTGTTATCTACATGGAGCCCTACAAGTATCTGAACAATTTCCTGGAGATGTGGTACCTGTTGGTATTATTATTAATAGGTGTAGTATTGGTGCTGTTTGGTATTGGTAAGACCATCTTCAGTAAGGGGTATAATGGTGGCATCTGGCCTGCAGGCATAGGTACTGTGCTAACCGTTCTGGCACTCTTGCTCAGCTGTGCCTGGAACCATACCGCTTACTATCCTTCGACAGCCGACTTGCAGAGTTCGCTCACCTTGGCTAACTCCTGCTCAAGCGAGTTCACCTTGCGCACCATGTTCTATGTATCGCTGTTAGTACCATTTGTACTGGCTTACATCATCTACGCCTGGCGCGCTATCGACAAGAAAAAAATCACCAAGGAAGAACTCCAAGGTGACGACCACGCTTACTAATTATTAGGCACGGATTACACGGCTCTTTTATAAAGAAACACGGCTTTAGCATTGTAACTAAGGCCGTGTTTTAAATTTATTTAAGCCGTGTAAATCCGTGCCTAAAAAAAACTACTTGAACAACTCATCAAGGAAGGTGTAGAAGGCAGGATCCTCGCCTACTACCGTTCTTACGAGTTTTCCCTCTGGATCGATGATAACCTTTGTGGGGAAGCCCTCGATGCTATACTGTGCTGCGATTGTCTGCAGCTGCTCATCAGGACAACGCACCTGCAACCAAGGCAACTGGTGCTCGTCGACGGCAGCCCTCCACTTTTCCTCAGTATCACGGCAGTCAACACCTAATATTTCCATTTTGTCCTTGTACTTGGTGTAAGCCGTCTTCATTTGTGGGATACCACGAATGCACCAAACGCACCATGAACCCCAGAAATCGAGTACTACATATTTGCCACGCAGCGACGACAGTTTGGTAGTCGACCCCTGCAGATTAGGCAGTTCAAAATCGGGTGCCAGCTCGCCATCCACAGCCACCTCGGTAGCCTCTGCAGCAGGGGCAGCAGCAGCCTTTGGTTTGTTGGCACACGAGGCAGCCATCAATGTGATGGCCACCCCCAGTAAAGTAACGGTTAAAACGGATTTCTTCATAAAGTCTAATTTTTAATCTTAATGTTATATAAAATGTTTAATGTCTATTGTAGCACTCAAAAATAGCATCCACGCGGGCCTTCGACATCTGACGAGTAAACATACTTACCAACCAAACCACAGGGAAACCGCCTACCATGGCTATGGCACCACAGTTAATTGGGTTAATGGGGTTGCCAGCCAGCATATTGACAACGGTAAGACCAACGCCCCAAACAAAGCAAGCCCACACACTCATGGTAGTGATGCGACGTGAATACAAACCCAGCATAAATGGTGCCAGGAATGCACCAGCCAAAGCTCCCCACGAAATACCCATCAGCTGGGCAATAAACGTTGGTGGGTTAAGGGCGATGAGCAACGAGATGGCGATAAAGAACATGATGAGCACACGCATCACGATCACCTTACGACGCTCAACCTTCTCGGATACGATATCGTTAATCTCGCCATCCTCTACCTCACCTGGCAACGCTTTCTTATCACGATAAATCAAGTCGAGTGTCATGGTACTTGATGAGGTGAGTACCAACGAAGCCAAGGTTGACATCGAAGCACTCAGCACCAGTAGCACAACGAGAGCAATCAATATATCGGGCAATGTTACCAGCATTGAAGGCACAATCGAGTCGAAAGCCAACTTACCGTTAGGCAGCATAGGTGGTGTGCCAAACAGACGACCAAACCCACCTAAGAAGTAGCAGCCGCCAGCCACGATAAAGGCAAACACGGTTGAGATAACGGTACCACGCTTAATGGCACTCTCATCTGTAATCGAGTAGAACTTACCCACCATCTGGGGCAGACCCATCGTACCAAGCGACGTGAGTATAACCACACCTAACAAGCCCCAGGGATCGGGACCGAACAGCGTAGCAAAACCACCATTCATCGTTGGATCGGCATCAGATGGCATAGCAGCCAATTTATCTACAGCAGCCACCAAACCGCCTTGCACATTCAGCACAGCCACAATCACAGCCACAATACCAAACAGCATGATTATACCCTGAATAAAGTCGTTCATGGCTGTGGCCTTGTATCCACCCAAAATCACATATACAGCTGTGAGTATCGACATAATCACCACGCAATACTCGTAAGGGATACTGAATCCCATCTCGAACAAGCGCGAAATGCCGCTATATACACCAGCGGTATAGGGAATAAGGAATACAAAGGCGATGATTGATGCTGCCACACGCAAGCCCTGATCGTTAAAGCGAGTACCAAAGAAATCTGGCATGGTGCGACTCTCGATATGTTGTGTCATCAGTTTGGTACGACGACCCAAGATAAGCCAGGCCAACAGCGAACCGATGATGGCATTGCCAATACCAATCCAGGCCGACGACAAACCGTATTTCCAGCCAAACTGACCAGCATAACCAACGAATACAACAGCCGAGAAATAACTGGTTCCGAAGGCAAAGGCTGTGAGCCAAGGACCCACGGCACGACCGCCCAACACAAAACCTTCGACACTACTGGCCTGCTTGCGGGTGTAAAGTCCTACCCCAATCATCACGGCCAGAAATATAACTGTAAAAAGTATCTTGATAACCATACTTAATCTTCAATCTTTAATGTTTAATCTATAATGTTTCATGTTCAGAAGGCCACCTGCATCTGAGCCTGCACCCAGTTGTAGTCCTTACTACTGATATTCTCGCCACACAGACAACGGGTGTACTGCAGCTGCATACGGCACTTTTTGTAGAACCAGTACTGCAAACCGATGGTGAGATTAGTCTGATCCCAGCCATCCACCTTGGTGTTACGATCAAAGGTTTCGCCACTGGCTACGATATCGAGGGCATCAACCACAGGTATGCAGGTTGTAATGTAACCACCTCGGCTACCCACCTTTCCATCCTGTCCGCCTAACCACTCGGCACGTACCGATGCTGGACGCGCCTCTTTATATTTACTACCCGTATAGGCCTGTGTTTTGTACTCAGCACCTATGCTGTAGCGATTACGCTTATAATTATCACCCACCTGGATATCAGGGTTCCACTTAGCTGTACCCACAGCACAACCTGTACCCAGATAACCAGATGCTACCACGCGGAAGCCGTCAACGGGACGAAGCTCCAACTTGGCAATAAAGTCCTTCTGATTATTCAGATCCTTACGATTGATTCCCTGACCGCTCATCAGCGCCAACTCGTAGTGCAGCACGCCTTTAGCCAGGTCGCCATAAACCTCCAGTCCCATATCACGACCGTAGTTTACGCCATTCAGCGGGTCGGGTCCCTCGCCTGCCAGATACAATACCGCCTGCGAGTACACATCCACCAGCTCCAACTGCGTGGGACTCATGGGGTTCTCCATCGTGTACGAGTGTTTGAACTGTCCTAAACGCACCGTCATCTCGTTACCTTTTGACAAACGATAATCGGTGTAGAACTCTTGAACCACGCTCGAGAAGTCGTGCATAAACATAAACGACCATCTGTCGGTGATTCGGGCCTTAGCCCAAAGCAACGTACGTTTTAGGTTGTAAGCATTGGTTTTCTGCCCATTTGGATCTTGGTAACTCCATCCGCCCTGAGCATAACCATTCAGAGTAATACGACTGGTAAAATCCTTCATCCAGTCGATGTCGCTGTCTTTCTGCTGTGCGTTTGCCATGGTGCACAATCCCATTGCTGCCAGAATAGCAAGCGTTTTCAATTTGCAAGTTTTACGTTTCATTTAGTCATCTTTTTCCGATTATTTAGTTCCTTGCGGCAGCAAAAGTACTACTTTTCTTTCAATTTGCCAAAAATATTCGCAAATTTCTTATAGAATTTTATATTTATGCATGATTTCCCTTCCAGTTTGGGCACCTGGATAAATCAAAAGTGGCTCGTTTCACAACGAACCACTTTCTCAAAAAAATTACTTAAAAAACTAAATTAATCAACCATAAACCTTAACCATTAAAATCTTTTTCTGCTGCAAATATACGACAAGTTTTTGAAACAAACAAGAAAAACACCGTTAAATTTTGTTTAAAAAGTAAGATTTAACGAATTTTGGATATAAAATACCCCAAAACAGGCAGTATTTTTACCAGTTTCGTCGTCTACTCACAGTCGAAAGAAACCACCAACGAATGTAGTTGATACCTTCGCACCACGTTCAGCTTTAGCTGTAGTAACGTCGGTTCGATAGATATAAACCCCATCAGATGTGGATACTGGAAGGTATACATTATTTCCCTCGGTTAAATATGCAAAACGTCGGCCACCGTTGCCATTATGCACGGGTATGCCCTCTACATCTGTTACCGTCTGGTTCACCAGATCGATGATGCAGCACTTCAAACTCTTATCACCCCAACGGTCGTTGGCAGTCTGTGGGTTCAGGGTGCTCACCTCGGCAAACACCAGACCATTGCCTACATAAGCCACGTGGGCAGGCTTCAAACCGCCTGTAAGGGCCTCGAAGTCGAAGAAGTAATCGTCATCAAACTCAGTCTCGCCTTTGTTGATACGCAGAAAACCTGCATGTTTGGTGCTCTGCGAGTAACCGTTAGAGATAGCCGAGTTCGACATCACGTACAGGTTGTCGTTCTCGTCCTTCATCAAGCCGTTAAACGCACCCCACGAGCCGCCAGGACCCACACGGGTATCCTTCATCAGCTTTACAAACTGCATGTCAGGATAGCTGTAAACAGCCACAAAGCAGGTATCGGTATAAGCCGTCTCAAAGGTCATGCTGTTCATCGGGGTGTAGGTTACATACAGATTTTCCCCACTATACATCATACCAGTAATCGAAGGCCAGTCCAAGCGATCGATAGGATCAACGGCGGTGTTGGTATTCTTCGAGAGGATGGCGGCGGTGTTGGCATCAACGGTATAGAAAGTAAGCTGCGAACCACTCTCCTTGTTGGTGGGCAACTCCAGTCCTACCATTGTGTTGGCATCCACCTGACAGAAACCGCTCAACGAGTTATCAAACACAAACTCGCCCTGCTCCTTCAGCATACCGTCGGCACCACGCACTACGGCTGTAGCGCTGGTAAGTCCCAGACCGCCAATACAGAAGATGCTGTTACCACCTTTCTGGTAGTCGTGATAGCCGTTCTGCTCAATGCCCTTACCCACGGCATTAATGGTACCCTCCATCAGATTATCGGTACTAACCACATAGTAAGTGGTGTTACCATTCGAGGTTACGCCCAGGCTCAGAACATAGGGAGCGTTAGGTGTTTCCTGCTCGGCTGCCAGGTCGTCGTCGCACGATGTCAGAGTGCCTACAGCCAGCGCGGCCAATATAATAGCTTTACTATAGATATTCTTCATAACTTATTGAGTTTTACTTACTTAAATAATAACGGAACTTTACATTAAATGAGCGACCAGGCTTCTGCAAGCGGTAGTTGTCGTACAGCTTGGCATCAGTCAGATTATTACACTCAGCCACCACGCTGTAGCGTCCATCGCACAAGCTATAGCCTACCGATATGTTGTGACTCAGCTGCTCAGGAATCACCTTCTTGGTTGCCTTGGCACCCAGACCTGTGAACGAGAGATAGTAGTCGTGAATATACTGAATATCGTAGTTCAAGGTAAGACTATTGCCCTTGGTACCCAAGTTAAAGAACTGGTAATCGGCGTGTCCGTTCATAAAGAAGTAAGGGATGTTAGGCAGACGCTGACCGTAGGTGATGTTCTCGCTGATGCCATCGCCCACGAAGGTGTTCTGCGACTCCTGATACTTCATCTTGTCCTTGATATTCTGATAGGTGAGATTACCATTGATGTGGAAGTTGCGCTTATAGGCATAACCCAGCGAAGCCTCGATACCACGTGTCTGCACCTTGCCGATATTATCGTAGCTGGTGGTAGGATTGCTCGACATGGTTACGCCCTTCAGGATAAAGTCCTTGGTGTCGCGATAGATGTAGTTCACCTCGGCCTGCACGCGATGGGCGCCAAAGGTCTGATCGTACAGCAATCCGGCATTCAGGTTGTTACTGCTCTCAGGCTTCAGGTCGGGGTTGGCCTTCTGTACAAGTCCGTCGCCAAACATCTCAACGGCCTCGGGCATACGGTAGGCGCGCTCAAAGCTCACCTTAGCCTGCAGCGATGGCAAGATATAATAGGTAGCGGCAGCACCATAGCCGTAACGCTGCTTGCGATCGCTCAGCTTCTCCCAGCGCTGGTTCTCAGTAAACTGGTCAATCAGCTTATTGGTCGAGCTGTACAGACGGTACATCTTTCCAAACACGTTGGCATTCCAACGGTTATAGCGTATCTGGTAGCCCAGACCTGTAATATTCTTAGTAAGCTGCTGGGGCACGTTGTTCATCTCATCGTCGGGATACATCTCGTCGTTGCTCTTGCGGCGGTTGGCCGAGAACACATTATTGAGTACCAGCGAGTGGTGATCGCTGATAATGTAGCTCAGGTTGGCATTAGCCTGCCACTGGCGCTCGCTGATGGTAGCATCAGTCAGGTAAGCCTCGCCTGCGCTGGTGCTGGCCACATAGTCGCCATACCAGTTATAGCGGCGTGCCAAAGTATCCACGTTATAGGTATTCACCATGCTGTAGGTGCCGTAGAGCGAGAGCGAGAGACCTGGCAGCAGCAGGTCGTTCTTCTTATAGCGCACGCTGGGTATAAGGCTCCAGCTGCGATTCTTTACGCCACCATACACAGCATCCATAGTGGCACCAGTCTGTACGTTGCGCTTATCGGCCGAAGCAATAACACCAAACAATAGATAATCGGCCCACGATTTGCGAACCACACCTGCCTCGAGCTTCAAGCCGTACGACTGGTAGCCATCATTGAATCGTCGCACCCATTCTTCACCCTCCTGCTTGTTGGTAGAAAGGTTCACGATTGGTGCAAACACTTTATAATCGTTATCTGAATAGTTAGCAAACGCATTGGCGCGCAGCGTAAAGCCGCCCTTCGATGTGTAAACGCCATTCACAGCCGCACGATGGGTATTGAACGAACCTACCGAATAGGTAGCATCCAGATAGTTGGCATTGGTGCGCGATACGATGTTTACGGCACCACCCAGCGCGTCGCTACCCAGGTAAACGGGCAGCACACCCTTGTACACCTCGATGCGGTCGGCCATATTGGCTGAGATATTAGCCAGATTGAACGACGAGCCGAAGTTGTCCATGGGGATACCATCGATAAAGAACTTTACCTGATTACCCGAGAAACCGTTCATGGCGAAACTGTAGTTCGAACCCAGTCCGCCGTCCTCGCGTATTTTGATAGATGTAACGGTGTTGAGCACCTGATTGAGTGCCGACGCACTCTGATACTTAGTAGCCAGATCTACTACCGAGATGGCATAAGCCTGCTCGTGCATTTTGCGCGCCTTGGTCTTGCCCACAATCTGCACCTCGTGTAAATCGATAGAATCATGAAGATCAGTCTGTGCCATTGTGTGATTGCAAAAAGCAAGTCCAGCCACTGCGCACAGCATTTTTGTTGTGTTGATTTTGCGCATTTTGTATTCCTAAATTAATCTCTTTTACCCTAGTATTTTTCCTTTTTAAAGCGGGTGCAAAGGTACAACAATTCAGGAATACCCACAATACCTAAAAATAATGAAAAGCCCCACCATCGCGGCGGGGCTCATCATCACTTCTGTGGAACAATCTCTCTGTAATTTCCACTTAGGTGCATAAATGCAAACAACCTTAATAAGCCATCATAATATGCATCAAAATAACCATCTTCAAAAGGTTCGTGCTTGGCATTCCAAAGGGCATCAACAAACTCTTTGCTCTTGGCATGTTTACACATAATCGAGGCAGCGGCTACTGTACTAACCAGTCCGATGCTATGGCGCAGCTTGCGGAAACCGCCAGCCTGCAGTATCTCGTTCTCCTCGGGCAGCGAGCCATCAGGACGATACTGATCTACGAACTTATCCACGCCCTGCGAGTAGAAGAAGTTCTGGATTCTCTCGCCATACCCACGCTGCCACTCCGCATCGGCCCCGCTCCACTCGTAGTCGAGTGTAATGTTCATGGGCACACGCCACGAGTCGTAGCGGAAGTTGTTGCTACCATTACGGCGAGGTTTCTCACCTGGCTTGGGCTGAGGCATGCCTGGCCAGCGAGGCATCTGCATCTCGCTACCATCATACTGGCACATATCGGCATTCAGTCCTGTTACAGGGTGTGTGGCCTTATGCAGGAACTCACGACTCTTCTGGGCGCACTCCTTCCACAGATCGGCTCTGCCATCGTCGGCCCACCTAGCCCATACCTCGTAGAAAGCGGGAATGTGGTACGAAGGGTCGGTATAGCGGTTACCAAAACCATCAGGCGTAAAAGTGATGAGTTTGGTCTCAGGGTCGATGAGATACATCTTCTGAGGCCCCTGCTGCTGTGGACCAAAGCCTGGAAAACCACCTTTGCGTGGTTCTGGAGTATATTCCTTAGGCTGAATGCAGTTCAATATGTGCTGCGCCTCGGCCTTGTAGTTAATGCCTGTGTTATCGCCCCAACGGTTCGAGGCAAAAATCAAGGCTGTGATAAAGTACAGCTCGCCATCGCTGGCAGCACCGTCGGCATTACGTGTGCCATCGGTCTTACAGCTCCAGGCAAAATAGCCCTCGCGGTTGCCACTCTGGTGCTGCATGTACTTCTTACTCCAGCGCCACAAGCGGTCGAATATATCTTTCTCGCCAAACTGCACGGCTATCATCATACCGTACGACATACCCTCGGTACGGGCGTCGTGGTTCTTAATGTCGGATACATAACCCATCGAGTCGCCCACCTCGAAATACACCTTGTTGGGCCCACGAAACACATCGTTAAATACTTCTTTCAGTTTAGCATCCACCTGAGCAGGCTGGTAGCCCATCTCAACAAACACGTTACGGCACTTGGCATGCCCTACGGTAGTGGCGGCCATTAGGATAGCGATAATAAATAGTTTTCTCATATAAATATAATAATGTGATTAATTTCTATACTAAATGACGAAAAAACATGCGAAAAGTTTAATATCAAGTCATAAATTTGGTTTTTCGGCCGATTTACACTATCTTTGCATCCAAAATTACAAATAAAGGAATATGATTGTTTGTATAGCAGAGAAACCGAGTGTAGCTCGTGATATAGCAAGAATCTTGGGGGCCAACAGCTCGCACGATGGATATATGGAGGGCAACGGATACCAGGTAACGTGGACCTTCGGACACCTGTGCACGCTGAAGGAACCCGGCGATTATACACAAGCCTGGAAACCCTGGGCGCTTACCCAACTACCTATGATACCCCAGCGTTTTGGCATTAAGCTGATAAACGATAAGGGTATCGAGAAGCAGTTTAAGATTATCGAGGGGCTGATGCAGAAGGCCGATGGTATCGTAAACTGTGGCGACGCCGGTCAGGAGGGAGAGCTCATCCAGCGATGGGTGATGCAGAAGGCCAAGGCCACCTGCCCCGTTAAGCGTTTGTGGATTTCGTCGATGACCGACGAGGCCATCAAGGAGGGTTTTGCCAGCTTGAAGGATCAGGGCGATTACCAGCCTTTGTACCTGGCAGGCTTGAGTCGTGCCATTGGCGACTGGCTGCTGGGTATGAACGCCACCCGCCTGTACACGCTTAAGTACGGTCAGAACCGTCAGGTGCTATCCATCGGTCGTGTGCAAACACCTACCCTGGCGCTCATCGTGAACCGTCAGAAGGAGATCGAGAACTTTAAGCCCGAGCCCTACTGGGTGCTGGCCACCGTTTATCGCGATACCACTTTTACAGCTACCAAAGGTAAGTTCACCTCGCAGGAAGAAGGCGAAAAAGCCTTTGCCACCATCGAGGGCAAGCCTTTCGAGGTAACAAAGGTTGAGAAGAAAGAGGGTAAGGAGCAGCCCCCACAGCTGTACGACCTGACCTCGCTGCAGGTGGATTGTAACCGCAAGTTCGGCTATTCGGCCGAGATGACGCTCAACCTCATACAGAGTCTGTACGAGAAGAAGTACACCACCTACCCCCGTGTTGATACACAGTACCTGTCCGATGATATCTACCCCAAGTGCCCGCAAACGCTCAATGGGTTGTATCAAACTAAGTTCGACGGCGTTCAGCCTTACGCTGAGTTCATCAAGCCCATTGGCGGCAAAACGCTGAAAAAGACCAAGCGTGTGTTCGACACCTCGAAGGTGACCGACCACCATGCCATTATCCCTACAGGCGTGGTGCCACAGAACCTCACCGATCTCGAACGCAAGGTGTTCGACCTGGTAGCACGCCGCTTTATCGCTGTGTTCCTGCCCGATTGTAAGTTCTCAACCACCACCGTTCTTGGTGAGGTTAAGGGCGACGAAACAGTTGAGTTCAAGGTTACGGGTAAGGAGATACTGGATCCAGGCTGGCGTGCGATTTACGGAAAGGTGCAGAAAGAAGCAGAGGGCGACGATAAGCCACAGCAGGATGACGAAGGGCTACGGGTAGGCGAGCTTGACTCGGGGATGGAGAGGACTTTGCCAACCTTCGTTAAAGGCGAGAGTGGCGACCACAAGCCTACGCTGACTGAAAAATGGACTACCCCACCCGCTTACTATAACGAGGCTTCGCTGCTGCGTGCGATGGAAACAGCAGGTAAGTTTGTAGAAGACGAGACCCTGCGCGCTGCCATGAAGGAGAATGGTATCGGCCGCCCATCTAGTCGTGCCGGCATTATCGAGACGCTCTTCAAGCGCCACTATATCAAACGCGAACGCAAACGCCTGATTGCCACCCCGACAGGTATCGAACTGATCGACCTGATTCGCGAGGAACTGCTGAAGAGTTGCGAACTCACAGGTATCTGGGAGAAGAAGCTGCGCGACATTGAGCACCAGAAGTACGATGCCCAGCAGTTTATCGAGGAACTGAAACAGCAGGTTACTGAAATCGTCAACGAAGTGATGACTGATAGCACCAACCGTCGCGTAACCGTACTGTCGGATGCCGACCTGAAGAAGGTGAAATCGCCCAAGGCCGAAACGGCACCCAAGCCCAAGGCCACACGCAAGGCTAAAGCAGCCAAGCAACAGGAGGCAGCCCCCCAAGCCCAGGCTGGCAGCGTGAAAGAGGGCGATGTTTGTCCTGTATGCGGTCAGGGTCACATCATCAAAGGCAAAACAGCCTATGGTTGCTCCCGCTGGAAAGAAGGTTGTACTTTCAGAGCGCCACTTGGCGATAAATGATAAAAGGCAGGCAATAAAACGCCTGCTTTTTCGTTTATATGATAGTATGAGAAATTTCGTTGCTTATATATATATAATAATGTGTACCCTGCTGCTTGGTGGCTGTGGGGCCGATCAGGCTGTGAAAAAGGGCGATAAGTTCTGGGCTGTGGGCGAATATTACGATGCCGCTGCCCAGTATCGCAAGGCCTATGCCCAAACACCCAACAAGGAGCGCACCACCCGTGGCGAACGGGCCATGAAACTAGCCGAGTGCTACCGTCGCCTGAACCAGACCAACAAGGCCATCACCGCCTATAAGAATGTGGTACGCTACAAGAAAGACGACTCGCTCACCCATCTGTATCTGGGTCAGCTGTATATGCGCAACGGCAATTATAAAGAGGCCGCCAAGGCTTTTGCTGTGGCAAGCGATAGCTTAAAAAATGATAGCTTGCATCTAAAACTCGCGAAGGTTGGTTTGGAATCGGCCCAGAAGGCTCCTGGGTGGAAAAAAGAGGGCTCGGCCTATACCGTTAAACGCATGGATTTGTTTAACTCGCGACGCGACGACTACGCCCCCATGCTGGCGGGCGATGCCGACGACCAACTTTACTTCACCTCCACCCGCAATCAGGCGCAGGGCGACGAGCTCAATGCCATTACAGGCACCAAGAGTGCCGACATCTTCTATGCCCAGAAGGATGAGAAGGGCAAATGGGGCAAGCCACAGGTCATCGCCTCAGAGCTTAACTCGGCCTTCGACGAGGGTGCCTGCTGCTTCTCGCCCGATGGCAAGACCATGTACCTGACCCAGTGCCAAACCGACCCCACCTACCCACGTTACGCCCGCATCATGGTGTCGAAACGTAGCGATGCCGCCTGGAGCAAACCTCAAGAGCTCATCATCTCCAACGATACCACCTGCAGTTTCGCCCACCCCGCTGTGAGTCCCGATGGACAATGGCTGTATTTCGTCAGCGATATGAGTGGCGGCATGGGCGGTCTTGATATCTGGCGATGCCGACTGCTGAGTGCTACCGAGGCAGGTGTGATGGAGAATCTGGGTGCGCCCATTAACACCCCTGGCGACGAGATGTTTCCCACCTTCCGTCCCAATGGCGATTTTTATTTTTCTTCCTCCGGTCACCCCGGCCTCGGAGGCTTAGATGTTTATTTTACGACCGACGGTCGTAAAATAAACCATCCAGGCTATCCCCTCAACTCGCAGGCCGACGATTTCGGCATGACCTTCGAGGGCAAGCTTAACCAGGGTTTCTTCTGTTCCAATCGTGGCGACCTGCGTGGGTTCGACCACATCTACAGCTTCTATAATCCTGAGATTGTACAAACCATCAAGGGTTGGGTGTACGAGCAGGATGGCTACGAACTGCCCGCTGCCCAGGTGTATATGGTGGGCAACGATGGCACCAACCTCAAGCTCAGCGTGCGTAGCGACGGCTCGTTTGTGCAGGAGATCAAGCCCGATGTAGATTACGTGCTGCTGGGCACCTGCAAGGGCTACCTGAACCACCAGGAGCAGATACGCGTGCAGCCTGCAAAAGCCTCGCACGAGTATGTACTGCAGTTCCCCCTGGCCAACATCTCAGCCCCTGTGCTCATCGAGAATATTTTCTATGATTTCAACAAGGCCACGCTGCGCCCAGAATCAAAAACGGCGCTCGACCAGTTGGTGGTGCTGCTCAATCAGAATCCCAACGTTACCATCGAGCTGTCGGCCCATACCGATTGTCGTGGTTCCGATGCCTACAACCAGCGCCTGTCGCAGCAGCGCGCCGAGAGCGTGGTGGCCTATCTCATTGCCCATGGTATCGCTGCCGACCGCCTGACACCAAAGGGTTATGGCGAGAGCATGCCTAAGCGTATCAAAGCCCGTGTGGCCGAAAAATATCTGTTCCTCAAGGAGGGCGACGTACTCACCGAAGAGATGATTAACGCGCTCCCTGAGGAACTGCACGAACAATGCCATCAGATGAACCGACGCACCGAGTTTAAAGTGTTGCGGACAACTTACGGAATGTTTGATAAGGCAGGAAAACTAATACAAAGCCCAGCAGCAGTACCACCGTCCAAGGATTAATCTCAATCTCGGTTGTAGGTGCTGTCAGCATAAACACCTCGATGGTGTTTATCAGCATGTGCTTGCCACCGGTCATCATGCCTTCTATCATATCCCAGCCGCTTATCAGCCAGAATATCAGTATGGCTATCACCACACAGAACATCGTCCAGAGTCGTGTATAGCAACGCACGCGGCTCTCTTTTACCTCAGGCAGGTTCATCATCACCCGCTCGGTAAACCCGTTGTCCTCAATCTGCTGCTGTGCAGCCTGCTCAAACAACTGCTTCAGTAAAATATCATTCTTATCCTCCATATCCATTCTCTCTTAAATAGTTAGCCATTTTATCCTTCCCTCGTTTCAGATGCGATTTAACAGTATTTTCGGCAATGCCGGTTATCTTGCTGATTTCGTCGATGGGATAGCCATCAATCAGCTGCAAGGTAATGCATGTGCGTTCGTCGGGTTTCAGTAGCGCCATCGCGGCGTGTATGTCCATCTTCATGTTCGAGTCGCCAGTCGATGCTGTCTGTCGCATAGCGGCTGTCGAGTCCTCGATATCATCCGTCTGGTGTTTCGAGCGCACCTGATCGTAGAACACGTTGTAGGCAATACGCATCAGCCAGGTCGAGAAACTGCTCATGCCACGAAACTTGGTAATGTTCACATAAGCCTTGATAAAGGTCTCCTGTGCCAAGTCGTCGCTCAGCTGCTCATCGCCCAGCGTCTGGTTCAAGAAGAACCTGCGCACAGGCGACTGGTACTTCCTCACAAGCTGGTCGAAGGCCTGCTTGTTGTGGAACACCGCCACCTGTGTCACTAATGCTATGTCGCCGATGCTTGCCATCTAATTGTCAATTATCAATTTTGAAGATAGTTCTTCTCAGGCATTACCAGCCAAAGTACAAAGTAGAATATCAGTCCGCTAAAAGCGGTAAAGAGTGTCAGGAATGCGTAAGCCAAACGTACCATTGTTGGGTCGAAATCGAAGTACTCAGCCAATCCGCCGCATACGCCAGCAAACACTCTATCGTTCGATCTCATCAGTCGCTTATTCATAATTCTGTATATTATTGTTGTTATTAAATGTCTGATTATTATCGCGGTTGTTACGGTCCTGTCGGGCTATATACCACTTACCCAGTCCGATAAAGAATACCAGTGCGCCGATACCAAATCCTACTTCACCAGCTACGATACCCAGGAAGATGGCCAGTCCCACGCCTGTAAACATCTGTCGGATACCAGCGTTATAGCTTGTGCTGTCCCAGTCGTCGTTCTTACTGTCCTTCAGCAGCGCATCGGGTATAGGCTGTCCGTTCTTGATAGCCATTTCGGCCAGACGGTACTTCTCTTTGCGGTTGCGATTGATAAAGTAGAACACCAGCAGTACCAGGATAACGGGCAACAGGAATCCTACACATACGATAGCCAGGATAGGAATCAGCATGCCCATAAAGGCAGCGCCGCCCATGTCTCCAAAAATTCCACTAACCACGCGCTCAGCGTCTTCACCCTCGTAAACCACGTGGCGGCGGTAGCCGTTGTAGTTGTCGTCGTCGTCAGCGTTGGCGTTGTTAGTAGCAGTAGTGTCCGAGAATGCCTCGATGGCATCTTGGTTGTGCTTTACTGTATCGCTCACCTGCTCAGTGCGAGGGGTGTGGCGATGCTTTTGTGCTGTTGCATTAGCGTTTGTGCTAAGTGCGAGCACCATGGCAATTGCGATTAAATACTGTTTCATATCTCCTTTGTTTTTAAATTCTACATCTGTTTGACGTTTCAAAATTAAATTTAGTTGCAAAGATAGTGATTTTTCTCAGATTTTTTTTAATTTTGCCACAAATTTCCAATATAATGGTTCAATTACCAGCAGATTTCGTAGCAGAAACACGCCGTATCATGGGCGATGAGAGATATAATCGCTTTGTAGGAGCTTTCGACGAGGAAGCGCCAACTTCTATTCGTGTGAACCCTTCCAAAGTATCTCTTGCCAACGGCGAGAGAGTGCCTTGGTGCAGCGAGGGATATTATCTGGCCGATCGCCCTCAGTTCACCTTCGATCCCCTACTCCATGCCGGCTGCTACTACGTACAAGAGGCCTCCTCTATGTTCGTAACCCACATTTTGCAGCAGTCTGGCGATTGCCCGCAAAGTGCATTAGACATGTGCGCTGCCCCTGGCGGAAAATCTACTGCCCTGCGTAGTGTGCTGCCCCCCGATTGTGTGCTCATCAGCAACGAGCCCATGGGCAATCGCGCCCAGATTCTGCTTGAGAACGTTACCAAATGGGGCGCACCTAACCACATCGTTACCAACAATTACCCTCGCGACTTCCGTAAATCGAAGCTCAAGTTCGATTTCATCCTGTGCGATGTGCCCTGCTCGGGCGAAGGCATGTTCCGTAAGGATCCCAACGCCATCAGCGAGTGGAGTGCGCAGAATGTGGAGAAATGCTGGCAACTGCAGCGCGAGATTGTGGCCGATGCCTGGGAGTGCTTAAATCCTGGCGGATTGCTTATATATAGTACGTGTACATATAATACTAAGGAGAACGAGGAGAATATCCGTTGGATACTGGATACCTACGATGCCCAGGTGCTAGATATCCCAGTAGATCCATCATGGAATATCACAGGTTCGCTGCTCCAGGGTTTTAATGAGCCCGTTTATCGTTTCATCCCTGGCATCACCCGTGGCGAAGGCCTGTTTGTCTGCGCCCTGCGCAAGGCTGGTTCTTTAGAGCCCAAGCCTTTCAATGCCAAAAAGTTGGCGTTAAAAGTTCTTGATGCCGAATTCGAAAAGAGCGATGTGTGCGTAGATGTCGATTTCGCTACAGCCCTTAAGTACCTGCGTGGCGAGGCCCTTGTGCTGCCGCCTGATACCCCTCGCGGCATCGTCACCGTCACCTATCAGGGGCAACCGCTCGGACCTGCCAAAAACATCGGCAACCGTGCCAACAACCTCTACCCCAAGCCCTGGCGCATCAAGAGCACCCACCTGCCCTCCGCCGCCCCCAATATTTTACATTTTTGAATTTTTAAATTTTTACATTATAAATGAAGCAGTATTTAGACATCCTGAACCGCATCCTGACCGAGGGCACCCAGAAGGGCGACCGTACCGGTACAGGCACCATCAGCATCTTTGGTACCCAGAGTCGCTATAATCTCGACGATGGTTTCCCCTTGCTCACCACCAAGAAGCTCCACCTTAAGAGTATCATCTACGAGTTGTTGTGGTTCCTCAAGGGCGACACCAACGTAAAATACCTGCAGGACCATGGTGTTCGCATCTGGAACGAGTGGGCCGACGAGAATGGCGAGCTTGGTCCCGTTTATGGTCACCAGTGGCGTTCGTGGCCCGATTATAATGGTGGCACCATCGACCAGATACAGTATGTGCTCGACCAGTTGAAGAACAATCCCAACTCACGTCGAATGATTGTGTCGGCATGGAATGTGGCCGAGGTCAACAAGATGGCCCTGCCCCCTTGTCACACCATCTTCCAGTTCTATGTGGCCGACGATCGTCTGTCGCTGCAGCTCTATCAGCGTTCGGCCGACACCTTCCTTGGCGTACCTTTTAATATTGCCAGCTATGCTCTGCTGCTGCAGATGATGGCACAGGTAACAGGCTTTAAGGCAGGCGACTTTATTCATACCACGGGCGATACCCATCTGTATCTCAACCACATCGAGCAGGCCAAGCTGCAGCTCACCCGCGAGCCTCGCACCCTGCCCCGTATGATTATCAACCCCGATGTTAAGAGTCTGTTCGACTTTACGTTCGAGGACTTTCAGTTAGAGGGTTACGATCCCCACCCCCACATCAAAGCCGAAGTATCAGTATGATTAATATTATTGCAGCGGTGGCTCAGGATAGAGCCATCGGATTTCAGAACAAGTTAATATATTGGTTGCCCAACGATCTGAAACGTTTCAAGGCGCTCACTACCGGGCACACCATTATCATGGGTCGCAACACCTTCCTGTCGCTACCCAAGGGCGCCCTGCCCAATCGTCGTAACATCGTGCTCAGCCGTAGTGTGAGTGCTTTTCCTGGTTGCGATGTGTATCCATCGTTAGACGAGGCCCTGGCCCATTGCGCCCCCGACGAGGATGTGTATATCATCGGTGGTGCCAGCGTTTACCAGCAGGCCCTGCCTTTGGCCGATCGCCTCTGCTTGACAGAAATCGACGACACCCCAAAGGAGGCCGACACCTTCTTCCCTCCCTACAAAGATGAGTGGAAAGAGGCCACCCGCGAATCACACGACGTCGACGATCGCCACGCCCAGCGCTACGCCTTCGTCGATTATATTAGAAAAAGTTGATGGTTACTCGCCATCAACTTTTTTAATATGATATCGCTCGTTCGAGTTATACTCCCTATCCTTATCCTTACCAAAGTACTCCAGCAGATACGTCTTTTCCTCCTCCAGTTTGGTTACACGTATCAGCACCTCGCGATAGGTTACTGCGCCGTTTTTCAGGTATGTCTCGTACGCATTAAAGCTCGTGGTAACCTTATTCTGGCTGTTCTTCACCAGTTTAAAGGCCGACAGGTTACGCATGCTCTGCGCCACGTCTACATACAAGCTGTCGCCCTTAAACACAAACATCAGTTCGCCACTCTGCGACAGGTATTTTCCATCCAGTCCGGCCGCCTTAACCCCACAGCAGCCACACATCATCAGTAAAAAGATTATTAATTTCTTCATCATCATATCATGTTAGTTAAATATTTCCGTGACAAAGGTAGATAAAAAAGAGCACAACACCAAATAAATATGCATTTATTTTAAAACAAAAAGTGCCCCGCGCCATCGCGACGCAGGGTGCCTGAACTGACAGCTAAGCATTCAGAAACGCCACCTTACGCCGATTTTCCTTAGGTCGCACCGCAAAGTGTAGCCACACGGCCCCGTAGCGATTCTTCTCTATCAGCAGTTCGTCATAATCCTGCTGCGTCTCTTTAGCATAATCGATAAGGGTTGCCGCATAGCAGATGGCCTGTTCCATACCATTAGTACGTATATCCACCGCACAGCCCGTTAGGTGATTACTGGTGGGCGCTCCCCCAACCTTCCGATTCAACTGCGGCGATCGATAACCCGAATTAATGATGATAGGTTGCGAGGCTTTCTCCCTCAACACCTCCAGCCAAACACACAATCGCTTTAGGTTAGCTATCGCCTCATGGCTGGGAATGTTATAAACTTCAGGATACTTGCTCCTGGTGAACTCCCCGAGCAAGAAGTGCTCGGAGAGATTTGCTTTACTATTTAACTGTACTATTGGTTCCATACTTTCTTTTCTTTTTGTTTACGTTAATCGGTGTACTATTTGGAAATGCGATGCTATACGCGGCATCCAAATCGGGTAGTTTTACGTGACGTAGGCCTAACCCTAATTTGGTGGCTACGATAGCCCTAAGCAACTCTCGATGTATGCGGGGATAGTGTCTCGGAGATAACAACAGATCGTTGCCACACACCTGCTCTTCGCTTACCACCGTATGTTTGCACACCTGCCAAATAAAGTCGTCGGTAGCTTCAGCACCGAACCACAACTTAAGTACGTTACGCACACTGAACCGCTTATAGCAGCTTGAAAGCACGCGCCTTGTGCGCTCCAGCTGACGCCAGAGCTGCACAAAGCATGCTTGATTATTCTGAATGTCCATGTTCTTAATGACTAATGACTATTGACTATAATGACTAACTCACCTTGCGATACCCCCCATCATCGGTCAGCGATACCAACCCCTGCTTGCGCCAGTTTTTCAGCATCTGCTGCACGCTGTTGCGGGTAACATCGGCACCCTTGATGGCTACGCTGAACTGCATGGCTTGATCGAAACTGAACTGCACATCCAGGCGCTCGTAGATGGTATCATTCTTAGAACGACGACTCCTACTGTTACTGGCAGCATAATCCCTGCTGCGATAGGCATTTTCTATGCGATCGCGAAAATAATACAACGCACTATCCAACAGCTGGTCGGCTATCACGTCGTACATATCCAGCATAGCCGGCGTCTGTGTTTTCTGCAGCATCTCCTTCCATAAGTAGGGTTTCTGCTTCAGCTGGGTTTCGGCACCATTCAGTCCGTGTTTCTGTATCAGCTGCTCGCACACCTTACACAGCATCAAGCAGCATACCATGCGCTGGGCTGTAACACAGGTACGGAATCGCTCACGAGCCTTTACACGGTCGTCGTTCATCATGGCTTCGAGTCGTATTTTTTCAAGCCAAGCCCTACCCCTAGCTTCCAGTTTTTGCAGCACCACTTCGCCTGCCATCAGCGGTAACAGATGCGCCACCTGCTGTATGCGTTCGGTCTGTCGGTCAGTCAGTACATAGGGCTTATCCTCCAGCTTGGCATAGGTATTATCGGGCGTTTGCGACAGGGCGATACGACTCTGGAACCCATCAGTATAATTGGTTACTACACGGTACAGTGCATCGGGTGTGCCGCACATCACCACATTCCACAGCAGGTGCTTAATATGCACATTCACCGCCTCGGCACTCTTGGCCTCACGATCGTACCTACTGCCATCGTAACTCTGACGCAGCAGTACCGAGAAATCGCTCATAGCCGAACGCCATTTCTGTGCCACGGTATCAGCCTCGGGTGTAAACGAAAATGCATGTTTACCTTCAACGTTAGCCAATCGCTCGGCCAGGTTAGCCACCGTGTTGTTCAAGGCGATATATCGCACGGGCAGTTCTATCTCTTCGGGCTGTTCCTTCTTGTTTTTAGAGGCTCGTTTCTTTCGTCGATACTCGTCCTCCTGCTGCTGATACATCTCGTCCATAGCACTCACCTCGCTCATCCAGGCATCCACCACCGGGTCGATATCGCCCTTGCGGCTGGCAAACTCACCCACAATATATGATATCAGGTTTAGTCCGCGCACACGTCCGTGTACATCCAACTTTACACCCGTGGCCAGCGCACCGATGCATGGACAAACCGCCGTAATAATTGGCATGGCCAATTCGGGACCTACTGCTGCCACCGAATCCTTAACACCCTGAGGCAACTTCTTAATTGACAATTGAGAATTGATAATTGACAATTGCTGGTCGTCGGTATCGATGGTATCATAGGTAGATGTGGCGAGGGCTGCCACAATCTGGTCCATCAGTCGCGAGCCCTTGGTGGGTTCCTTGCAGGCCGAATGGATAATCGAACGCATCTCGTGATCGGGTAATCCCAAGTTGGGCATCAGCGCCAGTAGCCACTCCTCGCTGTCGTCGCAAATAGAACGCAGGTTAGCAGCCAGTTGATGCAGTCGCTTGTTGCGTTCGCCTGTGTTAGGAACCCCACCCGTTCGCCGCCAAAACTCCGCAATAATATCCTTATACGCTATGCCCTTGAATGTATTTTGGCACGGATTCTTGGACGAGCCAAGCGGCAAAGCCGAGCGACACGGATTTACACGGATTTTTTCTTGGCACGAATTTCGCGAATTACACGAATTATTATCATCCGAGGACTTAATTAATCCGTGTAAATCCGTGTCATCCGTGCCTAAAACCTCTTCGAGTTCGAAGATAGCATCATCCAGGTAAATCAGTTCATTGCCCGATGTAGTAAAAAACACGCGCGTAATATCCTTGGCACCACTATCGTAGGCCACAGATATCAGATTGCTCGCCCATTTCAGGTTCTCTTCCTGGCTCAGTTCGGACTTACGTGCAAATACCAGATGGTAGCCACCGCCACGAGCACTCTCTTCGAGCATCAACAAGCCCAGCTCATCTTTCTTACTCAGGATGCGCTCGCGGATGGCAGGCATCTCATCGGCTGACAGGTGGTCGATATCCATACCTACAGTGGTGCTCATGCGGGTGCTCCCCTTCAAGGTGTCGTCTTCGTTAGGCAAGCAACTGTAGTTCATCTGCAGCAACTTATGTTTCAGCGGCTCCTCACCATTGCGGATACGCTGCACCAGTTGCCGCTGCTCGCCACCATTTCGCAAGGCCAGATATTCCTCTCTCGAAAGGACGGGGCGCATCATCTTCGCCCCATCCTTGTAATATACTAAGTGGCAACTCATCCCAGCTCACCTCCTTCCAAAAGCAACTTCCTAATCATCTTGCTAGCTATGGCGTTTGCCTGTTCCGTTAGTTTCTGGGGTAACTGCCCTACCTCATCATCATCCAGCGAGAATACAAAATAGTAGCGACCGTTACGACCGTGCGACAACGAGCAATTATCCTCACGAAACAGCGGTTTGTTCTTTGGTCGCTTAGGCAACTCGCTCATATACACGTTGCCATCGCGCATGCCCTGCACCTTGAAGCGTCCGTTAAAAGCCTCGGCCGCCACATCCTCGCAGCACTCAAAATCAAGTGTGCGCAGTCCTGTTTCCAACTTGCCAAAGGTCATCAGACCTTCAACCATTACCTGTTCTCCTAAAATTCTGCTTTTTCTTGTTTTCATATTTTTTCTAAGTGTTTAAGCGAGAAGAAGTTTCGGATTCCTTGGCCATTTACTCGAGAATATCCTCCTCACCCTCAACTCAGAAAATTAATGTTTAATGTTTAATAACTACGATATCGGTCGCAAGTATTTCTTGGAACACCTGCCCCTGATACTCATGTGTAGAGAAACGAAGTGTGGCTGCCACCACATCACCTTCGTAGAACCTGCACGCCGCCAGATTGCCCAGCATGGCGCACACATACTCGTTTTCGAACTTCCCGCCACCCATCTCGCGCAGCACAATGTTGCACTTCTGGATGGTACCGTTTTCTGTTTTCGACGACTGTACGCCAAAGGCCTCGCCCTGGCGCACCACTTTTAAGATTTTTGTTTCCATAATGTGTATCAATAAATCAAATTAACACTTGTAAATCACCGAGAAGCCTCAGGTTTACGAGTGCAAAATTAAGCACTTTTTGGCATTGAAAAGCAGAAAAATAAAGGTATCTCCCGACCATTTCGCAGTCGGAAACAGTCGGGAGAAATATGTCGAAAACCTAGTATTTACAGGTGTTTCGGTTAAAGGTCGGAAATGGTCGGAATAAAATTCTCTATTGCATCAGCATCGGCAGATAACTCTTTTCGTGGTTTGGCCAATTTAAGCGATTGCCCCTGTTTGGTAAAGCATTGTGCTGCCAGTTCGTTCATGTGTGCTATGGTCATCTGTTTCTTCGCAAGCACCTCGTTATTCACCTTTACCAGCATCAGTCGTGCCGTCTCAACTGTTTTCATCCACTCTATCGGTTTAATGTCAGTTGGCTGATTGGTTGAGAAGCCCATCAGATACTGCCAGCAGCTCATCTCGGTATCAGGAGCAATAAATCCATTTCTAATCAGGAACTCGAACCACTGTTTGCCCGCTGCCTCATTGTTGTTAATAGGGAAATGAGCCACCTGGGCTACCGAGCACTCCTCGTAGCGGGCGTGCCGCCCCTCCATACGTATCTCGCGGTCGTCATCGGGCTGTGCATTCGCACCACGACGCTCTATATACTGCGCCTCATCACCCGTCATTATTATTCTTCTTGCCATTGTATCTTATTATTCTTTATTTTCTATATAACTAGCATTATCGCCTGTTAATATCACATTACGCTTTTCGTGTATAGCCTTTTCATCTTCGGCTTTCTTGGCGATAGCATTTGTCATTTCTACAAATGCTATGCCTGAAACAAATCGCCATATAACCTCGCGAGGAATATGCCGATAATATAGTTTTGAAACAAAGCGTTCGGGGTTAGCCTTCCATTCAAAGTACAAGTTTTCGGGAAACTCTTCCAGTTCCTTTTCTACCGTCTTGGCATTATACTTTCGTTGGTGCACCATCAGATGTTTTCGTGTATCGGCCGACTGCATCTGCTCTTTCCAAAAATCCAATACACTACCGCAACTTGTTTCTCTGCCTGTACGTCCGACCGACATTGTGAGCTCGTCAATAATCTCCTGAAACTCGTAGCGTCCGATATCCTCAAGCTTTTGTATTAGGTGCTGGCGATAGTCGCTCATTTCGCCCGAAATATCATATTTAAGATAAGCAGCAAAGCGTTTTACCAACGCAATAAAATTAGCTTGCGCTTCGTCATCCCAATCATCACGTTCGCCCAGTCTATCCATTATTTCATCGCGCATATATACCAGGTTGTCGAACTCTTCGGGGACATCGAGCACCGGACCTGTGTATTTCCATTCTAAAAATATTTTCTGCGGATAGAGGTCGGTAGCAGGCCCTTTATATCCCGGCACCGAGCATTCGAACGTGATACACGGGTGTTTGATATTTGAGCTAACAATCAAACCCCTTAGTTTAAAATTTTCTGTACATCGTAGTGCGCCCCACACAATGGGCAGTAGATTGTACGAAACGTATCCTACATGCCGACCTAGCCAATCGTAAGCGCGCACAGCCACCTTGTCATTGTCGTTAGCGCTTTCGGGTCTGAGAGTCATAGCATGTCCAGGCGCCTCAGCAAGAAACTCGCTGACGTGCCCATAAAGATCTTTACGGTAAGGAATACCTACTATATTTAGTTGTATAATACTCATAGTTGAAGTTGGTATAGGGTAAGTTAGCCCAAAAACGATGGCAAAGATAAATAAAAAATGTGTGTTTCAAGTATGGTGATTCTTTAAAATTTGCGAGTTTAAGTTTTTTTAAATGATGGCTAATGTTTCTACTCATTAACCATCATTACCTGCTAGGTAAAGCTATATTGATTGTTATTTCGATTTAGCTCTGGGCGAAAGACTGTTGTATGCCTCTACACCGCCTGTACCCGATTTGTATATGATGGTATCAATAAAATAGAGATGTCCCTCATCGTCAACGAGTACATTACCATCAACGGCATCAAAAATATCATGCCTACCGTTAGGAGAGATTTGCAAGACGTTGTTCCCGCAAGTTCCTCAATCTCTTTAAGGACTCCGCACGCGAAAGCGGATGCGCTTTCCAATATGCAACCTTCGCTATCTTGATAGCGTTCATTTTCTTGTGATAATCGTTCAGAACAATCTCCATTCATTTATCATTTAAAATTTATCGCTGCAAATATACATCTTTTTTGGATAGCATCCAATTTTTTTCGGGTTTTTCTTTAGAAAAAAACCTCAATATCCTACGAGCTATTTCAGTCATTAGTAGTCATTAGTCATTAGTCATTAAGAGTAGTGGAAATGTGGTGTAAGTATTAAAAGAATATATATAATATATTATATATATTCTTTTATTTAAAAACAGGGTTGTTCGAGGCTTAATGACTATTGACATTAATGACTACTGACTGCACAGAAAAATTTTTTCGAGAAAAAATGAAAAAAATGGGGGAATTATTCGTAGACCGCAATCAAAATATTGTACCTTTGCATCGTTGAAATGAATGAGACAGATGGCGGCCACGTGCGGCAAAACTATTTCCCACGTGCACTAAGAAATTCTACCACACGAGGGCGCTAGAAGCTCATTAAACATGAAACGTTAAACATTAAACATTATCCATTAAAATTATTTTTACAAACTTAAAATTTAGCATTATGGCATTGAAAGTTAAAGCACAGGAAAAGTTGCAGAAGATTGGCAAGTATGAGGGCACTTATCGCTACATCATGATGCCGGAGTTGTACACCGCCCTGACACAGGACAAGGTGATTAAGGAGGCTGCTCTGCGCAGCGGAGTGAGCAAGGGAGTGATGCAGGCATGCTGGGATGCAGCCGGCGAAGTGATCAAGGCGTGGGCCACCGAGGGTCATAGCGTAGCACTGCCCGGTCTGGGTACTATGCGATTCGGATTGCGCGCCAAGAGCGTAGCCCAGGTTGACGAGGTGAAGGCCGGTCTGATTTCGAGTCG
>NZ_JHXD01000023.1 GCF_000687715.1 Xylanibacter ruminicola Ga6B6
CACTACAGCATCGGTATGCAGACTCCAAATACAGCTCACGAGCAGTCTGGTGAACAAAAAAAGATGTGGAAGAATAAAATTTATCGCAAGAATGAACAGAGTTTGCAGAATAATCCCTAACTTTGCAAGCGGAATGTCGAAGGACACTCTTTGGAGGCTTTGCGCCTCCAGCCGCATGGCAAACCACCGCAGTGTTTTTCATAGTTGTCAACTCTTTCAGGAAAAAGACAACCTTTTCAGTAAAGGTGTCAACGATTCCAGTAAAGAGTCAACTTATTCAGTAAAGCGACTGTCAACTATATCAGGAAAAAAGCAATAAACTGTCAACCAAAATCAGGAAAAGACACGGCACTGCTACACCGCTACAGTGCTACAGTTAGAAAAAAAGAATCCCCCCGCGGGCCATTCACATGGTTTTGCGGGGGGACAATTATTAAAAAGAGAGATTGATTCTCTGCAAGGGGATTAATCGTTCTCTTCAAGGCCTGAGTAGCGAACACCGCTTACCTTATACTTGGCATAGCCATAGGCTGCGGGATAAGGGTCGTCGTCGAAACTTACGTAGAATACGATAGAATCGGCAGCCGAACCATTGTTCTGCTTACCTGCCTTGGGCAGAATCTTACCATCGGTGATAGTAACGTTGCAATCGTACGACTCGTTAGCTACTGCACCAGCGGTTGAGAATGTAAGCGCGTTAACATCGCTATTTGTTCTAACCTTGAAACCCCAGAAATCACCAAAGTCGGTTACGTAAAGCTTATCGGCTGTGTTGGCTGCGGTGTTAAAGGTAGCCACGTGGATACGACCCAAACCAAAGGGATCTTCCAATCCTTCAACTACATTGCCATTCTCGTCGGCAGCATCAATGGTAACATACCAGTCGCCAGCAAGGGCCTCGGTGGCTGTGCCGCCAATTTCCTCTTTCTCGCACGATGTGGCAAAAGTCATTGTGAGCAGCAGGGCTGCGAAATATAATATTTTCTTCATAACTGTTTACTCTTTAATCCAGGTTTGTACAAAATGCATGCCGGCATAAACGGCGTCGAGCTTAAATGTTGCAGTTGCGGCATCGAAGGTACCAGTAAGGTCGTCGTGACTGTCGCCCCATCCGTTAATGTAACTCTCCAAGCAGCTAAGGGTACCGTCGGCTGCAATGGCAAGTGTGCCACCCAGCTTGTAGTTGTCGCCATATCCGGCGCGCTGGCTGTACCAGCCACCCAGCAGGTCGTCAACAAATACTGTGCCGTCGCCATTATCAATAATCAGAATCTCGTACTGGTTACCGTAGGCTACTACCGTACCCGAACGATCGCGATAGCTGTCGGCCTGTGTAAGGTAGAAACCCTCAACAGCGCTCTTTGAGTCGAGCACAACAACGGTACGCTTGGCCGATGCGCCGAAACCATCCTCGTTCTTGATAGTATTGTAAGTGAGGGTGTAGATACCGCTCTTGTTTACATCTACGCTACCATTTACGGTTACCTGACTGGTTACATCCTCGCCGTTCATGGTAGATGAGTAGCCAGGCTCCTCGTAAGCCACGCCCTTCTCCCATACCAGGTAAGAGTCGCCCTGCAGCTCGATAGTGGGGTAGTAGGTGAATCGGCTCAAACCTTCCGAGTCCTTGTCGCCGCAGCTGGTAAGTACCAGACTGAACACGGCGAGCATCATTGCGAATAATATATTCTTTTTCATGTTTCTCTTCATTTTAATGTTGAGTTACTTTTTTTACTTTGCCCAGAACAGAGGTGTAGTGTAATCGCTGTCGCTGAACTTAGGCGCATTGGCGTTACTTGAAGTAGAGGCCGATGGATAAGGCCAGCGCTCAAGAAGCTTGTTGCTGCCCACCTTGTCGAACACCGAGATTGGTGTGTAGAGTGTGCCAGGCACGTACTTCTCGCTATGCAGCTTGTCCGAAGTAGCATCGTACAGGTCGTTACCGGTGGCGGTACCGAATGCGGGGTACTTCAGGCGGCGCAGCTCGCACCACGACTCGAAGTTGTTGGTACCTGCCAGGGCTACCCACTTGCTGATACCGATGCACTGCTTGTAGTTGGCCTGAGTGTAAGGGAACTGAGCGATAACTTTCTCGGCGCCACTAACACCGGCTGATGCACACGAAGCCTCGATAGCGGCATTGTAGTGCTCCTCGGCCTTGGCGGCGTTGTTCTGGCGAGCATAGTACTCGGCAATGAAGAACTCGGTCTCGGCTACCTGAATGTAGTAAACAGGCGAGTTGTAAGCCATTACTGGGCGGCACCAGTAAGCAGCCTTGTAGCTACTTGATGTGCTGAAGTTGGTACCTGAGATACCACCTACGTAGTTGCCCGAGTTGTTCTTCTCGAAGAAGGCTGGCAGGCGTGGGTCTTCGTAAACCACTACACCCTCGGCATCGGTCTGCAGCATGGTGCTGATGATGGCCATGTTGGCAGTAACGTTAATCTGTGTTGAACCGAATGAGGTAGCAAACTCCTCAGAGTAGTAAGGGTTCATCTGGCCGGTTTCGTTGCCCCAGCAGTCGGTGTAAGCCACGTCCTCGGTGGGGAAGTTGTTCTGAGCAATCAGTGCGCCAATCTGGCTGTCGACACTGCTTACTGCGCCAACCTCGCGGCTCATAATCTTCAGCTTCAGGGCGTTGGCAAACTTAATCCACTTATCGGCACGTGCGCCTGCAAACAGGAAGTTTGTGGCTACAGGGTCGCTGGCATTAGCCTTGCTCAGAGCCTCGTCGAGCTCAGAAAGCAGTCCGGCATAAACTACCTCGCCCTCATCGTACTTTGGCGATGGGTTACTGATATCGAGTGCCTCGCTGTAAGGAATGCTGCCGTAGCAGTCAACCAGTGCCTGGATGGCAAAGCAGCGCAGGGTGGTGGCAGCCAGATAGGTTCCCCACTCCTCGTTCTTCTCGGCCAGTTCGCGAATAGTCTGCAGGTTCTTCAGTCCTACGCGGTTAATCTGCGAGTAAGCTGAACCCGAACGTACTGGCGACATGGTAAACTGGCTGTAGTCTACGTAGTTGCTGGTACCGAACATGTGAGCGTAGTGCTGTGAGAAATATCCACCAGGAATGCGCAGCAGGTTACCGTATGTGGCAGCAATACCCATTTCGGCTGCAGGCATCAGAATGCTGGTAGTCATGTTACCCTCGGCAGGAGAGTTGGGGTCCTGGTTAATGTCTAAGTAGTTGTTACATGATGTAGCAGCAAGACCCAGGACAATTGTTGATATAATTGCTATTTTCTTCATAAATTATGTCCTCCTTTGTTTAGAATTTGATACCTACGTTGAAACCGAACGTACGGCAGCTGGGGTTCACGTAAAGCTCACCGAACTGTCCCTCGAGGTCGTTACCACGGGTGCTGCTCTCAGGATCGATGAAGGTGTTGCTCTTGTGGGTCCAGGTGAACACGTTGTTGCAGAAGAGTGACAGGGTTACGTCGCTCAGGTACAGCTGGTTAACAATGCTCTTTGGCAACTGGTAGGCCAGGGTGATGTTACGCAGCTTAACGTACGACTTGTTAACCAGGTAGGCTTCGCCGCCCAGGCCCCAGCCGTAGTTGTTGTAGTAATCCTGATAGTCGCCCACCTCGTAGTCGCTACCACCCAGCATGATAGGTGTGGTGTTCTCAGTGCCATCCTCGTAAACAGAGTTAGGAATGATGAATGGGCGGCGCTGGTTGTAAGTGGTAATCGAACCGTTACCGGTGAACTGCATCAGGTTCTTAGAACGTGAGAACATGTAGCCACCCTTACGGATATCGAGCGCACCGCTCAGGCTGAAGCCCTTGTAGTAGAAGGCTGTGGTTACACCGCCAATCCAGTCGGGGTTCATGTTCTTGCCGGTATCCTGCAGCTCGGTGGTAAGTATGGGCTGGCCATCGCTACCAACAATCAGCTTGCCATCCTCGGTGTACTGAGGCATGTAGGTGTAGAACTCACCCATGGGGTTACCCTCCTCGGCGTAGAAGTAAACGGCATCGTTACCGGCCGAGAAGTTATAGATAGTGGTCTTACCACCCTCAACGCTGGCAGGCATCGAAAGAACCTTGTTCTGGTTCTTCGAGAAGTTGAAGCCCAGATCCCAGCGGAAATCCTTGGTCTGGATAGGAGTGGTGTTAACCAGCAACTCGATACCACGGTTGCGAACGTTACCAAAGTTGGTTACCATGTACGAGTAACCGGTAGCGGGGTCAACGGGCAGCGTAAAGATCTGGTCCTTGGTTTCGCGGTTGTAGAACGAGAAGTCGATGTTGATGCGGTTCTTAAGCAGAGCCAGGTTCAAACCAACCTCGTACTCAGTAGTCATCTCAGGCTTCAGGTCAGAGCTACCGATGGTAGATGATGCCTGGAATGAGTTAACACCGTTCATTGGGAACTTAGCTACATCGGTGCCGTAGTAGGCGCGTGATGTACCCTGGATAAAGCGAACGGCTGTCTGATAAGGATCGGCATCGTTACCGGTCTTACCGTAAGCCAAACGCAGCTTTCCAAACTCCAGAATATCGTTCTTTGGAATCAGTCGTGTGAAAATCCAGCTCAGTGTAGCACCGGGATAGAAGTAGCTGTTAGCATTGATAGGCAGTGTTGACGACCAGTCGTTACGTGCTGTAAGGTTCAGGTACAGCATCTCGTCCCAACCCAGTGTCACATCACCGAACAAACCAACCAGGCGGCGCTTTGACTGGCCTTCGCTCAGTTCGCTCTTGGTAGCACCGTTGCTCAGATCCCAGAAACCTGTCTCGAATGTCAGGTCGTCGGTCTGACCGGTCATTACTGTAGAGTAGCGCTCGTTCATGTTAACACCTACGTTCACATTCACGTCGAGTTTATCGTCGAGATACTTGTCGGCAAAGTTTGCCAGGAAGTCGTGGTTCAACTCGTACTTGCGCTGGTAGCGGCTGAATACCCAACCGGCCTGGTTCATGTTCGAAGGAGCATAACCATAGTCCTCGTTAATCAGTGCGTCGTCGAGTGCAATCTGTGGGTAACCCATCTTCAGGTCGTAGTCGGTATAGTCGAAACCGAAGCGGTACGACAGGGTGAGCTGCTTGATAGGCTTGATATCGGCCTGGATCTTACCATACAGCTGCTTGGCATCGTTATGGTTGTAGTTGTTCTCGATAGCCCAGTATGGGTTGGTAATACCATAAGGTGTGTACCAAGCCTCAGGTGTATCGAAAGCCGTGCTCAGGTTCTTACGGTCAACCAGTGAGATGTCGCGTGGGAACTCCATGATACCATCAATCATTGAGGTACCCTGGTACGAACCAACGATATCGGTGCTGGTTTTGGCAAAGTTTACGCTGCTCGAGAGCTTGAGCCACTTGGTGGCCTCGTAGCTGCCGCGATAAGCGATAGTGTTACGTGTGTAAGTATCCTTATTGCTTGGGATGATACCATCGTCCTTGCTGAATGAGTAGCTCAGGTAGTAGGTCATCTTGTTATCGTCGCTGACACCGCTCAGGGCTACGCTGTGGCTGGTGCTAAGACCGGTCTCGAAGAAGTCCTTGATGTTGCTCTCAACAGCCTCGTACTTGTGGATGAGCTGCTGGTGGTTCCAGATTGGACCGTAAACCTGCATAGAGCTGTCGAACTCAGGACCCCATGAACCGTTCTCGATATAAGTCTGCTTACCGTTCCAACCCTGTCCGAACTGGTTCTGCATCTTAGGCAGTGTGCTTACCTGGCGCCACTGTACGCTTCCGTCGTAAGTAATCTGGAAGTTACGCTCGCCATTCTTCTTACCGCCCTTGGTGGTGATCACGATCACACCGTTGGCAGCGCGGCTACCATAAAGTGCGGTAGCGGCAGCACCCTTCAGCACGGTCATGCTCTCGATATCGTTAGGGTTAACGTTCGAGATACCACCGAATGCCTCCTGGTTACCCTGTGCCAGCGATGAGGTCTGCTGCATGGGCACACCATCTATTACGTACAGAGGCTGGTTGTTACCATTGATTGAACTGAAACCACGGATAATAACCGAGTTGGCTGTACCGGGGTTAGCCGAACTGGCGCTAATCTGCACACCGGCTACCTTACCGGCCAAGGCCGAGGTAACATCGGTAAGCTTACCTACTGTAAGCTCTTCATCTTTCAGAGTCTGTGCAGAGTATCCCAGCGTTTTCTGCTGGCGGCTGATACCCATGGCGGTTACAACTACCTCCTCGAGTGCAGTTGCATCGGCCTTCAGGAATACTCGCATACCGTTCTTGGCTGTTACTGTCTTTGGCTGGAAGCCCAGATACGAAATCGTGAGGCTCTTCTTGCCTTCGGGCAATGTCAGTGAGAACTTACCGTTTACATCTGTCAACATACCAGTATTGGTGCCATCTACCTTAACGGCAGCACCGATAATGGGCTGTCCGTCCTCCTGTGAGAGCACCGTACCAGTAATCTTAGTCTGTGCCAGCGCTGTTCCTACAAACAGAAAAAGGCTGACCATTAACAATGTTAGACTTTTTTTCATAAATTCACTCTCTTTGATTAATTATACGTTTGTAATATTAAGTCTGATGAGGTGCAAAATTATGGTATATAAGTCTAAAAAACAAATAAAATTATAAAAAAATCACACTTTAACCCTAAATTTTGCATTTTTATTCTTAGTGGCTTGATTTATGTCAATGTAAAAGTGTAAAAATGCTTTTTAATTACACTTTGTAAGCAAAACACAACATTTGCTTTCGAAATGTGTTTTTAATGGCTTAAACCCTTACTTGGTTTGTGAGTTTTAAGGCAACAAAAAAGGTGGATGCTGTATAAACATCCACCTTGTATACATTATATATACACGTGCGCGTGAGCGGGCGCTACAGCGCTACAGTGCTACAGTTAGTTTTTACTTAACCTGGATAACCAGATACTTGCTGGTGCTCCAGAAAGCGATAGGATCGTTGATGCGCAGGATGAGCTGCTTGTTGGCATCGGCGGTTAAGCGGTACGAGCTGGCGGGGTGCGAGGTGAGTACCTTGGCATCCTTGCTGTACAGCTTGATGTCGCGATCCACGCGGATATCAATCTTGGTGAAGTACTCGCGGTTGAAGTTGCCCTGCAGAATCTTGCTCTTGCTGAACAAACCGTCCTTGGTCAGAATCTGCTGCTTCTTCAGCTCGTCCTTGGTACCGTAAACAAACCAGGCAGTGTTAAGCTGCTTGTCCTGCTCCTGCAGTTTCTGGGCCTGAGCGTCGTTCTCGCTCTTCATGGCGCGAGCGTCGTCCTGCATGGTGTTGATCTCGTTGTTAAGCTCGTTGATGTGGATGTCCTTCAGGTCAAGCTGTGCCTGCATCTCGGCAATCTGCAAGTCCTTCTTCTCCATCTGCTCCTGCAGGCTGGCGATAATCTTCTTCAGCTTGTCGCCCTTGATCGAGCTCTCGCGGGCCTGCTGCTGCAACTTGGCAATCAGATCCTTGTTCTGCTGCATCATCGACTGGATGTACTGGAAGTTCTCGGCTATACGCTGCTTACTGTTGGTGCCCTCGCCCTGCTTGGCCAGGGTAACACGGTTCTGAGCGTCGGTAATCTCACGGAATCCGTCCTCAATGTCGATTAAGGTGGTCATCATGTCGTTAATCTCGTCGTCCTTCTGGGCAATCACCTGGTTCAGCGAGTCGCGCTCGGCGCGGGCTGCATTCTCGGTTTTCTTGGCGCCCTCATTACAACTTGCCAGTGCGGTAAGGCACAGGGCAAAGATAAATAACTTTTTCATAATTACTTTTGTTTATTTGATTGTTCTTTATTATCGTTTCCAGCCAGGATGATTACAATCTCACCCTTGGGCTCGTGCTCCTTGAAATGGGCTATCACCTCTTCCAGCGAGCCACGTACACTCTCCTCGTGTATCTTGGATATCTCGCGGCACACGCTTACCTGGCGCTCGGCACCGTAAGCCTCGGCAAACTGCTGCAACGTTTTTACCACGCGGTAGGGACTCTCGTAGAATATCATGGTGCGCTGCTCGCCCTTCAGCGATTCAATCTTGGTTTGGCGCCCCTTCTTCTGCGGCAGGAATCCCTCGAATGCAAAGCGGTCGCAAGGCAATCCGCTGGCTACCAGGGCGGGCACAAAGGCTGTGGCGCCTGGCAAACATTGTACTTCGATGCCTGCGCGTACGGCCTCGCGCACCAGGAAGAATCCCGGGTCGCTGATGCCTGGTGTGCCAGCATCGCTTATCAGTGCTACGTTCTCGCCTGCCTGCAATCGGGCTACGACCGAGGCCGACGTTCCGTGTTCGTTAAACTTGTGGTGCGACATCAGTTGGTTGTGAATCTCGTAATGCTTAAGCAGTTTGCTCGATGTGCGAGTGTCTTCTGCCAGCACCAGATCCACTTCTTTCAGGATACGGATGGCTCGGAAAGTCATGTCTTCCATATTCCCAACTGGAGTCGGTACGATGTATAATATACCCATAACAAGGGGCAAATATAAGGCAAATTGATGGAATAGACAAAAAAACACGCAAATCTTTGCAATTTTTAAAAGGTATTTTGTAATTTTGCAACCATATGATAGAAAACTTAACAGGCGAGGCACACCGTCCTGGTAGAATTGAAGTAGTGTGCGGCTCGATGTTCTCGGGCAAGACTGAGGAGCTGATCAGGCGAATGCGTAGAGCGCAGTTTGCCCGTCAGAAGGTGGAGATTTTCAAGCCGGCTATCGACGTGAGATACTCGGAAGAGGATGTGGTGAGCCATGATCAGAAGCACATCCAGAGTACACCCATCGACTCGCCGGGCAGTATCCTGCTGCTGTCGAGCGATATCGACGTGGTGGGTATCGACGAGGCCCAGTTCTTCGACATGGGCATCGTAGATGTGTGCAACGAGCTGGCCAACCGCGGTGTGCGCGTGATTGTGGCCGGACTCGACATGGACTACAAGGGCGTGCCCTTCGGTCCTATGCCTGCCCTGTGTGCCATTGCCGACGATGTGACTAAGGTGCATGCCATCTGCGTGAAGTGCGGTAATCTGGCTTACGTGAGTCACCGTAAGGTGGAGAGCGAGCAGCGCGTGCTGCTGGGCGAGACTACCGAGTACGAGCCCCTGTGCCGCGAGTGTTATCAAAAAGCAATAAAAGAGGAAAATGAAAGAAAAGACAATCACGCTTGATCAGCTGGTACGCTGGGTGGGTGCAGGCCTGTTGGTGATAGGCATATTGCTGCTGGTAAACTACCTGAGCAGTGTGCTGTTGCCATTCTTTGTGGCTTGGCTGCTGGCCTATCTGCTTTATCCTGCGGTTAAGTTCGTGCAGTACAAAATGCATGTGGGCAACAGGGCACTGAGCATTGTTATCACACTGGTGCTGTTGATAGCCCTGATGGCTGGCGTTATCTATATGATAATACCGCCGATGATTGAGCAGTTCGAGAAGCTGGGCAGTCTGGCTTCCGACTACATCCAGAAAGAGGCGCACATCAGGGATATTCCTGGTGCCATACAGCTGTGGATAAACCAGAACAGCCGCGAGATTGAAAAATTCTTCAAGAGCGACACCTTTACCGACAGTCTGAAGACGGTGCTGCCTGGTTTGTTTAACGTGTTAGGGCAGACGGCTACGGTGGTTATCGGTATCGTGGCTTCGCTTATTACCTTATTATATATGTTCTTTATCCTGCTCGATTACGAGTACCTCACGGATAACTGGATTCGCATCTTCCCCAAGAAGAGTCGTCCTTTCTGGCAGGGGCTGGGTAAGGATGCCGGACAGGCGCTTAACAACTACGTGCGCGGTCAGGGAACGGTGGCACTCATTATGGGTATCCTGTTCTGCATCGGCTTTACCATCATCGATTTCCCCATGGCCATCGGTCTGGGTATTATGATAGGTATTATGGACCTGGTGCCATATCTGCACACCTTTGCGCTGATACCTACGGTGCTGCTGGCACTGCTCAAGTCGGCCGATACCGGTCAGAACTTCTGGGGAATCCTGGCGCTGGCCCTGCTGGTATTCATTGTGGTGCAGCTGATATGCGACATGATTGTAACGCCTAAGGTGATGGGTAAGGCCATGGGGCTGAACCCTGCCATCCTGCTGCTCTCGCTCTCGGTTTGGGGCGCGCTGCTGGGCTTTATCGGACTGATTATCGCCCTGCCGTTAACCACACTTTTAATTGCGTATTACGAGCAATATGTGACAAAAGACACAGAAAATGAGGGTGATAATGAAAAATCTTCCGAATAAATTTGGATAATTCGGAAAAACTTCGTACCTTTGCACCCGCTTTCGTAAGAAAGCATCCGTCATTCCAAGGTTGATCCGTTAGCTCAGTTGGTAGAGCACAACACTTTTAATGTTGGGGTCTTGGGTTCGAGCCCCAAACGGATCACAGAAAAAGAGAGGTTTTTTAGCCTCTCTTTTTTGTTTCACCGTTGGGGGCTCTCACCCAAGGGTTCTTTGACCAAGGTCAAAGCGTCTCCTTCGTCGCCGAGCGCGAGCCCCAAACGGATCAAAGTTTAAGTTCTATCTGGTTTCCGTTGTAATCGATGGTCTTTGTGGTGCCATCGGGCAGAACCAATGTAAACTTGCGGTCGAGCAGCATGCCCTTGTAACCACCTTGGCGGGCACTGATGTGCAGTGTGCGGGTGCGGTCGGTCCAGGTAAAGATGATGTTAGAGTAGTAACCCTGCTCGTAATTGTAACCATCACCCTCGTCCTCGTACAGCGAGAATTCGGCATCGGCACCTGGGTAGATGCGTATCTCGAGGTTGTCCCATGGCTTCTCGCCTACGTACTGCATCTCAGGACCAAGCGGCAGAATGCTACCGGCACGTACAAACATAGGTACCTGGTCGAATCGGGTGGTAAGCACCACGTTCTGTCCGCCCTTGTACAGCTTGCCTGTCCAGAAGTCGTACCAGTTGGCACCCTTAGGCAGGTACTTGGTGGCAGTCTTGGTTTCGGTCCAGTTTGCCTGTGCGACAGACTCGCCCGTAACCTCTTTACGGTCCCAGCCGGTCATGGCATCTTCCTTGACAATCTTTTCCTGTGTGTACTGGGCCTCTACGATGGGGGCTGCCAGTATGCTACGACCGAACATAAACTCATCGGTCATATCCCACACCTTCTTGTCGGCGGCAAAGTCGCTGAACAGGGGGCGCATGTAACTATCGTTGTTGTTGGTTACCTGCGAGGCTATACTATATAAATAAGGTATAAGGCGATAGCGCAGATTAATCTGCTTTTCGATAGCATCGTAAACGGGCTCGCCTTTCTTTCCGAATTGCCATATCTCGCGAGGGGCATCGGCACCATGACTGCGGAACACAGGACAGAACAAGCCGTACTGCATCCAGCGCACATACAACTCCTGGAACTGTGGGTTCTTAGGTGCTGAGCCAGAGCCCTTGGTGTTGTACGAGCCGCAGAAGAAACCGCCGATATCGGTGTTGAAGTTGGGGTTGCCGGTGAGGGTGAAACTCAGTCCGCATGGTATCTGATTGCGCAGCATCTCCCACGACGAGGCTACATCGCCACTCCACATGTTTGAGCCGTAGTGCTGCTGGCCGGCAAACGACGAGCGGGTCATGATGAAGATGCGCTTGCCGCGATCATCCTTGCGCTGCGCTTGATAGATGCCGCGTACGGTTTCCAATGGGAAGGCGTTACGCAGTGAGCGCCAGGTGCCACCGGTAACGGGGTGCTGGTAGTCGCTCTCCTTGGGATTGAAGAAGTCGGGATCGGTAGAGTCCATCCACCAGGCGTCGGTGCCGTAATCGTACAGCTTCTTCAGGTACTTCCAGTAGATGGCGCGTGCCTCGGGACTGAAGGCATCGTACACCTTTACACCCGAAGGATACTCCATCTTTGGTGGCCATACATGCGAGATACCGCTCTGTGGCCATGTCTCAATGGGCAGCAGCAAACCCTTGGCATCCAGCTCGCGGAACTGCTGCGTCATTGGTCCGAAGCTGGCCCAGATACTAATCATAAAGTGGGCATGCTTCTGGTGTACGTTCTTAATCAGCTGCTTGCCGCTGGCAAAATCCTCCGACAGGAAGTCCATGGCATTCCACAGGTAGTTTGAACCCCAGTACTGCCAGTCCTGGATGATACCATCCAGTGGCACCTGCAGCTCGCGGTACTTATCAACAATACTCTCGGTTTCGGCAGCGGTCTTGTAACGTTCCTTCGACTGCCAGAAACCATATGTCCACAATGGGAACATGGGCACATCACCGCTCAGGTGGCGCATCTGTGCAATCACGCCATCGGCCGATCCACCATACATAAAGTAATAGTCGATTACGTCGCCTGCCTCCGAGGTGAGCGACATACCGCGTGCATCATCGTCGAACTGGGTGGGGGCGTAGTTGTCCCAATACAGGCCCCAGCCCTTGATGCTCTGAATCACGTTCTGAAAGTCCTCCAGATTGCTTTGCTCCATGCGTTTGTGCTCGCCACGGCGGTTCATCTTGCCGTTCTGGATGGTTCCCAGACCGTAGATAGCCTCGCCCTTATCGAGTGTAAACGTCTGGTTGAGCGGTGCAAACGTGTGCGACTTTTCGCGCAGCAGCACTTTTCCCTTGGCATCAAGGAATGTGATGCAGCCCGTTTTCTCGTCGAGCTTCACCGTCAGCTCGCTACTTGATGTGGTGCTGCCCTTGCGGGTAAGCTTTACTTCCTGAGGCTTGGCAATAATCACCTTGCTCTCGGGTGTTACTGGTTGCCCTGGGTATTTTACCACATGTACAACAGAAGGTGTAAAGAACTCAATCTTTACACCTTGTGCACACATAGCAATTGGTGCCAGCAAGGCAAGAATGGCTACTGTAATTCTGTTCATAGTTATTATTGATGTTTGTTGTATGTAAACTCGTCAACATCTACGTATCCGCCCACCTTCTTGGTGGCATAGTTGAAGATACCGAACTTGGTTCCCATAAAGAATCGCTGCCAGTCGAATCCCATGCGGAAGTCGCCACCAATCTTGGTCCACTCCTTACCATCCAGACTGTACGAGAATGTGGCGATATCGGTGCGAGGAATAAAGTTGGCATCGATACGCAGCCACAGCTTCTGCTGTTTCAGTTGTTGCAGTGCTACAGTTTCAATTACCTTCACCTCTACGTTCTCAACCTTCTTCTCGCGCTGACTCAAACGTACCTGCTGGTCGCTCAGTTCGAGGGTGAGTTTCTTGCCCACTTTCTTCACGGCCATCACGGCCGAGTGATCGTTGAATGCTGCCAGTCCGGCTACGTCGCCATCCTTCATCTTCGAAAGGTCGAGTACTACGGCGCCTGTACACTTGGGACCTTCCATACGCTGAGTCAGTGTGTTGGGGGCCAGATACAGGTTGGGCACTACGCGGCTGGTCTTCAGGCGCAGGTAACCTGGGCGCTCGGTCAGGCTCCAGGCCTTATCCACGGGGTTGTGGTTCCACTGCCAGTGCAAGCCTAACTTATCGTTCGAGAAATCATCGGCCTTAACAATGGCTGCCTCGGGCTCGCCATTCTTCAGGGCTCGAACGCGGTCGGGCACACGTCCCTCCTCGTCGCCCAGCATAGGCCAACCGTCAATCCAGCGGCAGGGCATTACGGTGAGCACACGGCCCACACCGCCACGGTCCTGGAAGATGATGCCATACCAGTCGCCATCCTGGGTGTCGACAATGGTTCCCTGTGCCTCATAAGAAAAGCCTCCGAACTCCGACTGCAGAATAGTTGCCTTCTCGTAAGGCCCCTGGATATTATCGGCACGGTAGCACACCTCGCGGCGATGGCGGCCAGGGGCATACACATGCGAAATCATCAGCAGGTAATACTTGCCGTTATGCTTAATCATACGCGAACCCTCAAGCAGTCCGGTCTCGTCGGCCTCACGCTGGAAGATGTGGCGATGGGTGCCCTCAATCACATCCGAGAGGTCCTGCTTCAACTCCATCATCTCGCCCGTACCATATACTACGTACACGCGATCATCGTCGTCGAAGAACAGTGAGCAGTCGTGGAAGTGGCGCATACGCGACACCTGCTTCCATGGGCCCTCGGCCTTGTCGGCAGTAAAAATATAGGTATCGCCCATGGCACCGTGCTCGTTGGGAGCCAGCAGGGCATAGAACTTACCCTTGTGGTATTTGAGTGATGTGGCCCACTGTCCGCGTCCGTAAACCGTGCCCTCGGTAGGCGAGAGGTCATACTTGGGCGAGTCGGTCAGTTTATCGAAGATGTAACCTACGGTCTCCCAATTCTTCAGGTCTTTCGACTTCATGATGGGGGCGCCAGGCATCAGGTGCATGGTGGTGGATACCAGATAGAAGGTATCGCCCACGCGGATGATGTCGGGGTCGGGTACATCAGCCCACAGCATGGGGTTGTCGATCATGTTTGTAACAATGTTTTCATGCTTGCTCTCAGCATGATTTTGTGCCTGCATATTCGTTGAGGCACAGAGCATCAGGGCGATGCTCAGTAAAGTTCTGGTTCTCATATAATGATATAGTTAATAATCAGCTTGGTGAGATTAGTCTTCCGGATTGCGCTTGTAGTGGAACTCGGTGATTTCAGGCGTTTTGCCCAAATCCAACTCCTCGGGCTGACCAATTACCTGCTGATTCAGCTTCTGCTCATAGCCTTTGTGGATAGGACCAACCTCTAACAAGATATCCCCGAAGTAAGCCGTAGGAATAATCAGACCGAAAATTCCCACACCCACGCGAGTTCCCTCTGGGTGCATGTTGTTGTGGATGTAAGAGGTTGAATAGAATGTATGACGGTACGATACCAGACGGTTGTACTTGTGGTAAGTCTGCAGTACATCCTCGGGTATCACTGTTGTATCGGCTGTGGTAAAGATAAATGTCAAGTTGTGCACATAGTCATCCACTACATCACCCTTAACGCCGTCGTTAACCTCCAGACACTGCATCAGGTTATCGTTCATCTCCTCGTTCATGTCTGCCTCGGTTGGAGCGGTAAAGTAGGCTACCAGCATACCTACCAGAAGGATGACGCCGAAGATGAGTATGCGGCCCAGACAGCTACGGGTAAACTCCTGGGTAAACGACTCGTTGGTTTTGTAATTGGTGTTGTTGTCAATGTCAGCTTGATACATACCTTTTTAGTTTTAGATTTGATTATTGTGTATGAGGTTCATAAACTCCTGGCGGGTCTTAGCCTGATTAAAGGCACCGCTGAAGTCGCTTGTTGTAGTAATGCTATTCTGTTTCTCCACACCGCGCATCTGCATGCACATGTGCTTGGCCTCGATCACCACCATCACGCCTAAGGGGTGCAGGGTTTGTTCAATGCAGTCCTTAATCTGCTGCGTCATGCGCTCCTGAACCTGCAGACGGTGGGCAAAGATATCCACTACGCGGGCTATCTTCGACAGTCCGGTGATGTAGCCGTTAGGGATGTAAGCCACGTGTGCCTTACCGTAGAATGGTAGCATGTGGTGCTCGCACAGCGAGAAAAAGTCGATGTCCTTCACAATCACCATCTGGTTGTAGTCCTCTTTAAACAGGGCGTCGGTCAGAATCTTGTGGGCATCCATTGTGTAGCCTTTGGTCAGCACCTGCATGGCTTTGGCCACGCGCATAGGGGTCTTCTCCAGACCCTCACGGGTTGGATCCTCGCCCAAAAGGCCGAGTATCTTCTCGTAGTGGTCGGCTAATTCCTCGATTCCCTCGCGATATTTCTCGTTGTCGTATTCCTTAATCTCTATATTCATTATTGATATTGTACGGTGATTTTACCTTTTACGATGATGGCCGACTGATAGCCGTTGCGCTTTACACGCTCCAGCACCTCGTGTGCCTCCTCGTAGGTACGATAGTTGCCCATGCGGCAAATCCATCGTGGTGAGTAGAAATGTACATAGACAGGTACGCCGGGGAACAGTCCCTTGATCTCGCTGCCTATTCTTTCAGCCTTGATACGGTCGTTACGTGAGTTGCCGCCTGCATACACCTGTACGCGATAGCCTGGCACCTTGGTACCCTTCATAATCTTTTTCTGGATTTCCTCGGGGTTGTCAAGGCTCACGGTGTCGTTGTGTTCAACCACTACGGGCTGTACCTTCGGCTTTGTTTCCTTATCCTGATTTGTGTTTGTAGCAGTATTGTTTTCTTTCTTCTCTGTTTGTTTCTGAGTGTTCTTGGGGGTTACAGGTGTGGTACCTGTGGTAGCCGCAGTAGTAGCCGGACCGTTAACCAACTCGTCGATGGCCTTAGTCTGCGTAAGGGTTATCTTGCCTTCGCCGCTCTTGCTCTGTTGCAGCCTCTGGGTAAACGACGACTGAGCATCGGCCACCATAAAGCAGCCGATGCAAAGCGTCATTATAGTCATTAATCGTTTCACTGCGATTACTTCTTCCAAGCGTCGATAATACCCTTGAAGTCGGCAGCCTTCAGTGAAGCACCACCAATCAGACCACCATCGATGTCGGGCTTAGCAAACAGCTCAGGAGCGTTGCTAGCCTTGCAGCTACCACCGTAAAGGATAGTAGTGTCGTCAGCTACTGCCTGACCATACTTCTCGGCGATGATTGAACGGATGTAAGCGTGGATCTCCTCAGCCTGCTCAGCAGTAGCGGTCTTACCAGTACCGATAGCCCAGATTGGCTCGTAGGCGATAACAATCTTACGGAAGTCCTCCTCAGAGAGGTTGAATACTGAACCCTCGAGCTCGGCCTTAACAACCTCGTTCTGCTTGCCAGCCTCGCGCTCCTCGAGTGACTCACCGATACAGAAGATAACCTTCAGATCGTTCTTCTGAGCCAGAAGCACCTTCTCCTTCAGGATCTCTGGAGTCTCCTTGTAGTACTCACGACGCTCTGAGTGACCCAGGATAACGTACTGAGCACCTGTGCTCTTTACCATCTCGGCGCTAACCTCACCAGTGAAAGCACCCTTCTCCTTGTCGGCGCAGTTCTCAGCACCCAGACCGATGATGTCCTGGTCGAGGAACTGTGCGATAGATGCGAGGTGGATGAATGGAGTGCAGATTACTACACCACAGTTTGGCTTGTCAGCCTTCAGAGTCTCGTTCAGCTCCTTTGCAAGAGCGATACCATCCTGGAGATTCATGTTCATCTTCCAGTTTCCTGCTACAATTTTCTTTCTCATAATTCTACTAAAATTTTATAATGTATAAAAAACTATTTCACTATTCACTAATCACTATTCACTGTCACTATCCTCAGTCTTTTCTCGTCTCACCCACTTGGTCCAAGCCCAGAGGCGGTCGGCAATAGTCAGGAGTACCAGCGGTAGTACAAACCACGTTAATACCCACAGTATCTTGGTGGTTACGGTCTCGGTGGGCAACTGGCCTAACTCGCTGTCTTCAAGCTTGGTGGTCAACTCCTCCTCGGTGGGCAGGTTGTTGTGGCTCCACTTGCGTATCACCTTACCATCCTTGAGCAACAGCAGTCCAGGGTTCGAGCGAATCATCGTTTTCAGCGTGATGTCGTCGGTCTGGCAGAAAGCGTATTCGGCACCTGTCAGGTCGCGCCAGCTCTCGATGGCTTTCTCGCCACTGGCTGTCAGGCAATAGAACGGATAACCGTTATCCAGACTGTACTCGTACATCTGGTTGATTTCGTCCAATCGTGAGTCGTCGGCCTGTTCCAGATGCGGGGCAACCAACAGAAAGGTGTAACCCTCGTCGGTAAGTATCTGCTCCGTCAGGTCCTCGCCATCGCTCACCTGCTCGATAAACAAATCGGTGTAGGGCGAATCCTCGCCTTCCATCATCTTTGTCCAACCCTCGCGTATGTCGGCCCCAATGTGGTAGGGACGGAAATCGAACTGGGGTAGGGTGTACAGACTCTTGCCCGAGATAAACAGCAGAATGAACACCAAGCTGTAGTTCATCACTATCCACTGATTGCTCTGACTGATGAGTCGTGCCTGCTCCAATGGCCATTTCCATACCACGATGGCTGCGCCCAGCAGTATCACGTTCTTCCACAGCGTTTGCCAGTTGGTAAGCACCAGCGCATCGCCAAAACAACCGCAATCGTGTATGGGGTTGCTCAAGGCCAGCCAGAGTGTGAGCGGTGTCATCACGGCCATGATGACCAGCACCAGCTTCGACACAATGCGACGCCTGATGGCAAACAGCAGACAGATGCCTAAGAAGAATTCGGTGGCTGCCAACAGTACCGATGAGGCCAGCGTGGTAAAGTCGGGCATCATGCGCCCTAATCCGATTGCCACCAGGTAGTCCTGTATCTTGTACTGTGTTCCCAGTGGGTCGACGGCTTTGACGAATCCTGAGAAGATAAACGTCAGTGCCAGCACTATTCGGCAGATGTTAACGGCAGCTTTCTTCATGCTGTGGCGTTATCGTCGTCCTCCGATAATTTAATTACTCCAAAGACCGCATAGTTAATGATATCCATATAATTGGCATCGATGCCCTCGCTCACGAGTGTCTCGCCCTGCAAGTTCTCGATCTCCTTGATACGTTCAATTTTTGTCAGAATCAGGTCGGTATAGCTACTAACCCTCATGCCGCGCCACGCCTCGTCGTAGTCGTGGTTCTTACGCTTCATCAGTTCCAAGGCCTCCTTGGCATGCTCGTCGTAGAGCGCCATGGCCTCGCTGTTGCTGATGTCAACCGTATCAGCAAATCCCTTAGCCAGCTGGATAAGACCTACGATGCCGTAGTTAATCAGTGCGATAAACTCCGGACGTATGCCTTCGCCCACCAGTGATTCTTTCTTAATCTCGAGCGAGCGGATGCGCTTGGCTTTGATAAACAACTGATCGGTTAATGCCGTGGGACGCAGGATGCGCCACGACGCTTTGTAGTCGTGCAGCTTCTTCTCGAACAGTGCTCTGCATTCTGCCAGAGCCTGCTCAAACTGAGCGTTTGTCTTTTCAAATTGGGTCATATCGGGTGCAAAGGTAGCAATTTTTAGTGAATAACGAATAGTGAATAGTGAAAAGTTGCTTTTTCTTCTACATTTATTAACAATGTATACACTAACAGCCTTCCACTATTCACTATTCACTTATCACTATTCACTCTTTATTTTGTTTCTTGTGTATGTACCTAATTTTCAGCCCCAAGGCTTCGTATTGGGTACGGATCGAATCGCGTTTTACGCGCAGTTGTGTCAGGGCGGTCAGCTCCTCGGGGGTAGCCTTCAGCGCCTGCTTGTGCGCCTCTACCTCCTTGGTCAACGCATCCAATTTTTGATTGGTTAACTGCAGCAAGCTGTCGGTCTTCCATAACTCGGCCTGCGCTTTCTTCAACTCGGTTTCCTGTTTCTCAACCAAAGCGGCCTTGCGGCGATTGATTTCCTGTCGGGTCTTCGTCTCGCCACAAGCCGTTAGTATCAGTATCGCCAATAAAGGCAGTATTACTTTCTTCATTCGTCTCCCAGTTTTTTGCCACTCATCAGCAACTCAACCAATGGACGGTCCTTGAAGGTGTGGCGCTGTTGATCCCAGAAACCAAAGTCGGCATCGTAGCACCAGGTTGTCCAGGCAATGTTGTACTCGTCGAATACGGTCAGCATATCGCGTGTCCAGTTGTAAGCCAACTCACGGTCCACTGGCTCGTAAACACCCCACTCACCGCAGAACAGCTGCAGGTCGTTTTTCTTGGCAGCCTCGATGGCGTCCTTGAACTGGGCACGGATGGTGTTGATGTCCCAAACCTGCTCGGTATAAGGCTTCAGCTGGTCCTTAATCTCAGCAGGAGCAGCCTCGTAATCCTCCTTCGATACCAGCACACCAGGATAGTTCACCTTGCCTTGGTACTTGCCAAGAGGTGTCCACCAAGCACCGTAGTGTGTCAGAATCATGGGGTTGTAGTAGTGGAAACTCAGAATGATGTTCTTGTCGCCCTCGGGCACCTTCAGATACTTCATGGTCTCGTGTCCCTGCCACATGTTACTACCAATAACCAGTGTACGCTGTGGCTCCAGTTCGCGCAGGGCCTTGTGTACTTTGGCAACCAGCTGGTTCCACTGCTCGTGCTCGGGTGCTACAGGCTCGTTCATGAACTCGTAGGCTACCCAGTCGGTGCTGCGGTTCTTCAAGGTGTCCGATAGCTGCTTCCACAGGTTAATCAGTCCCTGCTGCGACTCCTCTGAGGTAAACAGTGTGTTAGCGGCCTTATCGTCCTCGTTTGCTGCGTTAAAGTAGTGTGAGCGGATAATGTGCAGATCCACAATGGCGCGCAGGTTGTGCTTCTTAGCCCAGTCGAGTGCATTGTTCAGCAATCCCCAAGCCTCGGGCAGCTGCTTGCCGTCCTCGTCCCAGAACTGTACCTCGTCGATGGGAATACGTACAAAGTCGAATCCTAACTCCTCCAGACGTGCAAAGTCGTCCTCCTGAATGTGCAGGCGACGGGCCTCGCCACGCTGCTCGCTCTGCGACAGCCAGTGACTGATGTTGGTACCGCGCTTAATGCGGAAGTTGTTCACTTGCCCAGCCTGCGTCTCGTCCTGTTTCTGGGCTTTGCTTCCGCACGACGTGGTTACACACATTGCCGCAATCATAGCTACGGCCAGCATTAAAATGTTTTTTCTCATACCTTTTGTTTATTAGTTATTCACTATTCACTAATCACTATTCACTAATCACCTCTTCCATCTCATCGTCCAGACGGTTGCTCCACAGGTATTTCTTGGTTTCCTGGGCTGCCACACCGCTCAGCAGTAGCAGGGCTATCAGGTTAGGTATCGCCATCAGTGCATTCATGCAGTCGGCAATATTCCAGATAATATCCAGATTGATGATAGAGCCGAAGAAGAGGGATACGATAAACAGAATGCGGTAGAAACGGTTGGTTCTTCTGCCTTCAAGATAGTTTACGGCACTCTCGCCATAGTAGCTCCAGCCAATGATGGTGCTGAAGGCAAATGTCAGGATACCGAATGCCAACAAGGGTGCACCCACGTAGGGGATTTTCGAGAAGGCTACCTTGGTAAGTGCTGCGCCGTCGGCATAGGTAATGTCGGGGTAGGCCAGGATGCTGCTTACCAATACCAGTCCGGTGAGGGCACAGATTACTACGGTGTCCCAGAAGGTGGCTGTGCTCGACACCAAGGCCTGTCGCACGGGGTTGCGTGTCTGGGCGGCAGCTGCCACGATGGGGGCGCTACCCAGTCCGCTCTCGTTACTGAATAAACCACGGGCAATACCATAGCGGGCGGCCATCATCACTGTGGCACCCACAAATCCGCCACCTGCTGCCGATGGGTTGAAAGCCGAGTTGATAATCAGTTGGATGGCAGGCCACACGTAACTGTTGTTAATACAAAGAATGGCGATGCAGCCCAGTACATACAGCAGTGCCATGAAGGGAACCAATACTGTGCACACTTTGGCAATGGCTTTTACACCGCCTAAGATAACCAAAGCGGTGAGCAGACAAACGGTTAAACCTATAATCCAGGCAGGTACTCCGAAGGTTTCGTGTGCCAGCAGGGCGATTGAGTTGGCCTGCACGGTACAGCCGATACCAAACGAGGCCAAAGCTGTAAAAATGGCAAACAGAATGCCTAACCACTTCATACCCAAACCACGCTCCAAGGCGTACATCGGACCGCCAAGCATTCTGCCGTCGGCTGTTTTAACACGGTATTTTACGGCTAGCAGTCCCTCGGCATATTTCGTCGACATGCCGAAGAGACCAGTCAACCAGCACCACAGTACAGCACCTGGGCCGCCCAGGGCTACGGCAGTGGCCACACCTACAATGTTACCTGTACCAATGGTGGCTGCCAGTGCGGTGGCTAAGGCTCCGAACTGACTCACGTCGCCTTCGGCCTTTGAGTCTTTCTTTACGGATAGCTTGATGCCTGTAAACAGTTTGCGCTGTGGTATGCGTAACCTGAACGTCAGGAACAAGTGCGTACCAAGCAGCAGCACTATCATAGGCCATCCCCAGAGGAATGAACTCATCAGCGAAAAAAAGTCGTTAATTGGTTCCATTGGCAATGTAACTGATTTCTTGGCGCAAAGGTAGCGTTTTTGACTGATATGACAAAATAAAAGTGGCAAATTGATATCAAAATACGTAATTTTGCAAAAAAATGTTTGGCGGTTTAAATATTAATACTTATCTTTGCACCACTTAAAAAACTATACGCAAATGAAAAAGCTGTTGTTGATAGTTGCTGCGGTCCTGCTTCTTGGACTAGCTTACTACGGAGAGAAACCTCTGTTGACGCAAAACTCGTTGCCGGAAATGGAGGCGTTTTATAATGAGTCGTTGCATCTCGATCAGATGTCGGCCGATAGTGTTGAGAACTATATTATAAAGGTAAAGGGCTTTACCATTAATAAGCCTAATGCCAAATACGATCCGTTATACAGCAGTATTAAAGAAAATATTAAAAAGAAGACAAACAAGGATTATTTTATTTATTAATGCTAAAATAATTGGTGGAAAGGAAAAAAATCCGTATCTTTGCAACCTAAAAAGGTATATATAATGAATTTATATAGCGACGAGGAATTAGCAGAGATATTAAATCAGGACATCTTCCACCAAATCAGCGAGGCTGCAGATCGATTGGGTCTGGAGTGCTATGTGGTGGGCGGATATGTACGCGACATATTCCTGGAACGTCCGTCTAACGATATCGATGTGGTGGTAGTTGGCAGCGGCATCAAGGTGGCCGAGGAACTCAAGCGCATCGTAGGCAAGAAAGCACATCTTAGCGTATTTAAGAACTTTGGTACAGCCCAGGTGAAATTCTGGCAGAAGGGTACCGAATACGAGGTGGAGTTTGTGGGAGCTCGTAAGGAGAGCTACAGTCACGACTCCCGTAAACCTATTGTCGAAAACGGAACGTTGGAGGACGATCAGAACCGTCGCGATTTTACTATCAATGCCATGGCCATCTGCTTGAACAAGGATCGCTTTGGCGAGCTGGTCGACCCGTTTAATGGTTTGGCCGACTTGGAGGATGGTATCATTGCTACCCCGTTGGAGCCAGGCATCACCTTTAGCGACGACCCCTTGCGCATGATGCGATGCATCCGTTTTGCCACACAGCTTAACTTCCAGATTGAGGAGGAAACCTTTGTGGCCCTGGAGCGCATGGCCGACAGAATCAAGATTGTGAGCGGCGAGCGTATCAAGGACGAGCTTAACAAGATTATTCTTTCTAAGACACCATCGCGTGGCTTTGTAGATTTGCAGCGTTGCGGTCTGCTCAATATCATTCTGCCCGAACTGTCGGCACTCGATATCGTAGAGCAGAAGAACGGTCGTGCACACAAGAATAACTTCTATCACACCCTCGAGGTGCTGGATAATGTGGCCCAGCACTCCGACAACCTGTGGTTGCGTTGGGCAGCCCTGTTGCACGATGTGGGTAAAACCAAGTCGAAACGTTGGGATGCAGCCATCGGCTGGACCTTCCACAATCATAATTTGATAGGTGCCAAGATGGTGCCTCAGATATTCCGTCGCCTCATGTTGCCACTCGACATGAAGATGAAGTACGTGCAGAAGTTGGTGGATATGCACATGCGTCCCATCGTGATTGCCGATGAGATTGTGACCGATTCGGCTGTTCGTCGACTGATGAACGATGCGGGCGAGGATATTGAGGACCTGATGACCCTGTGCGAGGCTGATATCACCTCGAAGAACGAGGTGCGCAAAAAAATGTTCCTTGAGAATTTCCGCATGGTACGCGAAAAGTTGACCGACTTGAAGGAGAAGGACTACGTGCGCCTGTTGCAGCCTGTGATTGATGGTAACGAGATTATGGAGATGTTCCATCTGCAGCCCTGCCGCGAGGTAGGTGTGCTCAAGCAGTATCTGAAGGATGCTGTATTAGATAATAAGGTGGAGAATGAGCGCGAACCGCTCATGGCCTTGTTAATGGCAAAAGCAAAGGAAATGACACTAATTAAGTGATATGAGGAAACTACTAACTATTATCGGAATTCTGCTGTCTATGCAGATGTGGGCAAATCCTGTAGATGATTTGCTGGAAAGAATCGACAAGGGCGCTTCGGTCAAGTTTAAAACACAGCTGGTAAAGAGCGATAGGGACTTCTTTGAGCTCGACCAGGCTGGCAATAAGGTGGTTATCCGCGGTAACTCGTGGGTAAACATCGCCTCAGGACTTAACTGGTATCTGAAATATTATGCCGGTGTACACCTCTCGTGGAACCAGATGCAGGCCAAACTGCCTGCCAAGCTGCCTGCAGTAACCAAGAAGGAACGCCGCGAAACCGATTTGTCGCTGCGTTACGATTTCAACTACTGCACCTTCAGCTATTCGATGGCTTTCTGGGATTGGAAACGCTGGGAAAAGGAAATCGACTGGATGGCACTTCACGGCATCAACATGCCACTGGCTATTGTTGGCGAGGAGTGTGTATGGCGCAATATGCTGCTGAAGTTAGGCTATACCGAGAAAGAGGTGGGCGAGTTTATCGCTGGTCCAGCCTTCTTGGCTTGGTGGGAGATGAACAACCTCGAAGGGTGGGGTGGACCACTGCCTACCTCGTGGTATGCTCGTCAGGAAAAGCTGCAGAAGCAGATCCTGGCTCGCATGAAGCAGTTGGGGATGCACCCCGTACTGCCAGGCTATTGCGGTATGGTGCCCCACGACGCTAAGGAGAAGTTGGGCTTGAACGTGGCCGATGCAGGTCTGTGGAATGGTTTCCAGCGCCCTGCCAACCTGTTGCCTACCGATGCGCGATTCTCCGAAATCGCCACCTTATATTATAATGAGCTCACCAAACTGTTTGGTAAGGCCGATTACTATTCGATGGACCCCTTCCACGAGAGTAACGACGATCCAAATATCGATTATGCTAAAGCCGGTCAGGCCATGATGCAGGCCATGAAGCGTGTTAATCCCAAGGCCGTTTGGGTGATTCAGGGTTGGACCGAGAATCCTCGCGAGGCCATGGTGGACGATATGAAGACTGGCGACCTGCTGGTGCTCGACCTCTTCTCGGAGTGTCGCCCCATGTTCGGTATCCCCAGCATCTGGAAGCGTGAGCAGGGTTACAAGCAGCACCAGTGGCTGTTCTGTCTGCTCGAGAACTTCGGTGCTAACGTAGGTTTGCACGGACGTATGGATCAGTTGCTTAGCAATTTTTATTCTTCGAAGAAAAATTGCAAGGGCATCGGCTTCACCATGGAGGGTTCGGAGAACAATCCTGTGATGTTCGAGTTGATGAGCGAGCTGCCTTGGCGCCCCGAGAAGTTTACCAAGGAGCAGTGGGTTAAGAACTATGTGAAGGCACGCTATGGCGTAGAGGATGAGGCTATCGAGAAGGCTTGGCTTGTTCTGGCCAAGAGTATCTACAACTGTCCTGCAGGCAACAACCAGCAGGGCCCTCACGAGAGCATCTTCTGCGGACGTCCCACACTCAACAACTTCCAGGCATCAAGCTGGTCGAAGATGAAGAACTACTACGACCCGGCGATGACCAAGGAGGCAGCCAAGCTGATGAACAGCGTGGCCGAGAAATATTGTGGTAATGACCGCTCGGCTATGCCGCTCTCAGGAAGAGAGAATTTTGAATACGATCTGGTGGATATCACCCGTCAGGCTCTGGCCGATCAGGCACGCTTGCAGTACCAGAAGACCATTGCCGATTACAAGGCTTTCAGTCGTAAGCAGTTCGATCGCGATGCCGACCGTTTCTTAAAGATGCTGCTTCTGCAGGATAAGCTGCTGGGCACCCGCACCGAGTTCCGTGTTGGTCATTGGACTCAGGATGCCGTGAATGCCGGAAACACCGCCGAGGAGAAAAAACTATATGAATGGAACGCGCGCGTACAGATTACTACCTGGGGTAACCGTTACTGTGCCGATACAGGTGGTTTGCGCGACTATGCCCATAAGGAGTGGCAGGGACTGCTGAAGGACTTCTACTATGTACGTTGGAAGTCGTACTTCGATGCCCTGGCAGCCCAGATGAAGGCTCAGACTGCCCCACAGCCCGAGTTGTTGGGTGGCGGTCCGAATGCTACTAAGACTGCTGCCGAGCTGTTTGCTATGGCATTGCCTCAGGAGGTAAAGCTCGACTACTACGCCATGGAAGAGCCCTGGACGTTGGATCAGACACCATACTCAGCAGCCCCCGAAGGTTCACCCGTAGATGTAGCCAAAGAGGTGATAGATTTTATGTTCAATGGTCAATGTTCAATGGGCAATGGAAAGTAAGCGATTATTAAGTCTCGACATACTGCGCGGCATTACCGTGGCAGGCATGATATTGGTGAACAACGGCTGGGGCGAGAGCTTCGAGATGTTGCGCCACTCTAAGTGGAACGGTATGACCCCCTGCGACCTGGTGTTTCCCTTCTTCCTGTTTATCATGGGTATCTCGTGCTATCTCTCGCTGGTAAAGTCGGAGTTCAAGCCAACCCCACAGGTCATCCGTCGCATTGTTAAGCGTACGGTGCTGCTGTTTGCTATCGGCTTGTTTATCAACTGGTTCGACCATGCCATCGAGGGCGACCTGCTGTGTTTTGGTCATCTGCGCATCTGGGCGGTAATGCAGCGTATTGCCTTGTGCTATGGTATCGTGTCGCTGTTTGCGCTGTTCTGTAACCATAAGTACACCCTGCCCGTGATTGGTGGTTTGTTAGCCATCTATACCGCCATCCTGATTCTGGGTAATGGCTATGCCGAGGATGCTAACGTGAACTTTTTGGCGCAAGCCGACTTAAAGTTGTTTGGCTACGATCATATCTATCATAAAAGTCCGGTTGACCCCGAGGGCTTGGTGGGTACCATCTCATCGGTAGCCCATGTACTGTTGGGCTTCTATTGTGGCATGCTGATTCGCAAGCGTGAAACGGTTGAACAGAAGGTGATTGCCCTGTTTGTGGTAGGTGCAGTATGTGTGATTGGCGGCTACCTTCTCAGCTATGGTCTGCCTCTTAACAAGCGCATCTGGAGTCCCAGCTACGTGCTCATGACGTGCGGTTTGGCTTCGCTGCTGCAGGCCCTGCTGATGTATGTGATCGACATACAGAAGAAGAGCGGTTGGACCACATTCTTCCACGTGTTTGGTGTGAATGCGCTGGCCCTGTATGTGTCGAGCGAACTGTTGGCTATTCTGTTGAAAAATATCGAAGTATCCGAAATGGTATATAATGGCATTCATGCGGTGATTGCGCCACTCAAGTGGGCATCGTTCGCATACGCTGTTTACTTTGTACTCCTGAATTTTGCCATCGGCTACGTGCTGTATAGAAAGAAGATCTATATCAAACTTTGATATATGTGTATTTTGTATTATTAATTTAATTCTTAAAAGACAAAAGTTATGAAAAAGATTGTAATGGGAATCTGTGCTTTGATGCTTAGTGTGGCATCGTATGCACAAGTTGGTAAGACCACTATCAGCGGTCATTTCAATTACTTGCTCGACTCACCTAACAATTGTGGTATCGGTGCCAACATTGGCTATGAGTTTGCTGAGAATGTTCGTGGTGTCGCTCAGTTCGACTACTACTTCAACAAGGATCACGTGAGCATGTGGAACCCCAATATCAATGTAGAGTACCTGTTCCATATTTCTAACAGCAAGTTTACCGTTTATCCTCTGGCAGGTTTGAACGTAATGGGTTGGAGCTACGATGAGGGTAGCGATTCTAAGCTGGGCCTGAACATCGGTTGCGGTATGGAGTACCCTCTCAATGCCAATCTTTCGTTTAAGTGCGAGTACTGCTACAAAACTCAGTACGATGGTCATAGCACACTGAACGTTGGTTTGGTATTCCCATTCTAAATGTTAAAAAATGCGTTGCTCTATAGACTATAGGCAATAAACGTTAAAAGTTTATTCAGAAGAATATATCGTAAGATATAATTTTCGTATCTTTGCAACCCGAAAACCCCGCGTAATGCGCAAAGTTTTCGGGTTGAATTGTGTTTGGATTAAATTAGATACAAAGAGATAGTATGAAAAAAAGAATGTTTTTGGTAATGACCGCAGCATCGCTGATCTTGTCATCATGCGGTGGTGGCGGTGGTCGCCCCCAGTTTGGCGACAACGAGTATCCTGTAACAACTGTAGGTACTCAGAGTTCTGAAACTCAGACCACTTATCCTGCAACTATCAAGGGTGTACAGGATGTACAGATTAGTCCTAAGGTAGCTGGATTCATTACTCAGATTAATGTGAAGGAAGGTCAGACAGTTAGCGCCGGACAGGTGCTGTTTGTGATTGATAACGTAACTTACCAGGCCCAGGTACGCCAGTCGCAGGCCAGCGTTAATACCGCTAAGGCTTCGCTCAATACAGCCAAGTTGAGCTATGAGAACGCTCAGAAGTTGCATGAGAATGGCGTGATTGGTGACTTTGAGTTGCAGCAGGCCACCAACCAGTACGAGCAGGCTAAGGCCACTGTAGCTCAGGCCGAGGCTTTGCTGGCATCGAATAAGGAGATGCTGAGCTTCTGCTATGTAAAGAGCCCTGCTGCTGGTGTAGTAGGTACCCTGCCATATAAGGTAGGTGCACTGGTTAGCACAGGTAACGTGCTCACTACCGTGTCAAACAACTCTGCCATGGAGGTTTACTTCTCGGTAACAGAGAAGGATGCCCTCGAGATGAGCAAGGGCGAGGGTGGTCAGAACGCTGCCGTATCAAAGTTCCCACCAGTTAAGCTGAAGTTGGCCGATGGTACTTTGTATAATCTGGATGGTACTGTAACCAAGATGAGTGGTGTGATCGACGCTGCTACCGGTTCGGTACAGATGATTGCCCTGTTCCAGAATCCTCAGCGCGTGCTCAAGAGTGGTGGCTCAGGTGCTATCGTGATTCCTCACAGCAATTCGTCGGCCATCATCGTCCCACAGTCGGCTGTATCCGAGGTTCAGAACAAGAAGTTCGTTTACCTGCTGGGTGCCGACAACAAGGTGAAGTATAGCGAGATTCAGGTTGCTCCACAGAACGATGGTATGAACTACATTGTAACAGGTGGATTGAAGACTGGCGACAAGTATGTGACCAATGGTATCACCAAACTGTCCGACGGTATGGAGATTGTGCCCATCACCCCAGAGCGCTATCAGCAGAAGATCGACGAGCAGGCTAAGGCTATGACTGCCGGCGACATCGTTGGTGCTATGAAGTAATTATGAGTTAAGAATTAAGAGTTAAGAAATAATGACTTTTACGAATTTTATAAAACGCCCGGTACTGTCAACGGTGATCTCTATCCTCATCGTGCTGCTGGGTTTCATCGGACTGGTCTCGCTTCCTATCGAGCAGTATCCGAATATTGCGCCGCCTAACATCGTGGTCATGGGTAGCTACCCAGGTGCCGATGCCGAGACGGTGAAGAATGCCGTGGTTACGCCACTTGAGGAGAGTATCAACGGTGTTGAGGGAATGGATTATATTACCTCAACAGCATCACCAGGTTCGGCTATGATTCAGGTGATGTTCCGTCAGGGTATGAATCCGGATATGTGTGCCGTAAACGTACAGAACCGTGTGAGCCAGGCTCAGGCCCTGCTGCCTTCCGAGGTTGTTCAGATTGGTGTGCGTGTGGTAAAGCGTCAGTCGTCACAGGTTATCATGTACTCGCTCACCTCCGACGGACGTTACGACGATGAGTTCCTGACCAACTATAACGCCATCAACATCGTTCCTGCGCTGAAGCGTATCGAGGGTGTGGGTGATGCTTCTGGATTCAGCTCTAAGACCTACGCCATGCGTATATGGCTGAAGCCTGATGTAATGAAGCAGCACAGCCTGATTCCATCGGATATCACCGCTGCGCTGGCCGAGCAGAACATCGAGGCTGCTCCTGGTAAGTTTGGTGAGCAGGCTAAAAATGTGGCTTACGAGTATTCTATGCGATATACCGGTAGATTCCGTACTGCCGAGGAGTTCGGTAACATTATTATTAAGAGTGATGCTAACGGACAGACACTGAAACTGAAGGATCTGGCTAAGATCGAGCTGGGTGGTGAAGGCTACTCGGTATCGATGAAGAACAATGGTGTACCTTCGGTAATGACCATGGTACAGCAGGTGGCTGGTTCGAATGCTAACGAGATTGCCAAGCAGGTAAAGGCCGAGCTTGAATCGCAGCAGAAGCTGATGCCCCCAGGTATGGAGGTTAAGATCAACTACGATGTAACCGAGTTCCTTTATGCGTCAATCGAGGAGGTTGTATTCACCCTCTTCATGACATTGGCACTGGTGTTCTTCGTGGTATATATCTTCCTGCAGGATATGCGTTCTACACTCATCCCATTGATTGCCGTGCCAGTATCACTGGTAGGTACATTCTTCTTCCTGAATGTGATGGGATTCTCAATCAACCTGCTGGTACTCTCAGCCTTGCTGCTGGCCATCGCCATTGTGGTTGACGATGCCATCGTAGTTGTCGAGGCTGTGCATGCTAAGCTCGATCAGGGTTATAAGTCGTCGCTTACCGCCTCTATCGATGCCATGAATGAAATCTCGGGCGCTATCATCTCTATTACTCTGGTAATGGCAGCTGTGTTCGTGCCTGTATCATTCATCGGTGGTACTTCGGGTACCTTCTATCGCGAGTTCGGTGTAACCATGGCTATCAGTATTATCATCTCGGCTGTTAACGCCTTGACACTGTCGCCAGCCCTGTGTGCTGTGTTCCTGAAGCCTCATGATAAGGATGGTCACGAAGTGAAGATGTCGCGCGTGGATCGTTTCCACCAGTCGTTCAACGTGGCTTTCGAGACCACTACCAATAAATATCGTGGTATCCTTGAGAAACTGGTGCGCAAGCCTTTGGCTATCATCGGTACCGTGGTTGTTGGTATCGCCATCCTGGTAGTTACCTTGGTTACCACCAAGACCGGTCTGGTGCCCGATGAGGATACTGGTACACTGTTCTGTACCATCTCTATGCCTCCTGCCACTTCCGAGGCTCGTACCAAAGAGGTCGTGCTGCAGGTAGATTCTATCCTGTCGCAGATTCCTGCCATTAAGAACCGTGAGATGGTGCAGGGTTATAACTTTATCGCAGGTGCTGGTTCCGACCAGGGTACATTCATCATCAAGCTGAAGCCATTCGGTGAGCGTCAGAAGGGATTCTGGTGGAAGCTCGCTGGCTTATGGGAGGGTGATGGTATCTATCGATTCTTCATCAACCCCTACGATGCAACAGGTGTGATTGCCCAGATCTTTATCAAGACAGCGCATATCAAGGATGCACAGATTCTGGCTTTCTCACCCCCAATGATTCCTGGCTTCTCTGCTAACTCGGGTATCTCGCTGGTTATGCAGGACCGTACCGGTGGCGACCTGAACAAGTTCTTCGGTATCGTGAAGGACTTCCTGGCCGAGCTCAACAAGCGTCCTGAGTTCCAGTCGGCACAAACCTCTTACAACCCTGGCTATCCTCAGTACATGGTTCATGTGGATGTAGCTAAGTGTAAGCAGAGTGGCATCTCGCCAACAGCTGTGCTCAGCACCCTGCAGGGATACTTTGGCGGACTGTATGGTTCTAACTTCAACTCGTTCGGTAAGCTCTATAAGGTAATGATCCAGGGCTCGCCCGAGACACGTATGACTCCCGAGTCGCTTAATAGTATATATGTACGCACACCTTCGGGCATGTCGCCTGTTAAGGAGTTCTGTAACTTGGAGCGTGTATATGGCCCATTGAACATCAACCGCTTCAACCTGTTCACCTCTATCAACGTAACAGGTACAGTGGCTGATGGCTATTCTACCGGTGAGGCGCTGAAGGCTATCGACGAGGTGGCTGCTACAATGCTGCCCAGTGGTTATACCTACGACTATTCAGGTCTGACCCGTGAGGAGGCTAAGGCTTCCGACACCACAGGTATCATCTTCCTGCTGTGTTTCATCTTTATCTACCTCATTCTGTCGGCACAGTACGAGTCGTACATCCTGCCACTGTCGGTAGTACTCTCTGTTCCATTCGGATTGGCTGGTTGCTTCTTGTTCACCAACCTGTTTGGTCATGCCAACGATATCTACATGCAGATCTCACTCATCATGCTGATTGGTCTGTTGGCTAAGAACGCCATTCTGATTGTACAGTTCGCACTCGAGCGCCGTCAAACAGGTATGGCCATCACGTGGTCGGCTGTTCTTGGTGCTGCTGCTCGTCTGCGTCCTATCCTCATGACCTCACTGGCCATGGTTATCGGTCTGCTGCCAATGATGTTTGCCAGCGGTGTTGGTAAGAATGGTAACCAGACGTTGGGTGCTGCTGCCGTAGGTGGTATGTTAATCGGTACTATCCTGCAGCTGTTCGTTGTGCCCACACTGTTCGTTATCTTCCAGACGCTACAGGAGAAGATTAGTCCGATTAAGTTCGAGGACGAGGAGAATCCTGAGGTTGCAGCCGAGCTGGCTCAGTATGCACATAAAAAATCAGAAGATTATGAATTGGAGAAGTAATATGAAGAAACTCATGATATGCATGTCTGCAGCTTTGATGCTGACAAGCTGCGGACTCTATAATAAATACGAGCGCCCCGAGGTGGACACCAAGGGATTGATTCGCGACACTCAGTCGCTGACCGATACTTTGGCTGTACAGGATACCACCACCTTTGGCAATATGCCTTGGCGCTCGGTATTCACCGATCCACAGTTGCAGGCACTCATCCAGCAAGGTCTCGATAACAATCCCGACCTGCTGAATGCCGCCCTCAACGTGCAGATGGTTAACGAGGCACTCAAGGTGGCCAAGCTGGCCTTCCTGCCCTCAGTAGCAGTAAGTCCACAGGGTTCACTCACCTCGTTCGATGGTGCTGCAGCTACCAAGTCGTACTCACTGCCCATCTCGGCCAGCTGGAATGTCGATCTGTTCGGCAATCTGCTCAGTGCTAAGCGCTCGGCCCAGATGCAGCTCATCGCTACTAAGGATTACCAGACGGTAGTAAAGACCAACGTCATCTCTACCATCGCCAACCTGTATTACACCCTGCTCATGATCGATCGCCAGATGGAGATTGTTACCGATATGGAGCAGCTCACCAAGGAGACTTGGGAGAAGATGCAGTTTATGCACGAGAACCGCGCAGGCTATCGCTCTACAGCCGTTCAGAGTGCCGAGGCTGCCTACTATCAGGTACAGAGTCAGCGTGTAGATCTGGAGCGCCAGCTGCGTGAGACCGAGAATTCGCTCTCGCTGTTGCTGGGTCAGCCTGGTCAGGCCATCGCCCGTGGCAAGTTCGCTGGTCAGTCGCTGCCAACCGACCTCTCGACAGGTGTAGGTATCCAGATGCTGGCTAACCGTGCCGATGTGCACCAGTATGAGATGTCGCTTGCTCAGTGCTTCTACGATGTGGAGACGGCCCGTAGCCGTTTCTATCCCAGCATTAGCATCACTGGTACAGCAGCCTTTACCAACAATAGTGGTACAATCAATCCAGGTAAGTGGTTGCTCTCGGCTGTTGGCTCGCTCACTCAGCCCATCTTCCAGCACGGACAGATTGTGGCAGGTCTTAAGGTGGCCAAGATGCAGTACGAGCAGGCTTACAACAAGTGGCAGAACGCTATCTACAAGGCAGGTAACGAGGTGTCGAATGCCCTCGTAGCCTACAACTCTTACAGTCAGAAGGCCGAGCTCGATGGCAAGCGTGTAGAGGTTCTCAAGAAGAATGTCGAGGACACCAAACGTTTGATGGAGTCGTCAAGCAACACCACCTATCTCGAGGTGATTACCGCTCAGAGCAATCTGCTGAATGCCGAGATTAGCGAGGTTACCGACCAGCTCTCAAAAATGCAGGCTGTAGTAAGCCTCTATCAGGCCCTCGGTGGCGGCGCCAATTAATAGTGAATAACGATTAACGAATAGTGAATAGTTATGGCAAGTGAAATAAGTCCAAAAGCCGAGATTAGCCCAAAGGCCAAGATTGGCGACAACTGTAAGATATTCCCCTTTGTGTATATCGAGGACGATGTGGTGATTGGTGACAACTGTATCATCTTCCCCTTCGTTAGCATCTGCGACGGCTCGCGCATCGGTAAGAACAATAAAATCCATCAGGGCTCGGTGATTGCTGCCCTGCCACAGGATTTTAACTTCCGTGGTGCCAAGTCGTATGTTGAGATAGGCGATAACAATGTCATCCGCGAGAACGTGGTTATCAACCGCGGTACCAACAAGGATGGTGTTACCAAGATTGGTAATCACAACTTCCTGCTCGAGGGTACCCACATCAGCCACGATACCGTGGTGGGCGATAACTGCGTGTTTGGCTATGGTACTAAGATAGCAGGCGACTGCGAGATTGGTAACGGTGTTATCTTCTCGTCGGGTGCCATCCAGAATGCCAACACCCGTGCTGGCGACCTCTCGCTCATCCAGGCTGGTTGCACCTTCTCTCACGATGTGCCTCCTTACGTAATTGCCGGTGGTTCGCCCATGGAATATGGCGGTCCTAACACCACTGTGATGAACTACGCCGAGATCGACCCAAAGGTTCAGAAGCATATTGCCAATGCCTACCGTTTGTTGTTCCATGGTAAGACGAGTGTGTTCGATGTGATTAATCAGATTAAGGAACAGGTGCCCGACGGTCCCGAAATCCGCAATATCATCACATTCCTCGAGAATACCAAACGCGGTATCATGTGTAAATAAACAATCCAAATAAATTGAGGGTGTGTCAGCGTTCTGACACACCCTCTTTTTAACTAACCAATTATCAATTACGTACCAAAAATGAATCTGGCGGCAAAGGTATACATATTGTGCTTAATATCATTGCTAAATCGTGTTGAATCATTTTAAAAAATTGAAAGGCTAATATTTTATGAGCATTTGGTTCATCATGATCCGGTATTCATTAGGAGTAATTCCCTTTCGTTTTTTAAACATTCGGATGAAGTTCGATAGATTGTTGAAGCCGCTTGAATAGCATATCTCGGCTACATTATTACTGGTTTCGGCTAGTAACTTACAAGCAATGGCTATTCTTTGGTTGTTAAGGTAGTCAATAAAAGTGCCTCCTGTTTTCTTTTTGAAGAAATGACTGAAAGCAGATTCCGACATGCCAACCAATGATGCAACTTCGGATAGTGATATCGCATCGTAGTGTTTCTTCTCCATATAATCGCATACTTTGGCAATTCGTCGGCTCTTCGAGGTTGTCAATACAGCTGATGCATTGTATTGATTGCTAGTGAGTACGGAATAGTCAGCACAGGCTAGATCATAGAGAATCGAGAAAAACTCAAGTACCGATTGAAAGCCTTTTGTTTGTGTCAGATGAATGATTTTGTCTCTTATTGCTTCTGTTGACTTCTTGGAAAAATACAATCCATGTTGAGCATCGGATAGTAATTGTTTGATTGGTGCAAATAGACGTTTTTTCATAATAGGAAAGTCATTGAGCCCTTCAGTAAATTGTATTGTAATAACATGGTTACCCTCTACTACCTCACCCCTCCAGGCGTGGAGAACATTAGGACCTGTCATTACCAGATCTAATTCATCAAACTGACGCACCGAATCGCCAACTACTCGCTCCCCGTGCGTGTTCATTACTAAATTAATCTCATATTCAGAATGGTAATGTACAGGATAGTCAAACTTTGCATTGGGGTGATTTAGTACCACAAATAAGTCTTCATCTGCGATTGGGATAATCTCTTTTTGAAAGTCTTTGAGCATAGAGTAATAGTTTTTTGATTTTCTGCTGCAAAAATATGAATTATTTGTGAACAAACAATGAATAGTTCAAAAAAGTATAATCATTGAGCGGAATTTGATATCAAGAATTGCAAATTAATAGATAATTTTGCACCCAGAAACATCAAATAAATATAGTTTGCCATAATATGGAGCATTTTACTATCAGTTGGGTTGATATCACTATCGTTATCGCTTATATGTCGGTGATTGTGTGGTGGGGACTGAAAAACGGAAAGAGCAGTGATTCTCAATCCTATTTTCTAGGTGGTCGCGGTATGTCTTGGTGGATGGTAGGTTTGTCGCTATTTGCTGCAAGCATATCAAGTACAACATTGATTGGTCAGTCGGGCGATTCATATGCTACAGGTCTGGCAGTGTTCAATTATAACCTTACAGGCGTATTGGTGATGGTCTTCTTCGCCATATTCTTGCTGCCATTGTATCTCAAATCGCATATTTTTACCATACCAGAGTTTCTTGAAAAACGTTTTGATAGTCGCTCTCGTTATTATTTTTCTGGTATTTGTATCATAGGTAACATATTTCTTGATGCCGCAGGTGCACTTTATGCTGCTGCTTTGATTATTAAACTGGTTTATCCCGAGGCCGACATGCAGACTCTTGTCATTGTCTTTGCCTTGATATGTGCCTCGTATACCATTCCTGGCGGTTTGTCTTCGGCAATTAATGCCGAACTGATTCAGGCTATTATTCTGATTTTAGGTTCAATTGTACTAACTGTCATCTGTTTTGAAAGGGGAGGGGATTATTTCCTGGATTTGTATGAAAACCATGATATAATGGCCAAGTTGATTCGTCCTGTTGATGACATTTCTACGCCATGGCCTGGTCTCATTGTTGGTATGCCTATTCTTGGATTGTATTTCTGGGCCAACAACCAAACGCTGGTACAACGTGTGTTGAGTTCAAAGAGCATTGATCAAGGGCGTAAAGGCGTGCTTCTGGCAGGTTTCTTTACTTTGATAACGCTATTTATTATAGCCATTCCTGGCTTGATAGCTCGAGATTTATTCCCTGGTTTGGAATCACCTGATATGGTTTATCCTAATATGGTTTTAAAGTTGGCACCAGCAGGTCTTCTTGGCGTGATGCTTGCTGCGTTACTATCTGCTCTTACATCAACATTGAGTGCCATCTTTAATTCTGCATCAACGTTGTTTACGATGGACTTTTACGCTAAATTTGTTCCCCATGCATCATCTAAGCAGTTGGTTGTGGTAGGCAAGATTGTTTCGTGCGTTATCATGGTGATTGCTGCTATTTGGGCTCCGCAGATAGGTAAATTCGGGTCGTTGCTGAAGTACTATCAGGAAATGCTTTCGTATATTGCACCGCCTATAGTGGCAACATTCCTGCTCGGTGTTTTTTGTAAACGCATTAATGGCTCAGGTGCTTTTATCGGCTTGCTTTTTGGTTTGGGAATGGCTGTCGTGATGCTGTTCTATAAAACTGAGATATTCGGGCATCTTCACTTCCTGTTGATTGTTCCTTTCTTATTTGTAGCCAGTGCTGTTGTTACGTATGTTGCTAGTCTGTGCTTTGTCAAGCCATATACAAGTAAGTTGCAGGATACCACGTTCTCAATGCATGATTTCAGATTTGAGTTAGCTACAGCTTATACTAAACCTTGGTATGATAATTATTTCAATGCAGCTTTGATTCTGGTGGTGTGTTGTTTTGTTGTATTGTATGTTTTTGCATAAATGACATATTAATAAAGTAATATAAAAATGAAACTGATTAAATCAAGTGAGAATCCCATACTAACTCCCAATCCTATTAACGAGTGGGAGTCTCTGATTACCTGTAATCCCGGTGTTATCTACGATAAAGGTATATTCTATATGCTGTATCGTGCGGCAGGAAACGATAAAGAACATGTTATCCGTTTTGGGTTAGCTACAAGTAAGGACGGTGTTCATTTTGAACGTTCATCTAAAGAGTTTGCGTTTGGACCAAGTATTGATGGATATGACAGTGGTTGCATTGAAGATCCTCGCATCGTGAAGTTCGACGATGATTTTTATATCACCTATGCTTATCGCCCTTATGCACCAGGCCAATATTGGACGTTTGCGCACGATGTTGTATTATTGCCCGAGTGTGGTGATCATGCTCCGTTGGCCATTAAACAGAATCTGGGAAATACAGCGTTGGCTGTTACTAAGGATTTCGTGAATTTTAAGCGTTTAGGCCGCTTGACCTCACCTGTTCTCGACGATCGTGATGTTATCTTGTTCCCAGAGCAGGTGGGTGGTAAGTATGTGATGTTGCATCGCCCTAAACAGTATGTTGGCGATGAGTATGGTGTAAAGTATCCGTCGGTTTGGATAAAGTTCTCTGACGACTTGCTTGATTGGGAATCCAAAGAAAGCCACCTGCTGATGACTGGTATCGAGGGTACTTGGGAAGAGAAAATCGGAGGCAGCACACCGCCTATCCGTACTGAGGCTGGATGGTTAATGCTTTACCATGGTGTTGAACATGGTGGATGTGGCTTTTACCGAGTGGGGGCTGTTCTGCTTGATATTGATAATCCACTGAAGATGATTGCCCGTACACCTCAGCCTATTCTTGAACCTGAGTTAGACTACGAACTCAATGGTATGTATCATGGCTGTGTTTTTCCCACGGGAAATGTGGTTGTTGACGACACGTTATATGTTTATTATGGTGCTGCTGATATGAATATCGGTTTGGCCACATGCCCCTTAAACGACCTGATTAACTATTTAAAATCTGATACCTGTAAGTTTGTCTGACCTAAAGAAATGTTAAATCGTTAGGTGTTCAAAATAGTATAGCCTTAGGACATTTATTATAATCAATAATTGCAAAGATATCTCTACCTTTGCAGCGTGAAAGTTTGCTGATTCAAATCCCGGGTGAAGAAGCACTTGAGCATATAAACAACATCTATAATGAATTAAAAATGAAAAGGATTAAGAACCTGAATTTTATGGCAGTTGTGTCGAAATTGGTACTGACTGTCTGTCTCATTTATTGCTCGAATGCAATCTATGCACAGTCGCCTGAGACCATCGATGTGTCTGGGCGTGTGAAGGATACCTCTGGTGCTCCACTGATAGGTGTCACCATACAATGTGAAGGAAAATCTACTGGTACTATTAGCGATTTGGATGGCTTTTATAAAATAAATAAGGTACGTAAAGGTTCCATTCTGCGTTTCTCGTATGTAGGAATGGCTGATAAAACGGTAGTTGTTGGTAGTGATAGGACCATCGATGTAATGATGGAGGATGATAGCCAGGTGTTAGATCAAGTGGTTGTTATCGGTTACGGTAGTGTGAAGAAAAGTGATCTGACAGGTTCTGTAGCAACAGTAAAGATGGATAAGTTGCAGGAAATACCTGCCAATTCTGTTGAGAGTTTGCTGCAGGGACGTGCTGCAGGTTTACAGGTGGTTAATTCGTCACAAGATCCAGGTGCATCATCCACGGTTCGTATCCGTGGTGGTAGTTCGTTAAATGGCTCTAATGCTCCTCTTGTGGTTGTTGATGGGTTTCCTTTAGGCGATGCTGGCGATCTGAAACAGATAAACCCTGCCGATATCGTTAATATCGAAGTGCTTAAAGATGCATCGGCCAGTGCTATATATGGATCGCGTGGTGCTAATGGTGTTATTATGGTTACCACTAAGCGTGCTAAAACAGGAACTACCAATATCACCGTACGTCAGCAGCTCACCTTGTCGGAGTTTAGTGGAAAACTCGATGTTTGGCGCGACCCGGTGTTGATGGCTACTCTTAACAATGAATCGCGTATTAATGGCAATCTGGAACCCATGTATGTGGGTAAAATAAACTCTGCAGGCATCTATTATCCTAGTATCAATGAATTGATGACAACGTGGACTACGCGTACTGACTGGTCTGATCTGGTCTTCCGCGACCATCCTATCTCTAATAATACCACGGCTACCATTTCAAGTTCTAACGATAGAACCATGTTCAATCTTAGTGCAAATTACTTTACCGACCAGGGCATGTACATTAAGGACTCATATAAAAAAGGTGGCTACAATCTGAGTGTTGACCATAACGTGTTCGATAACTTCAAAATCCGTTTTTCTAATATTTTGAGTGCAGGTTGGCGTAACACAAATAATGGCTTGGCATTCTGGCGAAATCCTATTTATCCTGTGTATAATGAGGATGGATCGTATTACCTGCTGAATGCCAGCGACTATAGTCATCCTATTGCCATTTCTGACAATCAGGTAAACAAGTCGCAGACCATCGATGTGATTTCCTCATTGGCCTTTGAATGGCAGCCTCTTCCAGAACTTAAAATTACCGAACAGTTGAATTACAAATTCGGAAAGTCTACTAGCGATGCTTATTATCCTAAGACCTACACCGAAGCAGGAACTATGAATAATGGTCAGGCAGTGATGTCTAATTGGGGAGGAACCAATCTGGTATCCGAGACTTTTGCCAACTTCCAGAAAGACTTTGGTCGCCATGCTCTTGGCGTCATGGCAGGTTTCTCATGGGAGTATTACCATAGCCGTAGTTCAAGTCTTACAGCTCGTGATTTTGTAAACGAGGCATTAAGATATGAAAATATGGGAGCTGGTAGCCCTGAGAAGAATGTTGTGTCTAACGGTCTGTCTACCAATACGTTATTGTCGGGAATGTTTCGTGCAAACTATACCTATGCCGATCGTTATCTGCTTACTTTGACAGCACGTGCCGATGGCTCTTCAAAATTTGGTGATAATAATAAATGGGCATTCTTCCCCTCTGGTGCCATCAGCTGGAAAGCCCAGGAAGAGGAGTTTATCAAGAACCTTCATTTGTTTGATGAACTGAAGTTCCGTCTTAGTTATGGTGTTTCTGGTAATCAGGGTATCAGCCCTTATCAAACACTGAGCCGATATGGTACCGATATGTATTACAACGATGGTACATGGGTAACCACGATAGGTCCTGGTTATGTATCAGGTTGGACTGGTCCTGGTTATATTTATCGCGTATGGAGTGGTATTCCTAATCCAAGCCTGAAGTGGGAGACAACATCTCAGACCGACTTTGGTATTGATATGGCTTTCTTTAACCGTCGTCTTCGTGTCTCTCTTGATGTCTACGATAAGCAAACGCGTGATTTGCTCCGTCAGCGAAACCTGCCGCTGTCTTCAAGCTACGATAAGATGTGGGTTAATGATGGAAAAATACAGAATCGCGGTTTCGAAGTCACTGTCGAGGGTAATATCATCAGTACACATGATATGAGCTTGTCAGGTACTCTTATCTATTCCATGAATCGTAATAAGGTAAAAAGTCTGGGAAATACTCTGGAGTCGGGCTTGATTACCGACGAACTCACAGGTATGCTCTTTGAGTATTCGGGCAACAGTCTGGAACAGTATCGCGATTATACCAATATCTTGGCCATTGGTCAGCCTGTATATGCATTCTATGGCTATAAGGTTGATGGCATAGTACAGACATTGAATGAGGGTATTGACGCTGGTCTTGCCGGCGAGTATGCACAGCCAGGTGAGTTTAAGTATGTTGACTTGAATGGTGACGGACAGATTTCCGAAGCTGATAAATGTGTGATTGGCGATCCTAATCCGGATTTTACGGCCAGTTTGGCACTTAATTTCACTTACAAGCATCTGGATGCAAGCATCTTCTTAAATGGTGTGTTCGGACAGGACGTCCTGAATACCCAGAAGTTTGGCACTTCAAGCAATTCTCCATTGCGTTGGACACCCGACAACCCCACCAATGATTATCCTCGTTTGCGTGAAGGCCGTCAGACTAAGATATCTGATTGGTGGTTAGAAGATGGTTCGTTTGTACGTATTCAGAATGCCAGTGTGGGTTATACGTTCAATATGCCTCAACGCAGTTTCCTTGAAAAGGCACGCCTTTACCTGAATGTGCAGAATCTTTATACATTCACTGGATTCAAAGGATACGATCCAGAAGTAGGACTTAATGGTGTGTATAGCGGTGGATTCCCACGCCTTCGTAAGTGGACCGTTGGTTTTGATTTAACATTCTAAAAACAACAATGTAATTATGAAAACAAAAAATCTTATAACAATGCTTGCCGGCACATTTGTGTTGGGGGCTTGCAGTCTGAAAGAGGAACCTTATGGTTTCTACTCTGAAGACAATTTTTATAAAACTGCTGCTGATGCCGAGGCCTCGTTGACGTATGCCTATGGTACGCTGAATTATCTGGAGTATTCGCGCTCAGTGTTCTTCCTTGGTGATATGCCTACTGAGGAATTGACAACAAAATCAGATGCGGCAGCCGACAATCAGGATCTGAATAACTGGAAGGTGGCCAATTTTAAGACAAATGGTACACTCGAAAACTTCTTTAAATATGCATTTATCGGTGTGAACAGAGCCAATGCTGTTATCCAGAATGTTGAGAATGCATCTTTCGACGAGAATGCTCGTAAGCAAATCTTAGGCGAGGCCTATTTCCTGCGTGCATGGAACTATTTTAACCTGGTTAGGAATTTTGGCTTGGTGCCCATGCATACAACAATGGTTGACGAACTTGATGAAACTTCATCGCCCTTTGCATCTAACCTGGATGAGCTTTATGATCTTATTCTTGGTGATTGCCGTAAGGCATCTGATATCCTGCCAGTTTACGATACACCTAAAACCGGACGTACCGACCGTGTGGCAGCGCAATCGTTGGCAGCAAAGGCCTATCTCTATGTAGCTTCAGCCAAAGAGCATAATGTGATGCTGTATCGTGATATGCACCGTGATATCAAAGAGATGTATGATAGTGCTGCCTACTATGCTGGTCAGGTCATCAATAGCCAGTCAACCTATGGTTTCGAGGGTAACTTGTTGGACATCTATGATGTAGAGAAAAGTCACGGTAAAGAGCATATCTTTATGATGGCCATGGACCGATCGGGTACAACAGAGGGTCAATACTCTAAGATATCTAAGATGTTCATACCATATATCGACGGTGCGGCTATCTATCTGAAGCAGGGCGATACCGATACGTATATACCTTCGCACGACGGATGGGGTGAATACCGCACTACGCCAGAGTTCTATAATAGTTTCGATGCTAGCGATAAGCGTAAGACCGATTTGATTGTGAGCAAGGTTTATCGAGCAGATGGCAGTTTGAATGTGGAGTACCCAGGCGCATTGCCTTATCCCTTCTGTCGTAAGTACATCGATCCTAATTACGATGGTGATAAAACCAGCACACGCCCTTTCCTGATTCGTTTCTCTGATGTGGCGCTGATATATGCAGAGGCTGCTGGTCCTACTGATAAATCATATGAATTAGTTAACTATATTCGTCATCGTGCCGGACTTGGCGATATGGCTCGCAATCTAAATCAGGATGAGTTCCGACAGGCAGTTATACAGGAACGTAAGTTTGAAATGGCTTACGAGGGCGATTATATGTACGATCTGCGCCGTACTAACCGAATCCAGAGTGTTGCCGAGGCTGCTGGTCTTTCCGAAGATCAGGTAACTTTCTATCCGATTCCTCAGGCCGAAATTAATTTAAATGGTAGTTTAAGATAATAAAACATAAAAAAAAACGTTATGAAATATATAAGGAAATATGTTTTCCTGCTTGTTGGTGTGCTGTTGTTACAGTCGTGCGTAAAAGATATGCAGGATGATATTAATAACGGTGGTTGGAACCATGAGCGTTCCGTTATAGAAATTGAGTTCGAAAATCAGATAGGTGTAGCAATGATTGAGAATACCGATGCCACAACTGGAAATATTGATCTGGCCATCAATGTTGGTGCCCAGTCCAATATGTCGAGTGTTAAACTAACCGCTATCCAAGTGTCGTATCAGGCCCAGAGCTCGGTAAAAGTAGGCGATGCTATGGATTTCAGCAATGGCAAGGCTTCGTTTACCGTTACCTCTACACTGGGCGAAACAAGAACGTATACTATCAACGTGTCGGAGTTTACAGAGACTCTGACAGGCACTTATCAGGTAAATGCCCTCACCATATTCGGTGGTACTGGCCCAGAGTATGGTGGTGGAGCCATCATGCAGCTGGCCGATAAGCCATGGTGCTGGTCGGATACCTATGGTCCGGAGGTAGAGTGCGATAATACGCTCACGTTTACAATGACAGGTGTAACCCCCGATGGTTCAACCACAGGCACATGCATTAACCATGCTGGAGCCGATGGTAAGTATGCCGATTTTATCTTCAATGGTAGTATGAACAAGGAAGAGTCGGGGGTGGATATCGATTTAAAGAAGTTTTATCGACAGATTCCTGAGGGCGAGAGTACTTGGATCAGAAACTATTCGGATGGAACCGTGTCGTTTATTGATAAGGACGGTAAGACCACTATCGGTAAGTTTGTGGATGCAGGAACTGTAGATGTGGGCTATGATAAGAGCTTCACGGTCAGCAATCAGGCATTCCAGTTCTCTCTGAATGGTACTGATGATTGGACGAATATTTATAGCGACTATGATAAGTTCGCCAAGAAGCCAAGAATACTTTGGGTAAGTGTAACTAAGGTAAACTAAGATTGTTTTTATGGATGTAAGAATGCTTTTAGCTGGTTTAGCTGTTCCTTTCTTTACTGCATCGTGCTCAATGCACGATGTGGTAGAGATTAAGGTGGCCGATGAAGTAATAAACGCCGATTACGTTGGTAATGGTGTAGAATGGGATCCGTACGACGAGGCTGAGTTGTGGGGCACTGAAGTATCCGACGACGACTGGCAGACGCTATATAAGCGACTCGACTTTATGCAACCGCAGTATGTGCGCTGCATGATCAATAGCCCGTTCCGTTATTACACCCCTCAAACGGGAACGTACGATAAAGCCCGTCATCTAAAATCCATCTCGCGCCTGCTGAAGTATTGCACCCAGAAACAAATCACGGTTATCTTTGGCGAATACAATCCCCCTACATGGGAGATGAAGGCTGATCAGAAATGGATCGACATGTCGGTTGATTATCTCAACTATCTCGTCTGCGATCAAGGCTTTACCTGCATCAAACATTTTGTGATATTCAACGAGCCTGATGGCGACTGGGCCTCGACTAATGGCGATTATCGCTTATGGCTTGATATGCTGCATCGGTTCCATCAGAAGATGTCTGAGTATCCCGGATTGCTCGACAAGGTATCGCTGGCAGGTCCCGATGTAGTGTCGCATTACAAAAATCCTCATTCTGAATTCGATGCTTACGGATGGGTGACTAATACGGCAGCCATGGCCGACTCTATTGTTGGTATTTATGATATTCATGCTTATCCAGGACAGTATGAGGTTAGGAGCGGAAGGTACGGAGAGACGTTGGCTGCATTCAGAAGTAAGGTTCCTGCAGGAAAGAAAATCGTGCTTGGCGAGGCGGGCTTCAAATACCAGCAGACCGAAGACTCTCTGCTATTAGCCGAGTACAAGCGCCGTGTAGAGAATCATCCTTTTACCAAGGGTTCTGATTGTAACATGCTTTGTTACGACTACTTTTATGGACTCGACATGCCTATGTTGGCCATGGAGGTCATGAACCATGGCTTCTCAGGGCTAGCTATCTGGATGCTCGATGATGCCATGCATAGCAATGGTGATACGGGAAGGCCTGAGGACATAAAGATCTGGGGACTATGGAATATCTTAGGTAACGAGGTGTTCAATAAACCTGATGAGGAGGCCATGCGCCCATTGTATTACACTTGGTCATTAATGTGTAAGTATTTCCCCAAAGGCACTAACATCCTCAAGACAAGTAGAGTTGCCAATGAAGGCGTGTTCTGCGTAGCTGGCGAGTATCAAGGGCATAATACCATTGCCATCGTTAATGTAGGCGATGCTGATAAGACCATCCAGCTGTCGTTACCTACAGTCATTAACAATGCTGATAAGTATTTGTATGAAGAACCCCATCAGTTAAAGGGAACTAATGGTTTCCCCATTCCTGTAGAACAAAATCTAACGTTGAACAGCGGCCAACGCATAACGGTAAAGGCGCAGTCGTTTGTTCTATACACAAACATCAAATAACACATGACTTCAATATATAGAAAAATAAAATGGGCAGTTTGTCTTATTTCCGTGCTGCCCATTGTATCTTGTACAGCAGCTGGCGATGAGACAGAGAAAGAGCATGAGCAGCCTTCTTCAGGAAGTGTTACTCTTTCTGTTTCCGATAGTCAGGCCACTGCAGAAACAAAGGCGCTGTATGCTAACTTATGGGAGGTTCAGCAAAAAGGTTTTATGTTCGGTCATCACGATGATCTTTTTTATGGCAGATATTGGTATAATAAGTCTGGAAACTCTGATACCAAAGATGTCTGTGGCGATTATCCAGCTGTGTTTAGCTGCGATTTCGCAGAAATAATGGATGACCGTTATGAGACAGCTAAAGAGGCAAACGACATCAGGAAACGCTGCATTCTGGAAGCACGCCGTCGTGGTGAAGTGATTACTGCCTGCTGCCATCTGAATAATCCTTTGACAGGAGGCGACTCGTGGGATAACTCGAGCCATATGGTAGTAGCAGAGATCCTTACTGATGGCAGTGCCACGCAACTTAAGTTCAAGTCGTGGCTTGACAGATTGGTTACGTTTGCGCTGAGTTTGAAAGATGATAACGGACGTTTTATTCCTATTATCTTCCGTCCCTTTCATGAGCATACACAAACCTGGTCGTGGTGGGGTAAGTCGTGTACTACCGAGGCGGAGTTTATCAGTTTATGGCGATTTACTGTAGATTATCTGCAACATGCAGGTGTTCATCATTTTATCTATGCTGTTTCGCCACAGATGGACAGTCGCAAGACGATGGATGATTTCCTGTTTCGCTGGCCTGGCGACGATTATGTTGATTTTATAGGCATGGACTGTTATCATGGCTTGAATCCAGAGGTGTTCTCACACAATCTCAAGACTCTCTCTGATTTGTCGGCCAATAAACACAAGCCTTGTGGCGTAACCGAAACCGGTGTGGAATCATTTACTGATAAGAATTATTGGACCAAGCAGATATTGACACCAGCCGCAGGACGCAAGGTTAGTATGATTGTGATGTGGCGAAACAAGTTTGTCAATGGCAACGAAGCCGATAAACATTATTATTCAGTTTATGGTGGACATCCTTCGGCCTCCGATTTTGTAAAGTTCTACAATAGTGAGCTGACCCTGTTCAGCAAGGATCTGAATGATATGTATAGTTTACCAAGCCATATAACTGTAAATTAGCATGGAAAAGAGATGTATATTTTTAATCGTTACAATATTCTGTTTTTTAGGAATTATGGCAAATAATGTTCAAAGAGTAGAGTTGAGATCAGATTGGCAGTTCAAGCAGGTTCGACAGGGCAATTGGCTTCCTGCCATAGTGCCGGGCACCGTGCATACCGACTTGATGGCCAACGGCATCATCCCCGATCCTTTTATCGGATTGAACGAGCGTGGTGTGCAGTGGATTGATAAGGAAGACTGGATATATAGAACCGCATTCGGTGTGGATGAGAGCATATTCTCCAAACATAATGTCTGGATAGAGTTCGATGGTCTTGATACCTATGCCGATGTTTACCTGAACGACAGTCTGATTATCAAGGCTGACAACATGTTCCGCAGATGGAAAGCCGATATCCGTCAATTGTTGAAACGCTCGGATAATGAGCTGAAGGTTTATTTCCATTCGCCCGTCAAAGTCGACGTGCCTAAATGGGATGCACTGCCATACCATTACGAAGCAGCCAACGACCAGTCGGAGAATGGTGGACTTTTTGATAAGAAAATCAGTATCTTTGCCCGCAAAGCCGGTTATCATTATGGTTGGGACTGGGGGCCTCGACTGGTTACATCGGGCATTTGGCGAAAGGTGTCGTTGGTAGCTTGGAATGACGTTAGGATTACCGATGTGTATACCGAGCAGCCGCTGGTTAGCAAGGCCAAGGCAAAAATCCGACAGACGGTTGAAATCTTTGCCGATGCTGATGGAATGGCCATGGTTCAGACAACAGATCACGCTGGCAACAACTATGCCGATAAAAAGGTAAAGCTGGAAAAAGGAGTTAATACGGTGACATTAGAGTTCTGTATCAACAACCCCAAACTCTGGTGGTGTAATGGCTTGGGCAAGCCCAACCTCTATACCTTTAATGTAAAGGTGCAAAAAGATGATTCTTCTGATACTTATACGCAGAGAACGGGAATTCGTTCCATCAAGTTGCTCACTCAGAAAGACGAGTGGGGGCAGGAGTTCTGTTTTGAGTTGAATGGTGTACGTGTGTTCATGAAAGGAGCCGACTATATCCCCTGCGATAATTTTCTGCCGCGTGTCACAAAGTCGGTCTACGAGAAAACCATTCAGGATGCTGTTGATGTGAACATGAATATGCTCAGAGTGTGGGGCGGCGGTATCTACGAAGACGATTATTTCTATGAACTTTGCGATGAGAAGGGTATACTTATCTGGCAGGATTTTATGTTCGCCTGTAGCCTCTATCCTGCATCAGGTGCCTTGTTGGAGAATATACGTCAGGAGGCCATCGACAATGTTCGCCGATTGCGCAACCACCCCTGTATAGCCTTGTGGTGTGGCAATAACGAATGTCAGGACGGATGGTACAACTGGGGCTGGAAAAAGCGACTCGAAGACCAGAAGCCTGAATATGCCGAAAAGGTCTGGAAAGAATACGAAGATCTGTTCTATCATCTTCTGCCCGAGGTTGTTGGTAAGTATCATTCTGCCATAGCCTATTGGCCTTCATCGCCTTTTGGTGGCTATGGTCATGGTAGCATAGAAACATCTGGCGATTATCACTATTGGGCAGTATGGCATGCTAAGAAACCCATCTCTGAGTATAATAATACACGTTTCCGTTTCTGTAGCGAATACGGTATGCAGAGTTTCCCTGAGTTTGAGTCGGTTAAACAGTTTGCACCACAACCCAACGACTGGGATATCTATTCGGATGTTATGATGTCGCACCAGCGTGGCGGTATGCATGCCAATCAGCTGATAGAGTCTTATCTGCTCAGTGAGTATAAACGTCCTAAGGATTTCGAATCGTTGCTGTATGTAGGCCAGCTGATGCAGGGCGATGCTATGAAGACAGCTATCGAATCGCATCGCCGCGAGAAAGGTTACTGTTGGGGCACACTGCTTTGGCAGATTAACGACTGCTGGCCAGTAGCATCGTGGGCCACTCGTGATTATTACGGAAGATGGAAGGCTGCACATTATCTGATGCGTAACTCGTATCGTGATATACTTGTCTCTCCGATTGAGAAGGACGGTAATCTGCAGGTTTATATTGTCAACGACCGTCTTACTTCAACTTCCGGTCAGCTGTCGATAAAGGTCCTCGATATGGATGGTGCTGTCAGGAATCAGCACACTAAGCAAGTGCGTGTGCCTGCTAATGTGTCGAAGAATGTATTCTCTGTCCCCGTCAAGCAGTTGTTGAATCATGAACAGACCGACCAGGTGGTCATACTTGCCGAGTTTACCGATAGGGAACACTATGGTAACATCTTTTACCTGAAGCCACCAAAGGACGTTAAGTTCAAGAAGTCTGCAGTGGTCTACCAGATGATAAAGGTTGTTGATGGCTATCGATTGGTGATTTCGGCCGATAAGGTGGCAAGAGGTGTGTTCCTGTCGCTCGATGGTACCGACAATTTCTTTAGTGATAACTATTTTGACTTGATACCAGGTGCAAAGAAGCAGGTATATGTCAAGACTGATTTGAATGAGGACGATTTTAGAAAACAATTAAAGATAACAATACTCAACAATATCTAAATAACAACGTAAAAATGAACAAGTTTTATATATTGATAATGTTAGTATGTAGCTATACTAACATAGGGGCTCATACTACCCTGAAAATGGTAGATCCAGATGCAACAGCTGAGACAAAAGCACTCTATGCCAATTTATGGGCTATCCAGCAGCGAGGCTTTATGTTCGGTCACCACGATGATTTGAGCTATGGTCGCCATTGGCAGGGCGTTAAGGGAAAATCAGATACGAAAGACGTGTGTGGTGATTATCCTGCCGTGTATAGTCTCGACTTTGCCAGTATGATGGATGATAGATTTAATCCCCAAAGCGATTGGGTGGCGCAATCAAAGCAGAACATTCTGGCAGCGCGTCGCCGTGGCGAGGTGATTACCGCTTGTTGCCATCTTAATAACCCTTTAACCGGTGGTGATTCGTGGGACAACTCGAGCCGTGCTGTTGTGGCTGGTATCCTGAAAAATGGTAGCAATACTCAGGCCAAGTTTAACACATGGTTAGATCGTTTGATTAGCTTCGTAAAGGATTTAAAGGACGATAACGGACATCCAATCCCCATTATCTTTCGTCCATTCCACGAGCATACACAAACCTGGAACTGGTGGGGCCGTGGCTGTGCAACCGAGTCTGAGTTCGTAAACCTTTGGAGGTACACCGTGGCTTATCTGATGCGGGGTGGTGTCCACCAGTTTATCTATATCATCTCGCCTCAGTCGGGAGGTGCTGATGGTGAGGAGCGCTTTACTTATTGGTGGCCTGGCGACGATTATGTCGACATGATTGGTTATGATTTCTATGAGCAGGAGAATCCCATCGATTTCTATATCAGTTTGAAGAGTTTATCTGCTGTGTCAGCCAAGAAACAGAAACCCTGTGCAGTTACCGAGACCGGTCTCGAAGCTTTTTCTAATCCTCGCTATTGGACCGACCAGATTTTACAGCCTGCTACAGCATCGGGTGTGCATATAAGTTTCATAACCTTCTGGCGAAATAAGTATGTAGGAAAGAACGAGAAGGATACTCATTTCTTCTCTGTTTTTCCAGGACATCCCTCTGAACAGGATTTCAAGGCATTCTATTGCGATAAACGTACCTATTTTAGTCGCGATTTGCCTGATATGTATTCTCCCGTTACCGGAATCATCGTTGAGTAAACAATTAAGAGGATGTGCCTATTTCTTTTGCACATCCTCTTACTTTTATATCAATTCGGGTATAAAATCGTTTAAATTATTTAAAATTATACCCGTTTTGATATATTATTGCCTTTTACTGGATAAACGAGAAAGTGTTTTATAGATAAAAAATCCCCCAGCTTATCGCAAGCTGGAGGATTCTCTTTTAATGGTTACTACTGTTCTAAAGCTAATGGTTGTAGGTGCTGGTACTCGGTGCGGGCGTCGAAACAGGGACAGGCCTTGGTTACCCAGGGAAGGTCGCGGTGACCAATGATCTCGGCATTGGGGTAGTCAACCTTCAGACTACGTAGCAATGCGATGAGCGTTTGTTTCTGGGCTGGGGTGCGGGTGTCGGCTGGATTACCTTTCTCGTCTAATCCACCTTCGTAGCAGATGCCTATGCTGTGGGCATTGTAGTGGCGGGCGTGTATACCAATCTCGTCTTCGTCGCGGGTGGCGTAGAGCTGTCCGTCGTGCTCAATGTAGTAGTGATAGCCTATGCCCTTGTTGTGGAATCGGGCGTTGTGGCAGCTCTCGAGGTCCTTGACGGTAAATCGTCGGTTGCTGCGAGTGGCACTGCAATGGATGATAATAAGGTTTACTGTGCGCATGACTGTACGGCTATCGATCCGAGAACAGAGGTTATTACTGTAGCGATGAATTTTAGGACTTTTGCTACCTTGGTCCAATTAACTTTTGCCTTCATGTTAAGT
>NZ_JHXD01000024.1 GCF_000687715.1 Xylanibacter ruminicola Ga6B6
GCTGGCAGTAACCACCTTACGGGGTGTGCGGTGGATATCAGGGTGTTGGGTGCTGAGCAGTTAATACGCTATGCTAACATACTGCTGGATTACGCGGATGAGAGCGGTCAGGACTTTGATGAGCTGCTAATAGAAAAGAATCGCTATGGTGCGGTGTGGATACACTTTGCGGTGAGGCCTAAGGAAAATCGGCGCAAGGTCGCGTTTATTAATGCATAAAAAAACAGCGGAGGGCATTGTGCTCTCCGCTGCTCTTTTTATATATAAAAATTTTTACTCGTAATCGAATGTGCCGAACTCGCTCTTGATAGTGAGGCTCTTCTTGCCTTCCTCGATATGTCCTACTACCTGAGCATCGATGTTGAAGCTCTTTGAGAGGGCGATGACCTGATCGGCAACCTCGGGACGTACGTAGATTTCCATGCGGTGACCCATGTTGAATACCTGGTACATCTCCTTCCAGTCGGTGCCTGAGCACTCGTGGATGGCACGGAACAATGGGGGCACGGGGAACATGTTGTCCTTGATAACGCGGCAATTGTCGTTCACGAAGTGGAGCACCTTGGTCTGGGCGCCGCCTGTGCAGTGTACCATACCGTGGATTTCGGGGCGCAGCTCGTCGAGCAGCTTCTTGATAACTGGTGCATAGGTGCGGGTGGGCGAGAGCACGAGCTGACCGGCATTAACAGGCGAACCTTCGACGGCGTCGGTAAGCTTGTACTTACCGCTATACACGAGCTCGTCGGGGACAGCGTGGTCGAAGCTCTCGGGGTAGTTCTCGGCCAGATACTTGGCAAACACATCGTGACGGGCTGAGGTAAGGCCGTTTGAGCCCATACCACCGTTGTAACGCTTCTCGTAAGTGGCCTGACCGGTTGACGACAAACCAACGATGACATCGCCTGGGCGGATGTTGGCATTATCAATCACGTCGGCACGCTTCATGCGGCAGGTAACGGTGCTGTCGACGATGATGGTGCGAACCAGGTCGCCTACATCGGCTGTCTCACCACCAGTGGGGTAGATGCCGATACCCATTTCGCGCAGCTCGGCGAGCAACTCGTCGGTACCATTGATAACGGCTGAGATAACCTCGCCGGGAATCAACATCTTGTTACGACCGATGGTGCTTGATACCAGGATGTTATCAACGGCACCCACGCAAAGCAGGTCGTCGGTATTCATCACGATGGCATCCTGAGCGATACCTTTCCATACTGAGAGGTCGCCAGTCTCTTTCCAATACATGTAGGCGAGGGCCGACTTGGTGCCAGCGCCATCGGCGTGCATGATGTTACAATACTCTGGGTCGCCCCCTAAGATGTCGGGGATAATCTTACAGAAGGCCTGTGGAAAGATTCCCTTGTCAATGTTTTTGATAGCGTTGTGCACATCCTCCTTGGCAGCACTTACGCCTCGCATCATATATCTATTATCCATATTCTTATATTACTTTTCGTGCCAGAACTCCCATGAGGCGAAGGCTTGGAGCAGGAGCATCTCGAGGCCGTTCTTAACCTCGGCACCGTACTTGGCACCATTGCGCATAAACAGGGTTTGGTCGGGGTTATAAATGAGGTCGTAAAGGATGGTGTGCGAGTCCATAGCCTCGTAAGGCAGCTGGGGGCACTCGTCGGTTTTGGGATACATGCCTAATGGCGTGCAGTTAACAATGACGTTGTACTCCTTGATAACCTCGGGGGTAATCTGATTGTACTGGATGGTGTCGGGACGCTCGTAACGGCTGACGAACACGGGCTCGATGCCTAACGACTTGAGACCGAAGTTGATGGCCTTAGAGGCGCCGCCGGTGCCCAGGATGAGGGCTTTTTTATGCCACTTGGGGTCGAGCATGCTCTCGATGCTCTGGGTAAACCCGATGACATCGCTGTTATAGCCCTTGAGCAGCGTTTTATTCTTCTCATGGACCACACGGATCACATTGACAGCGCCGATGGCACGTGCCTCGGGCGAAATGCTGTCGAGGAAAGGAATCACCTTCTCTTTATAGGGGATGGTGACGTTGAGACCTTTAAGGTTGGGGTTGCGGTCGATGATCTCGGGGAGCTCATCAATCGTGGGAATCTCAAAGTTCTCGTACTTGGCATTGATGCCTTCGTCGGCAAACTTCTGGTTGAAGTAGCTGATAGAGAACGAATGTCCCAAAGGGTAACCGATAAGTCCGTACTTGTCCATAAATTTCGTATTTATTTAGTTGCAAAATACATGGTGCAGATGCCGAAGGTGAGCCTGCGGAACGAGGCTTCGGCAAATCCTGCCTTCATCAGAATATCTACCATGCGCTCGCCCTGGGGGAAAGCCTCGATGGTTTTTGTGAGATAGGAGTAGGCGCTGGTGTCGCGCGAGATCAATCGGCCATAAACGGGGAGCACGGTGTGCGAGTAGATGTGGAACAGCTGTTTCATGGGGAACTTAACAGGTGTGGTAAGCTCTACGATGCTGAGATGGCCACCGGGCTTGAGCACGCGATACATCTCGCGCAGACCGGCGTCGAGGTCGGCAAAGTTGCGGATGCCGAATGCGGCGGTAACGGCGTCGAAGGTATCGCTATTATAAGATAGGTGTAGGCAATCCTCTTTCTCGAAGGTTACAATGCTGTCGAGATTAAGTGCCTTTACCTTCTGTCGGCCTATCTCCATCATGCCCTCGCTAATGTCGGCACCTACCACGCGGGCGGGTTGCAGCATCTGGGTGGCCAGGATGGCGAAGTCGCCTGTGCCTGTGGCTATATCGAGCAGCGACTGGGGCTTGTAGGGCGCCAAAGCCTTGATGGCCTTGCGGCGCCAGCCTTTATCGATGTCCCACGACAAACGGTGGTTAAGCTTGTCGTAGGTAGGGGCGATGTTATCAAACATCTGCTCTACCTGCGACGCTTTTTCACCTTCGCCGTATGGCTTTATCTTCTCCTGTTCGTACATATTAACGTGACTTAAAAGCTGCGAGCCATTCGCTGACGTTCTTCTCGATGCGCTGGGCGATGTCCTCGTCGCTGTTCTCGCGCTCAAACTTCTCGCCTACGATGTGCTCGTAAAGCTCGATGTAACGCTCTGATACGCTCTCGGCATACTCGTCGGTAATCTCGGGCATGGTCTGTCCGGGCTCGTTCATGAAGTCGTGCTCGATGAGCCACTGACGAACGAACTCCTTAGAGAGCTGACGCTGGGGCTCGCCCTTGGCCAACTTCTCCTCGTAACCGTCGGCATAGAAATAACGGCTTGAGTCGGGGGTGTGGATCTCGTCGATGAGGTAAACCTTACCATCGCGCTTACCAAACTCGTACTTGGTGTCGACGAGGATGAGTCCGCGCTTGGCGGCAATCTCTTGTCCGCGAGCAAAGATCTTGCGGGTGTAGTCCTCCATGATGGCATAGTCCTCGGCAGATACGATACCCTGAGCGATAATCTCTTCCTTCGAGATGTTCATGTCGTGACCCTCATCGGCCTTGGTTGTTGGGGTGATGATGGGCTCGGGGAAACGCTCGTTCTCCTTCATGCCGTCGGGCAGCTTCACACCACACAGTTCGCGGCAGCCGTTCTTGTACTCGCGCCAAGCCGAACCGGTAAGGATGCTACGGATAATCATCTCAACGCGGAAACCCTCGCACTTCAGACCAACGGTTACCATGGGATCGGGGGTAGCCAGCTTCCAGTTGGGGCAGATGTCGGTAGTGGCATCGAGGAACTTGGCTGCAATCTGATTGAGCACCTGACCCTTGAAGGGGATTCCCTTGGGCAGTACTACGTCGAATGCTGAGATACGATCGGTGGCTACCATCACCATCAGATCGTCGTTAATGTTGTAAACGTCACGAACCTTGCCGTGATAAACGCTCTTCTGACCTGCGAACTTAAAGTCCGTCTTAGTTAATGCTTTCATTGTTTTATTATTTTACCTTTTGACCTTTTTACTTTTACTTGTTTGGTATTTCGCCCTTCATCTCTTTGTCGAACTCCTCGTAGGCGTTCACGATGCGGGTTACGAGTTTGTGGCGAACGATATCATCGCGCTGCAGATTAACGATACCAATGCCTTCTACATTATTTAATATATGCAGGGCCTCGATGAGTCCGCTCTTTTGCGAGTGGGGCAGGTCGATCTGCGTCATGTCGCCCGTAATAATCATCTTGGTGTTCCAACCCATACGGGTGAGGAACATACGGATCTGGGCGGGTGTGGTGTTCTGTGCCTCGTCGAGTATCACCACAGCATCGTTCAGCGTGCGACCACGCATAAATGCCAGAGGGGCAATCTGAATGATATTTTTCTCCATCATATCCTGCAGCTTTACCTGAGGCAGCATGTCCTCGAGGGCATCGTAAAGGGGCTGCAGATAGGGGTCGATTTTCTCCTTCATGTCGCCAGGTAGGAATCCGAGCTTCTCGCCAGCTTCGACAGCAGGGCGCGAGAGGATAATCTTTTTGGCGGTTTTGTCTTTCAGGGCTTTAACGGCGAGGGCTATGGAGAGGTATGTTTTTCCGGTACCAGCTGGGCCAACGGCAAACACCATGTCGTTTTGGTTGTAAGCCTCGATGAGTCGCTGCTGGTTGGGCGTTCGCGCCTTGATGGGGCGGCCCGACATGGAATAAACCACAACGCCATCGGGCACATCATCGCGCGTGCGCTTACCTTTTATGATATCGAGGATGTCCTCGTCGCCAAGCGAATTAAAACGGAGTACATGGGCGCGCAGCTTTTCAACGCTTTCCTCGAAAGCTGCCATTTGTTCCTCGTCGCCCAAAACGCGAATCACATTGTCGCGGGCCATGATGCGCAGTTTGGGATATAACGAGCGAATCATCTGTAAGTGCCCGTTGCCAACCCCATAGAATATCACGGGGTCAATGTCTTCTAATACGATATGTTTCTCTATCAAAAGCTGAAGTTTTTTATTTTTGGGCACAAAGTTACAAATAATTTTTGTATCTTTGCAACGCAAAACAGAATTTTTAAATGAAACTTACAAAAAAAAGATATTTAATAGGATTTATGGGCATTGTAGCGGTGCTTGCGGTGGTGCGTGCCGAGTTTCCGCAGCTGGCTGAACCAAGAATTGCTGAGAGCCATGTAGAGGTGAATGCCGACAGTGTGGCAGCTGCGATGCCTCATACCGATTTCAGTGCTACAGCTACTGCTAAGAAGCATAAGATATACTCGGTGCCCAGTTTTAAGGCTTGCTTTCCCGATACCCAGTCGGTGCAGTTGGCGGCGGCGATGAAGTGGGGCGTGAAGCGTGTGAAAAACCGCGAGGATGCCGAGAAGCGTAAGAGTGAACTGGTGTACGTGGGTGCCAACCCTTACTACCATATCGACAAGCTGTACTCGAGTATTCCTTACCTGGTGCCACGTGCGGCGGTGTTGCTGCAGGATATCGGACAGGCATTCTTCGACAGTTTGTATGTTAAGGGCATCAATCTGCATCGTCCTATCGTCACCAGTGTGCTGCGAACAGAGGCCGACGTGACTAAGCTGCGCCGACATAACGGTAATGCAACCGAGAACTCGTGCCATCTGTATGGTACCACCTTCGACATCTGTTACAACCGCTACGAAACGGTTCAGGATCCCGACGGACCAGAGCGCAGAGCGGTGCGAAACGACAGCTTGAAATACGTGCTGTGCGAGGTGCTGCGCGATATGCGCGAACAGGGGCGCTGCTACATCAAATACGAGGTGAAGCAGGGGTGCTTTCATATGACGGTGCGGTAAAATGTAAAAATTGAATAATGTAAGAATTTAAAAATTAAAGTAATAACTAATAAACTAAAAGCATTATGAGATTAGACGGACGAAGAGAAAGCTCGAATGTTGAGGATCGCCGCGGTATGAGCGGTGGTGCTAAGGCTGGTATCGGTGGTATCGGAGGTATTATTCTGATTGCGCTGTTTACATTCCTGCAAGGCGGCGATGTAACAGATGTGGTGCAGAATGTGGTGCAGCAAACCATGCAGGCGCCTACTGAGACCGTTGGCGAGGAGAATTTTACTGAGGAGGAACAGGAACTGGCCTCGGACTGTAAGAAGATTCTGGCCAGTACCGAGGAGGTTTGGACCAAGGTGTTCGAGGAGAATGGCTGGGGCGAATATCAGTACCCCACGCTGGTGCTGTTCAGTAATCAGGTAAACTCGGCTTGCGGTTCGGCAACGGCTGCTGTGGGTCCGTTCTATTGCTCGGGCGACCAGAAGCTGTACGTGGATCTGTCGTTCTTTACCCAGATGAAACGTCAGTTGGGTGTCGAGGGTAATACCTTTGCCTACGCATATGTGATAGCCCATGAGATTGGTCACCATATTGAGTACCTGACGGGTACACTGAACAAAGCGCATTCGGCTATGAACCAGACAGATAAGGTGACTGCCAACCAGATAAGTGTGCGACTGGAACTGCTGGCCGACTACTATGCCGGCGTGTGGGCGCATTACGAGGATGCCATGAACCACTCGATGGAGTACGGCGATTTGGAGAAGGGGCTGGAACTGGCTAAGGCTATCGGCGACGACTGGTTGCAGAAGAAGGCTCAGGGACGTGCTACGCCCGAATCGTTTACCCACGGCACCAGCGATCAGCGTAAGCGCTGGCTGAAGCGTGGCTTCGAGACTGGCGACATGCGCACCAGCACCTTCGCTGTACAGAATTACAATGATCTTTAATTACTCGTGATGATAGGGCTCGCCCTTGATGATGGTGCAGGCACGATAGATCTGCTCGGTAAACACCAAACGAATCATCTGATGCGAGAACGTCATCTTTGAGAGCGAGAGCTGCTCGTTAGCACGGGCATACACCTCGGGAGAAAATCCATACGGTCCGCCTACGACGAATACCAGTCGGCGGGCCGTATTGCGTTTCTGCTCCAGCCACTTGGCAAACTCGATACTACGAAACTCCTTACCATGCTCGTCGAGCAGTACTACGGTGTCGCTGGGCTGAATCTGTTTCAGAATCAGCTCGCCTTCGGTGGTCTTCTGCTGCGCCTCCGACAGGCTCTTGGTGTTTTTGAGTTCGGGGATGGTAACGAGCTCGAAAGGCATGTAATGACCAATACGGTCTACATAATCGTTGATGCCCGCCTGGAAATGCTTGTCGGTGGTCTTGCCCACCAGTATCAGGATTGTTTTCATAATTGATAATTACTTAATACTCTTGGTGGCTACGAACTCGTCGAACTGACTCTTATAGCCGTTAAACACATTGATATCTACATCGCCACGAATACCGTTTACCCTGCCATCGGGGCACAACTGCCAGAAGGCCAGGCGTACATCGGGCTTATACTCGCCGTAGCGGGCAATCCACACGTCGTAGTCGCGCTTAATGTCGGGCACCATACCAAAGTACTTATTGATGAACATCTGGTTTATATATAAGATAGGTGTTACGCCGCAACGGGCCTTTACCATCCTGCACCATATACGTATCTGTTGGAACATCTTCTCGGCACCGCCTGCAGCACGTATCTGTGCGTCGCTGGGCTCTACATCGAGCACTGGGGGCAGGTCGCCCTTCAGGAACTTGGTGTGCTTGATAAAGTGCTTGGCCTGAGCGGCACCCGATGTCTTGAGCGAGAAGAAGTGGTAGGCACCGATGGGGATACCATGCTTGCGCGCCTTGGCGTAATCGTCGGCATAGAACTTATTGGTTACGGTAACGCCCTCGGTACTCTTGATAAAGATAAACGAGATGGGGTAGTTGGCCTTACCGTGAACATTCTTATGGTTTTTCTTGCCCAAGAAGCTGATGCTGAGCTTATCCCAGAGGATGGGTGATTTGTGGCGTCCCTTTCCGTGCTGGTAACGGGCGATATCAATGCCGTAGATACGCTCGGAGGTGTACTTCATGCGTTCGCCCCAGAATCGGTTGTTCTTCCATTCGCCCACCTGCAGGCGTGGCTCGCCATCGGCAGGGGTGAGCAGTTGTATGCCGAATCCGTCGCGCTTGTCATCGGTCCAGTGCCCCTCGAAATAGCTGCCATCGGCAATGTAAGCGCCATGACCGTTGGCTTTGGTGCCGCTGAAGTCGCCTTGGTAGGTACCTAAGCTGTCGATACGCAAACCTGTTTTGATGGTGTCGGCCTGATAGGTGGCCACAATGGTGAAACCAGCCGAGTCTACGGCCAGCGTGGTGCCCTCGTGGGTGCGATTGCGCCAGTTGCCCACATTCCACACGGTTAATCGCTGGGCAGGTTCAATCTGCAGACGCTTGCCGTTGGCAAAGGCGGCCACCATCTCATAGCCCTCGTCCATCACGTTGTGACGGTCGAAGTAATACTCAAATTCGTCGCCAAAATCGGGCATAGAGTCGTTGGGCAGGGTGTCGGCCTCGGCGGCAAGTGTGTTCTGCATATCGGCACTCAGATGCATGCCAGGATGCGTGGGTTGCCTCAGAAAGTAGGTTGATGCCAACAGCAGAACAAAGGGTGTTATAATAGATATTAATACCTTTTTCATTTATTTACATGATTTCGGGTGCAAAGTTACAAATTAATTTGCTATCTTTGCCATCAAAATAACGATAATTTTTATGGTTATGATCAAGAATTAGTATGCCTAGAGGCCCCCAAAAAGGTCTAAAAGTGATAAATTGATAGATTTTTCGATAAAAAAGTTACGAATTGTTTGTTTATTCCAACGAAAATGATTAATTTTGCGCCGGATATTGATAAAAGAATTAAAAATGAAGAGTCTGAATCTACTTAACAGCCTGTTTATTATTATTCGACTGCATGGGGCAGGTCGGAAGTGACAGGGTGTGTAGATAATTGACAGTGTTTCATTGAAACTAAAAATTAAGATAGAGCCTTTCTCACTTCCGAGTGTGAAAGGCTCTTTCGTTTGGAATAACAAGTATTATCGTAAAATAGAAATTAAAAATGAGTGACAGATTGTTTATTTTCGACACAACGCTCCGCGACGGCGAACAGGTGCCCGGATGCCAGTTGAACACCGTAGAGAAGATTCAGGTGGCTAAGGCGCTTGAGCAGTTGGGCGTGGACGTGATCGAAGCAGGATTCCCTATCTCAAGTCCAGGCGACTTTAACAGTGTGATTGAAATCTCGAAAGCGGTTACATGGCCAGTGATTTGTGCGCTGACACGTGCCGTTGAACGTGATATCGACGTGGCCTTCGAAGCCCTGCAGTATGCCAAGCACAAGCGTATCCACACGGGTATCGGTACTAGCGACGAGCATATTCAGTATAAGTTCAACTCAACCCGTGAGGAGATTCTGGAGCGTGCCGTTGCCGCCACCAAGTACGCCAAGCGATTTGTAGATGATGTGGAGTTCTACTGCGAGGATGCTGGAAGAACAGACAACGCATATCTGGCTCAGGTAGTGGAAGCAGTCATCAAGGCTGGTGCTACCGTAGTAAACATCCCTGATACCACAGGCTACTGTCTGCCCGAGGAGTATCACGATAAAATCAAATACCTGATGGAGCACGTGGACAATATCGATCGTGCTATCATTTCAACCCACTGTCATAACGACTTGGGTATGGCTACTGCCAACTCGTTCAGTGGTGTGATGGCTGGTGCCCGTCAGGTGGAGGTGACCATCAACGGTATTGGCGAGCGTGCCGGTAACACATCGCTCGAAGAGATTGCCATGATACTGAAGTGCCATAAGCAGCTGGGCATCGAGACCAACATCAATACCACTAAGATTTATCCCACCAGCCGTATGGTGTCGAGCCTGATGAACATGCCCGTTCAGCCTAACAAGGCTATCGTGGGTCGTAATGCCTTTGCGCACTCAAGCGGTATCCATCAGGACGGTGTACTGAAGAATGTACATACCTACGAGATTATGGACCCCAAGGATGTGGGTATCGACGATAACTCAATCGTACTCACCGCCCGCTCAGGTCGTGCTGCCTTGAAACATCGTCTGCACGTAAACGGTGTGGATCTGACTGAGGAGAAGTTGGATAAGGTATATGAGAAGTTCCTGGTGCTGGCCGACCAGAAGAAGGAGGTGAGCGATGCCGACGCCCTGATGCTGGCTGGTGCAGATACCGCCGATACACACGCCGTACGATTGGACTTCCTGCAGGTTACTACAGGTAAGGGCGTGAAGAGTGTGGCCAGTATCGGATTGGACATCAGCGGACAGAAGTTTGAGGCAGCCGCCTCGGGTAACGGTCCGGTTGATGCGGCCATCAAGGCACTCAAGAAGATTATCATGAAGCAGATGACGCTGAAGGAGTTTACCATTCAGGCTATCTCGAAGGGTAGCGACGATGTGGGTAAGGTACATATGCAGGTGGAGTACGATGGCGCACTTTACTATGGATTTGGTGCCAACACCGATATCGTAACCGCCAGCGTCGAGGCGTATATCGATTGTATCAACAAATTTAAAAAGGAGGAAGACTAAATGAATACACTCTTTGATAAGATATGGGATAAGCACGTGGTGCAGCAGGTGGAGGAAGGTCCTACACAGCTGTATATCGACCGCTTGTACTGTCATGAGGTAACATCGCCTCAGGCTTTCGACGGCATGCGTGCACGCGGACTGAAGTGTTTCCGACCAAAGCAGATATTCTGTATGCCCGATCACAATACACCTACGCACGATCAGGATAAGCCTATCGAGGATCACGTTTCGCGTAAGCAGGTGGATACCCTGGCCAAGAATGCAGCCGAGTTCGGACTCACCCATTACGGCATGATGTCGAAGGATAACGGTATCATCCATGTGGTAGGTCCAGAGAAGGGATTATCGTTGCCAGGCATGACGATTGTTTGTGGCGACTCGCACACCTCTACCCATGGCGCAATGGGTGCTGTGGCCTTTGGCATCGGTACCAGCGAGGTAGAGATGGTGATGGCCTCGCAGTGTATTCTGCAGCAGAAACCCAAGTCGATGCGTATCACCATCAACGGCGTGCTGGGTAAGGGCGTAACACCCAAAGATGTGGCCCTTTACCTGATGGCACAGATTACCACCAGCGGTGCTACGGGCTATTTTATAGAGTATGCCGGATCAACGGTAAAAGCCATGAGTATGGAGGGTCGACTGACGCTGTGTAACCTCTCGATTGAGATGGGCGCTCGCGGTGGTTTTATCGCCCCCGACAGTACCACGTTTAATTACCTGAAGGGTAGGGAGTATGCACCCAAAGGTGAGGCATGGGACAAGGCTGTGGCCTATTGGAAAACGCTGAAGAGCGGCGACGATGCTGTGTTCGACAAGGAGCTGACCTTTAACGCTGCTGATATCGAGCCTCGTGTTACCTATGGTACCAACCCAGGTATGGGCATCGGTATTACTGAATCAATACCTGCCAATGCGCAGCAGGCTAATGCACCCGAAGCAGGCTTTGAGAAGGCTCTGAACTACATGGGCTTTGAGGCTGGACAGAAGATGCTGGGCACCAAGGTGGATTATGTGTTCTTAGGTGCTTGCACCAACGGACGTATCGAGGATTTCCGCGCGTTTGCCCATCTGGTTAAGGGGCGCCATAAGTCGCCCGATGTGGTGGCTTGGCTGGTGCCTGGTTCGTGGGCTGTTGACAAGCAGATTCGCGAAGAAGGACTCGACAAGGTGCTCGAGGCAGCTGGCTTCGAAATCCGTCAGCCTGGCTGTTCGGCCTGTCTGGCAATGAACGATGATAAGGTGCCCGCAGGCAAGTTGGCAGTATCAACATCCAACCGCAACTTCGAAGGTCGTCAGGGTCCTGGTGCCCGCACCGTCTTAGCATCGCCCCTTACTGCTGCAGCCGCAGCGATAACTGGAGTAATAACCGATCCAAGAGAATTATTATGAAACAGAAATTCAACATCATAACAAGTACGTGTGTGCCACTGCCGATGGAGAATGTGGACACCGACCAGATCATACCCGCCCGATTCCTGAAGGCCACCACACGCGAAGAGAAATTCTTTGGCGACAACCTGTTTCGCGACTGGCGATACAATGCCGATGGCACACTGAACAACGACTTTGTGCTGAATAATCCCAAGTATTCGGGCTGTATCCTGGTGGCTGGTAAGAACTTTGGTTCGGGCAGTAGTCGCGAGCACGCTGCGTGGGCCATCGCAGGCTACGGCTTCCGTGTGGTTATCAGCAGTTTCTTTGCCGATATCCATAAGAACAACGAGCTGAATAACTTTGTGCTGCCCGTGGTGGTAAGCGAGGACTTCCTGGCTGAACTCTTTGCCAGCATCGATGCTGATGCCAAGACCGAAGTAGAGGTGGATCTGCCCAACCAGACGGTAACCAACAAGGCTACCGGCCACAGCGAGCACTTCGACATTAACGCTTACAAGAAGCATTGTCTGATGAACGGCTTAGACGATATCGACTTCTTGGTGGAGAACAAACAGAAAACAGAACAATGGGAACAAGCGAACAAGTAAACAAATTCAAGCGTGTTCAGCCCTTTGTGGAGATTATGGACTCTACGCTACGCGATGGTGAGCAAACCAGCGGCGTATCGTTTCTGCCCCACGAAAAGCTGATGATGGCCCGTATGCTGCTGAACGATCTGAATGTGGATCGTATCGAGGTGGCATCGGCCCGTGTAAGCGAGGGCGAGCGCGAGGCGGTGAGCATGATTTGTCGCTATGCCTCACGTATCGATGCCCTCGAAAGGGTAGAGGTGCTGGGCTTTATCGATGGTGGCAAAAGCATCGACTGGGCCGCTGAGTGCGGGTGTAAGACCGTGAATCTGTTGGCCAAAGGCTCGCTGAAGCATTGCACCCAGCAGTTGCAGAAAACACCCGATGAGCATATAGAGGATATCCATCGCGAGGTGCGTTATGCCCACGAGAAAGGCATCACCGTTAACCTGTATCTGGAGGATTGGAGCAACGGTATGAACGAGTCGCCCACCTACGTTTACAAGCTGATGGATGCGCTGTGCGATGTAGGTATCCGACGCTTTATGCTACCCGATACCTTGGGTATCATGAACCCGTTGCAGTGTATCGAGTACTTCCGCAAAATGCTGAAGCGTTATCCCGATACGCATTTCGACTTCCACGCTCATAACGATTACGACCTGGCGGTATCAAACTCGCTGGCCGCTGTGCTGAGTGGTGCCAAAGGTCTGCACGTAACGGTGAACGGATTGGGCGAGCGATGTGGTAATGCACCGCTGTCGAGTGTGCAGGTAATTCTGAAGGATCAGTTTAACGCCCGCACCAATATCCGCGAGGACAAACTGAACGATATCTCGCGAATGGTTGAGAGCTATAGCGGTATTGCTGTAGCACCTAATCAGCCTATCATCGGCGACAATGTGTTTACCCAGGTGGCTGGCGTGCATGCCGATGGCGATAAGAAGGATAACCTGTATTGTAACGCCTTGGTACCTGAGCGATTCGGTAGAAAGCGCGAATATGCCCTTGGCAAGAATAGCGGTAAGGCTAACATCGCCAAGAACCTGGAGGAACTCGGTTTGGAACTCACACCTGAGCAGACCAAACGTGTAACCCAGCGTATTACCGAACTGGGCGACAAGAAGGAGATTGTAACGCAGGAGGATCTGCCATTCATTGTGAGCGACGTGCTGAAACACGATGCTCCCGAGGATAAAGTTAAGCTGGTAAGTTACGTGGTTTCAACGGCTTACGGCTTAAAGCCTGGAGCAAATGTGAAGGTGGAGATTAACGGACAGGCGTACGAGGCTTCGGCCACTGGTGACGGTCAGTACGATGCCTTCGTGAAGTCGTTGCGCTATATCTATAAGAAGTATCTCGGACGTACGTTCCCCATCCTGCAGAACTACGCTGTTACCATCCCGCCAGGCGGACGAACCGATGCGTTGGTACAGACTGTGATTACCTGGAACGATAACGGTAAGATATTGCGTACCCGAGGTCTGGATGCCGACCAGACCGAAGCGGCCATCAAGGCCACCTTTAAGATGCTGAACATCGTAGAAGACGAACAAGAAAAAGAAATATAATTAGAAAGGAAGAATTATGAAATTAAAGATTGCTGTATTAGAGGGCGACGGAATAGGCCCAGAGATTATGAAACAAGGTGTGGCTGTAATGGATGCAATTGCTGCTAAGTTCGGTCACGAGTTTGAATATACCCCTGCTATCTGTGGTGCTCACGCCATCGAAGAGGTGGGCGATCCTTACCCCGACAGCACCCACGAGGTATGTATGCAGGCCGACGCTGTGCTGTTTGCCGCTGTTGGCTCGCTGAAGTTCGACAACGATCCTACCGCTAAGATACGTCCTGAGACTGGTTTGCTGGCCATGCGTAAGAAGCTGGGCTTGTTTGCTAACGTGCGCCCTGTGGCTACATTCGATTGTCTGTTGCACAAGTCGCCACTGAAAGAAGAACTCCTGAAGGGTGCCGACTTTGTGGTGATTCGCGAGCTGACAGGTGGTATGTATTTCGGCGCCAAGTATCAGGATAACGATCAGGCTTACGATACCAACATCTACACCCGTCCCGAGGTGGAGCGTATCCTGAAGGTAGGCTTTGAGATGGCGATGACCCGTAAGAAGCATCTGACGGTGGTTGATAAGGCTAACGTGCTGGCATCGAGCCGTTTGTGGCGCCAGATAGCCAAGGAGATGGAGGCACAGTATCCTGAGGTTACCACCGATTATATGTTTATCGACAATGCCTCGATGCGTGTGTTGACAGAGCCCCGTTACTTCGACGTGATTGTTACCGAGAATACCTTCGGTGATATCCTGACCGATGAGACCAGTTGTATTACTGGTTCGATGGGCTTGCAGCCTTCGTCGTCATTGGGTGAGCACACACCGCTGTTCGAGCCCGTTCACGGTTCGTGGCCTCAGGCTGCCGGTCAGAATCTGGCTAACCCTATCGCTCAGATTCTCTCAGCTGCCATGTTGCTCGAGCACTTCGGACTGAACGAAGAGGGTGGTCTTATCCGTAAGGCTGTTACCGCATCGCTCGATGCCAACGTGCGCACCCCAGAGATTCAGGTTGAAGGTGGCGAGAAATACGGCACAACCGAAGTGGGAGAGTGGATTGTAAACTACATTAAGAATGCGTAATAATCTGGTAAATCTAGCCCGGCTAGTATCTCTAGTAGTTCTGCCTTTGCTGGCCGATTCGGCCAGCGGACAGACGCCCAAACAATGGCGCGATTCGGTATCGGTACTGATAGAGCAGATTAATATGAACCCCAATAATCTGGAATTGCGATTAAAAAAGGCTGAGGCTAACATTAATCTGCAGCAGTATGAGTATGCCCGCGATGAATATTCGGCTGTATTGAAGAAAGACGAGAAAAACCTGGCGGCACTTTACTTCCGTGCGTTCTGTCAGACGCAGTTGCGACAGTATAGTTTTGCCCGTGCCGATTACGAGGCTTTCTTAGCTATCCAGCCCGAACACCTGGAGGCGCGCTTGGGTTTGGCGCACGTGTTGCAGTTGTTAGGACGAAAGACCGATGCTGCTGATGAGCTGAATCGTGCTGTACAGATGTTTCCCGACAGTACGGATGCCTATGCTGCCAGAGCGGCTTTTGAAACACAACAGGCGCAATACGATGCAGCCCTGTACGATTGGGATGAAGCCTTACGTCTGGCCCCCAAGAACGCAGAGCTGACGGCATCGAAAGTTGATGTGCTGTTGCGCTTAGGACGTAAGAAAGAGGCCCGCGAGGCATTAGACCAAGCCGTAAAGCAAGGCACCCCACGTGCCGCCTTACGCGAATGGTACGAAAAGTGCAAATAATAAAGCCCGCCAACTGGCGGGCCTTATTAATTATTATCTTGCTGAAACGTATTTGTGCAAGGTAGCACGAACGGCACCATTGCCAGCAAACAGTTCCTTAACCATTCCTTCGATCTGCTCGCCCAGACCAGCCTCGTAAAGGTCGAGACCAAACACGTCCTTGCGGCTGTAGAGAGTCTTCAGGCAGCTCCAATCCTGATCGGCCTTACCAATCTGCAATGGAGCAACGATAGCCTGCAGTTCCTCGAGCATGGGGTCGGGTGAACAATCAAAGGCTGTACCATCATCCTTGATACCCTTCAGGTAGCGGGCGTAACCAGCCAGTGTGAGTGGGATGAGTACCAGATTGCTCTTGTCCAAGCCGCGAGCGATGTACTTCTTCAGGGTCTCACCGAAACGGATAGGCAGCTTCTGGCTGGTATCCATAGCGATACGCTGTGGGGCATCGGGCATGAATGGGTTTGGCAAGCGGCGATTGATAACAGCGCCGATAAACTCGTAGGGGTTCAGTACACCTGGATCAACAACTACAGGCATAGCCTCGATATAACCCAGCTTCTGAACGAATGGGCGCAGGTCCTCGTCGGCCATCTCGGCAGAAATCAAGGTGTAGCTCAGCATGCAACCATAGATACTCATGGCGGTGTGCAGTGGGTTCAGGCAGGTGGTAACCTTCATGGTCTCTACCTTGTCAACGGTTTCGCGAGTGGTGTAGAGAGCACCGCCCAGATCCAATGGTGGACGTCCGTTGGTATAGTTATCCTCGATAACGAGATACTGTACCTCTTCGGCATTTACGAATGGAGCTGTGAAGGTGTGCTTCTCGGTTTCGATATAGTTGTTGTCGTCGAAACCATCAGCAGCCAACATCTCCTTTACCTTCTCGTGTGGACGAGGGGTAATCTTATCAATCATCGACCAAGGGAAGGTGATCTTCTTCTCATCCTTCAGGTAATCGAGGAAGGCTGCAGGAACCAGTCCGTCCTTCACCCAACGCTCGGCATAAGCAAATACGCCAGCCTTTACCTTATCGCCGTTGTGTGAGCAGTTGTCCATGCTCTGAACGGTGAGAGGCAGCTGTCCGGCGTTGAAACGCTCGAGCAGCAGGGCGCAAACCTTACCCATAGCGAAGAGGGGCTTCAGTCCGCGAGCCAGATCGGCCTCGTTGTAGGTGTACCCCTTCTCGGTGATGGTGAACGAAATCATCTGCAGACTTGGGTTCTTGAAGATTTCAACCAGGCGGTTCCAATCCTCAAACTGTGGGTCGGCCTTCAGGGCTTCGGTTACTGAGGCAATCACCTTCTTCTCGATAGAACCATCTGAGCAGAGGTTCACGCAAAGCGAAAGGTTGTTATAAGGGGCATAAGCCTTGTCGATAACCTCGAAGTCGAAAGTCTCGGCTACAATCACACCACGATCGTACTTACCTGTGTTCAGTGCATCGTTCAGGATGGCAGCAGGGAAAGCGCGGAAGATGTTTCCGCCACCGAAATGTACCCATGTGGGCTCCTTGGCTGTCTTTTCGCGTACAGCCTTGATATCGAACTTAGGAAGCTGGTAGCCCTTAGCTTCCCACTCTGCGACATTTAACTGGCCGCTCAGTATATCGTTTAATTTCATAATTATCAATTGTCAATTGTCAATTAATCAAAGAATCCGGGTTGTTTGTATTCGATGCCTAATTCGCGATCAACGGTGGCGAGGATACCCTGTACCTGACCGAGAGCGAACATACGACCCAAGAGGGTGTAACCGGCATTGTGACCGTGACTGCTCTCGTCCATAATACCACCAGGTTCATCGGTAAAGGTCATACCATGATCCACACGCATAGGCAGAGCGGGATTCTCCTTCTCGAAGATACGGCACAGCTCAATCAGGTCGGCACGACCGCCCAGGTGAGAGGCCTCAGTAAAGTCGCCATTGGGGAAGATGTGGCACGAACGCAGGTGAACGAAGTGTGTGCGAGAGGCAAACTTCTTGGCCAGCTCAACCACATTGTTATAGGCACCTGCTGAGAGCGAACCTGCACAGAATGTGAGTCCGTTATGCTTGTTGGGCACAGCATCCAGGAACCACTGGATATCCTCCTCGGTACGTACGATACGTGGCAAGCCAAGAATCTCGATAGGGGGATCGTCGGGGTGAACACACATGTTCATGTTGCACTCCTCGCATACAGGCATGATAGCCTCGAGGAAGTACTTCATGTTGGCACGCAGCTTAGCCTTGTCGATGCCTTTATACAGATCGAGGAACTCGCGGAACTTCTGTACAGGAGCCTCATCGTTCTCGCTGAAGTTACCTGATACGAATCCCTGAGTCTTGATGACGATATTCTCAACCAGCTTGTGGTCCTTCTCGGGTGTCATGGTCTTAGCCAGCTCATCGCACTCGGCGATGACGCTGCGGCCCTGGCCCCATCCCTCGGGGAACTGGAACTTCTCCCATTCCTCGCGAGCGCCTGGACGCTTCAGGATATAGATGTCGAAATAAGCAAATTCGGCATAGTTGAAATAGAGGTTAGTGGCACCGTTGGGGTTGTCGTGGAACAAGTCGGTGCGGGCCCAGTCGAGTACGGGCATGAAGTTGTAGCAGATGCAGTGGATACCTTCGGCAGCAAGGTTACGCAGACTCTCTTTGTAAACCTCGATCTGGTGATCGCGATCGGGACCGCCGTATTTGATTGTCTCAACAACGGGCAACGATTCTACTACGCTCCAGCGCATACCGTAGCTCTCGATGTACTCGCGCAGGTCGCGAATCTTCTCACGAGTCCAAACCTCGCCAAGGGGTACATCGTGCAGGGCGGTAACGATGCCCTCAACACCGATCTGTCTCAGTTGTGCAAGAGTAATCTTATCCTTCTTGCCAAACCATCTCCAAGTTCTTTCCATAATTAGTTATATTTTTGATTTGCTATATTTTTGAATGCTGCAAAATTACGCAATTATTGGCACATAAGGTTGTGTTTTTAGCTCATTTCTTTGTTGATTTGTACTTTTTTAGCTTATTTCCCATGATTAGCTCGCGAAAATCGTATGGTTTGCTACCGTTAGGTGCTATAGTAGAGGGGATGCTGGCTGCTTCGCCCTCCATACCGTAGCGGTTCATGGCCGTAACGGCGTAATACAAGGTGCGACCCTTATGGGGTACGGTAATCGACAACTCACGCTGACGGGTAGCAATCAGATTCTTGGGATTGTTCACGTCAACGGGAAGTGTTTCTGAGGCATAGACATTATATAATAGATAGTCGGCACCCGAATAGTCGGTAGCCTTCTGCCACGAAATCATATCGTTGATCATACCGCGTTTCATCTGCAAATGGTTAACAGCCGATGGAGCCTGCTTGCTCGCCCACGTCATAGGTGGAACGAGGGCTGGTACGATATTGAAATCGCGGGTGAAATCGTAGATACCTTTGGTATTATCGGTAAAGAACTTACTGCGGAAGAAAGTGCATCCCAAACCAAGCTGGCGCAGCACGTTCATCTCGCGGGTAATCACATCCAGATTCCAGTTCTTTTCGCGGGGATGCATCATGTAAACAGCCAAGCCTGGAGCCACCATACGTCCGTAGCTATGCTCCAGCCAATCTACCGCAAAGGGGAAGAAGTTATTGCCCTGAAAATACATCATCGGGAACAGGGCATCCATCAGTCCGTCGCGCAACCATCCTTGGGCATCCTGACACACGGTGGTGTTGGCATTCCAACCCGAACTTTTGTAACGAGTCAGGTCGTCGTATTTTCCTATAGGCGAGCAAGATAGCTTAATCCATGGTTTTAAACCTTTAACGGCACGATTAATCTTGCGAACGATATCGGTGATGTACTGTCGACCTTGTGGGCGTGATACCTTCAGCTTCCAGGTTTCGGGGTAGCGGATGTAATCCAGATGGATACCATCTACATCGTAATTGCGTGTTACTTCTGCACAGAACTGGGCCAGATAATCGCCCGTTTGTGGCTTTTCGGGATCCATATATCCCTCGTCGCCAATCTTACGAATCAGCGATGGATATTTCTGTCGGAGTTGCTTACAGCCTGTACCGTTCCACTTGCCAACAGGGATGGTAACAATCCAAGCGTGGCACTCCATACCGCGACGATGACACTCGTTAATGCAGAACTGCAGCGGGTCGTAACCAGGCGATTTACCAGGATGACCGGTAATACAACCGTCCCAAGGCTCGGTTGTGGTTGGGAAGATAGTGGTGGCACGTACGCGGGTTTGTATCAGTACGGTATTGATACCAGCCTGCTGCAGTTGGTCGAGAATCGAAATCAACTCGCGCTGCTGGGTAGGTGTAGAGTAGGAGTGAGGCCAGTCGATACCACCAATGGTGGTTAACCAAACGGCTCTGACTTCATGTTTTGGCGTATTCGCTTTGGTGGTTAGCACAAGTGCTAAAAGCACGAAAATATGTATAATTGTCTTCAAAATGATATTTTTTTTGATAATTTTGGTGCAAAGTTACTTTATTTTTTCCATTTCTCAAATAAAAATACTACTTTTGCACAAAAATAATTCAAAAATAAGCTAAAGAAAGATGATTTCGTTTGTATTGAGTCTGATGGCTCTTGTGTGTGGTTACTTGTTCTACGGTAAACTCGTGGAGCGAGTATTTGGTCCTGACGATCGTGTTACCCCAGCTGTGGCCAAGGCCGATGGGTTAGATTACATCGTGTTGCCCTCGTGGAAGATCTTTATGATCCAGTTCCTGAACATTGCCGGAACAGGTCCTATCTTTGGTGCGATTATGGGAGCCAAGTTCGGTCCTGTGGCTTATTTATGGATTGTTTTCGGCTGTATCTTTGCTGGTGCTACCCACGATTATTTCAGCGGTATGCTCTCGATGCGTCACGATGGTGCCGGACTGCCCGAGCTGATTGGTAGGTATCTGGGCAAGGCTACCAAGGGTATTATGCTGGTGTTTACCGTACTGCTGCTTATTATGGTAGGAACGGTGTTTGTATATAGTCCGGCTGAGATTCTGCACACGATGGGTGGCGATACATTGATGTGGGTAGGTATTATCTTCTGCTACTACGTGATTGCTACCATGCTGCCTATCGATAAGATTATCGGAAAGATATACCCGCTCTTCGCCTTCTCGCTGCTGTTTATGGCAGCTGCGCTGATGGTGTGGCTGTTCCTGCATTGGCCTACAGTGCCCGAGCTCTGGAACAGTCTGTATAATATGGGTGCTGCTACAGAGCCAGACACTTGGAAGGATAATATCTTCCCAGCTTTGTTTATCACTATTGCCTGTGGTGCTATCTCTGGTTTCCACGCTACACAGAGTCCGCTGATGGCCCGTTGCGTAAAGAGCGAGAAAATGGGCCGCCCCATCTTTTACGGCGCCATGATTACCGAGGGTATCGTGGCACTAATCTGGGCTACAGTAGCATCGTGGTTCTTCTATGGTAACCCCGCTCCTGGCTACACGCTGATTGAGCAGGCTACAGCTGGATTCCATACTTCGGCTCCTGCTGTAGTAAACTTGGTTTGTAACGAGTGGTTGGGTGTTGTTGGTGCTATCTTAGCTATGTTGGGAGTAGTTGCTGCACCTATCACATCGGGTGATACCGCTTTCCGTTCGGCCCGACTGATTGTAGCAGAGTGGTTAAAGATGAATCAGCGCCCCATTCCTAAGCGCTTGCTTATCTGTATCCCGTTGTTTGCCCTCTCTATCGCTATGCTGGTTTGGCAGATTGAGAATCCCGATGGATTTAATACTATCTGGCAGTATTTCGGTTGGAGTAATCAGGCGCTCAGCGTGTTCACACTCTGGACCATCACCGTTTATCTGGTTCGCAACAACAAGTGCTTCTGGCTTACGCTGATTCCTGCCTTGTTTATGACTACCGTTTGTAGTACCTACTTCTTTGTGTCGAAGCAGTTCCTGGGACTTGGTAACGATGGTTATCCTTACGGCGTGGTTTGTCTGGTGGTAGCTATTGTATGGTTTGTATTATGGTATCGAAAGAATAATAACTTAAAACAGTAATGATTATGAAAAAGTTGATAATGGCTGCTATCGGCCTCATGATGGCAATCGGTGCTAACGCACAGTATCTGAACGATTCTGAAAAGGTGTTTACTCAGGATAAGTGGTATGTAGGCGCTTCGCTCTCAGGTTTGGATCTGAACTATCATAAGGGTAGCGATTGGACCTTCAACCTTGATGCTAAAGGCGGTTATCTGATTGCCGACGACTGGATGATTACCGGTTTGGTAGGTTATCGTGCTCAGACCGATTTTCCATCGGTGGTACAGTTGGGTGCCGGACTGCGTTATTATTTTGAGAGTTGTGGTGTGTATGCAGGTGCTACAGCCAAGTATGTACATTGCGACGACTTCAGCGATTTCCGTCCTGAGCTGAGCGTAGGTTACGCTTATTTCCTCACAGGTAAGCTCACTGTTGAGCCCGAGGTTTATTACGAGCACAGCACCAAGGATTCTGACTATTCAGGATTCGGTGTACGTATTGGATTCGGTATTTATTTCTAAGAATTTATACATTGAAAAATTATATAATTGAAGATTTAAAGTATTTATGTTAAGTGTTGATGAATTGGTTGACAGACTGATAGATCTGTCGTTTGCCGAAGATATAGGCGATGGCGACCACACTACCTTGTGCTGTATCCCCGAGGATGCAATGGGTAAGAGTCATCTGCTGATTAAGGAAGATGGTATCTTGGCAGGAGTAGAAATTGCAAAAGAAGTGTTCCACCGTTTCGATCCCACCATGCAGGTTGAGGTGCTGATGCAGGATGGAACCCGCGTAAAGAAAGGCGATATCGCCATGATTGTTTCAGGAAAAATCCGTTCGCTGCTTCAGACCGAGCGTCTGATGCTGAACATCATGCAGCGCATGAGTGGTATTGCCACCATGACTGATAAGTATGTGAAGCGTCTGGAGGGTACCAACACCCGTGTGCTTGATACCCGTAAAACCACACCTGGTATGCGTATGCTCGAGAAGCAGGCCGTAAAGATTGGTGGTGGTTGCAATCACCGTATTGGCTTGTTTGATATGATTCTGCTCAAGGATAACCACGTAGATTTTGCCGGTGGTATCACAAACGCTATCGATCGCTGCCATAAGTATCTCGAGGAGAAGGGCTTGAACCTGAAGATTGAAATCGAAGTACGTTCGTTCGATGAGTTGCAGCAGGTACTGGATCACGGTGGTGTGGATCGTATCATGCTTGATAACTTCAGCGTGCCCGATACCAAGAAGGCGGTTGATATTATCAACCATCGTTATGAGACAGAATCGAGCGGCGGTATCACCTTCGATACCATTCGCGATTATGCTGAACAGGGTGTAGATTTCATCAGCGTTGGTGCGCTTACACATTCTGTTAAGGGACTCGACATGTCGTTTAAGGCTTGTGACTAATATATAATAATGTATATGAAAAGAAAACTGATACTAGCAATTGCGCTGATGGCCGTAATGGGCGCATCGGCATGTACTAACTTTATTGTTGGCAAGAAAGCCAGCGCCGACGGATCGGTGTTTGTAACTTATAATGCCGACTCGTATGGCGCATTCATGCCCCTCTATCACTATCCAGCAGCCAAGCATCAGCCTGGCGATATGCGTAAGGTGTACGAGTGGGATACAAACAAGTATTTAGGTGAGATAGCTGAGGCTGCCGAGACCTATAATGTGATTGGTAACTCTAACGAGTGGCAGGTAACTATCGGTGAGACAACCTTTGGCGGTCGCGAGGAAATGGCCGACTCAACAGGTGTTATCGATTATGGTTCGCTTATCTACATCGCCCTGCAGCGTTCAAAGACTGCTCGCGAGGCCCTGCAGATTATGACATCGCTCGTTGAGCAGTATGGTTACTACTCTGAGGGCGAGACCTTCTCTGTAGCTGATAAGGACGAAGCTTGGATTCTGGAGATGATGGGTTGCGGTCCTGATCGCACCAAGTCGAAGGAGCGCACCGTTTGGGTAGCTGTCCGCATTCCTGATAATGCAGTAGCAGCTCACGCCAACCAGAGTCGTATCACCAAGTTCCTGGATGGCCGCTATGTCAAGGTTCAGATGAAGGACCTGTTTGGTAAGAAGTATGCCGTTAATGGTAAGAAGCCTGTTCCCAACCTGATGCTTTGCTCAAGCAATGTGGTAAGCTATGCACGTGCTATGGGCTGGTTTGATGGTAAAGATGCCGACTTTAGCTATAATGCAGCCTACGCTGCTCCCGACTTCTCGGGTCGTCGTTTTTGCGAGGCTCGTGTTTGGAGTTTCTTCAACCGCTTTGCCGACGATTTCTCGGAGTATGTTCCCTATGCAGCCGGTAAGGAGAAGAATGCTAAGGAGATGCCACTTTGGATTATCCCTAACAAGAAGGTAACCATCCAGGATCTGCGCGATGCTATGCGCGATCACTACGAGGGTACTCCATTCGCTCTCGATACCAATATCGGTGGCGGTATCTATCAGATGCCTTATCGTCCTACACCTCTTACATTCAAGGTGGGTGAGCAGGATGTATTCAACGAGCGTCCTATCTCAACCCAGCAGACTGCTTGGAGCTTTATCTCACAGATGCGTAGCTGGATGCCTCGCGAGGTTGGTGCTTGCTTCTGGTTTGGTAACGACGATGGCAATATGGTGGCTTACACACCTATGTATTCTTGTATCACACGTCGCCCCAAGTGCTTTACTGAGGAGGGTGCTGATGACGTAACTTTCTCGATGGACAATGCTTTCTGGGTATGCAACTGGGTTAGCAATATGGTTTATCCTCGTTACTCACAGTTGTTCCCAACCCTGCAGGCTGTTCGTGATTCGCTCGATGCTTCGTATGCTCAGCTTCAGCCTGAGATCGAGGCTAAGGCCCTCGCATTGCCTACAGCCGAGGAGCGTGTGAAGTTCCTGACAAATTATAGCTGTAAGAAGGGCGACGAGATGATTGCCCGTTGGCAGAAGCTGGCCTTCTTCCTGATTGTGAAGTTTAACGATATGGCCATTAAGCCAACAGATGCTAACGGCACTTTCCTGCGCACACCTTATGGACATGGTGCACGTGCAGAGCGTCCTGGTTATCCTGAGCAGTATGCCCGTGATCTGTTGAAGCAGACAGGCGATAAGTATCTCGTACCAGTGGAGGAGAAGAAATGAGCACATTGAAAGCCGCACTCTTCGACCTCGATGGTGTAGTATTCGACACAGAACCCCAGTATTCTATTTTCTGGGGTTCTCAGTGTCGACTCTATCACCCCGAACGTCCAGGTCTGGAACACGAAATTAAAGGTCAGACGCTCACACAGATCTACGATCAGTGGTTCAGTGGTCCATTGGAGAAAGAGCAGTCTGTTATCACAGATAGACTTAACGAATACGAGAGCCACATGCATTACGACTATATCGAGGGCTTTGAGCAGATGATTGCCGATTTGCGCAGTCATGGTGTGAAAACGGCAGTTGTAACCAGCTCTAATCTGCCTAAGATGCAGGCTGTGTATCGCTATCAGCCTGAGTTTAAGTCGTTGTTTGATGCTATTCTTACCAGCGAGGATTTCGAGCGTAGTAAGCCCGATCCCGATTGTTATCTCAAAGCCGCCGCGCGCTTGGGTGCAAGCACCGATGAGTGTATTGTTTTCGAGGATAGCTTTAATGGTCTGCGTTCTGGTCGTGCTGCCAATATGAAGGTAGTGGGACTGGCAACCACCAATTCGGCAGAGTCGATCAGCGAATTGTCCGACATCCAGATATCCGATTATCGGAATATGGACTTTAACCAACTTTCCTCTCTACTTTAGGGAATTCCCCATTGTGGTTTATGGATTTTCCTTTGTAGGAGTAAGCTAAATTATCTAACTTTGCAATATCAAAAAATAATCGAATGTCTAACAAAAAAAATAGAAAGGGTACAATTATGAAGAAGCTCTACACAACACTGATGATCGCGATGATGGGATTGATGACACTGTCGTTCACCTCTTGCGAAACCGATGAGGAAATCGCCTACGATCTCGAAGGCACATGGCGTGGTAACATGTCGATAGCCGATGCTTATGGCGAGTCGTATGTTGATTCAGAAATCACATTCCTGCGATACTCAAACTCTTACACTGAGGGTAATGGTCTCTGGGCCGATTATTATGGACCACGTGACTACGAGGTATATCGTTTCGAGTGGTATGTTGATTTTGGTACCATTTATATCCGCTTCGAAGATGGCGCTCGTGTAGAAATCCGTAGCTACTCTTTGAACTCAAATCGATTCCGTGGCCGCTTCTGGGATGGCGACAAGGAAGTAAGCTTCGAGCTGCGTAACTCTACTCGTAAATACGACTACGACTACAACTGGGGTGGCAGTCACTATCGCACCCGCAGTGCAGACGATGCCACCGAGGCTCGCCCCACACATCCCCGCATCAAGTAAATGCATTTTTCCCCTAATACTAACCCCGCTTTACTATCATAGTAGAGCGGGGTTAGTGTTTGGGTAAATTTGAGGTATCTGGGATATCAATCTAAGCGGGTGATGACAGGCATTGTCCACTCGTTATGGGCGATACGATCCACTGGGTTGTAGATACGGAAGATGAGATGGAAGTCGTCTGCTGGAGCAGGCAGCCAGTTATCGGGATGGTCTGTATCCGGTTCGTGCGAAACATAAATGTCGAGTGAGCCATCATCATTGCGCTTCCAGTTGTCGCGGTCTGTGATATTATAGCGATTCTGCTCATTGCCGTACAGGAAGTTGTCTTCGCCATAGAGAGTCACACTCCAGAAACCGTAAGGTTTTGTTTCTGGCCAGTTGTCAGAAGTTATATGCAGACGATAGCGATGATTGCCATTAAGGTGCTGTCCATTGGCATCCACGTTGGCACGTGGGTAAACGGCTACGCTTACAGGATTGGCTGCGAGGGCTGCCACAGCAATAAGAGCACGATAATAGTATTCGGTACCGAACTCTGCAATAGGTTCGCCATAGAACTGCCAAGAGCCATTGGGCTTAACAAACTGCTGACTGTGTGGCGTTGTGATAGCGATAATATTGGTTACGAGGTTTTTCCACAATGTCTCTGCCTCACTGCCGAAGATAGAAGCATCGAACTTCAGACCTGGGCCTACGTTGATACGCTTCAGGTCGGCCAACCATTCGGCATCTTCTTTTGCTGGCGGATTGGTGAGCATCAGCTCATTGGCGCGAGCAAAGAATTTGTCCATAGGCATAGTCATGATGTAGTCCACAGGAGCTTTAAAGTCGTAATCAGGGTTGTAGGTTCCCTTACCTTTATATTCTGCGCCGGTAGTTACAAAGTCGTTCAGCATATAGGTGCGCATCTCGTCCTGTATGGCATGTACGTTGTCCAGGTCATCCTTACCCTTACAAACAGTACGCAGCAGCATCCACACATGGTCGGTAGGGCTGGCGATATGAGTCATGTTGTCTGGAACGTCGCCTTTGAATTTGGGGCCTGTAAAACAGTAGTAGCCATATTCACCCTCGATATCGGTGGCTACAGGAGCTGCTATGCAGTTGCTCCAGGCATCAAGAATCTGAGCCAGACAGAAACGATCGGTGTGTGGCAGGCGCAACACGAGTGCATCTCCTGAGAGGTCCATCATCACCTGTGTGTAGTTAGTGTCCACGTTAGGTGTCACCACCTCCTTGGTATTGGCGTTGGCCAGCACGCGGGCGTGAATCAGACGGTTGGCTGGTGCCTGCTGACCAACGGGATCAACCACGTTAGTCATATGGATATAGGTGGCATCCATAAGCATCAGCGGCAGTGCATAGACGTAGGCTCGCTCAAGCAAATCGGCCTTCTCGGCATCGGTTAGATTTTTTGACGCATTAGCGGGATTGTCGGAATAGGTATTGCATCCTGTGGCGACAAAGATTGCAAGCAGCATCATGGCTGCTGTAGCAAGGTTGTGAATTAGTTTTGTTTTCATACTAAATAAATTTGATTTATAGTGATATTTTGTTTATGGCGGCAAAGATAATCATTAATTAAATATTCACCAAACATTTTGCAAAATATTTTCAGTTTTATTTATTTTCTCATCAACTTGATATACCATTCCTCATTAGGGGAATGGCCACAATAATGTTTGCCGTCACCTCCCAAATCCCATTGCTCAACGATTTCCCATTGACGAGTAGGGAGAAGGTCGTATTCTCCTGATATAATAACGGTGGCTTCTTTACGACGAAATTTACGATGGCTAATTTTCTTACCTCGTTTCTGAGACTTACAGCAACACCAAGTGCATACTGGTGTCTTTTTTCTACTTTTACCCATAATGCTTGTAATGTTATGAGAGGTCACATACTCTTGATGCGCCACTCGGTTAAACATTACGAGGCAGAGGATTCTTTCAATAGTTTCATATCTTCAATATTTGAATTTTGCTGCAAAAATAAGCATTAATAAAATATCTTCCAAACTTTTCCGACTTTTTCTTGCTGAATTGATTTTTTCTTTGTAATTTTGTCGCTGCATTGTGGCATTTGCCTGGATTGGCCTTGTGCTTATTGATGGCAATAACCAATCTCTAATGTGAGTGCGGGCTTCATTGCATGACATGAGATTAATAAACCAGATTGCATAACAGATTTTAAGCTCCAACTAAGCATGAAGAATCTATATTTTAGCAAAACGGTCAGCTATAGACGTGTCCAAAAACAAGGAGGGTGCAGCTATGAGTAGTGCCGTAATCATAAAAGAACTTCTCTGCAAGTTACAGACTCTTGTGGGCCTGATCAATGACTTGCGTAGTAACCTTATTAGGCTGCTGCGTGAGCATAGGAACTATGGACTGGTTTGGGAGGATAAATCAGAAGATGTCTTGTGCAGTGCTCATTAGCTCATGTAAATAGATAATTGTTGGTTTTAGTGCAGGATTTGAATATGAATATAAGTTATGCAGCTGGGCAACGAATTACTGTTCGTGGTGAGGATTTCCTTATCACCAGTGTAGAAAGAGATATAAATGATGTTTATTTGCTACATGTCACAGGTATCAGTGAATTGGTGAAGAACCACCATTTCATATTTGATACGAGCATTGACACTGACATTGAGATCGTCAGCCCTTCCAATACTCTGCTTGTGGCAGATAAGGATCCACGTTGGCGTAAAACACGTCTTCTTATCGAAACTGCGATTAGAAGTAATGCCTTCTTCTCGCATAAGATAACGGTAGCTCAAGGTGGCGCCTATGATATCGCAGAATATCAGATGGAACCTACCTTGAAGGCTATGGAACTGCCTCGCCCACGATTGCTTATAGCTGATGGCGTAGGTCTTGGTAAGACTATCGAAGTAGGTATATTCCTGAGTGAGATGATACGTCGTGGTCGTGGCAAACGAATCCTCGTTTGTGCTTTGAAGAGTATTCTAGCCCAGTTCCAGGAAGAAATCTGGAATCGTTTTGCCATTCCTCTCGTTCGTTTGGATAGTGTCGGAGTCGCAAAGATTCAGAGTGAGATTCCAATGAATAAGAATCCCTTTGACTACTACGACAAAACCATTATCTCTATTGATACGCTGAAAAACAATGGCCGTTTTCGTGCATGGCTTGAAAAGACTCATTGGGATATTATCGTCATTGATGAGTGCCATAAGGTTGCCAACGAGGACAGCTTACGTGGTGACTTGGCTCAGTTCCTTGCTCAGAAGTGTGATTCGATGATCCTAACTTCCGCAACACCACACAATGGAAGTGCTGAATCTTTCGCAAATCTTATGCGAATGCTCGATCCTATTTCCATTCCTCGCAATGGTGAATACACCCAGGAAGATGTTAAGCCATACTACGTCCGTCGATTTAAGAAAGATATCGATGACGATAAAATTCGTGGCCAGTTTCAGGATCGTAAGGTTATCAGTATTTCTGTTGACCTTCATCCTGAAGAAGAAAAGTTCCTTAAAGTGCAGCATACTAAGTTCCGTTCTGTCAACAAAGAAGACGGAACAGACCCACTGTTCTCTTTGTCACTTTTCAAGAGCTACCTTTCATCTCCATACGCTGCAAAGGCTTCACTTGAAGAACGCATCAAGAAAGATGACAGCATAGAGATTAAGGAGCTGCTTGATTTGGTAAACAGTAATATCAATCTTGGTATCGATACCCGTTATGTCGCTTTCCGTGAGAAGCTGAAAGAGATTTGGAAGAAGAATCCCAAAGAACGTGTTGTCATCTTCACGGAGCGTATTGCCACCATGAAATTCCTTGAGGAGATTATCAAAAAGGAATTCAAACTGAATGAAGATCAAGTAAAGCGTTTTGATGGCTCACTTACTGATACTGAACAGGAAGAGATGGTCAACGATTTCGCTAAGGAAGATAGCAAAATCCGTGTATTCATTTCCAGTGATTCTGGTTCTCAGGGTGTAAACCTCCATTATTTCTGCCATATCATGTTTAACTATGATATACCCTGGAGCCTTATCACCCTCGAACAGCGTAATGGTCGTATCGACCGCTATGGACAGAAACAAACGCCCATCATTTACTATCTTGTTGCCCAAGGTCAGGATGCTGACCTACGCACCGACTTCCGTATCATCGATAAGCTGCGTGACAAGGAACAAGAGGTTCACGACACTTTGGGCGATGCCATGAGTGTGATGGAGCTTTATAATAGCAAGAAAGAGGAAGATGAAGTGGCAGAAGCCTTGAAGAAAGGTGACGAAGAGTTCCTTCAGCCTGGCCGTCGCCAGCGCAGAGGGTTTGGGCGTCCTGACATCGTGGCAACTACTCCAGCCAAGGAACACCTCTCAGATAAGATCTTTGAGCCTAAACTATCACTGTATCAGACAGACGAGTCTTTCTACCGTGACCTATTCAATGAACTTGAAGCTATCGACTCCATTCGTCACGGCGATGTTAGCTGGAAAGAAGGTGATGTTCCTTACGTTGAAGTCAAAAACAATGCTGAGTTAAGCGATGTACTGTTCGATATGCCTCGTGAAGCTGTGCCTTTAGATAACATTTTCCGCCTGTGTGCAGATAAACCAACATTGAATAAGTCGATAGCAGCATCCCGCAAGAGCAAAGATGGTGGTTGGAGCAAGTTCTTACCTTTGTATGACCTCCATCCCATTATTCAGTATCTGCTTACTAAGTTTACGGCTTCAGTTCCTAAGAACCAGGCATTTGTTGTTAAGGGTGAACAGTTACCTAAGGGAATGAGCTACTATTTGTTCTATGGCAGTCATGCCAATGGATTAGGACAGACGCTAGTTAGCAAGTTCTTTGTGGTTCCTCTCGATAAAGAGGGTGCTATCCGTGAACAGCCCGTATCATTGGACGAGTTCTTGAATAAATATCCTATCACAGAAGGCTTCCTACAGGGAGTCCAAGAGGCTGATGTCGAGATCTTGCAGTGCAATCTGTCGAGTGCCGTATCTAAAGGCAACGAGATGTACATGATGCAAAAGCAGTTTGATGTGGCCGTCAAGATGGAAGAACAACTGACAGAATACAAAAAGAAGCTCGATAAATGGACAAATGATGCCGAAACGCTTTTTGGGGGTGAGGATGTAATTCTTACACGTCGCAATCGTGATAAACAGATAGAAGAGATACACACTATTCGCGACGAGTCGAGTCAGTTTTATCAAGATATGTTCTCACTAGACAAGGCAGATCCATACATGCGCCTGCTGGCAGTTTTTTATAATTTCTAACAGATTAAACAAGCAATTCTATGACTGACAATATAAAATATCGTTTCATCCAAAACGTAGGTGATTATTTCCCTTCTGGATATTTTGGTGAGGATTTTCTGGACAAAGTGCAAAAGTGTTCTGGCCTGTCTAATGACGAGGTTAAGGCTCTTTGTTCTCCTTTTGTTCGACTCCAGCATGACTATGACGAATATAAGAATTTCATCATCAATAATAATCCGCGTACAGAGGATGCCATCAAAAAGACCCATGACTTCAATACTCAACTGTTGAAGATACTGGGTTATGAAACTGGTCATGCTTACCAGGAACATTGTATCGTTAATGAAGATTCTGACCCCATCGAGATGATTCCTGTGCGTCATATTCTTCGCCAAGGTCAGCAGGTGAAGATGTTCGTCATGGAGATGCAGAATCTGATAGCCATTAATGATCAAGAACCTGCAGGACTCTTTGAACAGCAGTATGAAAGTGAGCCGGACCGCAATACCAAACAACAGAAATATTCTGCTCGCCAGTGGCGATTTGTTTTTGAACTGCCTGATGGATATAAGATATCTCCAGCCATTATCAATAAGGCTATTACCCAGATATTCTTACTGCCAGAAGACCGCCGTCCACATTTCATTCTGATGATGGCAGGTAATATGGTATTCCTGTTTGATAAAGACAAATGGGTTAAAGGCAGCTATCTGCAGTTCTCGCTCGACGAACTCTTTGCTCAGGCTCGTGTTCCTGCTTTTAAGAACTACTATGCTTTGTTCCACATGTTGGTAAGCAAGCAAACACTGGCAGCTGAGGGCGAAATGGTATTGATGGACACCATCATCGAGGAAAGCTACAAAAATGCCTACGAGGTCACAAAGGATTTGAAGGAAGGAGTCATTCTTGCAGTAGAGACTTTAGCTAATGAAGCTCTGCACTACATGAAGAATGTGGTGAATCGCCCTTTTGGCAAATACAATAAAGAAACGGATACTTATGACGAAACCGATGATGACTTCGAGTCAGAGGTCAAGGATGACTGTCTAACCATCATTTATCGTCTGCTCTTCCTTTTCTATGCAGAGAGTCGTGAAGAGTTGGAAATACTTCCAGTTGGCGATGAGGTATATAAGCGAGGCTATTCACTGGAATCCCTTCGCGATTTAGAGATGGTACGTCTCAACTCTCAGGAAAGTCGCGACGGATATTTCTTCGATGACAGCATCCATCATTTGTTCAACCTGTTGTCTGATGGTCACAATGCTACATTATCTGGATATTATAAGAGTTTCCGAGTTCGTCCTATCGACTCACCATTGTTCAATAACAAAAATTTGAAACATCTGGCTGATGTACGTATCCGTAATATCAAGTGGCAGGAAATTATCAAAGCCCTCTCACTCTCTAAAAAGAAAAACTACTGTGGTCGCATCAGCTATGCCAATCTGGGTGTAAACCAGTTGGGTAGTGTATATGAAAGTCTGCTTGCATTCCGTGGCTTCTATGCAGAGGAAGACTATATCGAGGTACACAAGGCGAATGATCCTTCAGATGGTACATTCTTGGTTCCCTACAGCCGTATGGGCGACTTTGATATTTCAGAAGTACTATGCAATCGGGAAACTGGTGAACCCGTTATTCTGCCCAAGGGTACTTTCGTTTATCGACTGAATGGACGTGATCGTCAGAAGTCAGCAAGTTACTACACACCAGAAGTACTGACGCGCAGCACGGTTAAATATACCTTGAAGGCTATCATCGATGATGTAGCTGCCAATAAGCGCAAGGCCACAGAACTTCTTGATCTGAAAATCTTGGAACCAGCCATGGGTGCTGCCGCCTTCCAGAACGAAGTCATCAATCAGTTGGCTGAGGCCTATCTTACCCATCAGCAGCGACAGCAGCGTGAACGTGGATTAAAGAACTGGCGCATTCAACCTGACAAATATCGCGATGAACTTCAAAGAGTCAAGGCATTTATTGCCACCCACAATGTCTATGGTGTTGACTTGAACCCCACGGCTATCGAGTTAGGTAAGCTTTCTTTGTGGCTCAATGTGATTCACAAGGATATGGAACCCCCCTTCTTTGCAAACCGTCTTGCTGTCGGTAATGCTGTTATTGGCGCTTGGCTGAAGGTGTATAGCAAAGATGACGTGAAAGGAATCTTTGAGAGGCAAGGCCGTCCGCTAAAGCAGAACAAATGGTGGGAAAAAGCTCCTCATAAGATAAAGTTCTTCTCCAACCGAGTGAACCGTTCTGTCAACGATGTCTATCACTTCCTACTTCCTGATGCCAATATGCTTGGTGTGCGAAGTATCAAAGAACAGAAACAGGCTCATCCTAATGAGTTTGCTCGCATGACGCTTATCCTGAAGGATTGGACAGCGCCTATCACCGAATATGATTTCCAGACGCTCCAGCGATTGTCTGGTAAAATTGATATATTGTTGAAAGAGTATTATACTGATCAAATCTCTATCGACAAATACACCAACAATCGTAATGAGGTATGGGATGGTATTGACCATTCTGACAGCGAATCAATGTTTAAGGAAGAAGAGCAGGCAGAGAGCTATGCTCGCAAGCAGCAACTCTTTGATACCCGCTATGGACATAACAATGCCTATCGCAAATTGAAACTGGCGATGGATTACTGGTGCTCGTTGTGGTTCTGGGAGTATAAAGATGCTGAGAGTATTCCTACCCGTGAGGAATATTGGGCAGACATAGAGGCATTGCTCGATGTAGATAACGACAAACTTGATAATCGTACTCGTCAAGCCTTGGAACGTGCTGATATGGTATGTGAAGATGAGCCTGAGTACAATCGTATTTCAGAGGATGAAGCACAGATTGTAGCCAAGACGCAAGAGGAAATACTCACCGAAGCTCAAGGTAATACTTCTTTGTTCTCTGATGAAGATCCACAGCGCTTTAAGATAGTCTGTCGTTTGTCTGAGCGTTATCGTTTCTTCCATCCCATGCTGGAATTCATTGAAGTATTCTGGCTCCGTGATGGATTTGACATCATATGCGGTAATCCACCTTGGATTAAACTTGAGTTTAATGAGAAAGATGTTATTTCTGATAAATATCCAGAAGTAGCTATCCGTAATGTTAGTTCTCCAATAATTCGTCAGCGTATTGAAGATTTTATGCGAGACTCCTCAATGGAGAAGTTGTATATTAGTGAACAGAATGAACAGGCATGTAGTACTATTTTTCTTAATGCCTTTTGTAATTATCCTTTACTTATAGGGCAAAAAACAAACTTATACAAATGTGTTTTGTCCAACTGCATGGAAATGGCTTCTCCTGCAAATGGATACATTGGAATCTTGTGTCCTGAAGGAGTATATGACGATCCTAAGGGACAACCTTTACGAAAAGTTCTATACAAAAGATTAAGATATCATTTTCAATACGTTAATGCACTTCTGTTGTTTGCTGAAATTGATTGGCATACAAAATACGGCTGTCATATTTTAGGAAGTGTACAAGAGAGCGCGGACTTTATAAATATATATAATTTGTATCACCCCAGCACAATAGACGGCTGTCTAAATCATGATGGGCATGGTATTTGTGGTGGAATAAAAGATGGTGAAGGAAAGTGGAATACTAAGCCACACCGTGATCGAATTGTCCATTTTACAAACAGAGAAATAGAACTTTTATCAAATACTTTTGAGGATGGAACTACAAAAGATTGCGCAAAATTGATTAGTCTGCACTCACAGTTAATTATAAATGTTATAGAAAAAATTTCTGAATATCCATCACATGTTAAAGATATTGCAAATATTGTTACAACGTGCTTTGATGAAAGTGGCGCTCAGAGAGAAAGAATTACAAAACGTGAAACGTGTTACACGGATGGTGATGATTATAAATTTATTTATAGTGGGCCACATTTTCATGTTGCAAATCCTATATATCAAACCCCTAAAACTGTATGCGATACTAACAGATCTTATGATAGTATCAGCCTGCTACAATTGAGTGCAGATTATGTTCCTCGAACAAATTACATCCCATTGCGACCTATAGAAGAATATAAACAATTGATAAAAGGATTCCAAAAGGGTCAAGATGATAAAGGCCAACCATTGTATGATAGCTGGATGGATTATTATAAGTTGGGCTTCAGAGCAATGCTCAGCATTGAAGGTGAACGATCGTTGATATGTGCTGTTTTGCGCAGCAAAACAGCACATATCAACGGTGTTATCTCCGCTGCATTTAACAGCGGAGATAACACCGTGGATATGGCTGCGCTTTGTTCCTCAATTGTTATGGATTTCTATGTTAAGATTATTGCGATGCAAAATTTGAATCCTAGAAGAATTCAATATTTTCCAATAAATGTAGAACAAAAATATCAATCAGCACTCTATTCTCGTACACTCATGCTCAACTGCCTCACGAAACACTATGCTGTCCTGTGGGGTGAAGTCTGGCGTGACGATTTCTGTAGCCAAACATGGAGTATAGATGATAATCGTCTGCATCCTTTTTCTACATTAACAGAGAAATGGTCATGGGATACTCCACTTCGCAACTACTTCGAGCGTCGTCAGGCATTAGTGGAAATTGATGTATTATCTGCTATGGCTTTGGGAATGAGTTTACAAGATTTGGAGATGATATATACCATTCAGTTCCCTGTGCTTCAACAGAATGAGAATGATACTTGGTATGATGCCGAAGGTAAGATTGTCTTTACCTGTTCCAAAGGTCTTGTTGGAGTAGGTCTTGACCGAAAGCGCAACAACAGTACTGGTATGCTTGGATGGGAGGATATTCGTGGTGAACAGATAGACGAAAATACCTATGCAGGTACATCACCCACTCATACCCACACCATCGACCCAGCCAAGAGCGAACTCTATAGTGGCCAGCAACAAACCTTCGTAGCACCATACACCCGCTGCGACCGCATCGCCGACTATCGTACCGCCTGGGCACATTTCGAAAAAGTATTTGCAGACAAATAAAAAGTTATAAGGATATGGCACTACCAATTAATATTGAAGATTTGCTGAACAAGCGGAAAGTAGAAGGGAACAGGATTGAGTTCAAAAAAGGCTGGAACCCTGCTGAAATCTATCATAGTATCTGCGCTTTCGCTAACGACTTCGACAACCTCGGAGGCGGTTATATACTCGTGGGAGTCGAAGAGAATGAATACGGTATCGCCAAAAGACCTGTACCTGGCATCAATATTGAGGCTGTGGACGGAATCATGAAAAAGATGGTTGGGTTTAATAATATGTTCGACCCATACTATCTGCCACGAACCTCGGTTGAAGAGGTTGATGGGCAGCAGGTGCTGGTGATTTGGGCACCATCAGGTGTGAACCGTCCGTATGCTATCCCAGTGGATGTAACGGCAAAGGAGAAAAAGATGAAGTATTACATCCGAAGTGGTTCAAGCAGCATTGTTGCCAAGGGTGAAGTACTGGATGAACTGAGAGACATGGCCAACCGTGTGCCGTTCGACGAGCGTCCGAATCCAGAAATCACTATGAGTGATATCTCTATGGTATTGTTACGTGATTATTTGGCCACCATTGGCAGCAAACTGGAAGCTTCACTCTTCACGCAGCCATTGGCAGATACGCTGGAGCAGATGGAACTGTTGACTGGCCCGACAGAGAACCGTATGATTAAGAACGTAGCGGGAATGATGTTCTGCGAACGTCCTGAGAAGTTCTTCCCTTATACGCAGATTGATGTTGTGACATTTCCAGAAGGAAAACTGAAGAATCCACAGAACTTCACAGAAAAGACGTTCAAAGGAAGTGTGCCACAGATTATCAAGCAGACGATGGACTATCTGGAAACTAACATTCTTTATGAGACGGTTCAGAAAGTGTCTGGCAAGCAGGAAGCTGATCGATTCTGGAACTATCCTTATGATGCTATAGAAGAAGCTGTTGTCAATTCGATGTATCATAGAGACTATCAGCAACATGAACCCGTAGAGATTACCATTGAGCCTGATGGTATCACCATTCTCAACTGTCCCGGGCCTGACCGTAGCATTCCTATGTCGGCTATCGAAAAAGGTGATAGTTTGAAGAGTCGTCGTTATCGGAACCGCAGGTTGGGTGACTTCTTGAAAGAGTTGGATTTGACGGAGGGCCGTTCAACAGGAGTACCCACCATTCAGGAGAAACTGGCTGCCAATGGTTCTCCCCGTGCCACTTTCGAGACGACAGAAGATCGTCTGACATTCCTTATCCACATCCCGACTCATGCAGGTTGTGATAACAAACCTGCTACGGAAACAACTACGGAAACAACTACGGAGAAAACTACGGAAACAACTACGGAAACAACTACGGAAACAATCATTAGACTGATGAGAGAGAACCCTCAAATTACCAATAAGGAACTGGCTGCAGCTTGTGGTATCACAGAAGATGGTGTTTATTGGAATACAAAAAAACTGAAAAAGAATAACATCGTCCGGCGTGTTGGAGGTAAGTTTGGTGGACATTGGGAGGTCTTAACATAGTGTAGCCAGCTTCTAAGCTGCTTCTTGCCATACTCCAGGCTGCTTCTAAGCTTACTCATGAGAGTGGCTACAGTTTGAGAAGAGCGAGAGGAAAGCGAGGCTGAAGGCTGTTACAAAGGCAAAGAAACATCAAATGAGTAAACTTAAATAAAGAAAAAATGTCTGAGATTACCAATAGCATAGATATGGAGTCCGTCAAGCAATGGACTGACAAGCAGATTGTTGAGTACCTCAAAGAGTTTTGGGGAGTAGATGAATTCGTCTTTGAGTGTTTCATGTCGAATATCCCTTTGTTTACGACTAACAAAGAGAAATATAATGGTTCTCTTTCCAAATTTAGAACCATAAAAGGTGGCAAAGCAATATCTTATCCTGATATTGTCGCTAAAAAGTATATTTATTATAACATTAAGAGGGATTCATATATTAGAATACCTAAAGGTTGGCATAGAATAGAGCTAAAGTTGGCAGAACGCAAACTACGTTTGAAATCTGACAACATGTTCTTAATGTTACCTGTGTATAAAAACATAGACGCTTCTATCAATGCTGACACAAAGAGATTGATTCCCTCCAAAATGTCAAAGTCTTCTGATAGTAAAATAAAAGCAGAAACGGGATACAAGAAGCAATCTTTAGAAAATGACCCGAGGATAAAAGTCTTACAGTCTAAGTGGGGAAAAAGTATTTTTAGACTCGTTGGCGTTTATACGTGCAAGGATGGGAATTATTCTATTGAATGCGTGCGAAAGATTAATTTTTCAAGATTAGAAGATGCACCTATTAGTTTGACACTTGACCGTCCTATAGCAACCTTCAAAAATGGAGATTGTATCGAATTTACATGGAAGTTTAAAGACGCTAATGGAACTGAGATAACAATAGACAAGCCCATAAAGGCTGTCGTTCCACAGGAAATTATAACTCGATTATATAAGGATGCCATATCTAATGAAGGAAGAAGTACGGATTTGGCGTTACATGGAATAGAGAACAATCGCATCAATATTAGCGGACAAGATAGGAATACATTTATTTATGAATTGCTACAAAATGCAAATGACTACCCTCAAAGGGACTCAAATGGTAATAAAATACCAGTGCACGTAGAGTTTGAGTTTGAAGGAGATTATCTGTATTTCAGACATACGGGAGCCAAATTCACTGTTCAAAATGTACTTGGTATTTGCGGAATAGGTGAAAAGGAAAAAATCGATAATATAGAAACGATTGGATATAAAGGTGTAGGTTTTAAAAATGTCTTTATTGACTGTGATTATGTTTATATCAAAACGGGAGATTATTCCTTTAGATTTGACAAGTCAAAAATTGAAAGGAGTGCGGTCTCATTTGAAACAACCCCTATATGGACAACAGGAATTCCAGTTGCCCTTCGCTCATCTTTTGAAAAGAATAAGGATTACAATGTGCAAATAGCTCTTAAGCCAAGAGATAAATCTATAATACATTTAGCAAAGGATGGATATATAGATCGATTCTTAGAGGCTTTTAGTGATCCCAGGATCATCATCTTTATTCCATGGATAGACAGTGTAACTGTGAAGATTCCTGGTCGCGAAAATATTGAATGCACAAGAAAAGGCAACGAGGGCGAGTGGGTCGTTTCAAATCCCAATGATCTTAAGTCAGAAATAGCTCCAGAGATTAAAACGAAAATCGCAGAATTAATAGATTCTCATAAGGGCAGAATGCCTGAGAAGTTTAAATTCAAGACAGAAACATCAGTATCATTCGCTTGTAAAGTAGCCAACAAAGCCCTGCTAACGGTTGATAACTCTCGCATTTATTGTTATCTTCCAACGAAAGATTCATGGGGGTTTAAGTTCCTGATGAATACAGATATGATTCCTACAGGGCCTCGTGATGGTATTGAACAGCAAGAGTATTGGAACATAGAGTATTCAGAAATAGCAGGACGTGCTTTTTTCAAATGGATAAAACAATTGCTTGAGCACGGGTATGATTATGATTCTGTGTTCTCTTTAATTCCAGATTTTAAAACTTGTAAAATTGGCCGAAATGAAGAGCATGTTAACATGATTAGCCGTTTCCAAAAAGGATTTGAGGAATGTATAAATACAGAGCCATTGGTTCCCGTATGTGGAGCGAATAATACAATTGAATATGCGTGCATTAAAAACATTATTCTAGATAATACGAGTGTTACAGGGAATGACGTTTTTGAGGATCGTGTTTTTCTTTCGTTCACTAATATGAATGGACAATTGCCTCATCCGTCATTAAGAAAAAGCTCTAATTTCAAAAAAGTATTATCGCTTTATGGTGAGAATAGTCTTAGATTTGAGAAATCGAATCTGATTGGCTTATTCCAAAACGATGATTTTATAAAATGGCTTAAGGATGATAATAATAATGCCCAATGGATTAATTACTTTATAGATAAATATCCTAATGATTATAGTGATCTGCCAATGTTTATTGGTGAACATGACAAATCTGAACTATTCAAGGTTGGTGAACTGTATTACAATATAGATGAAGCCTTAGAATATCTGTCTGCTTTTGCTGATATACTACCTAGATTGTCGAAAAATACAAGAGTAAAATGCAAATTGCTGGAGAAGGAGGAGAATATAGCAAAGTTTAGGCATTATAGTGCAAAAGATCTCATCAATAATTTCTTGTATAGTGAAGCAAATACAGCAGCAACTCAAGAGACTCTTACAGATAAGGACAAATCTGTTAGTTTTGTTACTTACATTGCTATTAACAAAGTTGATGCGAAAAATTTAATCAACAAGATTCCTTTAGTTGATATTGAGGAAAAATTGATTCCAACAGACACTTCCTTAAATCTTAGGGAACTATTCTTTAACTCTCCATATGTAAGTAATATCAGAAAGGAGAGTTGGTTCTGTTATGATTGGGTTACCATTCTTCATGATGACTATTATACCAATTCTGATGTTAAAGTATATCTGAAATTATACAATATTTCAGAATTAGACGACAAATACATCATCAACGAAGTGCTAGCGGACGGCAATTGTTGGGATGACATAAAAAAGAAAATAGGCGACTCTATTGATATAAGCAAATCGTTCATTAATTATCTCTTCATCCATAAAGATGACATAAAAGGCATTATTGAGGAAAGTGATTCTCTTGAAAAGAAAAGCATTAGCTACAATCGTTTCTCAAGATATGGACTTTTCTTTGAAGATGGTAATGGTAATGTGAATTACTATTCAGCCTCGGATGAAAAAGTTTTTAATCAAATCAATGACAAGTATCTTCATTATGATTGGTTTGATAAATCCTGGATGTCACATATCTCTGACGATTATTATAAAGATCTTGATGAAACGGGAAAGAAAGAAATGGTATCTTTCTTTAAACGTTATTTCGGCCTTTTTGACCTAACCGATGGATTTTTTAAATATTTAGTAAAAAGACATATCTTAGAGATAAACGAGTCGATAAAGAAAGGCAATGAGATTAATTTGTCATTTTGGAATTTCTTAGGGGAATACCAATGGGATAATAATAACAAGGAAGCGGAAATATTTAGAAATTCTCCTATGCTGATACTTGGAGAGGATCTCCCCATTGTTATCTCTGAACGAGTAAATCGATTCTTCTATAATGAAGAACTTGAAGAAATGAATGATAGCTCGTGGATGCCACAAAATCATCTCACCATTCTGTCAAATGAATATGATGAAAATCAGAAGTTGAGAAGTCTATTCGGCCTATTTGGATTTAAGACTTATGACCCTCAAAAGTTTAGCAATTTTTTTGAGGATATCATTGTCGATCAGTCTATACCTACTGTTATCCCAGAAATAGTTAACGTGACAAAGTTCAAAGTATTACTAGATACTAAGGAAAGATGCGTAGATTTTCACAACTTTATGAGTAAGAAATATACGCTTCTTAATGATATAGATAAAGTATTATTAAACGGAGCTCCAATTTATGTGTATGGTAAAGATGAACCAAGAAGATTAAACCTAAGTAATAATTGTTTCATCTTGGGTAATGACAAATTTGGTGTCCTAAATAAATGTGCATCAGGATTACTTCCAGAAATAAATGCTATTGATTCTGCATTTATCACAGAAGGGAACCTTGCCTATTGGAATGATGTTCAAAGGAGCATTATATTGGATGACGAAGCTCTTTGCTGCTGGATAGAAAAGAATGCAGCCACCCTAGGACAGACGATTCAAGATAGAGAAAAGAATATTCTATTCTGGTCATGGCTATTCGACAACGGCATTAAGGCTCAAGCAAAGATTAGCCGTTTGAAAGTTCTTCCCATTATCTCTTACTCGACAAGAAATGAAACAAACGAAGAATCTGCGCCAACCATGACATGTTTATCCACAGCAGAGATTTATATGTCTAATTCATACATGGGGCAGGCCCAAATAGAAGATTTTGCTAGAAATCATGGAAAAAATACGTTTGTTAGTTCAGCATATATTAGAGATAATGATAATGTTGAAGAATGGAGACGCTTCTTCAAAAATTTAGGTGTTAAGGATGATGTTAAAGAGGTCATTTACAGTATCATCAAGCATGACCTTCCTACACTTAAAGATAAGCAGCTGCCTTGGGTTTTGGTCGATCAGTACAGTAATGAACTAGCAGATAAGGACACATTTGATTCACTTGCTACAAAGCTAAAAGAACTTCAAGTCGAAACCACCACAAGTGGAGTCTTTGTGCCAATTGCAAATGCTCTAAGGATAACAGTTGATAACTATTCACAGAAGGAACCATTCAAAATGGTCAAACTAGTTGGTGAAATATCACGCGATTATTACCAAGATGAGAGCATCAGGAATCTTATCATTAAGATAGCGGATTCAGCGGGTACAAAGAAAATTACGGAACTTCAACAATGGATAGATGCGAAAGTAGACCAATTTATCTTAATTCAAAATGCTAATAATAATCTCATTCAAAAGGATGATCATCTCGCTTTCTTTAAGGAAATGTTGAATCATTCAGATTATACTATAAAACGAAAGAGTGAGATTAAACTATACGATAGAGGTGGTGATTTAACGAAATCTGAAGATTTATATCTGGGCTCAAAGTATGAGTGCAAATGTGATTTTGAAAGATTTGGCATCTCTAAAAAATATATTAGTAATGTTTACCTGAAATATGGTGGTATAAAAGAAGTCTCTCAATTGTTATTGAACATGGGATGTCAGGATAGATTTAAAGATATTAGTGTCGATATCCAACATCTGAAATTTAAAAAATTTTCCATCTATTTTTGGTGTCTTTACGTCGGTTCAAAAGATCCAGAGATTATCTCTACCATTAATGCTATGGTCAAGAAAGGCGTCTTAAATGATGTTGAGTGTATACCATCTCAGAGTGGGGCTATGAAAAAAGCATCTGATTTGTATGCTTCTTCATTGAAAGACTATATGAAATACATCCCCAACTATGATGATAAGGTTATTGACGAGGGTATGCAATCATCAGAGCCTTTCGATGAGTTGTGTAAACAATGTAAGAATAGCTTATCTTTGAGTGACATCATACAATTTTTGATAAATTCAGAACCAGATAATTCAAAACGGTCCAATGCTTTACGATGGCTTCTCGACGATAGCTCGGAAGATAAACCAACTTGGGTGGCAACTTATCTCTCACAAAAAAATGCGAATTGGAAGAACGGACAAGGAGGGACGAGTCATGTATCAAGTTTGATAGCAATTGATCCGAACAAGTGTAATCAGGCATACGTATTTAAATCTTCACCAAGGGTTATTGATATTTCATTTTTCCCAAAGGGGAAAGAGTTAGAAGTATGTAAAATGTTCAATATACCTGTATACACCGATGATGACTTAAAGCCTACCCCAAAAACTTCATTAGAAGGAAGTCAGACAACAATTGTGATTTATGAAATATATCGTCGTCTACTATTGATAATAGCATATAGATATAAAAACGAATGGTCGGAAAGATTTGAGTTTATGAAGCAAAAGATGCAAGATGTAAAATTCTTCCTCTGTGAATCTATAAGCTATGGTTTCTATGACCTATCCATAGATAATGAAGATTTCTATTTTGATCAAAGCAATAAAACATTCTACTATGTAGATAGCTGGCAAGATAAGAAGGTATATGAGTCGTTCGTGAAAAAACTTTGCGAATATCTAAGTATGGATTTAGATTATCGTGAATGTAAAAGCAAATTAGATGAGAATTATAAAGGAGAAAAAGTGGTCGATTATCTGAATCAAAATTGCAGAGACCTTTATGATGACGAGAATTTTATTTCTTTATTAAAAAAATATTGGAAGGATATATTTGGACTTCTTGATATCAAGGATGAAAAAGAGCCTGAGATTGTTGTGGAAAGACCTATTGAAGAGGTTAAGCCTAAGTATTTTGAAAATGAATTGAAGGATCTGCAAAAAGAAAGGCAACAAGAAGAATCTCAGGTAGAGCAGAAAGAAAATACTTTAGAAGGCAACAATTCTGGATCTTCCGTTGGTAGCCAAGAAAACGCTGCATCGCCATCACAGGAATCAGCAACAAGTGGACATAATAACTCAACAAATAATGATCAAGCTTCCAGTAATACTCAATCTACAGGTGGCAACTCAGGAGGCGGCAATTCATCAGCAGGCTCTCAATTTACTAATAGTCAGCGCAATAGCCAGCGCGATTGGACAAAACGTTATGAGCCAAAGGTAAAAACAAAGGAAGAAATTGAAAAATTAAAATATGATGCTTCAGCGAAGAGTTTCTCAACGAAAGAACCCGATGAGAATGAAATTAATGCTGTTAATAAGATTTTAGGCGCTGGGCTTTCTGCCGAAGAGATTGTTACAACAAACTATCTTGCCCAGTTAAGATTTTGGGAAGACTTGCAAAACAGAGGTTATGAAATTGCAAACACATCACAGGCTGATTTTCTGCGGGATGTCAAAGAGGATAAAGATTATGATCTAACAGATGGAAAATATATACATAGGTGTTATGCTTAGATAAAACGGAGCATGTTCCCCCACTAAAAACGGTCAAATCCGTTCAGTTCTGGAGCTGAAAAAGGCCTAAAACGGGCCTAAAAAACGGAGCATATCCGTTCAATTTGGCAATAATCGACAGAAAAACGGAGTAAATCCGTTCACCTGTAAAGCCAATTAGGCGAAAGCAAGCGGGAGCGACCTGAAAACGGAGCATGTCCGTTCACTTCCCAAAATACAAAAGCCTGATATTCAGCTCCAAGCGACTTAAAAACGGAGCAAATCCGTTCACATTTGTCACCTGCGACAAAAACGGACCATATCCGTTCACTTGT
>NZ_JHXD01000025.1 GCF_000687715.1 Xylanibacter ruminicola Ga6B6
AGGTTTTAAGGAAAAGGAAAGATTTTAACAAACCCTTTTATTTAAAACAAAATTATGGCACTTAAAGTTAAGGCAGTTGAGCGACTGCTTAAGTTTGACAAAGAGAAAGAAGGAAAGTATCGTTATGTACTGAGCCCCGACCTGTACTCGAGTCTGGATCAGGACAAGGTGATCAAGGAGGCTGCTAGTCGCAGCGGTGTAATGGAGGGCGTGATGCAGGCCTGTTGGGATGCAGCTGGCGAAGTGATTAAGGCATGGGCTACCGAGGGTCACAGTGTGGCTCTGCCCGGGCTGGGTAGCATGCGATTCGGTCTGCGTAGTAAGGCTGTGGAGAACGTGAACGACGTGAAGGCTGGTCTGATTGAGAGTCGTCGTATCATCTTCACCCCAAGCACGGATCTGAAGGATGAGCTGGCAGCAACCGCCATCGTCATCACCTGCTACGATCGCACCGGTAAGGAGGTGAAGCGTGTAACCAGCAACGCTGGCGAGGTAGAGGATCCTGAGAACGAGAGTGGTGGTAACACCAACCAGGGTAGCAATACCGGCGGCAATACCGGTGGAAACACTGGTGGAAACACTGGTGGAAACACCGGAGGCGGCAATCAGCCCAGCAACCCAGGTAGTGGCGGCTCAGACATGAACTAACGGAAGGAGGTGAGTTATGAGTAAGAAAGAAACCCTGAAGTTCATCATCCAGATGATTGCCAGCATCGCCACAGCGATTGTAACAGCCCTTGGCGCTACAAGCTGCATGGGAGTGTAAGCACAAAGCGGGCACCTGCGGTGTAGGTGGTGTCGAGAACCACATCGCCGCCTAAACGACGGGACAGGCTACGGGCAACAGTAAGTCCGATACCTGTCCCATTATAGTATTCATCAAGTTGTACAAACTCATCAAAGATATGCTCAGCCTCGGCGGCAGGCACACCAATACCTGTATCTTCAACTATAAACTGTACATTGTTATCGTGTTTGCTAATCGTAAGCGTGGCACGCTTTTTATCAGCGTCGGAGTGATGCCCATAGGCTTCGGCAGGAGCGGTAAACTTCATGGCATTATCAAGCAGCAATGACAATACGCGTACAGCGGCCTGCTGATTGGTGGTAAGCACCGTCTGCCCAGCCCCATCGGTATCCTGCAGTTGGAAATCAAGATGCGCAGCATCCTCGATGCCCGACGAATGCACTGCCTGGTTGGCTATCTGAACGGCCGGAACCTGATCGGAAAGCTCGATAACGGTACGACTGCTGGCATCAGAGAGTTCGAGCATTTTGTTTACCAAGCCAGTGATGCGGTCGGTATTCTCCAGAATCTGCTGGTTGGCATCATTGCGAGTTTCATTATCAATCTCCATATCCGGGGAGGTAATTACCTGTGCATAGCCCGAAAGGATATTCAGTGGCGTACGGATTTCGTGTGATATCTGCTGGATAAACTTGGTCTTCATGCGCAACGACTCCTCGGCACGGGCGTTGGCAATCATCAGCTGCTGATTCTTCTCCTCCAAACTGATGCGCTGGCGGCGACGGATAACAGCATAAATAGTAAAGAAGAAAACAGCCAGCACAAGGGCAACCAGCAAAGCCAGCACACGTGTTTGTAACAGCTTGGCTTTTTGGTCGGCAATCTCGGCGTCTTTCTGCTGTGTATGATAGATGGTTGCCAGTTCGATGGCCTGATTCTTCTTTTCAAAAGCAATGGCAGAGTCGAGATACTCGAAGGTGTAAACAGCTACGTTTAATGCCGAGTCGTTACGGCCGGCTTTGTAGTTGGCTCGGAATTTCCTTGTCAGGAATCCTACGTTATCGAGTGTATGCTCCGAACCAGATTCGGACAGATACCGATATGTTACGGCATAAGCATCGGCAGCTTGGGCGTAACGCTTAGTTTTCATCAGATACTCGCCCTCATGAATTTGTGCAAGATCTGTCTTGGCATATTGTGTGCGCTTATACGCTTCATAGGCTTTTTCGGCCTCTTTTTGCTTACCCAAGCCAATATAGACCGTAGCGCGATCGAGGTAATAGGTGCACCACGACATGTCGGTGACAAGGGACGGAACATTCTCTTTGTTTGCCATTTCCTTAATGATGGGCTCGGTGTAGTTCAGCCATTTTTCGGCCGTAGAGAAATATTTCTGAAATGAATACGAACTGGCGATGTTATACAGGAACACAGTGGCATAGTAATCGTGCTTCCATGACTTGTCTAACGCCCTGACTTTCTGGATGCAATCATAACATTTCTCGAAATATTGCTCTGCTTCGGTAGTCAAGCCCTGAGTAATCTGACTCGCACCTACCTGCTGCAATATTTCGGCTAAGATATCATAGGCTTCGGCAGCGTATTCGGGGTTAGAGACTAAGTCGTAAAGACCTTCGTAGGCAGGCAAGGCCACGCGTAACACCCCCTCGTAATCACCTTTCTTGGTATTGTATTCTATCATGGCCTTGAGGCACTGGAAATAAAACAAACTGTCGTAGGCATTTTGGGGCTTTATAGCTAAGGCATGCTTCAGGATTGTTTCTGCATCTCGCAATTTTCCTGTTCGCGTATAGATACTCCCTTTCAGGTAGCTGTTTCGGAATATCGAAATGTCGCCAGTTGCCAGTAAACTGTCGGAAAGGAAAACGGCGCGATCAAGATCCTGCACACTGGTAGCAGCATAAAGCAGACTATCGGCAAGTGTTGTCTTTGGGACATAAGTCTGCTGCTTGTTACAGGATGTTATCGCCAACAGACAGATGGCAATGAATAGAAAGGAGAGATTAGATGTTGCTTTCATTGTTGGTCAATTTTTCTGCAAAGATAGTCATTTTTTCTTGAAAAACAATTTGTTTTTAACAAAAAATAGGTATTTCACGCTTTGTAAGTAAAATATTATTTGTACTTTTGCAGCCATAAAACTTATAACCAATTATTTGATGATTAGATTATTACCAATTAAAAAGCCTTTCATAACACCTTTTGTTGTGGTTGCATTAATTGCTTCTCTTTTCGCATGCGATAATAAGCAAGGAAAGAAACAAATGTTATTACACCCCAACTATAGTCAGACCGACTCTCTGATATTGAGAGAGGGTATTGATGCCGGCGATACAGTGCGTACTTATTTTCTGATAGACAGTTTGGAACAGACGGGAGACCTGAACGAACTGGGTGCTGAAGCATTTCGGCTTATTGCTCATCAGCGTTTCTATCATCTTAATGAGATTGATGCCGAAACAGAAAGATTGGGCAGGCGGATTGCGACTCACAATAGTCTGGCAGACCGTAAGCAGTGGTATTACAACTACGGTGTAAGCTGGTTGGCATATGAACTGTATATGACCCACAACTACGATGGTTTTCTGCGCGTAGCCGTGCCATTGATAGCATCTATGGACTCGCTGGGTAACAGACAATACGACCAGATGACCAACGTGCTTACCATGATGGCCTGCTGTTACGTTAAACTGGGAGAGCCCGAAAAGGCTAAGGTTGTGGCAGACAGGGCCCGAAGCTATTGCTGGGATATATTGGCTGCCGACTCATCGATAGGCATTCATCAGAGGCTCATTAATTGTTATGCCAGAGTGAAAGATGCCTACGTGATGGTGCAGGATTGGGAGCAAAGCAAGAGTTGGTTTGAGATTGTAGATTCTGTTGAACAGGTGTTCAGACGCAGACATCCGGATGCACCTGTATGGGAAGTTTATGATGGCTATATTCACCTGGACCGTGCCACCAAATTATGGATTATGGGACAGAAGGATTCGGCTGCAGCGGAATATGATAAATTCTGTAAATACGAAACTACCCGTGATGAGAATGGGTACATCCAGGCTAACGACTACTTAATGCCTGCCGGACGCTGGAAAGAAGCAGCTGAGAACTATGAACATCTGGATGCTTTCATCAAGTGGCGTGTACCCAAGGTGTATCTGGAGGAAATTCATGCCTATTATCTGCCTAAGTTCCGTGCCAATATCAATGCTGGGCGGAATGACTCAGCGCTTTATACAGCCAAACAGATAGCCGAACGCTTTGACTCGGCCTATATGTGGCAGAAACGCAGTCAGATGGCAGAAATGGCAACTGTGTACGATATCCAAGGCAAGGAGATGCAGATAGCCGAGCAGAAGGCAAAGCTGATGCATACCAGAGTGATAGCCATGGGCGTGGTTATGATACTGCTCATCATATTCTTTACCATCTATGCGCTGATACGTCGTAGTGAACGTAGGCGTCTGGAGGAGAAGAACCAACAGCTCACCATAGCTAACGAGCGTGCAGAGGAGTCGTCGCGCATGAAGACTAAGTTTATTCAGCAGATATCACATGAGTTCCGCACACCGCTGAATATCCTTTCTGGCTTTGCGCAAGTGGTTACTGCCGAGGGCGCAGAACTTGACGAAGCCTCGCGCCATGAAGCCAACATCCGGATACTCGAGAACACCGACCGCATCACTGGCTTGGTAAACAAAATGCTCGAACTCTCTGATGCCAGCAGCCGTACCGTTATCGAACTTTCCGATCAGGTTCCGGCCGTTCAAATAGCATTGAGTGCTGTGGAAGCCTCTGGCATTGAGAGGGCAGGTCATCTGGCGTTCGAATTATTGATTGACGAAGGATGCGAGACAATAAAACTCACCACAAGCCAAAGTGCTGCAACACGTGCGCTGTCGCTGCTACTCGATAATGCCCGCAAGTTTACGGCTCCTGCAGAGGCTTATGGGCACCACGCTTCAGCAGATGAGAAACAACGTGTAGTTTTGAAACTTAGTGTAGTTGACGGCGGCATACAGTTCATCGTCGAAGATACGGGTATCGGCATACCTGCTGCCGAGGCCGAGTGCATTTTCGATGAGTTCGTGCAGCTTAATGAATACTACGATGGTACAGGCATCGGACTCACAGTGGCTCGCAGTTTGGCACGCCGCTTGGGAGGTGATGTGGTTCTCGACACCACCTACACCGCAGGTGCCCGCTTTGTGTTTACTCTCCCTTGGTGAACCACGAACTGGGGATGCTGGTGCGCTCGGTCATCCAGTTGGTGGATGGATCTACGGCAATCATCATTGGGGCCTCGCCTTTCTTGGGGAACGAAACGGTGTACATCTTGCCGTCCTTGCCGTTGGCACGGAAGGTGATGTTGTTATTGTCGTAGTTATAACCGCTCACTTCGAACTCTGCCAGGGCTTTGGTGTAGTCGATGGTGCCCTGCGTGTTGTACATGGTGGCGGTATCGTAATCCGACTCACTCTTTACCCACTTGGTACTACCGATGGTTAACTCAAAGTCGATGGTGCCGCCCAGAGCACGGATAAATGCCTTGGTGGGAGCGGTGGTAGTGCTGATAACCTCGTCGCTGGTCTTCACACCATTCTCGGATGTTACCTTATGGGTATAGACGGTGTATTCCTCTACATCTACTACCACATCGTTGAAGTCGAAGTCGCCGATGGCACCCAGGTCTTCAATCATATAGCGCTTGGCGCGGCAGGTAGTAACCTGATAGGTGTTCTCGGTGATAACCTTCTCTTGAGGTACATCGGGATTACCCACAACAGCCAGCACCAGGTCGTTGTAATCGTTGTCGCTGCCACTGATGGCATCCTCGATACCGATGTACTTGGCCACATGATCGTCGGCCAGTTCAATACCGTCGAGTTCCAGTTCTACGTTGTCGGGCACATCGATGTAAACAGCCTGGCCATTGGTGGTACCAACAGTTGGCAGTGTTTCGTTCTTTTCATTCCTCATGTTATCCAGATAAATCTCGATAGGTGTGCCAACGGGCGCCTCAATCTTTACACCACGCATATTGACGGTTTTACCATCGGGTGTAGTCATGCCGTTGATGGTCTGGAAAAAGTTGTAGTCCTTACTGAAAATAATAACAGGGTCTTCATTGCCAACCTTCACCTTCAGATCGTAGCGATTAAGACCACCACTGAGCAGGGGGAAGATATAGAATGAGCTGGATGGTGCAACTAATGCTACTTCGTTGCCCACCCAAACTTTCTTCTCGGGGAGTTTGATATTGATGGCATTGAATAAAGCTGCATTCTTTTGGATGCCACTTTTGATAATATCATAATTCCATACCGCATTAGAATGGGTATGGTGCTCTAATTCCAGATTCGACACATCGCCCCAGTCGACACCTTTTTCCAGAACTTCGACGTTGATCGTAGATACACCACGGGTTTTAGCGAGGTTTTGCTCGCCTGTAGTGAAATCCCACGACTGGGTGGGGCTAATTTCGCCATACTTGGCTACGAAACTACTGGCATAGGTTTCTTTTTGTGCTTCCTCGTAAGTGGTGATTGCTTCCTTTGTGCATGAGGATAAAGAAGCGGTTAAACACAGACCTGCAGTTAGTACAATAGAATAGATTTTCATATTTACAAATTTTAAAATTTTCGGCAAAAATACGAAAAATTAGGCTGTTTGCATGGATTTATTAAGGAATTTTACCGAATTTGTTATATTTTAACCTGATGTTCTTTGTTTCCGTTTCACCGGCCATTTTTCCCGTTTCACCTATTTTGTTGTTTCTTAGGAAAAATGCGCGTGCACGTGGCTGCTTTTCAGGATACCGAAATCATAGTTAGCAAAGACAAAGTAGCCAGCGTGAAGCGCTGGTTGGATTCGTAAGGAGGCTTGCTGAATAAAATCTGAATGTAAATACTACAAACAGCGTTCTTATAGTTAATAAGTACTAAATTAATGCGGTTGGAAGAGCAATGAACGGGAAAATTGCCTATATTTGTACCAACTAAAAATCACCAAAAAGGAATGCTTATGATAACTAAGAACGAAACAAAAAACGAAGAATTACAGATCGACGATAAGTTAGTCGAGACCAGTACACCGAAACAAATGCCATCTATATGGTACACTTAAAGAATAAGCGCGGCACCTGCAAAAAGGTGTCGCGCTTCTCTTTTTATTGTATGGTAAGTACGGCTTTCTTCAGATGTTTCAGACTGCTGTCGGGACCAATCATAATCTCAAAGTCGCCTGGTTCCAGCACATATTCCAACTGGCTGTTGTAGAATTTCAGCAGGTCGTCGGTAATCTCGAACTTCACTACCTTGCTTTCGCCCTTCTTCAGGTGAATGCGCTCAAAGCCCTTCAGCTCTTTTACGGGGCGGGTGATGCTGGCCACCACATCGTGGATGTACAGCTGCACAATCTCGTCGGCATCGTAGTTGCCGGTATTGGTAACCGTTACCTGTGCTGTGCGGCCGTTAAGCGTTACATCGCTATAAGCAAAGGTGGTATAGCTCAGACCGTAGCCGAAGGGGTAGAGTGGGTCGTTACGTACATCGAAGTAGTTGCTGCCGAACTTCTGGAACTCCTTGCGATCCTCGCCTACAGGGCGACCGGTGGGTAGATAGTTGTAGTAGAGTGGCTCCTGACCTGTGACCTGAGGCATAGAGGTGGTGAGCTTGCCGCTGGGCACCTTGTCACCAAACAGTACGTCGCAGATGGCATCGCCTGCCTCGCTGCCACCAAACCATACCTGCAGGATGGCGGGCACATGGGCCTGCTCCCAGCTGAGCACGGTGGGGCGGCCTGCAAAGTTGAGTACCACTACGGGCTTGTCCAGTTGCAGCAGGGCCTGGAGCAGTTCGCGCTGCACATCAAACATCTCGAGTGTGGCGCGGCTGCTGCTCTCGCCACTCATCTCGGCACTCTCGCCCATAGCGCACACAATCACGTCGGCATCCTTGGCTATGGCCAGTGCCTCGCGCTTCAACAGTTCGCTATCCTTGAACGGGGTGGCGCGATAAAAACCACCATCCTTCTGCAGCGTAGAGTCGCTGGTAAAGTTGCAGCCCTGGGCATAGCTCACGGTGGCCTTACCTGCCAGCGCCTGCTCCATAGCCTCTTTCAGGGTGATGTACTTGCTGTTGTCGGCTGTAGGTGCCCAGGTGCCAGCCATGTTGGCACGGTTGTGGGCCATCGGACCGATAAGGGCTATCTTGCCTTGTTTCTTGAGTGGTAGCAGCTGGTCCTGGTTCTTAAGCAGCACAAAACTCTCGGCTGCCAGATTGCGGGCTGCCTGCTTGTGTTCGGTGGTATAGATGTCGGTGGCGCGGCGTTTCTTATCAAGGAAACGGTAGGGATTCTGGAACAGTCCTAACTTGTATTTCGCCTCCAGCACACGACGGCAGGCCTGGTCGATCTCGGCCATAGTGACCTTACCCTCCTTGAGCGACTGCTCTAAGGTACCGATGAATCCCTCGGCACACATATCCATATCGGTGCCTGCCTTCAGGGCCAGTGCCGATACCTGTGGGAGATTGCCCAGACCGTGTTTCATCATCTCGGCGATGGCGCCGTAGTCGGTAACTACAAAGCCATCCCACTGCCACTGCTTGCGCAGCACATCGTCGATAAGCCAGCGGTTGGCTGTGGCAGGGGTGTAATCTACGATATTAAACGATGTCATGAACGAGCCAGCCCCTGCCTTGGCGGCTGCCTGGTAGGGTGGGAAGAACTGGTTGTACATGCGTATGTGACTCATATCTACGGTGTTGTAGTCGCGACCGGCTTCGGCACCGCCGTACAGGGCGTAGTGCTTTACGCAGGCCATCATGTTCTCAGGACCATAGTTGCCCTGATAGCCGCGTACCAATGCCTCGGCAATGCGTGAGCCTAAGAACGGGTCCTCGCCATTACCCTCGGCAATACGGCCCCAGCGGGCATCGAGGGCGATATCCACCATGGGGCTGTAGGTCCAGCAGATGCCATCGGCTGTGGCTTCCTTGGCTGCGATGCGTGCAGCCTGCTCGATGGCAGCCAGGTCCCAACTGCACGACATGCCCAGGGGAATAGGAAAAATGGTTTCGTAGCCATGAATCACGTCCATACCCACCAGCAGGGGAATACCCAGACGGCTCTTCTTGACGGCGGCATCCTGTAGCTGACGGATGCCATCCACACCTTTCTGATTCAGGATGGTGCCCAGCTTGCCCTGGGCTATCAGTTGCATCAGCGGACTGTTCTTCAGTTCGCCTGTGGTTGCCGATGTGCCTGGCAGCAGGTTCATCTGTCCTAACTTCTCCTCGACGGTCATCCTGGCCATCAGCTGGCTGATAAAATCATTCATTTTGGTGTCCTGAGCCGTAACATGCAGCCCAGAGAGGAGCAGCAGGGCTCCTACAAGTAGTCTTTTTAGTTTCATAAATGGGTTTTAATTAAAGATTTTGGGGCAAAGGTACAAAAAAGTTGGCAAAATGTATTACCTTTGCGGCGAATAATAAAAACAAATTAATAACGATGTACAACAAAATTAATCTACAACTACGATTGATGGTGGTGCAGCTGTGTGCTGCTTTTGCCATCCAGGCTTTGTCGCAAACCGTTTTTACACATCCTTGGCAGGGTAAGCGTGTGGCTTACTTTGGCGACTCGATTACCGACCCGCGTAACAATGGTTCGAAAATAAAGTATTGGGGCTATCTGGCCGATTGGTTGGATATCAAGCCTTACGTATATGGGGTGAGCGGACGCCAGTGGAACGATATTCCACGACAGGCGGATAAGTGCTACGAGGAGCATGGCGACAGCATTGATGCCATTATGATTTTTATTGGTACCAACGATTACAATGCGGGTGTGCCCATAGGCGAGTGGTTTACACAGAAACCCGAGAAGGTGGTGGCTGGCATACACGAGCAGAAGCACCCCGTGGACCGTTTGCATCGCTATCCGGTGATGACCGACAGTACGTATCGCGGACGTATCAACATCGCATTAAATAAGGTAAAGCGTATGTATCCCACCAAGCAGATCATACTGCTGACACCCATCCACCGTGCGGGCTTTTATGCCAACGACAAGAACTGGCAGCCTACCGAGGATTATACCAACCAGTGTGGCGAGTATGTGGATGCCTACGTGCAGTCGGTAAAGCAGGCTGGCCAGATTTGGGCGCTGCCTGTGATTGACTGGGGCGCTATGAGTGGACTGTACCCGCTGATGGACGAGCACACCCAGTATTTTAAGAGTGCCGAGAACGACCGTCTGCACCCCAATGATAAAGGGCACGAGCGCTTGGCCCGTACCCTTTACTATCAGTTGCTTACATTGCCTTGCACATTTTAAGTGCGAGGCAATTTTTTATTTCAGCGTTACCACAACAATCGACTTAGCTGGCACCTTCATGGTAAGCACGCCCTTCTTAATCTTAGCGTCCTTGTACTCCTTTGGAGCAACCACGTTAGGATGATTAAAGTCGTTGAAGTCGGCTACATTCTTTGAAGTGAGGATGCGGCCGCTAACCTGCTTGGCGTTGAAACCTGCAAAGTTGAAATCTACAGTCTGATCCTTATCCAGACTTACGTTTGTGATGGCCAGAACAATGCTGCCATCCTTGGTCTTAGCTGCCGATGCAGAGAGCAGTGGGCAAGGACGTGTGGTGTTGTCGCTGGTCTTCTGCTTCTCCTTGAAGTACTCGGTGCTGCACTGTACAGTCTCGCTCTGCAGATCAACGGGCAGATAAGTAGCCTCCTGGAATGGGGTGTACATCTGGAATACGTGATAGGTTGGGGTGAGAACCATGTGGCCTGTACCCTCCTGATCGGTAAGAATCATCGACTGCAGCACGTTAACCACCTGAGCGATGTTAGCCATTTTTACACGGTCGGTGTACTTATGGAACACGTTGAGGCTCAGAGCAGCTACGAAAGCATCGCGCAGGGCGTTCTGCTGGTACAGGTGGCCAGGGATAGTACCGGGCTCCTCGTCCCACCAGGTTCCCCACTCATCAACCAGCAGGCCGATGTTGTTCTGAGGATCCTTCTCGTCCATGATAGCCTTGTGCTTCTTAATCACCTCCTCGATCTCCAAGCACTTACCAAGTGCCCAGTAGTACTGATCGTTATCGAAGTTGATGGCCGAACCCTTAGGACCGTTCCAACCGGTGCAGGTGTAGTAGTGCAGAGAGATACCCTGCATGCGGGCACCAATCTTATCCATACAAACCTTGGTCCAGTTGTAATCATAGTCGCTGGCACCCGATGCAATACGATACAAACGGTTGCCACCCTGATCGCGCAGGTAGGTGTTGAACTTACGGAACTCGTCGCTGTAGTACTCGGGACTCATGTTACCACCGCAGCCCCAGGCCTCGTTACCAATTCCGAAGTACTTTACCTTCCAGGCTTTTTCACGGCCGTTAGCACGGCGCAGACGGGCCATAGGCGTATCGCCATCGCTGGTCATATACTCAACCCACTGAGCCATCTCCTTTACGGTACCAGAACCTACGTTACCCGAGATGTATGGCTCGCAGCCCAGCATCTCACACAGGTTCAGGAACTCGTGGGTACCAAACGAGTTGTCCTCGATGGTGCCACCCCAGTTATTGTTACGCAAAGAGGGGCGCTCTGACTTGGGACCGATACCGTCCATCCAGTGATAGTCGTCGGCAAAGCAACCGCCTGGCCAGCGCAGTACTGGAATCTGCAGAGCCTTCAGAGCCTCGAACACATCCTTACGGTAACCGTTGATGTTAGGAATCTGAGAGTTCTCGCCAACCCACAGGCCACCGTAGATACAGCTACCCAGGTGCTCAGAGAACTGACCGTAAATCTCCTTGTTGATCTTGGCTCCAGCCTGATCGGCATGAACCGTAGCTTTCACATTCTTCGCAAGCGAAGCGTCTCCTTGCGTCGCCGAGCGGTCAGCGGCTGATGCCGATGTGGCAAAAGCCAGTGCGATAGTCGCGGTAAAAATATACTTTTTCATGTCGTTGATAAAAAATTACTTGTTATCTACAGCAGCCTGTTCGATAGGCAGACAGCGCTTGTAGTTCTCGATATACTTCTCGAAACCAGCTACGTCCTCGGCGGTAGGAGCGAAAGAGGTACCTGTGTTACCGGCGAATACCACTTCCTCGAGGTAGTCGGCCAGGTTCTTACCGTTCTTATTAATCAGGTAGCCAGCCAGCAGAGCAATACCCCAGGCACCACCTTCGCCAGCAGTCTCCATCACCGAGATAGGTGAGTTAAGGGCTGCAGCCAGCATGCGCTGACCCACAACAGGAGTCTTGAAGTATCCACCATGACCGGTGATACGATCTACCTGAATCTTCTCTTCCTTCAGCAGGATGTCGTTACCAATCTTCAGTACACCGATAGCGCCATAGAGGTGGGCACGCATAAAGTTTGCCAGGTTGAACTTGTCGCCGGCAGAGCGAACGAACATAGGACGACCCTCGGGCAGACCTGTTACAGGCTCACCAGATACGTAGTTGTATGCCATCAGACCACCGCAGTCGGTCTCGCCCTCAAGGGCCTTGTTAAACAGCTTGCCGTAGAGCTCGTTCATATCAACCTCGATACCCAACAGCTGCTGGTACTCCTTGAACAAACCTACCCAGGCGTTGATATCGCTGGTGCAGTTGTTACAGTGTACCATTGCTACGAGCGAGCCATCAGGTGTGGTTACCATATCAATCATCTCGTAAGGCTTAGAGAGTGGCTTCTCGAGCACAATCATTGAGAATGATGAAGTTCCGGCTGAAACGTTACCTGTACGCTGCTTAACGGCGTTGGTGGCAACCATACCAGTACCGGCGTCGCCCTCAGGAGGACAAACGGGGCAACCTGGCTTCAGGTGGCCTGATACGTCGAGTTTCTTAGCACCCTCGGGAGTCAGGAAACCTGCATTCTCGCCAGCGTTGAGTGACTTAGGCAGAATATCGAGCAGCTTCCATGAGAAGCCTTTTGGAGCTACGAGCTCGTCGAACTTACGAACCATCTCGGCATCGTAGGTCTTGGTAGCGGGATCAACAGGAATCATACCTGATGCATCGCCTACGCCCAGTACAAACTCGCCTGTTACCTGCCAGTGAACATAACCAGCCAGGGTGGTGAGGTACTTGATGTCGGCTACGTGCTCCTCGTTGTCGAGAATGCACTGATACAGGTGGCTGATGCTCCAACGCAGGGGGATGTTGTAGTTGAAGAGCTTTGAGAGCTCGGCAGCTGCCTTACCTGTGTTGGTGTTACGCCAGGTGCGGAAAGGAACCAGAATCTGCTGGTCCTTGTTGAAGGCCATATAGCCGTGCATCATAGCGCTGAAGCCGATGGCGGCCAGCGCCTCAATCTCGCAGTCGTACTGCTTCATAACGTCCTTGCGCAGGTCGGCATAGCAGTCCTGCAGACCGTACCAAACAGCCTCGGTAGAGTAGGTCCACAGACCATCTACCAACTGGTTTTCCCACTCGTGTGAACCCTGTGCAATGGGCTCGTTGTCCTCGTCGATGAGGACGGCCTTTATGCGGGTAGAGCCAAACTCGATACCGAGAATGGCCTTACCTGCCTGAATAGTTTCTTTTGCTGTCATATTGATCATTTTTATTTTGGCACGGATTACGCGGCTTTTATTCTAAAAGACACTGCTTTTTTATGATGTGATATAGCCGTGTCCTTATTTATAAGGCCGTGTAATCCGTGCCTATAATTATTATCTCAGCGCTTTGTTAAGCATGAAGTAAACCTCGTTGTTGCGGAGAGTCTGCTTGAAGTCGGCGATGTTTGTCTGCTTGTTGATGCGAACATACTCGATGCCAGTCATCTCGGCGAAATCCTCCCAGTACTCCTCGGTGATGTCGTAAGAGAAGGCACTGTGGTGAGTACCACCTGCCAGAATCCAGGCTGCAGCACCAATCTCGAATGTGGGCTGTGGAACCCAGAGTGCTGAAGCTACAGGCAGCTTTGGCATGGGCTGTGGCTCGATGCACTCTACCTCCTGACTGATCAGACGGAAACGGTTACCCAGATCAACTACGGTAGCCTTGATACCAGCGCCAGTCTTTGAGGTGAATACCAAACGGGCGGTCTGCTGCTTGCGGATACCGATGCCCAGGAAGTGAACCTCGAGCTTTGGCTTATCGGTAGCAATCAGAGGACAAACCTCGAGCATGTGGCTCTGCAGGCAAGAGCTGCGGTCGCCAGCGAAGTTCAGTGTGTAGTCCTCGAGGAATGAGCAACCAGTAGGCATGCCCTGCTGGATAACCCACAGAGTGCGATACAGGCAGGCTGTCTTCCAGTCGCCCTCGGCACCGAAACCGTAACCCTCTTCCATCAGGCGCTGTGAAGCCAGACCAGGAATCTGGTCGAAACCGCAGAAGTTAGGATCGTCGATGTTGGCATCGCCCAGGTCGTCGAAGTTAGTGGTGAAAGCAGTAGCGCCCTCGTCCTTCAGTACGCGGCGAAGGGCAATCTCGGCCTTGGCAGCGTTCTTTACCTTCTCCCAGTAAACCTGCTCACCGCTCTCGTCGATCTTGATGGTGTAGAGCTTCTTGTACTCCTCAACCAGGGCGTCGGCCTCGGCATCGGTAACCTTCTTGAAGTACTCCATCAGCGAGCTTACGGGATAGTAATCTACGTGGTAACCCAGGCGCTGCTCAAACTCTACGCGGTCGCCATCGGTTACAGCTACGTTGTTCATGTTCATACCGAACATCAGGCAGCGTACGTTATGAGCATCGGCTACACCAGCAGCTACACGTGCCCAAACGGCAATCTGCTGCTGAGCCTTCTGGTCCTTCCAGTAACCACAAACCACCTTGCGGGCTACACGCATGCGAGTGCAGATGTGTCCGAACTCGATATCGCCGTGAGCACTCTGGTTCAGGTTCATGAAGTCCATGTCGATCTCGCTCCAGGGGATTTCGGCATTATACTGTGTGTGGAAGTGGAGCAGAGGCTTCTGCAGCTGCTGCAGACCCTTGATCCACATCTTTGCAGGCGAGAAGGTGTGCATCCAGGTAATGATACCTACGCACTTCTCGTCGTTGTTGGCAGCCAGCATCACCTGCTCTACTTCCTTAGAGCTGTTGGCTGTACCTTTATATACAATCTTAACAGGGATGTTGCCAGAGGCGTTCAAACCCTCGACCATCTCCTTAGAGTGTCCGTCAACGGCAACTACTGCGTCGCCTCCGTACAGGAGCTGTGCGCCAGTTACCCACCAAATTTCGTAGTTCTCAAATGCTTTCATTATCGTATAATTGTTTCTTAGTTAATTATTAATGTTTCTGTCCCTTCTGTCCGTAGTAGGCGTTAGGTCCGTGCTTGCGCATGTAGTGCTTCTCAACAAGCAGCGGATTCATAGTAAGGTTAGGGTTAACCGAGAAGGCTACAAAGGCCATCTTGGCACACTGCTCCATCACCTTGGCATTGTAAACGGCATTGTCGGGTGAGGTTCCCCATGAGAATGGACCGTGGTTCTTAACCAGCACAGCGGGAGTGTGATCGGGGTTAATCTTACGGATGTTCAGAATCTCATCTACAATCACGTTACCTGTCTCTAACTCGTAGTTTCCCTTAACCTCAGCCTCGGTCATATCGCGGGTGCAGGGGATATCCTTGTAGAAGTAGTCGGCATGCGTTGTACCGATGTTGGGGATATCCTTACCAGCCTGAGCAAAAGCTGTGGCATAGGTAGAGTGGGTGTGAACCACGCCCTGAATGTTGGGGAATGCCTTATATAATACAAGGTGTGTGGGGGTGTCAGACGAAGGGTTGAGATCGCCTTCGACTACCTTTCCACTCTCGAGATCAACAACAACCATGTCGCTGGCTTTCATTACATCGTAGTCAACACCAGAGGGCTTGATAACTACAAGTCCTTTTTCACGGTCGATACCTGAGACATTACCCCAGGTAAAGATTACCAGGTTCTGCTTTACAAGGTCGAGATTTGCCTTGAATACTTTTTCTTTCAGTTCTTCTAACATTGTTCTTACAGTTTGAAATTTGAATCTTCGGTATAAGCGCGCTTATTGAAACGATAGAGATAAGCGCCGCGTTTTGAACTCTTCTTGTCAATCAGTTCGGTCTTCTCAATGAAGTCCATCTCCTTGACACGCTTGCGGAAGTTGCGTTTGTCGAGCTCGGTGCCATAAACGGCCTCGTAGAGCGTCTGCAACTGGGTGAGTGTGAACAGATCGGGCAGCAGATTGAAGCCTACTGGCTCGTGCGACATCTTCTGCTGAACCAGCTTGCGAGCCTTGCTTACCATCTCGTTGTGGTCGGAATAGAGCTGGGGAATCTCCTCAACGTCGATCCACTCGGCTCCATGCTCCTGGCGCAGCTTGTCGTCGTAATCCATCACATTAATCAGGGCATAGTACGAAATTGATACTACGCGCTCGCCCGGGTCGCGGTCCACCTTACCAAAGGCACCAATCTGGCGCATGTAGATGTTACGCAAACCTGTTAACTCAAAAAGTGTGCGCGAAGCTGCTTCGTCCACACTTTCGGTGGCGCCAACGAAGCCTCCGTAGAGGCTCCATTCGCCACGTCCCGGGTCCATCTTGCGGCGACCGATCAACACCTTCAGTTTCTTTTCATCGAAACCGAAGATGATGCAGTCGACCGACAACCAGACCTTGGAATGTTCGTTATAAAACGTCATATTCTAACTTTTTATTACCAGAAATAGATATAGAAAGCTACTGTGAAGCCCAGAATAACGATGGTATGGAATACATCCCACTTATTCCAGCTATTACGGGTAGCCTCGATCTGCTCGGGTGTTGATGTACCGAATACCAGACCCTGAATCTTCTGCTCGTCGGGAGCCTCGGTACAGAGTGATACTGCAATCACAACCAGACAGCAAACGATGAGCATTACACCACAGAAGAACAACCAGTTGAAGTCGTAGAACACAGCCTTGAACCAGCTGTCGGCAGCATCGGTAGCATTGCTGTAGTAAACCTTAGCACCCAGACGTGTCAAACCGATGATGATACCAGAGAGCAAGCCCCACTGACCACCCTTGGCAGTAGCACGCTTCCAGCAGATACCCAGCAGGAAGGCGGCAGCGATACCAGGAGCCAGTACTGACTGTACGTCCTGCAGGTAGTTGTAAAGTACGTTTCCTACCGAACGCATGATGGGAATCCACAGGATACCCAGAATTACGATAACTACAGTTGCAATCTGTCCGATACGTACGAGCTGCTTCTCAGGAGTCTCGGGGCGCAGACGCTTCCAGAAGTCGATAGTGAACAGCATAGCTGAAGAGTTGAACAGCGAAGCCAGTGATGACATCAGGGCCGCGAGGATACCGCAGACTACCAGACCCTTCACACCAGCAGGCAGCAACTTAGCTACGAGGGTAGGGAAGGCAGCATCGGGAGTGCTCAGTACAAATACCTCGCCGTTTGGCAGGGTGATTCCCTTTGTGCTCATAGCGAAGGCAATCATACCAGGAATCAGGAACAGGAATACGGGCAGCAGCTTCAGGTAAGCACCGAAGATGGTACCACGACGAGCCTCTTTCTCATCCTTACCAGAGAGTACACGCTGAACGATGTACTGGTCGGTACACCAGTACCAGAAACCGATAACAGCAGAACCGATAAGGGCACCCAACCAAGGATAGTTGGCATCGCGGTTGTCGCGAATCAGCGATGTCATCTTGTCGCCATACTCGTTAGCATCAACAGCACCGCAAACAGCCATCATCTCGTCCCATCCGCCCAGGGCCTTGAAACCAAGTACCAGGATGATGAGTGAACCAAGCAGCAGGATAGGAGTCTGCAGAACAGAGGTGTAGAGCACACTCTTCATACCACCGAAGATGGTGTAGATAGCTGTGATAACTACCAGACCGATAGCTGCAATCCAGAAGAAGTCGATACCCCAGAGCTGCTCGATACCGAATACCTGCTGGAATACCAGACCGCCGGCATAAACCGTAACGGCAACCTTGGTAAGTACATAGCTAATCAGAGAGATTACCGAGAGGATGGTGCGGCTCTGAGTGTTGTAGCGGCGCTCCAGGAACTCAGGCATGGTGTAAACCATCGAACGGGTGTAGAATGGTACGAACACCCAACCCAGAATCAGGATCATCCAACCCTGAATCTCCCAGTGGGCCATAGCCATACCTGATGAGGCACCGGCTCCAGCCAAACCAATCAGGTGCTCAGAACCGATGTTCGAAGCAAAGATCGACGCACCGATAGCAATCCATGTTGCGTCCTTACCTCCCAAGAAATAATCTGCTGAGTTATTGTTCTTCTGTGAAATAACCCAAAGTACAATGCCAATCAGTGCACAACAGAACGCACCGATGACAATCCAGTCTAATAATGCCATTTTTTAATATTTGATATTAGTTAATAATTAGAAATTCCGTGTTATTTGATCGAGAACTTGTAAGCAGCGTGGCTGTAGTACTTCTCGCCTGGGTTCAAGGTTGGCTGTACCCACTCAGGATGGTTTGGTGAGTCGGGATACTTCTGGCTCTCCAAGCAAACACTCACGTGCTTAGGATAGGTGATACCATGCTTGCGGGCGATGTCCTTATCGGTACCTACACCCTGGAAGTTACCACTGTAAACCTGTACACCTGGCTCGTTGGTAAACATCTCCATCAGGATACCTGTCTTGGCGCTGTAGAGGCTGGCGCATACCTGAGTGTCGTCGCCCTTACCGTTCTTAAAGGTGTTCAGGCAGTAGTTGTGGTCGTAACCAGTAGCGTTCTGAATCTGGTCGAACTGCGAGTTGATGCTGTCGCCCAGAGCGTGTGGCTGACGGAAATCCATTGGAGTGCCCTCAACCGACTTGATCTCGCCTGTGGGGATATAGAGCTTGTCGCTGGGTGTAAAGTTATCAGCGTTAACATACAATACCATGTCGTAAGCGGGCTGTGTAAAGTCGCCGCTCAGGTTGTAGTAGTTGTGGTTGGTCTGGTTAATGATAGTTGGCTTGTCGGTCTCAGCCTCCCAAGTCATATCCAGCACATTGTCGGCTGTGAGTTTGTAGGTGGTAACAGCCATTACCTTGCCGGGGAATCCGTTTTCGCCATCAGCAGCTACGATGGTAAGCTTCAGGATTGAGTCGCCAATCTGCTCGGCATCATAAACCTTGTGCATCCAACCTGTGTTGCCACCGCCGTGCAATGAGTTAGGTCCATCGTTGGTGCGCAGCTTAACGGTGTCGCCCTTCAGCAGGAACTGTCCGTTCTTGATGCGGTTAGCATAACGGCCTACGCTTGAGCCGTAATCAGATGGGGTGTTGATGGTATCGGCATACTGGGCGATGTTGTCGAATCCCAGAACTACGTCGGTTGGCTTACCATCCTTGTCGGGAACTACCAACGATACGATACGGGCACCATAGTTAGTGATGCATACCTCCATACCATTCTCGTTCTTCAGTGTGTAAAGCTTTACTGGCTTTGCCTGAATAGTAGTGTCGAACTTGGCTGGGTTAAGCCCCGATACCGTGAGCTGTGGAGCCTGCTGGCTACCTGCACATGAGAGCATCAGTGCGGCTGCACCAACTCCCATCAATGTTGCTTTCAATGCTTTCATTGTTTTACTTGTTTTTAATTATTACGTTATTGTTAATGCTAATTTGGGTGTAAAATTACAATTATAATTTGAACTGACAAACAAAAATGCAAAAAAAATAAGGAGTAAGGTGTAAAAAACACACCTTACCCCCAATATTTAACCTTTATAAACACAAAAATGTGTTTTTTGTTGGTTCGGAGTTAGCAAATTCTGCGTGAACCGTCGCCGATGACTACATCGTAAACCTTTGGCTCGTGTCCGTACTTTGCGTTGAATTTTGCCTTAGCATCGTCGATGAACTTCTTGTAGAGGTCGTTGCGAACCAGGTTGATGGTGCAGCCACCAAAGCCGCCACCCATGATACGTGAACCTGTTACACCGTTCTCCTTGGCGATATCGTTCAAGAAGTCGAGCTCCTCGCATGATACTTCGTAATCCTTCGACAGACCAGCGTGAGTCTGATACATCAGCTCACCAACCTTCTCGTAGTCGCCCTCGTTCAGTGCGTCGCAGACTGCCAGTACGCGGTCCTTCTCACCGAGAACGAACTTAGCGCGCTTGTAGTCCTCTTCGCCTACCTCGGCACGAACCTCATCCAGCTGCTCCCATGTGCAGTCGCGCAGGGTCTCGAACTTACCCTCTGGGTGCTTAGCCTGAATGTGCTTTACTACGTTCTCGCAGCTGTTGCGGCGATCATTGTAAGGCGAACCTGCCAGCTGGTGCTTAACTACTGAGTCGAGCAGTACCAGACGGTAGCCATCGGGCTTGAATGGGAAGTACTCAAACTCGCGGCTGCGGCAGTCGAGGCGCATCAGGCAACCTGCTTTACCGAATACTGAGGCAAACTGGTCCATGATACCGCAGTTAACACCGCAGTAGTTGTGCTCGGTAGCCTGACCTGCCAGTACCATATCCCACTGCGAAACCTTGTTGTCGCCGAAGATATCGTTCAAACCACAGGCAAAGCAGCTCTCCATAGCGGCTGATGATGACATACCAGCACCAAGGGGAACGTCGCCGGCAAAAGCGATATTGAAGCCCTTAACGGGAACACCCAGCTTCTTCATCTCCAGAGCGATACCATAGATGTAACGAGCCCAAGAGGCCTTAGGACCTGCAGGGTCAGAGAGCTTGAAGTCAACGCGGTCCTTCAGGTCGATAGCGTATGCCATCACAGTGTCGTCGGTACCATTAGCACGCATTTCGGCTACAATACCTTTGTCGACAGCACCTGGGAACACGAAACCACCATTGTAGTCGGTGTGCTCACCAATCAGGTTAATACGTCCGGGAGATGCATATACGTTACCAGTCTTTCCATCAAAGTGCTTGATGAAGCGGCTTCTTACAAATTCAATGTCCATAAGCTTTAAAATTTAAAGGGTTAATATTAATCGACTTTGATGTCCTGATTCACGTTCTTGCAACCTACGAGGGCGTAGAACAGAATATAGGCCAACATAGCGATGACGAGCCAGTAGCTGAAGATTGGACCGGCTGACTTGGCGATAGCCTCCTGAAGGAGAGGCATCACACCACCACCAACAACCATTGTCATGAAGATACCAGAGGCAGCCTCAGTGTACTTGCCCAGTCCCTCAACAGAGAGGTTGAAGATACCACCCCACATGATAGAGGTGCAGAGACCGCAAGCAGGAATCAGGAATGCCTTAGCAGGTACGTCGTGTCCGCTGAACGAGATGGTTACGCTCTCAGGCATAAAGATAGCTACTACGAGCAGCAGGATAGCAACAGCGCTAACTGTTGACAGCTGCAGCTTGGTAGAAACCTTACCTGAGATAGCACTCGAGCAAGCACGACCAATCATCATGAGTAACCAGTAGGCAGCAGCCAGTGTACCACCGATGGCGGCTGCACCTTCGAAACCAAGATCGGTTACGTAGAAGTTCAGCTCCATAGGAATTCCAATTTCGATACCTACATAGAAGAAGATAGCGATAACACCCAGCACGCAGTGGCGGAATGCCAATGGACTGCGCTCGTACTTAGGAGATACCTTTCCGAGTGTGGGCTCTGGAATGCTAACACGGCTGATGATAACGAACGAAATGGCGAATACGGCAATACCGATAAACAGCAGTGGAGCAACGTCGCCCATGCTGGTCTCGGCTGTTACAGTACCTACCAGGATACCTGCCAACAGCGGGGTGAGTGTACCGGTGAGTGAGTTCAGAGTACCTCCCACCTGAATGAGCTGGTTACCCTTGTTACCGCCACCTCCAAGAAGGTTCAGCATAGGGTTAACTACGGTGTTCAGCATACATACGCAGAAACCGCAGATGAATGCACCAAGCAGGTAGATTACCAAGTTGAGGGCTACAGGAATGCTATCGTATGTAAATACGTAAGTACCTGCGCCTACAAGGCTTGAGAGATACTGGAAACACAAACCAACGATACCCACGATCAGAGCGATCAGGGCTGTTTTTTTGTATCCGTATTTCGTAAGCATTTTACCTGCAGGTATTCCCATAAACAGGTAAGCCGCAAAGTTCATCAGGTTACCCCAAGCTTTGGCAAAAGGATACTCGAAACCCCAGATGTTGCCAAAGGGAGCGCCCATGTTAGTTACAAAGCTGATCATCGCGAAGATGAAGCACATAGTGACAATGGCAATCACCTTGCCATTCTTGTTTGTTTCAGTCATATTTGTCGTCTATTTATTTTAAATGTTGGATAATTTCTACTCTACCACTCCAAAGCGGTATACGGTCTTCTGCTTGTAACGCTGTCCTGGATTCAGAACCACACTTGGGAAGTATGGACGGTTAGGTGAATCGGGGAAGTGCTGTGCCTCGAAGCAGACAGCTGAACGATGTGGGAAGGTGCAACCATTAGCGCCCTTATAGCCGCTCAGGAAGTTACCTGTGTAAAGCTGCAGGCCTGGCTCGGTGGTGTAAACCTCCATAGTACGGCCGCTCTTAGGATCGGTAACCTTGGCAGCGAATGAGAGCTCGCCCTCTTCCTGCTTGTTCAGTACGTAGTTGTGGTCGAAACCGTGTCCGAACTTAATCTGCTCGTGATCGGCGTTGATGTCCTGTCCGAATGCCTTTGGCTTGCGGAAGTCGAATGGAGTTCCCTCAACCTTCAGGATCTCACCTGTTGGGATAGCAGTAGCATCGGTAGGCAGATAGAAGTCGGCATTGATTTCGCAAATCTGATCGTCGATGCTTGGTGTAGGATCGGCAGTACCAGCCAGTGAGAAGAAGGCGTGGTGTGTCAGATTAACGATAGTCTTCTTGTTAGTAGTAGCCAGGTACTCGATTACCAGTTCGTTGTTGTCGGTAAAGGTAAATTCTACTGTTACATCCAGCTCGCCTGTGAAACCTTCCTCACCATAAGAAGAAATACGGTGCAGAGCCAAAGAGCGAGGACCCATCTGGCGGGCATCCCAAACCTTAGCGTTGAAACCTACTGAACCGCCGTGCAGGTGGTTAGGTCCATCGTTAAGAGCCAGCTGGTACTCCTTGCCGTTCAGAATGAACTGGCCTTTGCAGATACGGTTACCCCAACGGCCGATCAGAGTCGACAGATAAGGCTCGTTTCCGCTGGTCAGCTGCTCGATACTGTCGTGACCCTGGATAACGTTAGCTACTTTACCATCCTTGCCGGGAACCATAATAGCACAAATGGCACCGCCATAGTTTGAGATGGCAACTTCGAATCCTTTACGGTTTCTAAGAATATACAAGTCGGTTTTTTTACCGTTGATTGTGGCCTGGAAGTTCTCACGCTTCAAGCCGCACAGATTCACTGTCTCTGTAGTGTTCGCCATATGAATATGTTTATTAGTTAAAAATTAATTTTCTGCAAAGTAACAGAAAAAAAATCAAACTAACGAACGTTTCAGCGAAAAAAAAGTTTTTGCAGTCTTAAAAAAATCTAAATACAGTTCTTTAGCAGGTCTGCTACCACATAACTGCTACCTCCAACGAACACAAAGTCGTTGTTATCGGCTGCTGCCTTGGCTGCTTCGTAAGCCGATTTTACATCGGGATAGGCCTCGCCCATCAGCTCCATGGTCTGGGCATAAAGCTTCAGAACGTTCTCCGAAACGGCACGTTTATTGTTCGCTTTTGTAAAATAATAGGTAGCATTCTTGGGCAGCAGTGCCAGTACGCCCTGTATGTCTTTGTCGTCGACCATGCCGAATACAATGTGCATATGATTGCACTTTACCGACTTGAGCTGCTCGCTCAGATAAGTCCAACCTGGCACATTATGACCGGTATCGCAGATGGTGAGTGGGGCCTCGCTGATCTTCTGCCAGCGTCCCTTCAAGCCTGTCAGGTTGCAGACATGCAGGAATCCCTGACGCACCTCACGGTTCATGCTGGGCTTGTTAGCCTCGCATGGGTAGGCGTGCATATAACCCAGAGCCTCCAGCTGCTGTACGGCACACAGGATGGTATTGGTGTTCTTTTCCTGATAGCTGCCACCCAGCTCGCCTTTGATGATGCCAAAGTCCTTGGTGTTGTACTCAAAGCCTGCTGCACTGTTCGATGCTGAAATAATCTGGTTGTGATCCTCGGCAAATACGATGGGGGCGTGGTTCTCAACGGCAACAGCCTCGAACACCATACGTGTCTCGGGTGTGGTCTCGCCAATAACTACGGGCACATCCTTCTTAATAATTCCAGCTTTCTCCATAGCAATCTGCTCGAGCGAATTACCCAGGAACTGCGTGTGGTCCATACCGATATTGGTAATGACGGATAGGGCAGGGGTGATGATGTTGGTACAGTCTAATCGACCGCCCAATCCAACCTCGATCACGGCGATATCCACCTTCATCTCGGCAAAATACTTAAAGGCCAGTGCGGTGGTAAGCTCGAAGAACGAGGGCTTGATGGGTTCGAAGAAACTCTTCTCCTTCTCCACAAAGTCAATGACATACTCCTCGCTGATGGGCTGACCGTTTACGCGGATGCGCTCGCTGAAGTCAACCAGATGTGGCGATGTGTACAAACCTACACGATAGCCGCACATCTGTAAAATAGCAGAAAGCGTGTGAGCACACGACCCCTTTCCGTTAGTACCAGCCACATGAATAGTAACATACTTTTGATGTGGATGTCCGAAATGCTTGTCGAGTGCATGACTGTTTTCCAGTCCTTCCTTATACCCGCCTGCTCCCTGACGCTCGAACATGGGTAACTGGCTGTAAAGGTATTCACACGTTTCCTGATAAGTCATAGCTTTATACCTTATTATATATTAATTAAAGTAATTCTTGAATTTCTGGAAGATCGAGTCGCGTGTCTGCTTGTCGCCCTTGAAGTTGTCGCTGCCCTTGAACTGCTCAATGGCCTGCTTCTCCTCCTTGCTCAAGGTCTTAGGCACGTAAACGCTGATGTTAACCACCAGGTCGCCACGACCGCTACCATAGCCTTGAACCACGGGCAGACCCTTACCGCGCAAACGCAAGGTCTTACCTGGCTGGGTACCATTCTCGAGCTTTACCTTGAGCTTGGTTCCCTCGATGGTAGGAATCTCAATTTCGCCTCCAAGTGCTGCTGTTGGGAAGTCGAGCAACAGGTTGTAAATCAAGTCGTTACCATCACGGATAAATGTCTCGTGTGGCTCCTCGGCGATAAACACCTGGATGTCGCCCGATGTACCGTTGTGCTTGCCGGCATTACCCTTGCCTGGCACGTTTACAACCATACCCTCGGCAACGCCAGCGGGGATGTTGATCTCAACCACCTCTTCGCCTTTCTCAACGCCAGTACCGCCGCAGTGCTTACACTTGTTCTTGATCACCTGACCTTCGCCACCGCAGGTAGGGCATACGCTCTGCTGCTGCATCATTCCGAAGATGCTCTGGGTGGTGTGGGTGATGTAACCCTGACCGTGACAGGTGGGGCACTGCTCCTTCATGCTGCCAGCCTCGGCACCAGTACCGCTACAATGTGGACAAGGAATGTCCTTGCGAACCTTGAACTTCTTGGTAACACCAGTATTGATCTCCTCGAGTGTAAGCTTCACCTTCAGACGCAGGTCGCTGCCGCGATGCTGCTGTGGACGACGCTGTCCACCGCCAAAGCCACCAAAGCCGTGACCGCCGAAGATATCGCCGAACATCGAGAAGATATCGTCCATGTTCATATTGGTCTCGAAGCCACTGAAACCGCCGAATCCGCCGCCCATGCTTGGTCCGTCGAATCCGAACTGGTCGTACTGCTGACGTGTCTTTGGATCGTGCAGTACATTGTATGCCTCGGCCGCCTCCTTAAATTTCTCTTCGGCTTCCTTGTCGCCAGGATTACGGTCGGGGTGGTACTTAATGGCTATCTTACGATACGCTTTCTTAATTTCGTCTTCTGTGGCGCTTTTTTCTACGCCCAGCACCTCGTAGTAGTCTCTTTTTTGTGCCATATTGTATTATTGTCCAACTGCCACTTTGGCGTGGCGGATTACTTTGTCGTTCAGTTTGTATCCCTCCTGCAGGCAGTCGATAACCTTGCCTTTCTTGTCGTCGCCCATACCAGGAACCATTGCTACGGCCTCGTGCAGGTCGGTGTCAAAGTCGGCATCCTTGGTTTCAATCTTGCTAACGCCCTGACCTTCGAGGGTTTTTACGAACTTGTTGTAAATCAGTTCCACACCCTCGCGCAGTACCTGTGGGTCGTCAGTCTTGGCGCCATTGGCAATGGCACGCTCCATATCATCGAGTACAGGCAGAATGGCTGAGATGACCTTCTCGCCACCGTTCAGAATCAGCTCGGCACGCTCTTTCAGGGTGCGCTTGCGGTAATTCTCAAATTCGGCAGCTTTGTAGAGCAGCTGTGTCTTCAGCTCCTCAATCTCCTGCTGTGCTTTTGTCAGAGGATCAACTTCCTCTTCTTCCTTTGCAGTCTCGTCGGCAGCAGCCTCCTGGTTCTTGGTTGCCTCTGCTGTCTCTTTGTCAGTGTCTTCAACGGGAGCCTCGTTCAGGTTCTCCTCGCTTTCGATGTTGATATCTTTTTCTGTCATAATAGCGTTGTTTAAAGTTTCTGCTTACTGCATAGCAAAATGCGTGCCAATTACACGTACATCTTCTCCTTCTGAGCCTTGATGGTCTCGTCGTAGATGTATTCGTCGTAAGTTGTCAGCTTATCGATGGTGCCCTTTGGAGTGAGCTCGATAATGCGGTCGGCCACAGTGTTGATGAACTCATGGTCGTGCGATGCAAACAGAATGTTACCCTTAAAGTTGATCAGGTTGTTGTTGAAGGCCTGAATACTTTCCAGATCCAAGTGGTTGGTAGGTGTATCCAGGATCAGACAGTTGGCATTCTTCAGCTGCATACGAGCAATCATACAACGCATCTTCTCACCTCCCGAAAGCACGTTTACATGCTTCAGTACGTCCTCTTCCTTAAACAGCATACGACCCAGGAACGACTTCATGGTAACCTCGTTACCTGGTCCCCACTGGCTCAGCCAGTCAACCAGATTCATCTCGCTCTGGAAGAACTCGGTGTTATCGAGTGGCAGATAGGCGGTAGTGATGGTAACACCCCACTTGTAGGTACCTGCATCGGCCTGACGGTTACCGTTGATAATCTCGAACAAGGCGGTCATAGCCTTTGGATTGTGCGAGAGGAATACGGTTTTCTGTCCCTTCTCGATGGTGAAGTTCACGTTGTCGAACAGTACGGTACCGTCGCTGTCAACAGCCTTCAGTCCTTCTACCTCCAGAATCTGTGTTCCAGGCTCACGCTCCATCTGGAAGATGATACCTGGGTATTTACGTGTTGATGGTGTAATCTCTTCTACATTCAGCTTCTCCAGCATCTTCTTACGCGATGTGGTCTGCTTTGATTTTGCTACGTTGGCGCTGAATCGACGAATAAACTCCTCCAGCTGCTTCTTCTTCTCCTCAGCCTTCATCTTCTGGTTCTGAGCCTGACGCAGAGCCAGCTGCGAACTCTCGTACCAGAACGAGTAGTTACCCGAGAACAGGGTTACCTTACCAAAGTCGATATCTACGGTCTGTGTAGAAACGGCATCCAGGAAGTGACGGTCGTGCGATACAACCAGCACGCACTGCTCCAGGTTACTCAGGTATTCCTCCAACCACTGAACGGTATCCAGGTCGAGGTCGTTGGTAGGCTCGTCGAGCAACAGGTTGTCGGGATGTCCGAACAGGGCCTTAGCCAGCATTACGCGTACCTTCTCGTTGTTCGAGATCTCACTCATCTGCTTGTAGTGCTGACTCTCGGCAACGCCCAGGTTCTGCAGCAGCTGTGCAGCCTCGCTTTCGGCCTCCCAGCCGTTCATCTCGGCAAAAGCCATTTCAAGGTCGGCGGCACGTACACCGTCTTCCTCGCTCATTTCGGGTTTTGCATACAGAGCCTCACGCTCTTTCATGTTTTCCCAAAGTGGCTGATGTCCCATCAGCACAGTGTTCATCACTGAAAACTCATCATACTTGAAGTGGTCCTGCTCCAGCACGCTCAGGCGCTCGCCTGGCTGCATCTCAATGGTACCCTTGTTGGCCTCGAGCTCGCCGCTGATGGCACGCAGAAGGGTTGACTTACCAGCGCCGTTTGCGCCGATAATACCGTAAATGTTACCACTTGTAAACTTCAGGTTCACATCCTTGTAGAGAACCTTCTTTCCAAACTGGACTGCCAGATTTGTAACTGTAATCATCTTAACTTCTTAAACCTTTATGTTATTTGGGCTGCAAAGGTACGAAAAAAATCTGAAATTACCAAATTTTCTACAACATTCCCTTCGTTGAAGGGAGTTCGTAGTGATAAATGTCGCGTCTCACAGCCATTTTCAGTGCTCTTGCCAGGGCTTTGAATATGCCTTCAATCTTGTGGTGTTCGTTCTGTCCTTCGGCCTTGATGTTCAGGTTCATCTTCGATGCGTCGCTCAGACTCTTGAAGAAGTGCAGGAACATTTCTGTAGGCATTTCGCCGATTTTTTCGCGATGGAACTCGGCATCCCAAACCAGCCAGGGGCGACCGCCGAAATCCAGACAGGCTGAGCACAGACAATCGTCCATTGGCAGACAGTAGCCATAGCGCTCAATACCACGCTTATCGCCCAGTGCCTGCAGGATACACTCGCCTAAGGCAATGGCGGTATCCTCGATGGTGTGGTGTTCGTCAACCTCCAGGTCACCTTTGGTGTGGATGGTCAGGTCTATCATACCATGCTTACCAATCTGCTCCAGCATGTGGTCGAAGAATCCCAGACCCGTGCTGATGTCGCACTTACCCGATCCGTCAAGGTTTACTTTTACCCAGATGTCGGTCTCTTTTGTGGTGCGCTTCACCTCGGCTGTACGCTCACCGGCAAACAGCAGTTCGGCAATTTTGGCCCACGTGATGCCCTCGTCGCTCAGAATCAGCGATTTGCAGCCGATGTTCTGGGCAAACTGACGGTCGGTCTCGCGATCGCCAATCACGTACGAGTTAGCGATATCGTAGTCGGGATTGTTAATATATTTTTCTACCAATCCGGTATTTGGCTTACGGGTTGGCGCATTGTCTTTGGGGAAGTGAGGGTCGATCAGTATCTCGTCGAAGGTAATGCCTTCGCCATCAAGTGTTTGCAGAATAAAGTTATGTACTGGCCAGAATGTGTCTTCTGGAAAACTGTCTGTTCCTAAGCCATCCTGATTACTAACCATCACAAACTCAAAGTCCAGTTTCTCGCGGATAAAGGCCAGGTTGCGTATCATTCCTTTTACAAACTTCAGCTTCTCAAAGCTGTCTATCTGCTCATCGGCGGGCTCCTCAATCAGCGTGCCGTCGCGGTCGATAAATAAAATCTTTTTCATATTGTTTTTTTGTTGAATTCTTCTTTCTCTTTGTCCTGCTTGTACATCGAAATCTTAACCAGGTACATGGGCAGCACCATCGTAAGCCATACGTAAGCCTGAATAAAGCCAGCTATCGCGAATACCGCAATGCTCAGCCATTTTACGTTCTCGGGCATACCTGAAGGATCGCCGTAAAGCATGCCTACCTGCGACTGCCAGTTGGCAGTAATCAGTATCACTGCAGGCAGGGTGGTCAGTAGTGCCAGAGCGGCTACGATCACCAGACATACAATGCTTACTAACAGCAGTTTGCCTGAGTGTATTAGCCACGAGCCGTAGCGCAGTGTTACAGGGGGTAGCATCTGCAGTTTCTTCAGGCGCCATTTGGCTGCTGCCAGCCATACGCCTACGGCTACTATAGCCAGTATCGAAGCGGGTAAGAGTAGGGTGGGTGATATCAGTACAGGCAAAGCCTGAGCCACAGCCGTGAGGAGTGCAAAGCCGATAGCCAGCCACCAGGTGGCACGGAATATCTTTCGGAAGTTAGCACTGTACAACTGGTAGCCCTCGCGAATGCACGCCTGACTGCTACGCACCTTCATTTCTATCTCTTTTTTCTCTGTATCCATTGCAAATATCATTTTTTCGCGTGCAAAGATAGTAATTTTTAGGCACGGATTGCACGGATTACACGGATTTTTTTTATCTTTGCAGCAAATTTTTTAATAATGAAGTTATTAAGATGGGGTTTTATAGGCTGCGGCGAAGTGACCGAGAAGAAGAGCGGTCCCGCTTTCAGCGAGGTTGAAGGCTCGAGTGTGGTGGCTGTGATGAGTCGCACCGAGAAGCATGCACGTACTTATGCTGTTCAGCATGGTATCGCCAAATGGTACACTGATGCGCAGGAAATGATCGACGATCCTGATGTGAATGCCATTTATGTGGCCACGCCGCCCTCCAGTCATGCCACTTATGCCATCATGGCCATGAAGGCTGGCAAACCTGTTTATGTGGAGAAACCGCTGGCAGCCAGTTACGAGGATTGTGCCCGTATCAACCGCATCAGCGAGCAGACCGGAGTTCCCTGTTTTGTAGCTTATTATCGCAGATATCTACCTTATTTCCAGAAAGTTAAGGAAATTATTGAAAGTGGTAGAATAGGAAAGATTATCAACGTACAGATACGCTATACCGAACCCCCTCGTCAGGCCGATTTGGATGCGATTGCCAACCACGAGCCGTTGCCTTGGCGCTTGCAGCCCGACATTGCGGGTGGTGGTTATTTCTACGATATGGCGCCCCACCAGCTCGACCTGTTGCAGGATATGTTTGGTGTGATTCTCGAGGCGCGAGGTATCTGTAGTAATCGTGGCGGACTGTACAAGGCCGAGGATTCGGTGAGTGCTTGTTTCCAGTTCGAGAATGGTTTGCCGGGAAGTGGTTCGTGGTGTTATGTGGCCCACGAGTCGGCGCGTGAGGATTGTATCGAGATTATCGGAACCGAGGGTCAGGTAAGCTTCTCGGTGTTCGATTATACCCCCATCCGTTTGCAAACCAATCAGGGCGAAGAGCGCATAACGGTGCCCAATCCGCCTTACGTGCAATATCCGCTTATTAAGAATATGATTGAGCACTTGCAGGGCCTTGGTGTTTGCGAGTGTACCAGTATGTCGGCCACGCCTGTTAACTGGGTGATGGATCGTATTCTGGGCAAATTCTGATTGTTTTTTGTGATATGAAGAAGGGACTGATGGTGTTGTTATGGATGATGGTGGGGCTGAGCGCTTTGGCTGCTGAGCCCGACACGCTGTCTGTTGATACCGTCGGCACCAAGGAGGAGTTGGGTCTGATTCGCCGAACCGTACGCGAGTTCGACCGTCTGAACGATGAATATATCGAGCCCCAGCACTACGAGTTTACGGTGATGGGACAGATTACCCGCACTTACGAGAGTTTTATTTTGAGTAGCAACGGGCAGCAGATCAAGCTGGCGCCCGATGGACTTACCAAAATCGGTCCTTACTTTGGCTGGCGTTGGTTCTTCCTGGGCTACACGTTCGATATCAAGAATATCGGCTTTAGTCAGAGTGGCTTGCGTAAGGAGTTCGATCTCAGTATCTACTCGTCGCAGGTGGGTATCGACATCTTCTATCGCCGTACGGGCAACGATTACAAGATCCGCGATGTGCGCTTGGGCTACGGCATGAATGGCGACTTGTTCGAGGGTATGCCTTTCGATGGTGTGAATGTGGGTATCACAGGTGCCAGCGCCTATTACATCTTTAATCACGGACGCTTTTCTTATCCGGCTGCTTTCAGTCAGAGTACCTGTCAGAAGATTAGCTGTGGCTCATGGATGGCGGGTATCGGCTTTACCAGGAACACGCTCGATATGGACTACGATAAACTGCAGACCACACTCAAGTCGCGCATGGACCGTAGTCAGGAACTGAAACTGGATTCAGGCTTGATGTTCAAGGACATCAAGTACAGCGATTTTATGATATCTGGTGGCTACGCCTATAACTGGGTGTTTGCTAAGAACTGGCTGTTCTGTGCCAGTGCCCAGCTGGCCCTCTGCTATAAGTCGAGCTATGGCGAAATAGCCGACGAGAAGAAGGGCTTTAGCTTTGATAAGGTGAACATGGATGGTATCGGCCGCTTTGGAATGGTTTACAATAATACCCGTTGGTATGCCGGTTGGAGTGCTATCCTGCGCACCAACAACTACCGTACGTCGCGATTCACGGCCAATAATATCTTTGGCTCGTTCAATGCCTATATCGGCTATAATTTTTTGTTGAAAAAGAAATATCGTAAAGCATGAAACGTATCTTATATATCATCATAGGTATTACCGCCTGCCTCTCATCGTATGCCGCAGGTTGGGGCAGTGTAAAGGCGCTGCCTCAGGATAGCGCCACTATCTGCCGTTTGCTTGCCGAGGCTGAGCAGCAGCCTGCATCAACCTGTCTGCCGCTGTTTTTTGCACAGAAGTTCGTGGGCATCCCCTATGTGGCGCATACCCTCGAAGGCGATAAACAGGAGCGCTTGGTAGTCAATACCCGTCAGCTGGATTGCACCACGCTGGTCGAGACAGTTACAGCCCTTACCCTCTGTGCCCAGCGCAAGGATTACTCGTGGCTGGCCTATCAGCAGGCGTTGGTGGGCTTGCGCTATCGTGGTGGGGTGATTGATGGCTATCCCAGCAGGTTGCATTACTTTACCGAGTGGATTACCGATAATACCAAGGCTGGGGTAGTAAACGAGGTACAGACCCCAAATCCCCCCTTTACTGCTGTACAAACCGTCAAGGTGAGCTATATGAGTACCCATCCCAAGAGCTATCAGGCCCTGAAGGAGCATCCCGAGTATGTAAGCGTTATTGCCAAGCAAGAGCGTCAGGTGTCGGGTGCCAAGTACCGCTTTATCCCCAAAAAGCTGGTGGGAAAGAGTCAGCTGCTGCATAAGGCTATCAAGGATGGCGATATTATTGCCATTACCTGCAATAAGACCGGACTTGATATCGCCCACTTAGGCTTTGCCGTATGGCGTGCCGACGGACTGCATCTGCTGAATGCCTCGCAGCTGCATCACAAGGTAGTGTTAGAGCCCATGACGCTCTATCAGTATCTTAAGAAGCATCCCTCGCATACTGGAATCAGAATTATCAGAATAACAAAATAAAATAGTAACTTAACCAAAGGAGAGTAAAAGATGGAATTACCCGATTTTATGAGTTATGCGAACAAGTTTTCGCAGACCGAATTTGCCGAGAAGATTGCGCGTATTGCTAAGCGCGCTGGTGCCAAACTGGTTTATGCGGCACTGATACTTTATTACACCCTGCAGAGCGACAAGGTGAGCAAGGCCGATAAGGCTATCATCATTGGTGCTCTGGGTTACATGATCAGTCCGCTCGATGTGATTCCCGATGCCATCCCCATTGCCGGACTTACCGACGACTTGGCCGTGCTGCTGTACGTGCTGAAGAAGGTGTGGACAGGTATCGATCCCGAGATCGTAGAGCAGGCTAAGAGCAAGCTTAGTCGCTGGTTCGACGAGGAAGAGATCGCAGAGATTGGTGATATTCTCGCACCTGAAGATTAAACATCAGGACAACAAAAAATCCTCAGCGTTTGCTGAGGATTTTTCAGAGGTGCCTGGCGGATTCGAACCGCCGTAGACGGTTTTGCAGACCGTTGACTAAGCCACTCATCCAAGGCACCAGGTAAAAAGAATGACTGACATTTTCTCAAATGCGGGTGCAAAGGTAGTGAGTTTTTCCGAGACTACCAAATTTTTTAGCTACTTTTTCGCGCAGCAACCGCTTTTTTTCTGTTTCTTGCACTGTTTTACGTGTTCTTTCAGCTCTTTTAGCTGGCATCCGTCGCAACCTTCGCACGGATCGTTGGTGTTTTGCAGTCGCTGGTAAACCCACCACGCGGCATAACCAATCGCACAAGCTAAGATGAAATAAACCGCAATCTGCTGCATAATTGTCAATTATCAATTGTCAATTACTAAAGTTTTGTGAGCTTCCTCAACAAAACTTTATTGATCACCTGGATTCGGTGCCCTTGTCGCTCAATGTCCTCGCGTACATTATTTATATTATTAAAGAAGTCGCTAAAGGCATTCAGCACTGCGTTGGGCTGTCCGGCATCCTCTTCGGCCTCAGGGTTAATCAGAATCTTGATACCCTGTGGCTCAATATGCACATCAATCTCGGCATCCGTCATAATCGGGTCGCCATCGTAGTGTATGGCACCTGCCTGCTTACGGGTGATATGCAGTGTTTTGGTGCGGAAAGTTTTTATTTTCGAGTTGTTATGCATGGTTTTCATAAACAGGTCGGCGGCAATCTGTGGTGCGTCGAGTGCTGTAAATGGCTCCATGATAATCACGTCCATCTCGCCATCCTTCATGGTGGCGCCTGGAGCAATGTAGGCGTTATTGCCATACTGCGAGGCGTTGGCGCATGCTATCAGATATGCCTTGTACTTGCGTGCTCCGGTATCGTCGCTCACCTCGTAGGTCTCGGGCTTGTACTTCAGTCCCTCCTTCAGCACGGTTTCCACGTAGGTGATGGGACCGCGCTTGCCAGCCTCGGCAAACTTCAGCGATATAAAGGCGTCGAAACCCATGCCGCATGTGCAGAAGAAGGGCATACCGTTAATCACGCCATAATCAAACGAATCAATCTTACAACTGTTAATCATGCCGATGGCTTTCTTGATGTCCATGGGCACACACAGGTGGCGGGCCAGTCCGTTGCCGCTGCCGCAGGGTACGATGCCCAGGGCAGTATTGGTGTGTACCAGCGATCGTGCCACCTCGTTTACGGTGCCGTCGCCACCCACGGCAACTACTACGTCAACGCCTTCTTCGGCCTTACGTTTTGCTATCTCAGCAGCGTGTCCTCGGTATTCAGTAAAGCATATTTCGGTGTCGAACAGATCCTTGTCGATAATCTGTCCTATCAGCGCGGGAACCTCGGCCTTCGAAGTGGTTCCCGATTTAGGGTTCAAAATAAATGTAATCTTTCTCTTTTTCGTCATAATTATGGTGCAAATTTACGAAATTTGGGCGAAAAATAGGCCCTAAAGACAAGAAAAATAGCAAAAACTAACTATTTCTTAGTAAAAACTTGCACGTTTTGCCGAAAAATGTGTATCTTTGCACCCTGAAATTTAGAAAATAATAGACTATACCTATATCGGAATGGGACAGTTACAAGAAAGATTCAAGCATTATCGTGAGCCACAGAAGTTTATGGAGGCTGACGTATATCCCTATTTCCGCGAGATTGAAGGAAAGCAGGGAACGGAAGTTGAGATGGGTGGCCACAAGGTGCTGATGTTCGGCTCTAATGCCTATACAGGCTTGACTGGCGACCAGCGTATTATTGATGCAGCCAAGGCAGCACTCGACAAGTACGGCTCTGGTTGTGCCGGAAGTCGATTCCTTAATGGTACACTCGATCTGCATGTTAAGCTCGAAAAGGAAATCTCAAAGTTTATTGGTAAGGACGATTGTCTGTGCCTGTCAACAGGTTTCTCAGTAAACCAGGGTGTTATCCCTGCTCTGCTGGGTAAGGACGATTACGTTATCTGCGATGATCGCGACCACGCATCTATCGTTGATGGCCGTCGTTTGGCTTTTGCCCGTCAGTTGCACTACAAGCACAACGATATGGCCGACTTGGAGCGCGTGCTGCAGAAGCTGCCTCAGGAGGCTGTTAAGCTGATTGTGGTTGATGGCGTGTTCTCTATGGAGGGCGACCTGGCTAACCTGCCTGCTATCGTTGAGCTCAAGCACAAGTACAACTGCTCTATCATGGTTGATGAGGCTCATGGTATCGGCGTATTCGGTAAGCAGGGACGCGGTGTTTGCGACCACTTCGGACTTACCGACGAGGTTGACCTGATCATGGGTACATTCTCTAAGAGTCTGGCTTCTATCGGTGGTTTCATCGCTTCTGATTGGGATACCATCAACTATCTGCGTCACACTTGCCGCACTTATATCTTCTCGGCATCTAACACACCTGCTGCTACAGCTGCAGCTCTCGAGGCTCTGCACATCATCCAGCAGGAACCCGAGCGCATCCAGGCTCTGTGGGATGTTACCAACTATGCCCTGAAGCGTTTCCGCGAGGAAGGGTTCGAGATCGGTGAGACCGAGAGTCCTATTATTCCTCTTTACGTGCGCGATGTTAATAAGACATTCCTGGTAACCGCTCTGGCATTCAAGGCTGGTGTGTTTATCAACCCCGTAATACCTCCTGCATGTGCACCTCAGGATACACTGGTGCGCTACGCGCTGATGGCAACTCACACTAAGGAACAGGTCGACCGTTCTGTAGTTGCTCTGAAGAAGATTTTCGTAGAGCAGGGCATTATCAAATAATTGATAATTGAAAATTGAAATTCGATAATTAGCCTCCCAAATTGGGAGGCTTTTTTGTGTTTTGGGGGATGAAAATGGCTTATTTGTTAAAATACGTAAATAAATGCCACTTTTTGGCTTTGATATTTTTGTATTCCAAATTTTCTTCGTACCTTTGCACCCGCAAAACAAAAACGAGGTGTAGCGCAGTTGGTAGCGTTCCTGGTTTGGGACCAGGCTGTCGCAGGTTCGAGTCCTGTCACCTCGACCAAAACAAAATGGTTTTAACCGCTAGCTATTTATAGTTGGCGGTTTTTTTTGTATTTACCGGCTAAATTTTGAATAACTATAAATAAAGAGTAAAATGAAGAAAACCCTATTGCTGACATTCATGGCTGTTGGATTAACTGTCAGTGCCCAGAGTGAGTACCAGATTACCGTTCAGAGCAAAAAGCCGTCGGGCATCATCGATGAGATGCTTTACGGACAGCTTTTTGAGCACATCTACTTTAGTGCCAACAATGGTGTGTGGCAGGAGCTGATACAGGAGCGCTCGTTCGAACCCGAGCAGTATCCTGGCATCCATCCGCGCGATGGCTACTTTGATGGTTGGTTTATCGACGACGATCAGGTGCTGCACTCACCAACCCGCTACGAGCAGCCCCTCAGGATCGACAGCATCGGCACCTGCGATTTCAATCTCACAATGGATGTCAACTGGCGCGCCTATAAGCTGGCCCGTCGCAGTTGGAGTGGCGGCCTGATGGATATCCGTTTTGCCTTCCGCAACAAGGCCGATGGCACACCATATTATCTGCGCATACACGATCCTTATTACGAGAGCCGTATGTTCACTCCCGCTCAGACGCAGGCACAGATCCAGGCGGCCAAAGAGGCCGAAGCCCGTGCCGCCCTCCAGCAGCAGGCCGCTACAGCCGATTTCTCTATCTGCCGCATGGAAGAACGCGAGGTGCCAGGCTGGGGCGGTCGTACCCGTCGCATCAACACGCTCGTACCATTGGTGTCGGCCCCTGCCACTAAGGAGCAGGTTAACGAGAGTCAGCAGTGGCACAAGCTGCGTGTCGAGAGTCGTGGCAGCCGTGTTACCGTGTTCTGGGACGATGTGCAGGTGCTCACCTACGATGGCTTAGAGGTAGCCGATAGACGCTCGACCTCTGGTCGCTTGCAAGGCAAGAACTTTGTAACCTTCTGGGTAAACTATACCGAGGCCACCTATCGTAACATCCAGCTCACCGCTGCCGATGGCAAGGTGCTGTTCCAGGGCACCCCTGGCGATGTACAGACACCTGCCGTAGCCCAGCAGTGGACCGCCTTTGGCGATGGTGGTCAGTACCGCTTGGTGAAGGACGATGCCATCAACATGCGCTATTCGCAGCTTATTACCGCCACCAAAGGCCAGGCCGGTATCTTCCAGGGTCCGCAGAACATCGTCAAGGGCGAGAAATACGTAGGCTCTATCTATGCCAAGGGTAAGGGCGAGCTCATGGTGGGCCTGCGCGATACCAATGGCCGCTTTGTGGCCCGCCAATCGCTTGGTAAGGTAGGTAAAAGCTGGCAGAAGTATGCCTTTACCTTAGAGCCCGAAACCAGCTGCGACGGCGATTTCGCCATCGTGGTTAACAATGGTAGCGTACAGGTTGATATGGCCACCATGACCACCCAGACCGGTATCAACCTGGGTGGATTCCGTCCCGACATCCTGCAGGCCGTTAAGGAGCTGCATCCCACCTGTCTGCGCTGGCCTGGTGGCGGTTATGTGGCCCAGTACGACTGGCAGTGGGGTATCGGTCCGCAGGAGAACCGTCAGCGTTGGGACCACTGGATGTGGATGGATTACGATCAGAACTGCTTTGGTACCGACGAGTTTATCCGTTTCTGTCGCGAGGTTAACTCCGAGCCAGTGATTGTGGTAAGCGTTAAGTTCGAGCGCCCCGCCAGCGAGTACAATCAGATACTGCAGGATGCCGTTAACTGGTTGCGTTACTGCAATGCCCCCGCTACCGATGAGTGGGGTGCCAAGCGTGCTGCCAACGGTCATCCCGAGCCTTACAACGTGAAGTACTGGGAGATTGATAACGAGATGTGGGAGATGGGTATCGAGCGCTACGAGCAGTGCGTGCGCGATTTCAGCACCGCCATGCGTAAGGTCGATCCCAGCATCAAGATTATCGCCTGTGGCGGCTTCCGCGAGGACGAGCAGTTCATCCAGCGTAGCGGCCAGTATTTCGATTACCTCAGTCTGCACCATTACGAGCAGCAGGGCGGCTATGCCAGCGGTCCCGTTCGCCTTGGTCAGCAGTACGATAACTACGCCAGGATGATTGCCGATGGTCCTAACCCCAACATCAAGCTCTTTATCTCCGAGTGGAACCTGAATAGTATCGACTGGCGTACAGGTTTGTTTGCAGGCGGCTTCTTGAATATGTGCGAGGCCCGCGATGTAGTGGCCATGGGTGCTGCAGCCCTGTTTATCCGCCGTACCGATGCCCCCGACTGGAACAATGCCTTTATCAATTTCGACTATAAGGACCTGTTCAAGGCCCCCAACTGTCAGGTTACCGAGCTCTGGTACAACCACTTCTCAAAGTACCGCTTGGCCTATAGCGGCGAAACAGGCGATGTAAGTGTCAGCACCACGCTCTCCGAGAATGGCGCCGATGTCATCGTCAAGGTGGTTAATCCTACCGAAACACCTGCCACGCTGCGTATCAAGGGCGATTGGGCTGGGGTAGAGCGTGCACAGTTCGAGTATTACGCCCCAGGCTCGCTTACCGTAGCCAACAGCATGCAGAACAAGCACGCTGTAGCCCTCAAGCAGGCCCAGGCGCAGGTCGATGGCACCGATGTAGTGCTCGCCGTACCCGCTTTGTCGGCTGGTGTACTCGTCATTGCCAAAAATAAGTAGGTAACTTTTGTTGGTTTCTCAGAAATAAGTCGTATCTTTGCACCCGGATTTAACAAAAGCATGATAAATTATGGAAAAAGAGATTTACCTGGCTGGAGGTTGCTTCTGGGGTACAGAGCACTTCTTTAAGCAGATAGAAGGTGTGATCGAGACCGAAGTGGGCTTTGCCAACGGCCACACCGAGAACCCAACCTATAAGGAGGTTTATACCGATACCACAGGCCACGCCGAAACCGTTCGTATCAAGTACAACGATGCGGTAGTTGGTCTCGAGTTCCTGTTGCAGATGTTCTTCAATGCCATCGATCCTACCAGCTTGAACAAGCAGGGCCACGACGAGGGCACCCGCTATCGTACGGGCATCTACTATCAGGATGCCAACGATCTGCCTGTTATCGAGAAGGTTTATGCCCAGCAGCAGGCCCAGTACGCAGAGCCTTTGGCAGTAGAAAAGCTGCCTTTGCAGAAGTTCTATTCGGCCGAGGAGTATCATCAGGACTACCTGGATAAGAATCCCGATGGCTACTGCCACCTGCCCCTCGAGCTCTTTAAGTTTGCCAAGCAGGCCAAGGACAAGAGCAAGCAGCAGTAATTGTATGCAAGTAAAGCTTACATATAGGTTTACAAGCCGATTATCCATGCGCATCGCCAAAAATGGCGATGTGCATGTTTCTGCACCTGTCGGACTGCCCAGGACGACCGTCGAGAAGTTCGTTGCCGAGCATCTCAACTGGATTGAGCAGGCCCGTAAGCGCACCCTGGCCCGTCAGCAGCAGCGTGCTGCCTTCTATGGTCAGCTGCCGCTTAAAACCCGCAAGGAGCGTGCCGAGGCCATCGCCCGTCTTGATGCCATTGTCCAGCCCATGGTCGAGCGCTATGCCCGTCAGATGGGTGTCACCCCATCCGCCATCACCTACAAGGCCATGATATCCCGTTGGGGCATGTGCAACATCAAGACCCATGCCATCTGTTTCTCAATCTACACCCTGCTGCTGCCCGAGTGGTGTATCGAGCATGTAGTGGCCCACGAGCTCTGCCATTTGTTAGAGCCCACCCACAACGCCCGTTTCCACGCCCTCATGGATCAGTATTTCCCCAATTGGCGCGCCGCCCGCAAACACACCCGCCTGATACAATCATAATACATGCATAGATACAGCAGTCTGCTGACTGTATCTGTAAATGGTTGGTAATCATCTATTTGTGAATTTTAAGCCGTATTATCATGAGGGTTAATTCATGATACAACTGCTATATGCCTTGTGTTAATAGCCGGATTGCCATACCTTTGTACCGTCAAAAAAACTTATAAAACTGATTATTATCTATAATAAACAACAATGATGAAAACAAGAATTCTACTTTTTGCGATGGCTTGTGCGCTTACCGTGCAAGCATCGGCACAGACGGGAAGTGTTAAGTACAACGATTTCGTCGTAACCAACTCTTCCAACATCAAGCAAGGTGTACTTGCCAATGGTTTCCGCTATTATTTGTGCGACAACGGTGTTCCTGGTAACCAACTCGAGATGCGACTCATCCAGAAATCAGGCACCGACGACGAGGGTGATAACCCGGGCATCGCGCTCTTATTACGACGGATGCTTTGCTCCGAGAACCTCACTGCCGGTACTGCTGGTGTGCTGAAGGATAAGCTCGACGAACTGCAACTGCAGCTGCTCCCCCAGTTCCGTGCCGTTGATGGCCTTGTGCCCAATGTGGCTGCCTACTGTTCCGAAATCGAGAACAGATGCACAGAGTATAATCTGTTCCGTTTAAAGAACGATCGCGCCTACGCGGCGTCGTGTATGGGATTGCTGGCCCAGATTGCAGGCAATGCCCGTTTCTCGGCTGCCGAGTTGGAGCGCCAGAAGCAGCTGGCCATCAACGAGATTACTAACAGCCGTTACAATCTTGCCCTGTCCGAGGCCAACTACTTCAAGGCCGCTTTCGTAGATGGATGCACCCTCGACGAGCTCGTTAGCAAGCAGATTGCCAGTATCCGCAGTATAACCCTCCAGCAGCTCCAGTCGTATTACCAGCGCTGGTATGTGCCGCAGAATCAGTGCCTGTATGTGTTTGGCAAGGCGCCCGCCAACATCGTTGATATCATCAAGCAGCAGTTCGGCAGCCGCCCCAGCATGCCCGCTCCCCAGCCAACCCCCAACCAGCTTAGCAACCAGTTGGTGCTGATGATCCAGCAGGATGTGCCAGCATGTATTATTCAGTTCTGTTTCCTGAAGCCTCGTGTGTCGCCATCCGATACAAAGAGTCTCGACGATCTTCGCAAGGCAGCCGCTTACAACCGTCTTGGCGAGGTGATAGGCACAGCTTTTAATGCCCATGTGGTGTCGGCGTTCGATGATAACCACAGGCTTTTCAACCGCCCAGTATTCACCTTGACTGTCGTAAAGGGCTTAGAGCCTAATGCCGACCAGCAGCAGTTTGGTGATTTTGCTGATGAGGTTATCCATAATCTCACTGATGTCATGCGTAACGGCGTGCAGGCCCATATCACCCAGTTGCCCCTCCAAAAGCGAAAGCAGCTTCAGCAGCAGGAGTTAGCCCATGTTCGTAGCTATACGGTGCTCGACACTCATACCTGTATTAAGAACAATTTCGTGTATGGCAAACCACTGCTCAAGGAGACTATGCCTTACCAGTATTTCAAGCACGAGGTTACCGACCAGGATATCCGCAACTGCTGTAATGAGCTGTTCAGCAATGCCGATCTGCGCGTTGTGTGCGTCACTCCTAATGGCTATCCCGATGCCGCCATCAAAGCCAAGCTCGAAGCTTTCTTAACAGGAAAGTAAGCACGGTTTTTCCTAACTAAAACAAGGGTGTGTCTGTTATTGGGTGCACCTTTGTTTTTTTTGTATTGTTAATAATTTTGTTAGTGTTGTTTTGTTGGCGGTTTGTCTCAATTCCGATGTTGATTTTGCGGCCACGTGTGGGAGATTTTCTTAGTGCACGTGGGAGAATCTTTTTCCTCGCGCGGGAGCATCATCTCTATCTTTGTCTTGACTATGCAAAGGTACGAAAATTTCGTCATATATTGAAATATTAATTGTTAATGAATTGTTAAAATCGATAAGTATATTGATATGAGCACAGAGCACAGAGCACAGTTTTCTCATGAGCACCTCAAAATATGTAATTAACTATTTTACTATATATATAATATAT
>NZ_JHXD01000026.1 GCF_000687715.1 Xylanibacter ruminicola Ga6B6
GATATTTTCTTTCTTCGGTACTAATTGGTTCACCTCATTATTAATCTTTATTAAGATTATTAGCACTCTTAGCTTCCGGCTGCAAAACTAAAGGGCTACTAAAAAAAAGAAATCAGCCCCTTAGTGCGACAAAAGCATTAAGGGGCAATTTTATGACTTTCAGCGAATGGCAAGAAGTAGGCGTGATAGCTTAAAATACAGAAAACAACCGAACGAAAACCATACGTTCGGTTGTTTGAAGCCTATCCACAAAAACAATAATGGAATTAGAACTCGAGAATGGGGAAAATACGGCTTCTGAATTCAGACGAATCTCCCCAATAAAAACCTGCAATAAAGTCGTTATTTTCGTTCTTACCCATCCCCAAATAATAAATGCCATTATCATTTTGTGTACTTGTCCAACACTCAAAGTATTCAGAAAAATTCATTCCGAGAGTTGTAATTGTAGCCCTGAATCCGTTACTTGTCATGTTGTAGGTATTTACTTCGGTAGCATCACCATCTATCCTGCAGTTAAGAATCATTGTTTGCAGTTCTTCTCTGGTAGGAAAGCGCCATGTACCAAACGACACACGATTAACAGCTGCCCAATCATCCAACATTTGTTGAGCAGTTTTACCACCATTAGTTTCGCTTGTATCATCCCAAGAGAAATACGATTCGGTATAATATCCCATTTCGCTCTCTATTTTCTTCTCGATAACACTCAAAGCAGTTGCCAGCCCGTGCCCAGTATTAGAAATGTGGGTAATGATAGCTACAGGAGTAACACCGTCAGGCAGGTCCCAGTTCGGCACATGTATTTTGCCATCGCTACCGATTATCTTACCGATATCAGTAGTGGTGGCTTCGCTCAGAGCCTTAGGCTCCTCGTAAGGATCGGCAGGTGTAACTGTATATTCGGAATAATCACCATCTCTTACAACATTCAGTACATAGCCGCTTGCTGCTTTTATTAACGAATTATCATAATTATTATATACGCCCAATTTACCACTTTCGGTGATGATAATACGACTATTATCCGATCTCCATATACCTGCAGCCACAAAAAGTTCACCACTTTGTATAGTAAGTACACTATTGTTTTGTATGCTTAAGCTGGCATTACCACCCAATATTAGTTTACTGTTTTTGTTGGCCGCCGTTATATTTAAAGAACAATTATCAAATACCGCCAAGCCAAACGAGTTGTTTTCGCAGGTAAAATTATTCTCACCATCAAGTATCAGATAATGCTCTTTCGTATTATCAGGATCATTATAATCAGTTGCGACCTTAAGACCTGAATTACTATTGTTTACTGAGAGATTCTTCAGTGTAAGTGAGTTTTCACCACCCCACCATTCCAACTCGGTGTCGTAACCATTGTTACTTAACGTATATGCAGCATCTTTCGACTTTATGATAACCATACCGTTATTCTCGACAGTATTCCCTGTTGCATTATCAGATAAAGTCATAGCAATGCCTAGATCTTGTACAGCAATTTCTGCCTGATAAAACTTGCTGTCTTCGAAGCCACCAGTTGGAGCAGACTTTGAACCTACATAATAATGACCATCAGATCCCAAAAGTCTGAAACGAATTACATCTTCCATATTTTCCTCAGATGAAAGATTTGGATTATCATTGAATTTAAGCATAAAGGTCAGTTCATGTGAATCAGAGCCTTCATCCTTATAAGTATATTTTACATCACCAAAATCCAATACATTATACGTGCTATTTGGAAAATAATTTTCCACCAACTTACTTTTCGCGGAATGAATCATCACATTTTTAATCTTCACACCAGTTCCAAGTCCAGTAAATTTAATCTTATATATGGATTGCGGATTAATAAATTTGGCTGCTTCGGTTGTTATAACGCCATCATTGATAGCCGTAATTTTAACAGTGGCTATAGCATAGTCGACCTCAGGCATGCCTTCGTATGAGAAATCACGCGAATATTCCATAGCATCTGTTTTATAACAGAGTGTAAGTTCATCACCAACCTCGGGCGTCATCACAATTTCCTGAAATGGATTATATTCGTATCTATAAAAAGCAATCCACCCTATTAGATTGGCAGTTTTTCCTGCAACTTCGGGATAAAGTGCATTATTGGAATTCCACCCTTTTGTTTTGTTATAAACATATATCCTATCAGATGTTTCAAAAGTGGCATCGTAGCCTCCCGTTTCGCTATTATAGGCAATGGCACGTGTTTGACTGCTACCCATACTTGCTGGGATAATAAATTGATAACCATCTGTAGGAACCGATTTCTTGTTTTCCGACACAAACGTATCATCGGCACAGGCAGTAAAACCAATTAACACAACGACTGCGGCAACGCTGCTAAGCATCGTCAAGCGCATATATTTCATTAAATTATTCATTATTGTATTCATTTTATATTCTGTTATTATTACTTCTTACCACGTGCCGGGTGTATAATCCTCGCGTCCGCCCTGTCCTGCAGGAGCAATCAGTTTGATTGTGTAAGAAGCCTTCTTCTGGTAGTCGAAATAATAAAGATAATCACCGTCTTCCTTCTCAGACGCCTGGGCTGTTATCACAACTGTTTGGCCTGCTGTAGCACCTTCAGCAATAGTTACCTCGCCAGTTTCAGCGTTTACCTTTGCCACCGTTTCGTCCGACGAACTATAGGTTACGATACCATCACCGATTATGCTTAAAGGATGAATAAAAACAGGGCTTGTTGGCGTTTTTTCTACAACACTATAATCGTACCATATACTACCCTGCCCCTTGACAGTTACCTTACACGTTGCCGAAAGATCACTACCGTCTTGCGTAGTTGCCTTAATATTAGCTGTTCCAATGATATTATATGTCTGTACGTCACCCTTCTGACTGACTGACGCTACAGAGGGATTATCAGAGCTCCATACTACCGACTTATTATCAGCATTTGCAGGCGAGATATCAAGGGTAAGTCCTATTGCATATGCGGTAGGCAATGTTAAGTGTGGTACTAACCAGATGCTTTTCACCAGTATAACCTCCTGTGGTTTTGGCTCAACCACAACATCGCAGGTGGCAGAAAGTACACCATCAAGTGTTGTAACAGTAATGGTAGCATTACCTTGAGAAAGTGCCGTAACCTTACCATTGCTAACAACTGCAACCGCAGGATTGCTCGATGCCCATTCTACATTCTTATTGTCGGCATCAGCAGGTGTAATTATTGCTGTCAGCGTTTCTACATCTTCTACATACAACGACAATCTCTCTTGATTCAAACTTACGCCTGTTACAGCTTTAGATTGAACAAAATTATCGGGAATACCATCATCGCCACCTTTCGCAGCCCAGTCGGATGCAGCTGTCTCTTCAATTAAGACTTTGCAAGTACTCTCTGCCGCTGTACCTGCTCCTGCCAGCCAACCATCAGTACAACCAGAGGCAGAAATGTCTGTAGCCAGCACCTTTACTTCTTCCAACTTAGCACAGTTAGCGAACATGCCTGCATAGCAGTCCTTAATAAGTGTTGGAGCAGGAAGTTCTGGTGCCTTCTCCAGACCTGCACAGCCGCTGAACATGTCTTTATAGCATCCTTCTTTTAGTGTGGTAGCCGGCAGAACTAACAGTCGTTCGTCATTATTAACCAACTTATCGGCCCCCGCAAATAAGCCATATAAAGCATTATTTCCTTCAATTGCAGAAGCATTTGCCAAATTATCCTTACCTTTAAGCAAACTCATCACATTACCAAATATTTCGGTTTTCATAGATGGTTTGATATTGATGAACTTTGCGCTGGTATCAACAGCTCTTGTTCCGCGAACCAGGGCTCTTGCACTAGAGGGACTACTTCCACCAAGCGAAGAGTTATTGCTGTATAACTGAACCATATCGCCAGCCTTTACAGTAATAGTAGCCGAGCCATCGGTATTCTTCGAGATGGTTTGGGCTGAACCACCATTAATTTCATAGTAAATATCATTTTCGAGCGTAATGCCACCATTAAATGTAACAGTTATCGTTCCATCTTCGTCGGCAACCAGCGTTAGCGGTGTTGCTAAATCAAGATCCTTTCGAGCCAACTCTGTTGTAGCCGAAACATTAACAACATACTGTTTTGAAAGGCCTGTATAATCGTTTGTGGCTTTTAAAACCACCGTAATAACAGTTGAACCTACAGATACTGCTGTTACTTTACCATTGGCATCGACAGTTGCCACCGATGGCACACTTGATGTAAAAGAAATAATAGCACCTGAGACATTGGAAGAAGCGTGACGCGTAGCAGTCTGTCCCATTGCCAAAGCAAGTGTAGAGGTGTCGATAGTAAGCGTACTACGCACAGGGGTCTTTTCAATTACCGGATTGTCGACATCGTCAAAACAACCAACAACGATTAAAGGTGTTAGCATCACTAACACAACACTGATTAGATTTTTAATTTTCTCCATAATAATATAGTTAAGTTACTGGATAATAAGTATTTGGGCGCAAATATAAGAAAATTTTGTAAACAATATAGAAAAATAAACGCGAAAAAATGTTAATTCTTCGCGTTTATTATAAATATTAACAAAATATTAATTTTTACTTCACAGCTACCGTGGGGTAATTGCCGGGAGTGAAAGTATAGCTGAACTTGGTGCGGTACTTAGCAGTATCGCCCGAATACCAAGTGGCGAGATCGCCATTTAATTTACCTACGTACTCTTCGAGATACTTATTGGTAAACGAGGTAATATCGCTGGCTTGGTAGCAACCTACGATGGTGCCATGATTCTCGGCTGTTTGATTGCCTACCAAATTGCCTGTGCCTGTGTAATAGCAGGCATGGATAACACCCGCCCTGGCATTGGTGCCCACCAGGGCGCCAGCGCTTTCGCCAGTAAGGTTTACATCGTCGATAACCTTGCAACCACCGATAACACCTGCATTAGTACTTGCCAGGGCACCATTGGCAACACCACCTATGGTGGTGATATACAACTGCTCTACACAAGCTTGCTCGCCCAGCGCAGCAAACAGCGAGCTACCACTCAAGCGGTTGATATAGCGATCGCCACCCAGGAAGGTGCCGTTGAACACGTTACTACCCTCACCTATCCCTTTCCACTGATAGTCCTCGGCAGTAGCACTACTCTGCATGGTGATATCGGCATCAAGTCGTACAAACCTTTCCTCGAAAGTATTTCCATTTTTTACCTCCTTGGCAAACGCCAACAGCTGCAGCGACGAGGTGATGCAATAGGCTGCGGCAGCACTCTCGCCATCGTTACCATAGATATCATATACCTTGCTACCCACATGATACAACCAGGTAGCATCGTCGATATTGTCAACCTGACCGCTGGTAACAATCGCGGTTTCATCTACATTACTCATATAGGTAGATTTCTTACGCAGTTCGCCCAAGTCGGGGGTAGCCACAAAACTCCAGTCGCTATACTCGGCACCTAAGAACATCTGCTCGTCCTTGTGGTTAAGCGAAATATTAAGCGTGGTGCATTGGCCCGAATTAAAATTCACTGTCTTATCGAATGCGCCCTGATAGGTTTTAACCAACGGACTGCCATTAGGATTCATAGGGTCGGGATAGGTAACGGTAAACGAGAACTGCAAAGGCTTATTGTTGCCGATAATACTGTGATAAGTCTCGTTCTGCGGTGTAGTAAGTCCGTAGAAAGTAAAGGTCTTGCTCTGAGCTGTACCCTCGCCATCGGGTTGGGGACACCAGAGTTTGATAGTCTTCTTATTATTATCTTCGTACTTCACCACCGAAAGGGTGTTGCTACCCCCACCCCATGTATATTTGGTGGGCTGAGACAGCAGCTTAAAATCGATTACCTTGGTTTGGGTATCGGTAGCGCTGGCACTGGCAGCAAAGTTCTTGATATTAACGATAACACGCACATTGCTGAGGGCGTGGGTAAGACTCACATTAGTAGTAACACCATCAGATGCAGCCAAGGCCGACTTGTTGCAGTAAAGCAGCAAATCCTCCTTAGCCATCTCGTTATTACCCTCTGAGAGCGACGAGAAATCGATTTCGTCCTTACCCGCACCTAACTCGGCTGGATACACTCTTTTGTCATCTGGCTCCCAGGTGGTGATAGCCGAAGGCAGACAATAGCCGATAAAGGTGTGGAACGACGTACCATCGGTCCAGTATATCTTTTCGGGATCGGTAGTGGTGCGATTCCAATTTTTACCATCATACTCATAAGGGATATTACTATATATAAAAGGATCGATGGCGTTTTCAGTACGTTCGATCTTGGTGAAAACGATTTTATCACCGTTAGCAAACGCTGTACGTCCGATGGCATCCTTCACCTCAGGCACAGCACGTGTGGAGGCACCGGTACCATTATCGATGCTTGCCGTAATGCCCTTAAGCTCAACGGCACCTGCAGGCAGCAGCGCCTCGTCGTTGGCAGTACAAGCCGAAAGCAGCACCAGCGCGCCAATATATAAATACTTTATCTTCATTGTTTAATTAATCTTCATATTCAAGGTATAGAGTGTACCTGCAGCAAAATCAGTCTGACTGAGCGACAGGCAGTATCGCTGGTCGAGCTTATCACCGGTACGCAACCAGATGGTGGCATTCGTATCCAGACTGCATGGAGGCACAATGAGGCGGAACGTATTGGTACCAGGTACACGATAAGCCGTATAAGTAGCCGATTGGGCGATATCTTTAAAGCCTTTGCAGCTGACCTTCTGAGTGGCATCGTTGATAACAGCGATGCCTAACACCTTGCCATTATCGCCAACCTCGCAACTGCTCTTGGCGCGATAGCTGTAGTCGTAATAATCGTTAGCCACGTTTACCTTGCTGGCACCGGCATAATAATCGCCCACAATCACCTCGGCCTGATCGATATCAGGCATACCCTCGACGGTAAGCAAGGCATTATCGGTGGTGGCGATACCCTCGACATTAATCATCAGCGCTGACATGACATGCTTAAAACTGAGGTGTACATTGTACGAACCCGTTTGCTGGATGGTCTGCGCCCACATCACATCGCTGGCCTTATAGTTGGCAGCCTTGCTCTGGTTGGCATGGAATACATTGCTGTACTGCTCAACACGCGATGGATGGCTTTTACCTGCCATAAAGATCTGCTCCTCGGTCCAGGTCTGCGCCGTAAACACATAAGGTGTGGGCTGTGCCAGATAGCGCTCGAAAAGGTCGGGCGCGTTTGATGGACTATAGTCGCCATTGATATCGTACTTCTCGGTTTCGGTAGAGGTCAGCACCTCCCACTGGCTGTTCCACTTCAACAACCAGAAGCCATCGAAACTGCCGCTATAGGTGCTCTCACCATATTCGGTGTTCGGCGAGAAGGGGCACACGATTTTGAGTTTTATCTTGTCGCCTGCTTCAAAGGCATCGCCCTTCAGATTGGTACGGGTAGCTGGCTCGCCCTCGAACTGCTGTACCGAGGTGGTAAACGAGAGCGTGCCGGCCTGTTGCTGCGTGGACTGCGGCTCGTCGGCCTTACAGCCCACTAACAGCAGGGCAATAGAGAAAAGGGTTATCTTGTAATTCTTCATCATCATACGGTTTAATTGTTCTGTACCAGCGGATTCCACTTGCTTACATCGGTGGGGGCTGCATCTGCCTGATATAAGGTGGGATAAAGGTGCGTGTAGCCCACATCAGAGGTGTGATACCACATACTGCAGGGATACTTCTTACCTATATCCGAACTGTTATACATCCAGATGGCATAGTTCATAGCGCGCCATGGGGCCAGACCATACATCTCCTGTTTCATATTCGAATTCAGCTGGCTGTACTTCAAATCTGAACCCAGCAGATAATCGTTCTTGGCTTTCAAGATATGCGACTTGCTGCCTCGGATGTACTGCTGGGGCACATAAGTGGCGGTAATATCGCCAACAGCATTGGTTGATGGCGACTTCTCGACATCGTAGTAATTACACATAAACGAGCCCCACTTAAGCTTACTTGCCGTTTGTGGCGCAAAGAACTGCGACTTGGCATCGCTGGCGTAAGCACCCAACAGCGCACCGGTGCCAGCAGCTATACCATCGGCTGCCTGCATACAACCTAACATGGTAAGGTTAGAAGCCGAACCGACCAAAGCGCCACCATTAGAACCCACATGACTGCCCACATGGATACAACCCACCACATAGCTGCTACCACTAAGACTGGTGGCAATGGCATTGGTGGCAGTAGGACAGAGCATTGACACGCCTGCCACATAGCAGCCCCAACCTGTATCGCCACTAGCCGAGGCAGAACGGAGCAGACAGGTGTTATGGCTGCTCTCGATCATCAGATTGGTGATGGCGGCATCGGTTACGTAATCGAACAGATAGCCGCTAGTCATATTCAGGTTGTACAACGTATGTCCGCCGCCATTGAAAAAGCTGCGGAAAGGCTTTTCTTTGGTACCGATGCTGCTTAACTGCCAATCGTAGAAATCAAGATTACTGGTAAGTTGCACCTCGAACTTCTTCTTGTTCTGAGAATCGTAGAAGTCGAACGGACCTGTTACTACTTCCTCTTCGATATAAGCGCCCTTGGTTGAAACGCTGGGATGGAACTGATAGTAGAACAGGTAGCCACGCTGTTCGGCCTGCTCTTTCGTAAGTTCTTCGCCATCAACCAGCCAATTATAAGCATTTACCAAGCCTTTTGTTTCGCGCAGTTCGCCACGGGTGATACCACTGGTTTTAAAGCCTGTGGTACCATTAACCAGATGGGTAAAGGCCATAAAGGCCTGCTGAGTGCCTATCTGGAATACAGGTGTGAAATCAACCTCGATACTGGGGTCGTTCTTAGCTGCTATGGCGTTGGCAGCTGCGATAGCGGCATCGTAAGCATCAGAAAACCAACTGTAGTTGGGCGTAGCTTGATTTACCTGGTTGGCATTGGCCGACTGATTGCCGAGATTGACGTTTGTCCACGAGAAATCATCGGATGCTGTAACCTCTAAATGATTATAATGATAGCCTACGCTGATTGCGTAGCTGTAGCCAGCCTTAAGCGTGATACCATTTTTAAAAATCTGGTTGCCATCCTTATCCAGAATGTCGGCAAGCTTCAGGGTATGACATTCAGCCTCGTGCTGTCCGCCACCTGCATCATTGCCGTTCACATCGTAAAGCCACACCTTAAATCGGGTGCAGGCTGGCAGCACCAAGGTCTGTCCGGCATTATCGAAGCTCATATCCACGGGGATAGTCATCATATACTGATAGCCGTTATTATTCTTAAATACGGGGTGCTGAACGGTTTCGGCAATCTCTGAAGCCGAGAGTTGGCCCATGGTTACAATGCCGGTAGCATCTTTCTCGAAATCCTTAAAACTGGTGGTACTGTTGTAACGACTCTGAGTCATTGTCGTAAGCAGGAATGTCTGGTCGTCGACACCAGCTGGCATACACATCTTGTTATACACAGCCATCACCTGCTCAAGTTCGCCTTCGGCATAATCATTTGGATCGGTACTTAGCTCCACGCTGCTGAACTGGTTGCCTGGCTTATAGATAAAAGCTATCCTACAACCTATATGGCGCATGGTAAGAGGGATATTCTGTGTGGGACCCGATACGGTAACCCAGTCGCTTACAGTATAATCGGGATAGTAGCTATCCTTGGTATCGCTACTGATACAGCCCGACAGATTACTGCGCCCCCAGGCACGGAAACGTACGGTACGTCCATTCTCCCATGTAAGCGAGTCGGCCACAGTCTGATCCTTTGGGTTAATATGCGGACGCGGACCATCCGATTTCCATTTGCCTGCCATAGGGTTCCAGTCGGAATCAAGCGAGATGGCGGTACCTGTGGCGTAATTCATCTTCAGATAATAGGTGCGATAAATCTCTTTGGTTTCGTCGAACGTTATACCGTCGGCATTGGCATACTGACGGAAAATACGCATCTGGTCGCCCTCGTTAAACGAGCCGTCGTGATGATAGGTAGTGCGGGTAACAAACTGATTGGCCATGGTGGTACTGAAGTTTACCCCCTGCCCTATCAGCTCCTGCTGTTCGGCCGAAAGCTGCCAGTGGGCATCATCAGCCGTACAAGCTGTCAGCAACGCTGCTGCTATCAGATATATCGTGTTTCTAATCTTCATATACATCATATTTACTTATATTCGGGGAGAGCGGGTGTATGATCCTCGACAACGGTTTTACCATCCGTATCCTTACAACGATTTACATAGCCCGTAATATTGGTACGATCCTTAAACAGTTTGCCACCATCAACCAGTGTATTTACCACCTCGGCACGCCAACCTGAGGTGGGTACCCATATGCCTTTTTCCTTGTGTACATTAGCCTGCCACTGAGCGTATGGAAGATTTTCGTTATCCTCCTGAGCGGTTTTATAAGTACCATTAAGTCCGGCAAACAACCAGTTATGTTCGGTGGTGGTATTGGTTAATGTAATGAGATGATCCTGTGCATCGAGATGACCTGTGAACACAAAATCGGCACCGAATTGTGAGGCATCGATGGTGATGGGATGCTGCAAAATAAAATAGTCGCCATGATGCGCGCCACCCACACAGGCCTGCTTCAACAGTTGCACGAACTCAGCATCGCTAACATACTGGTTATCTTGATATTGCTTACCATCCGAAACATCATCGGTCAGGGTACCATTAGTATAGGCACGCTGCCAGCTGCTACCTGCATCCGACAGACTGTGATCGGGGTTATCTACGCCATAATACTTTTCGATTCCATCCACTGATTTCCATAAGCGCGAGCCTGTGCTGTTGTAGTCGATACGCTCGGGAGTCACACGCAAGAACACCACCGTTTCTTCGTTGGCATTCAGGTCGAACGTAAACGCCTTTTCGTACTCCAAACCATTCTCAAGCGTAAGTTCGAAGATAATCTGGTTTCCGCCATCTGCCGATGTAGTAGCCTCATCGTACATCACATTGGTACCGGTGGTGGCCTCGGTATAGGTGGGACGCACAATCAGGTCGTAACTGGGCACCAGACCGTAATCTACCATGGTATAGCCACTAGCCTCTCCCTGACCTTGTTTTTCGTATAAATCGTGCGCCGTTTTCCACTCGCCATCGGTGGGGAACAGCAGCTCGCCAGTAGATTTCTTATAGGTACGGAACGTTTCACAAGCCACAATATTATTTTCGACGATACTACCCAGTTCGCCAAGGTAATGAGGGATAGCCTTGCTGACTGTTTTCCACTGGGGCTTGCCATCCTTTACATAATCCAGCATCTGCACCTTACAGAAACGCAGCATGGTTTGATTGCTGTCGTGTGCGTCGCCTGCCTGGTAGCCTTTAAGCTTTGTTTTCAGTACGTCGTCAATCAGCACATAAGCCTGCACACGAGCCAGACGGTGCTGTAGGGGGATGGTGATACGACCCACCGTAGCCGAAATGCTGGTAGATTGAGGCACAGCGGTGTAATGCTCCAAGTCGTCGTGATTCTGAGTCGTATTCTGAGTTTTCAGTCCCTTGGGAATATAGACACCTTGAAATGTGTGGGCACCGTTGTCCAGCCACTTGGCAGGCACATCGGTCAACTCGCCATTATCGTCATAGGCTTTAAGATGATAGATGGTAAGTTTACCATCGGATGTAGCAGGGTTACCATCGCTATCCAACTGGAGTGTAAGCTGGGCTTTCTGCTCATCGGTTTTGGTAAAATAGGTAATATCCATACCACTGACCAAACCCTGTTTCAGCCAGTCGAGCGACTCGGCAGCCACCGGTTCGCTAACAGCACGGGTAGCGGCAGTAGCGGTAAGCATATGGTTGGTATCCACACCACCCACATGGATGATGCTGTCATCATCGGTAAGCAGCGCATCATCGTGCTGCGTACAGGCTGCCATCAGCATGCCACCCATAACCATAGATAAATATATATGCCTTGTATTCATCATCGAAATTAAAAATTAAACACATCTGATGGCGTTTGACTGTTACGCTTACCGATAGCCGACTCAACGCTTCCGGCGCAGGTTCCTACACCCTTACAATTTGCATCCCACCAGTTACCCTGGCAATCCTTGGTGCTGTTTTTAGAACCATCGTTATCGGCATAACCTAAGATACCACCATGGAACTTACTATCCTTATTAAATACTTCAAAGCCTGAGCAGTCGGTAATCGTCAGCTCTGGGGTTTCGTTTTCCCATTTCTCAATACCGCCTACAATACCACCAAAATAAATGATGGTTGATACAGCCTTATCCTCGGTAGAAGCAAGATTGTTATACACGCTATGACGGTTCTGTGTAATAGAGCCTGAAGAATAGAACGCACACTGGGTAATGGTGGCTTTTGATACGGTTGACACGATACCACCTGCATACTTACGAACATTACCTTCAACAACAGGTGTTTCGACCCAAGACTGGATATCGGCCGACACCTGGCAATGACTTACGGTAGCATCGCCCCAAGCCCAAACCACTACACCTGCGGGGTTAGCAGCCTGAATACGAACACCATCGGCTGTTTTTACCTTAATATTGCTGATTTCGGCTTTGGCGCCATGCACTTGGTAGGCCAGCGCTGCAATACCATCTTTTGCCTGATCCTTGGGTTCAGCAATCAGGTTTCCAGATACCAACACCTTCAGATCGTACACCTTATTGGTGATGGCATTAAAAATCATAGCCTGGGTGGTTATCTGCTTGCCATTACCATTCAGCTCGTACGTAACATCGCCCAAGGTTTCAGTAACCACGATATCCTGAGCCAGACGGTAACGCATACCAGTTTCTGTTTTAGAGAATTCTGAGGCATCGTCGATGATACCTGTGTAACGCTGCGATACGGGAGTAGCATTACTTAATGTTGATTCATCCACAGTAGGCCAGGCGTTATTGGTGAAAGCTGTTCCAGAAAAAACGCCCGCAATATTCTTGTGGGTATCGTGGTGCTGACTCAAGGTGATGCCATACTCGAAGGTATTGTTTACAACCTGTCCATCGGCGTTGCCCACAATACCACCTCCTGCCTGACCGCCGCTGACACGACTGGTAACGGTACAACCATCGATAATGGCAGGTTCGGTACCAGACGACAGCGATGTGGCTGCAATACCTCCCACATAGGGCTCGCTCTTTTCACCATTTACACGCAAAGCCGAGTTACACTTAGAGATAACACCAGTATTGGTTTTTACCGCACCAGCCACAGTGGCAAAGGCTTCAGCACTTGATGCAGTAATACTCACATCGTTAATAGTACCATGGTTTGTTTCGGCTATCGCCTCAGGTACTGCTGCACCAATCTGTATGGTACCATTCAGCAGACTGGCTGCCGCGCTCATATTTTTTAAGAAACGATGATTGCTTATCAACGTATGTCCGCCCAGACTCAGCGTACAATTCAGGTCGTATGCGGTAGTCCACTCTCCTAAGTCGATATCGTCAGTCACAAGCGCCAGATTACCAGCCTTGTTGTCGGTAGTACTGGTAAGGAATCTTATTAATTCCTCGCGATTAGGGATCATAATAGGTGCACCCGAGTTACCATGATCGTCGCAGATGGTGTTGGTTACCTCTTCGGTCCAATCCTCAATATAAGCCGAAATCAGCGTTTGGCGACTATTACGGCCCAGCGTGATGGTAAGTGTAAGGTGTTTGCCTTCGGTGAGGTTATAATCTTTCTCGCTACAATTCCCATCGTTTTCGCCTTTGAACGAATACTTCTGGCCCGACAGACTAATCTTGGTGATAACCTGACTGGCTCTACCCGCGTAATAATCATGAGGGGTAACAATGGCCTCGTAGCATGTGGTGCTATCAGTGGCATCATCGTAGTTTACCTTAATACCTCGTGCATAAGGCGTGATGGCAAGTGTATCAGCGTCATTGTTCGAGTTATATGAGTAGATTTTTGTCTCAATATCTTTTTTTGCAGCCGAATAATATAACGACTTTCGGCTAACGCCCTCGCCTGCCTTCAGGATAACGGTAATCAGCGCACGTTTGTGCTGCATAAACAGAGGCACCTTTTTGTAATTCTCTTCAGAATCAAGGCCTACTTTCACGTTATAAGCCTTCCAATCCTTGGCGGTCAGGTAGGTTTTGGTAACACCATCGGTCTCAGCCTCGGCCCACCCCTCCAAACGGTCCTGCTCAATCCACTTGGTCTGGGTAGACTGATCGGCATCAATCTTATCAGTACCTGCAGTGGCAGTAAAGCCATACCTGATAGCGGTGCTGGGCCAATACAGGGCGTCGTCGGCCTCCAAGCTGCCAATATCATCGGTTGTGGTGTGATACGTACCCTTGCCTACAGGCTCATCGACGCTTTCCTGCAGCATCGAGATCTGAAACGTGTAATCCTCCGTGATTTTCTGACGATTAGCCTCGGAGCCACGGGTAACCGCAGCGCTACGCACCGCCGACGAAAAGGTTACCTCATCGCCCTCGGCAATACCATCCGAGAAGAGCTGCTCGAAGGTTTCGCGACAACTCGAGGTAAGCATCGCCACACAAGCCATCAGCAGCAGCTGGGTTATCTTATATCTAAAACTATTATTCATCATCATTAATTTACAATAGTGCCGCTGGCATCGTATTCGTTTTCATCAACTTCCCAATCGGCAATCTCGGCTACAACCTGAGCTATCACACTACGACGCAACTCAATATTATAGATATACTTTTTACCGCTTTCAAGCTTGGCGTCGATGGTACTCTTCAGAATGGCTTTATGCTCAATGTTTGTGTCGGGCTCGTGCCAAGTTACCTGAATGCCCTGCATGGTACCAAAAGCAATTCCCTCGTAAGTCCTGAGATAGCCTGCAGTAGGTGTTTTGCAATCGAACAAACTGAATGCATAATCCTTACCCTCAGCCTTGGAGGTTGTTCCGGGCACGTCGCCATTAGGCTTAATGCTAAAAGGCACAGTACCCGTTTTAGAAACTCCCAACAGTTCAACGTTGTCGATAAACGTTGTGTCTTTGAGATTAACCGACTTATCCTGTGCATTCTTGAGGTTTACCTGCACCTGCGCAAACTGATGCTTAAAATACAGCTTTACGCGGTTGGCCTCGGGGGTGGCACCTGCTGGTTTTGTTTTTACATAAGCCAGAATGGGATCGGGCTGCTCGGCCATCGATGTCTTATCACCTCTTGTCAGATCGAATTCAATCAGATCATCAGTAAAGACCGGCTTATCAGTAAGACGGTTGTTATCTGCTAATGCCAGGAACACATGATCCATACGGTTCTGCCAGTAGAAGGTGTTACCCTGATAAGCGGCATTACCAGTCTCGTTATCAATCTGCAGCTGGGCTGTAGCCATATTCACATCAACAGTAAGCTTGTTATCATCGGTATAGAATTTGGTACTGTCGGTATCGCTGGCACCGGCGTGGAAGAACATCTTGCATGCAAAATAACTACCCTCGGGCATATACGCTGCCGAGGCACGGGTAACGGCAGCCTCCATATTACCTGCCGAAAACAGTACAGGCATCAGTCCCTGTTGCTGTCGGCCGTTTTCAACCTCAGCCCCAGAGCATGATCCCAAAGCCAAAGCAATCGCCATAGCCAAGGTAGCCGTTGCCATATATAAATACTTAGCTATCTTCATCTTAATCTTCCCAATCAAGTGTTGCATAACCACTACCAGTAGTACCTACCCAAGGCTCTATCACCGCACGGAACTTCATCGCCTCCTTCTCCAAGTGAATGGTGTAGGTGTACTGATTACCTCGCACCCAATTTGTTATATTGCCGATGGTGCTAAGATTCAACGAATAGGTTGTTTTTTTATCAGCTAACGTAATAATCAGCTTGGCATTGGTACTGATAGTTTGTGGCACCATAATGGTTTCGCCATCAACTGCCACTTCACCAACTGTAGTCCCAAGACTGATATCGCCTGATGATATAGCTATAGTACCATCAGTTATCAAATCGGTAATTCTGATGGTGGCCTTATCTATTTCAACCTTTGACTTATCGTCGTTAGAAGTTTCTAATTTTACAACCACATTACTCATTGCATGCATAAACGTCAAAGGCACATCGCCAGTACGTGGAGCTATTGCAGCATCGCCTGAAGTACCCCAAAGCAAATCGTTGCCCTGTTTTACGGCATAATCATCTTTAGCAACTAATGTATTACCATTCTTTATGGCCAAGGCACGGAAATAGAAATTACTATTTGCATCAGGCCAATAGATTTCGGGATTATTTTTAAACACGCCTTTATTATAAGTACATGTTGTAGCTTTATCGCCGAAATTATTGGCTTCGGTAGTTCTCCACAAAGAGAAAGCATCATCATCGTTAAATTTATCGCCTGTGACACCACAATCAACAACATCAGCCGTAAATTGTATTTCGCCTTTACCATTAGCATAAACGTTTGTCCAATCAGCCAGCGTTGCTAAAACACTCACCTTCTGCTTATTAAGCGTAACAGTAAGCTGATAGTTAACGCCACTCTTGGTTTTGCCAGAAGTTAGGCCACCACCCCAGCAATCAGAATCCAGCATCTTATCGGTTACTTTAATTTCATAGTTATTTCCACCTGCATCGGTAATGGTTGCAAGCGTGCTACCTACAGTTAGTTGTGTCAATGGCACAGTAACAGCCTCGTAAGTACGAGTGAGTTCATTTTTGGTAGAAGCATCGGTATACATTTTTACATCAGTAGTACCAGAAGCAGTAACTGTACCAGCGGGTGCAGTAAATTTGCCAACTTTACTAATTTCCTTCAAGGTAACTATCGTATTTTCCAAATTCCCAGCCACAAAACCTTCCTTAGCCTCAACAATAATCGTAAACTTACTCATAGCGTGGGTGTAAGGCACGATTAGCGTACCGTGATCATTCTTTGCATGACTATATACAACAGCCTTCTGACTTTGCGACCAAAGAAGGTCGTTTGCCTTCATGGCACCTTCAGCTGTTTGATCATCGTTTGTTTCCCATCCAAGTACACCTGTAAGTTCGGTTTCACTATCCAGTTTTTTAGAAGGTTCACCACCATTATAGCAATAACCATAATACGACTGCAATCCATGATTTGTTGTACGAATATCCTTGGCACCATCAGCAGATGATTTGCTGAAATCATCCCAATAAAGAATATGCTCGGTGGAAAGGTCAGATGTTTTCTTAATTGACTCAGTTCCGGTATCCAACATTGCGTCCTCACCTTTAGTAAAGGTCACCAGGCCACCCATTACCTTAGTATACTTGGTATAATCGGTTTCGGTTTTGATATCTGTACCCTCTGGACAAGTCACATGGCGTACAAATGTCAACAGCTTATCGTTTGTCTCGAATCTGTTGTTTTCGGCACGTGTAACGCGGCTACCACCATTAAGGGTTGCCTCAAGCTTCAGCGGCAGACGCTCTTCATCGAGGGTATTATTAATATCCTCGTTTGTACAGCCTGCCAGCAACAGAGCGTATAGCGAGAGTATGAAATAATGTCTAACTTTCATCTTCTTTATTAATCCATTAATTTTTTAGAACCATACATCTTCTTCGGCCTTAAATATTTCCCAATCTGCAAGTGTTACAGTAGCATTAATCTGCGTTTTTGTAACCTTCATGATATATTTGTAACGCGCACCCGACTTCCAGGCATCAACAACAGCTGCCGCATCACTACTACCCTCAAGCTTTACTTTTATGGGCTGGGCATCGGCATAATAGTAATCGTGAGTACCATCGGTATGCGTAACTGTAATTCGGAAACGTAGATTAGTATCGGCACCTGCCTGGGTAAAGGTAAGCTGCTGGGGCACAATATAAGCCTTGAACTCATTACCATTCTGTGCATCCAACGCATCTGTAGTAACATCCGATGGAACAACAGAACAATCTTTCAGGAGCACCTTACCTTTTGTATAAACATTTAAGAGTTCTACATTAACTGAAACACCATCTGACACCAAATCAACATAATCAGCATCGTCCTTATTACTCGACGTTAGCGATACTTCTACCTCGCTCATCATGTAATGGAACTCAAGGTTGATTTTACCTTCACGAGCACAGATACCACCCTCGCTCATATCCGCTATAGGAGTATGATCGGTACTACCACACGAAACACCCTTAACCTTATCAGGCATGCCAATAAGAAGATCGTCATTGTTGTGATTTGATACTACAATATAATCATCTGTGCCTGTACCATCATTCACTACTTTTGTAGTTGTAGGGTATATGCCACGGAAATGATAGTGGGTATCGTGGTCAGGCCAATATAGCGTTGGCGATGCAATCCATTCCTTACTTGCAGCAGATGGCTTAGAAAAAGTAGATGCTCCCGAATAACCATTATTTTTAGTTATACTGCGGTACAAGGTGAACATGCCGAACTTATTCGTTAGCTCTGTTACCTCAGAACCTAAGTCACCATTTATATTAATAACGGGATTAATGGTTTCTACGGTTTCAAACACCTGCCAATCCTGCACAGTAGCCGTCAGACCTATATGAGTTTTGCTAACCACCACATTTATAACATAGTTACAACCCGCTTTGGTAGTAAAGTCGTTAGTAGTAGTCATCGCTTTATGAATCTCTGCGGCACGGATATAATAGATATTCTCATCCACATTAAGACGGGCAATTACCGAATTGTCGTCTAAACCAAGTACAGTACCTGGATATACCACAGCTGCCATTGTAACTGTTGCGCCATCGGTTTTTACCTTTGCAGCAATTACTTTACTTACCTCGTTATCGCTCTTTGCTTCAGCCTTCTCGATATCGATAGTACCATTTGTCTTGGCATATTGGTAATGCTGATCATCAACATTTCCAATTTTGTCTGCACTGGTAAGAATCACCTCCGGGTCGTTCTTAAACTTATTCTCTCCATCTACTACAAAACCATCAGAAGCGGTGATGTTAAACGTAATCTTACTCAAAACATGCTGGAAATTCAGCTGGTTTTGTGGCGACTTATTGCGATCGGCAAACTTATAAGCATTAGTACCTGTGAGATTGTTCGACACAATGATATCCTTGGTAAGGAGACCATTTTTAGCCTCAGCAATTTTGCTTTCAGCATCAATCGTACACCATGGCAATTCATTCCAATTACTCACCTCTGGGAATGAAGTATTTCCATCCACAGCTACACCGAGCACTGAAAGTCCTGTTTCTTTATAATGGTTACCATATCCATCCACATTTTCTGGGTCGCCAATGCCGTAATCATCCCAGTAAAGTGTCTCGTTTTCGGTAAACGATAATGCGTTAATAGTTTTGGATGTTTCTGTGGCAGCTACAGTAGTACATGTGGTTGGCTTACTAACAGGTACTGTTTCTGACTTTCTTTTCCACATACCATCCACCTTAAGGCGCACTTGGGTGCCAGCCTGCATAGCATAATAGCTGGAAGTAGTTGTTGTAGTTGTCGCCTCCTCATCACCAGTACGAGTCATAGCACGCTGGGCTGGAGATGCCTCTACCCCAACGTTAAACTCGATGGGCCCATCAACAGTGCGGTCGAAGGTATCCCAGAAGTCCTCACTTGTACAGGAACCAAGTCCCAGTACAAGCAAGGCCGCAAGAGTATATATAAAATCTTTTCTATTCATTACATCGAATTAGTTTTCGAGAGTAATTGTCTGCTCTTTAGCATTAACAGAAACCCAATCTACTACAGAACATGTAATATTGGCAATACCTGTCTTAGTAAGAGTAATTGTGTAGATATACTGATGACCGGGATACCAGCAGTCAATCATACCAGAATTATTCTTGCTGGTAGTCGTGCCAGAAACCTTAATCTTGCTAAGATCCTCAACTACGTAATACTGATTTTTATCGGGAGTTGTAATTATCAATCCTACCTTACGTGTACCCTCAACCAACGACTGAGGCACAACACTATACGAGAACTCTTTTGTCTCAGTAACTTCTGTAGCAAAGAAAGTGCTTGCACTTTCATCAGAAGGACTTGTAATCTGTTGGCCTGCTGCATCAGTAATCAAAGCTTTTGGAGAAACCTTACCACTACCCATACTTACATCACCTTGTGTATAGAAATTAGTAAGAGCGATAGTAGTACCCTTAGTAGTAGCCTTGGCATCATAAAGTTTAACGGCATTATTTTTATCATTAGGCTCACCTGTAGTCTTCAGCACAATTTTGATGTTACTCATCATGTGCAACTGAGTCATATTAATTGTAGCATTGGTTGAACCAATAGCAGGGTTAATATAATAAGTATAGCCATTATCCTTATTATACTCTAAAGGCAACGAAGTAACAAGAGAACCAACAAGCGGAGCACCCCAAAGATAATCAGTACCCTTACCTGCCTCTGTAGATGTAGATATAGCACCAGATGTCATGGTAAAGTAATCTCCATTTGTGTCATCTCTATGATAATTATCAGTGGTAACATTCTCATACGAAGTAGTACGGAAGTGGTAGAACTTGGTATTATCCTCATAAAACCAGTCTGTTTTCCATGCCTTCAATTCATCATCATAACCAAAATTAGTTGGTTGTTCATAATTACCAAACCATGCCTTACTATCACTTGCATCAATTTTAATATCTTTAATAGTCTTATCCTGATAGCGATAGAATTTAAAAGACTTATCAGCAGTAATCTTGTTATCCTGCTCGAACAGGTTAAAGCTATAATGATGATTATCAAGGTCATAAGTACCTTCTACTTCTGTCCAATCAACTACGCTTGCTGTAACATTGATAATTTTGGTTTTACCTACAGTTATATTGAATACGTAGTTTCTACCATTTTCCAAAAGGATATCAGTAGAAGTTTTCTTATCTGCAGAAATCTTGTCATTATCCTTCAAAGCTTCAAACATCTGGGCCTGTGTAATGTAATACTGGTTATTACCAATAATAAAACTCAAAACATTATCATTACTTGTGCTGTTGATGGTATAAACTGGTATCATTTGAGCCATGAAAGCAAAATCAGGTTCAAAATTTTTATCCTTTTCGGTTTCAGCCATTTTGCTGATACCAGTTTTGTCGGTTGCAGTCCATGTACCATCCTCGATATTAAATGTTCCCCATATTGGAGCTTTTAAGATTGAAACATTTGTACCGTCTTTAAATTTAAAATCATCGGTGCCATATCCCTCACCCTTCTTCAGGTTTACTGTCATGCGACACAGAGCATGATGAAAGTTCAGATGTCCTTTATCAAATTTACCTGGACCATCTGTATCCCCTGCAACATCCAAACGGAATTTCATCTGACCGTTATTATGAGTTGTATATTTATCAGTAGCAGTTTCTTCCTTATTATATGATCGTACACCATCAACACCAAGGTCTTTATCAGCCTGAATATTGTTGCTATATACGAGATCCTCCTGAGCAAGAATATCCGAGGAGGTCTGTTCAGAACTTACATACCAATCGATTACTTCATCAAGCGAAGTATTCCAATCAGACGAAGAGCCTAGAAGCGTTTCAAGCTTTTTATTATTATTGGTAGTTGCAGCATTACCTGGAATAGCAATAGCAAAAACTGAAAGTAGAGAATTGCGCCCATGTGCATCATCCCAATATCTAAGATATGCATCGTCTAAATCTATCTTAGAATAACCTACCTTATTTTCTTCAGCAAGAGCATTTACAAGGGTACTTGTTTCTTTTGCATTACCAGTTACAGCATCATTACTACGAATGTGCATAGCAATCTTAGTTGGGTTATCAAAGCCTGCACGTGTTACAGGCTGGTTATTGTTCTCTGCAACAAATGAGATGGGGGTTTTGCCGTTGGGATCGACGGGGGTTACGTCGTCCTCTTGATTGTTGGTGCATGCTGTTGCCACGAAAGCGGTGGCTATGAGCAGGGGATAGAAAAGATTTTTCATTTTGTTTGTATTCTTTTTTATGTTATTATTCTGAGTTATTTTTCGAGATCGGTGCTGATAGAACCAGTGACTTCGGTCCAAGGGGCTAACTCGGCACTAAACTCGATGGTGAGCGGTTTTAAATCGCTGATATTAATAAGATAGGTATATATCTTGTTCGACTCCCAAGTGAAGGAATCGATAGTAGTTTCGCCACTTTTTACAGCGATGGGGATATCGCTATAAGGGGTGTCGTTGATATCGAACGATAACAACAACTTAACATCCTGCTGAGGTATCTGCAGCAGACCATTCTCGCACTGGAACCAATAGGGGTTTGAAGATGCGTTATATTTTGAGAATTCGTTAGTGCCACTACCATCGGTAAGTAACACATATTCAGTTTGTTTAGTAGTATTATTAAACTGTCCTGATAACATATTTGCCGTAGAAAGATTGGCTGTATAACCATTAGCCGCGGTAATAAAGCCTTCATCGCTTTGAGCCGTAATCTTGATATTACTGAGCTTAAAGGATGCGCCATTGGTACTATATATACCAAAGCGAACCTTTGAGGTGATATGGTGGAATGGCAGGGCTACATAACGAGTAAACGTAGTAGCGCTTTTATTTATCTGTGTATTATTGTTCAGCAAATCTTTATCATTATTGTTAGAACCATCCGGGCACTCTACCTGTGCTACGCTATATGGTTCGGAAACAGCAGAACATGTACCGTTCTCGCAAGTCTGAGAAATAAACGAAACCGTTTCGGGAATAACTAATCGCTCATCTGTAAGTGTAAAACTATTTATCTCATCATGAGGAGGGCATGGGGTAATGGCATAGAAGCGATAAGCGAAAGCAGAAGCATCCCAATAACGCTGATACTGGTCCTGATAATAGCCATCGGTGCTGGTAGACTTGGTGCCAACATAGTCCCAACGTGAACTATTATTCCATAAGTCCTGCTTATATTTTACCTCGTACTTATCCATCACCACCTGCTGCTTGGATTTGCCGAAAGCCTTCCAGCAGCTTACCAGGAAGCCTTGCTCTAAGTTATGCGATGTGCCATCGGCACGGGTTGCAGGTGAATTAATTGCAGCCTGACTGAACTGCATGGGAACATCGTCGTGATGCTCCTCAACATCTTGAATTGTTGTATCAGAAGAACATGCCGAAAGGCTGGCACACAAAAGTGCGCCAACCCACCAGCATGATGTAGAGCTAATATTATTCTTTATATTAATATGTAACTGCATTCTCGTAATTCTCAATAGTAGCACCATCAAAGACAATTGGAACAACAGTACCAACAGGAACTGTAGGATCAGCAAGGTTTGGAGTAACAGTTGGATCAGTTGTTCCTGATGAAACCTGAGAGATTGTAAAGTTATAAGTATAAGATGTATTTGACTGCCAACGAACCTGTTCAGCTGGAACATGCACACGTGCATCACGAACAGTAACAACCTCACCGTTATCCTCGGCAATCAAATTATAAGAAATGTGGAAAGTAAAACCAGTTTCGCTATCTGTTGGCTGTACTACAGCATAATATGTTGTAGGAGAAACTGAATATTTGCCATCATAATTCTTATCTAACATATCAGGAAGAACAATAATTTCAGTACTATTTTCATCTTTCTTATAACCTACAAGACCATGTTTTTTTTCAGTAGGAATATCAAACATCAAGTTATCTGATGAAGGAGTTACGTCTGTGGTAACAACTTTAACTTCAGGTGTATTAATATTATCGGCAAAATTAATAGTAGCACCACAACTTGTTAAATATGTTACATCCTTTTGTGTAGTTGCATCAGTATGTATATATGTGTTACCACTCACTTTTGCTGATGTTGCCTGAACACCTAACTTTTCATTTGGATCAGAGCTACTTTTTTTTACGTTGATCAACTGTACTTTATAACCGTTCACATTCTCACGGAAGGCAACCTTAACGAGAGCGCCGAGGTGCTTGAAGGTGAGTTTTACATCCTTTTTTTCGGCATTAGTAGCCTGTGTACCTGCGTAGATAAAATCATACTTTGCTGGATCATCATAACCTGCTACATTTGCTTCCTTTTCAACAGTAATTATTCCATTTTTAAACGATACACCTGATGACTTATAAGGAGCATAAGCGTAGAAATTTGTATTAGTATAAGCCAAGTCCCAGTAACGAAGGTACTGATTGGCACGGGCAGATTCAGATGTTTTATAGAAACTTGCATCACCCTTATAGCTGTACTCGGAACTACCAAGGCCTTCGTAAAACCATGACGACTTATGGTCTGTTTCAGATCCTGCACTACTTTCCCAAGTTGATTCTTTAACCTTAGAATTATCATAACCTTTACCAGCGCCATCAGAGTAACCTACAAGATAGTTCTCCATAACCAACTGGCTGGTGGGATCACCAGAAGTTCTAGTTTTGTAAGCCCAAACACCAAAGTTGTAGTGCTTAGCATCCTCAAGATTTGTTGAACGTGTGATGTTCTTTTGTCCCACGTTGAAGGCGATGGGGGCCTGGGTGTTGGCAGGTGAATCGCTAACCAGCGAATCGCTACTACAGCTGGCAAGAGCCAGAGCTGATACTGCACAAGTTAGAATTTTTTTCATAAATGTTGTTTTTGTTTTAATATAATTATAAATAAAGTTTTGCCAATATCAAATATCAATATTCCACTCTACCTCGTCGTAATCCTCAAGGGTTGGGATAAACAGACTACCACCGCCTTCGGAGCCGCCACTATCGGGGGGTGTTAGCTTGGAGCAGTCGATCCAGATGGTGATAATGCCTCCATGCGAGTTGGCCTGCATCTGCGAGGTTACATCGGCCTGGTAAGTCATAACCTGATCGTTGTTCCATACCAGATCGTAGTACACGATATTACTGAGATTGCTGCGTGTACCTGCATAGGGTGCACCAGAACGGGTGTAGGGCTCGTTGTCGCAAAGTCCGAAGGTGGTTAGCTTGCCACCAAACACATCGCACATCTTACCCTCGACCATCCTATTCTCTTTCAAACGGGTGTTGAAATAAACCAGTGTAGGCTTGTTGCTGGTGTGTCCGGTATAGAGGTTGGTGCTGGCTGCCATCGACGAGATAGCGGCATTACCATTGATTCCCTTGATGCGTCCATCATCGTTATTAAGCAGGATGAACTGAACCAGATAGATATATACCAGCGGACGGAGCTCGGCTTCGAGATGCTTGATGTAAACATTCTCGACGGGGTCGTATTCGTAATCCTTCAGATCGGACGAGATATACACGTTTTCGGAATAGCAAGCATAGAATATCTCAGGCTGATTGAGTACGCCAAGAGGTGCATCGCCTTCGTCGGCACGGCTGGCATTCAGGATGTTTCGCGATATGCCACGTGTGCCGGTAGTAGTGGCAATAACCGAGTCGGGACTCTCTTTGATAACCAGCACCTGGGTGCCATCCTTAGAGTCGATATTGCTATAAAACAGCATATCGTAATAACCGAAATTAAAGTAACGACGGAATCGGTTGGCATCGATGGTGAACACATCCACATCGGTGTGCTTGGCCAGCGGATTATCGCCTTTATAATAACGATACACCTCGTAGCTTGAGGGATGAGGATAAGCCAAGCCACCCCAGATAGAGTCGTCTTTCAGGTCCCAACCATAATACCACTCGTGCTCAATCTGCACCTCGTTATCCCAAACCAGATTCAACTCGGTCTGAGCTACCTGCAGATCAACAGCGAGATTCTGTCCGGGCAGATTTAATGGGGGTTCGATACACGATACGAATCCCAGCATAACTGCCATGATATATATAAGATGTAAGCGTTTCATCGTGTAACCTCCTTCTTCTTTCTGTAAATAATGTCGTAAGTAAGATGGATACCCGCGTTGGTAGGTCCGAACCACAGGAACTGGTGGTTACGCTTCTTAAAGTCGCTGATGCTACCATGATAGTCGTAGTAGTACTTGCCATCAATCACATTGCCATTACCCCACACATAAGGATCGTAACGGGTGAGGAAGAAACCGAAGTTGGCACTCAGCTCCATACGCAGACTACCGCGTTTGTTGAGTTTGAAGGTGTGACCCAAGCCCAGGCCTGCGCCTCCACCCTCGCCTTCCCAGCCTTTGGTTTCGCTAAAGCCGATGCCGTAAACCATACCTTCGGCATAGGCTGAAAGGTAGGTACCGATAAACTGACCCTGCCCCTTGAAATAACGACGTAGCTCTAACTGGGCATCGCGAATCTGCATGAACTTATGCGTTTCCCAATGGCGATGGTTGGTAAAAGTGAAACCTGCATTGAAGGTATAGTGACCCGACAACGGATAATACTCGAGCTGGATATTACCACCTGGGGCAAAACCGAACTGGGGCACATACAGGAAATCGTGCAGCAGATTGGTACGGATAGCTATCAGGTGGCGGCGCTTGTAGGCCTTGGCTGACATGCTATCAGACACTAGCGGCAGGTAGGCTGCAATACCTGGCACAGCCAGCATATCGGCTCTAAGCACAGAGTTACACTGAGGAATAGGCATATACCCGGGATTGATCATATACCAAAGCACCATACGACTCTGGCGCAAGGTGGGGAAATATACCTGTAGCAAACGCTTCCAGGTGGTGCCGCCATTCAGCGCCATGAGTTTGCTTTTGCACAGGCGCTCATCGCCGTTGCAGCTATCCCAGATGCGTTTTACTTGCTGATATTCGGCATCATCAGCCAACTCCATCAGTTTTACCAGATAGGCGTAATCCTCGGTTACAAACTTGGAGTTGATGGGACGATGAGCTATGGGCTGATTGATATTGCTGCTCAAGAATTCGATCAGGCGATTGGTACGTTCACGACTCAAACGCAGGTTGTTATCGTAAGGACCTTCGGGCGAAGCTGCACCCTTTACAAATACCTCGCGCAGAATGAGGTTGTGCTCCTTAAGCCAAGGAACCAGACTATCGTTATACAGAGATATAAAAGGATCGTTAGTGGGGAGTTCGGTTCTGTTTACCTTGAATCGTACACCTCGTGCAATCATATCGAAAAGCGAATCGCTGATAACCGGTGGTGTTGACACCAGAGAGTCGGAAACAAACACAAAAGGGTAATCGCCTAGCTGTTTATACAGCCGCGTATCGGGTTTCTGAGCCAAAGCGGATGCTTGGACCAAAACCACGAATAAAACACACCACAATTGTTGCAGTAGACAGTAGTTTACTCGTCGCACTTTAATTTTTTAAATAATTTTAAATCAATATCCTCTTTTTAAGCGGATGCAAAATTATAAAAAATCTTGCAAAAACTCAAATATTGAGTTAAGTGTTTAACATAATTTAAAATAAAAATAAAAGAAGTTTGCGTTTTTTGTTGCGCAAACTTCTTTTACATGTTAGTTATTAACCGAACCACCCACAATATCGAGCAATTCGGATGTTATGGCTTGCTGTCGGCTCTTGTTGTATTGCAAGTTGAGCTCGCGCAGCAATTCATCGGCATTATCGGTGGCCGTTTGCATAGCTACCATTCGGGCTGCATGCTCGGAGGCATTGCTATCCAACAGGGCTGTATAGAGCGACAAGTGGGCCAGTTTTGGCATGAGCTGCGAAAGTACGGTGTTCATGTCGGGCTCAACGATAAAGTTATCGTTAAGTGGCTTAACCTCTTCGCTCTTTCCACTCTCATCCTTACGCTCTCCCCTATTCTTGAGGTACTCCTGACTCTGCTTAGTGGCAATCACACTCTCAAGATCGCGTTCATGATCGGCCTTCAACTCACTCTCCACATCGATAGGCAGGAATGTTTTGCGGGTAAGCACCTGCGAGCCTGCACTCTTAAAGTGGTGATAGATGAGTTCAACCTTATCAATCTCGCCTGCAGCAAACTTACGCCCCAGCTCCACAGCTATCTCGATGCAGTCGTTCACATTGGGATGATCGGCAAGGGCCGAATACTCGCCCTGCACATTCAAGCCCATCTTACGTGCCTTCTCGTACACCTTGCGACCAATGGGATAGATCTCCACATTATCGCGACCTATGGTTTCGGTGTACTCGTCCACAGCATGTGTCATCTGCTTGATGATGTTGGCATTGAAACCGCCGCAAAGCGACGAGTTACTTGAGAACACCACCAGCGCAGCCCTTTTTACGGGACGCTCCTGATCGTAGATAGTCTGAGCCTCGGCTTCGGCAGCTAAGAACGACTTGAGGATGTGCTCCAACAACTCCTCGTAAGGCAGCATATTCTGAATAGCCACCTGTGCGTGGTGCAGTTTGCTGGAGGCAACCATCTTCATAGCCGACGTGATCTTTCGCGTAGAATTGACTGAGGCTATGCGGCCTTTAATTTCTTTCAGGCTAGGCATAGGCTATCAGGCTTTATACGTTCCAGCAATGTCGGCCATAACAGCCTCGATAGTTGCGGTGGTAGCATCGTCGATCTTACCACTGGCCAGTGTCTCGATAACCTCGGGATGAGCTGAGCGCAGCTTATCGAGGAACGATGTCTGGCACTCACGTACCTTGGCGATGGGCACCTCACGCATCAGACCATGTACACCGCAATACAGAATGGCAATCTGCTCACCTACTGGCATTGGGCTGTACTGTGGCTGAATAAGCAACTGATTGTTCTTACGTCCACGGTCCAGTGTCATCGCTGTTACGGCATCCATATCGCTCGAGAACTTAGAGAAGGCCTCCAGCTCACGATACTGAGCCTGGTCGATCTTCAGTGTACCAGCCACCTTCTTCATACTCTTGATCTGAGCCGAACCACCTACACGAGATACCGAGATACCTACGTTGATGGCGGGACGGAAACCTTGGTTAAAGAGGTCGCTCTCGAGGAAGATCTGTCCGTCGGTAATCGAAATAACGTTAGTTGGGATGTAAGCCGATACGTCGCCGGCCTGAGTCTCGATGATTGGCAGAGCGGTAAGCGAACCACCACCCTTCACATGGCCCTTCATACACTCGGGCAGGTCGTTCATCTGCTCAGCAACCTCCTGCTGTTCGTTCATCTTAGCAGCACGCTCCAAAAGGCGTGAGTGCAGATAGAACACATCACCAGGATAAGCCTCACGTCCTGAAGGACGGCGCAGAATCAGCGATACCTCACGATAGGCCACAGCCTGCTTCGACAGGTCGTCGTAAACCACCAGAGCTGGCAGACCGCGATCGCGGAAGTACTCACCGATAGCGGCACCTGCAAATGGAGCATAGTACTGCATAGCGGCAGGATCGGCAGCTGTAGCGGCTACCACGATGGTGTAAGGCATAGCGCCGTGCTCCTGCAACGTAGAAACGAGGGCAGCAACGGTACTGGCCTTCTGTCCGATAGCTACATAAATACAATACACAGGCTTACCAGCCTCGTAGAAACTCTTCTGATTGATGATGGTATCAACGGCGATAGCGGTCTTACCCGTCTGACGGTCGCCGATGATCAACTCACGCTGTCCACGACCGATAGGAATCATCGAGTCGATGGCCTTCAATCCAGTCTGCAGAGGTTCCTTAACGGGCTGGCGGTAGATAACACCAGGGGCCTTACGATCCAGAGGCATCTCGAATGCCTCGGTGAGATCGATATCACCCTTACCGTCGATAGCCTGACCCAGCGGATTGATAACGCGACCGAGCATGTTGTCGTTTACACGGATAGAAGCGATACGCTTGGTACGCTTCACTACCATGCCTTCCTTGATGCCTGAGGTAGAGCCCAAGAGCACACAACCTACGTTGTCCTCCTCAAGGTTCATCACGATAGCCATGGTACCGTTCTCAAACTCCAGCAGCTCGTTAGCCTCGGCGTTGCGCAGTCCGTAGATACGTGCCACACCATCGCTGACGGTGAGTACGGTACCTACCTCGTCGAACTTCTCGGCATCCGAGATTCCCTTGAGCTGGTCGAGCAGCACCTGGGAAACTTCGCTTGGTTTAATCTTATCTGACATTGTTGTTTACTTTTTTAATGTATTGAGAATACTGTTGAGTTTGGTCTTGACACTGGCATCCATGCGGTAGGTGTCGTACTCGAGGATGAAGCCACCGATGATATCGGGGTTTACCTGCGACTCAAACTCTACTGTTCCATTAGTCTTACTCTCCACCATGCGGCGCATCTTCTGTTCTGTTTCAGGCGATACAGCTGCAGCGGTGATGAGTCGTCCGCGGATGACATTCTTCTGCTGGCGGTAAAGCGTGACGTACGAATTGGCGATGAACTGCATCACACTCTCGCGGTCTTCCTTCAGCACAAGCTGTACGAAGGCCTTCATCAGGGCCGAAGGTTCCTTGCCTGCCGCTGTGAGCAGCAGCGCCTCCTTCTTATCCTTCGAGAGCATCGGATTGTCAATCGTAGAGCGCAACTGTGGCACCTCGATGTAGCTCTTGGCTATCTGCTGCATCTCGGCATACACCTGCTGCTCTATCTTGGCGTCGGCAGCACTCTTGAGGAGTGCTCGCGCGTATCTTACCGATATGACTCCTATATCCATACGTTTAATGCTTATTTATCAGTAGAAACATCATCCAGCATACGGTCAATCAAATCCATCTGCGCCTTGTCGTCCTTCAGGCTCTGTTTCAGAACCTTCTCGGCGATGCCTACACTGAGTGCGGCAACCTGCTGACGGATATCGGCAATGGCGGCTTTCTTCTCCTGGTCGATAGCCACACGGGCATCTTCCAAGAGTCGGGCACCCTCGGCGCGTGCCTTCTGCTGAGCCTGCTCCACGATAGCGTCGCGCGTCTCGGCGGCCTCCTTGAGAATCTGCGCCTGACGGTCGCGAGCCTCTTGAAGGATAGCCTCACCTTCCTGCTTGATGTTCTCCAGTCGCTCAGAGGCCTCGTGAGCCTTCAGCAAACTTTCGTCGATGTACTTTTTCCGCTCCTCAACCATATTGGTAATGGCAGGGAATCCGTACTTGGCCAGACAGAAGAAGATGACGGCAAACGCCAGAAGCATCCAGAACAGAAGTCCCAGATCGGGGGTGAGGATTGCTGGCAGTTTACTGAAATCCATATTATTTCAATTTTTCAATTCTTGAATTCTTCAACTCTTCAATCATTACTTGATCAAGAATGCACAAGCTGCAATAGCAAAGAGGGCACAACCCTCAACGAAAGCAGAGGTCAGAATCATCTGGGTAAAAATCTTACCAGAAGCCTCTGGCTGACGGGCGATAGCATCAACGGCGCTGCCACCAATCTTACCAATACCCAAACCTGCACCAATAACTGCAATACCTGCACCAATACCGCAGCCCAGCTGAGCCAGACCCTCGGCTAAAAATAAAGCTGAAATCATAATACTTTTAATTTTTAATTATTAATAATGTTGTTTTTAAAATTCATTTTTACTCAGCGTGATGGTCCTGATGAGCCAGTCCGATGAATACCGCACTCAGCATGGTGAACACATACGCCTGAACGAAGGCTACCAGCAGCTCCAGCGCATTCATAAACAGAAGCATGAGGATACTGAACAGGTTAAGCCCAAGACCATAGCCTACACCCATTGACCAACCGAGGAAAATCACACAGGTAAACGAAAGGATTACTGCGTGACCTGCCATCATGTTGGCGAAAAGTCGGATCATCAGCGCGAAAGGCTTGGTGAACACACCGAACAGTTCGATAGCAGGCATCACGGGGATAGCCTTCAGGAAGATAGGCACATCTGGCCAGAAAATATCCTTCCAGTACTCCTTGTTACCAAACAAGTTGATAGCCAGGAACGTACAGAAGGCCAAGAAGAACGTGATGTTGATGTTACCCGTTACATTTGCACCACCTGGGAAGATGGGCAACAGTCCTACAAGGTTGGTAAACAGGATGAAGAAGAATACCGTCAACAGATAAGGAGCATAGGGCTTGTAGTGCTTCTCGCCGATAGACGACTTGATGACGTCGTCGTGAATCATCATCACAAGCATCTCCACAGCTCCCACGAATCCGCCGGGCGCATTACTCTTCTCGTCGTGCTTCTTATACCAGTTGGCACAGGAGAGGAATACCACCAGCAGGAGGGCAACCACAATCCATATCTGCAGCACATTACGTGTGATGCTCAGATCCAATGGACGAACCTCCTCGCCTCCCACACGCTCATATATCTTGCCGTGATGTTCCTTGCTGAAGAAGAACTGCTCGGGCAGACTGTGAGCGGTGCAGAAGAACCACTTTTGTCCGGGATTATCGCTCGCACTCCGAATGATAATCGGCAGCGGAATGCTAATATGCTTACCCTGATAAGAAGCAATGTGCCACTCGTAGGAATCGGCCAAGTGTTCAAGCACGATTTCCGGGATGTCGAGTTTCTCCTCCTCCTGCTCATTAGCATAGAGCGACAGCGGCAGAAACGCAACCATCAACAAGAGACATATTGACTTTAATTGTTTCATTTAATTAACTCATTTTATGATCGTTACAAACGATTTGATACTCTCGAAAAGAAGACGGAATGGTGAATTAGGGACACGAAGTAAAAGATCAGGAACACCACGAAGAACGTGATTGTTGACTGTCGGTTCGTAACCAGATACCAGACAAACATAACGGCCAGCGCCAACAGGAAGCGGAAGCCTGACACACCTGTAAAGAACGATGGCAGCATATCGGAATGCTTAACAGCCACCCAACGCCACAGGAATGCAGAAGAGAGCTCCATCACCAGCACAAAGAGCGAACTGACAATCAGCGGAACGATGATTCCGTCAGTCTGGCGGACATTTGCCACCAGCAAGCCCAGAAGAGCCAGTCCTGCCGTGAGCAGAATGCTCTGTCGTGCGTAGCGTTTACTCAGTTTGTCAAAGTCCATTGTCACCTATGCTCCTAATTTCCACACAAAGGCTAACAACATTCTTCTGCACTTCAACGAAGCCGCCGAAGATGTCGAGCCTGTTCTTCTCACCAGACTCCAAGGTATAGACAACGGTTCCCTTCTCCAGCGACGAGATAATCGGCGCGTGGTTGGTCAGAATCTCGAACTGTCCTACTGTGCCAGGCACAAGAACGCTCTCGACTGGTCCGTCGAACTCTACCTTTTCGGGTGAAACTATCCTTAGCTGTAACATAATTGTCAATTTTCAATTATAAATTGTCAATTAGCCTTTAGCAGCTTCGAGCAGTTTCTTGGCTTTCTCCTTGGCATCCTCGATAGTACCAACATTGAGGAATGCCTGCTCAGGCAGATCGTCGACCTCGCCGTCGAGAATAGCATTGAAGCCCTTGATAGTCTCTTCGATAGGTACCATGACACCAGGCAGACCGGTGAACTGTGATGCTACCGAGAATGGCTGCGACAGGAAACGCTGTACACGACGTGCACGGTTTACTGTGAGCTTATCCTCGTCAGAGAGCTCATCCATACCCAGAATTGCAATAATATCCTGAAGTTCCTTATAGCGCTGCAGAATCTCCTTTACACGCTGGGCACAATCGTAGTGAGCCTTACCCACAATCAGTGGATCAAGGATACGTGATGTAGAACCCAGAGGATCAACAGCGGGATAGATACCCAGCTCGGCAATCTTACGATCCAGCACGGTAGTAGCATCCAGGTGTGTAAACGTGGTTGCAGGTGCAGGGTCGGTCAAGTCGTCGGCAGGTACATATACAGCCTGTACTGAGGTGATAGAACCAGTCTTGGTAGAAGTGATTCGCTCCTGCATCGATCCCATCTCAGAAGCCAGTGTGGGCTGATAACCTACAGCTGATGGCATACGTCCCAGCAGAGCTGATACCTCAGATCCAGCCTGGGTGAAACGGAAGATATTATCGATGAAGAACAGGATATCGGCAGCACCGCCATCCTTACCGCCACCATCACGGAATCCCTCGGCAACAGTCAGACCAGAGAGGGCTACCGAAGCACGTGCGCCAGGGGGCTCATTCATCTGTCCGTAAACCAGTGTGGCCTGCGATTTCTTCAACTCCTCAGGATCAACAAGACTCAAATCCCACTTACCCTGATCCATAGCCTCGCGGAACTTCTCACCATAGCGGATTACACCGCTCTCAATCATCTCGCGGATCAGGTCGTTACCCTCACGGGTACGCTCACCTACACCAGCGAATACCGAGAATCCGTTGTGACCTTTGGCAATGTTGTTAATCAACTCCATGATAAGCACCGTTTTACCTACACCGGCACCACCAAACAGTCCGATCTTACCACCCTTCATGTAAGGCTCCAGCAGGTCGATAACCTTAATACCTGTAGCCAGAATCTCTTTCTTGGTTGATAATTCTTCGAATGTTGGAGCCTCGCGGTGGATAGGATAAGCGCCTTCCATATCGAGTTGTTTCATACCATCGATAGGCTGACCGATAACGTTCAGCATTCGACCCTTAATCTGATCGCCTGCAGGCATCACGATAGGTGAGCCCAGGGGGATAGCCTCAAGTCCACGATGCAATCCGTCGGTATTGTCCATAGCCACGCAGCGCACCGTATCCTCGCCGATGTGCTGCTGCACCTCGACAATCAGGTCGCGCCCGTCGCCACGATCAATCTTCAGAGCATCGTAAATCTTTGGCAACACCTTTTCGGCATCCTGGCCCTCGGTATCGAAATATACGTCGATAACAGGGCCAATAATCTGCGAAATGTGTCCAGTAATTTGTGACATACGCTGTTTTATTTTTTAAGTTACTATAGATTTATAATTTCGTTATAATGCTTGCAAAGGTAAGTATTATTATCCGAACAAACGAACTTTTACACGACAAAATTCCCAAATTCACCATTTTTTGCGACTTTTCATCGGCGCAAAGCGATGTTATAGTTCAGATATTTAGGATTTCCGGTCACATCCTCGAGCACTTTTACGAACGGAGGGAAGTTTACGGTTTCCTGTGCCGAAATACCTTTGGTTTCCATCATTACCAGATTGCTGACAGGGTCCTGGAAGGTGTCGATCTGGAAGAACTGACCTTTCCAGATAAAGCTCTGACGCTTTTTGTGGATGGTGACACGATAAGGATCGGCCTGCTGCAGCATCTGCTCGTACAGGTTGTTATCTACCTGTCGCTCGGTTTCAATCACTTCGGTTTCGCTGATGCGTTTCTTCGAGCGGTGTACATTAACCACCTTACCCCCACTCCACTCGCGGCGGCGCAGGCGCACCTCGCTACCGGGCTCAGCCACCAGATAGGTCTGGGTAATCAAGCTCTCGGAGCACTCGGGAATCTCACCGATGATTTCAACGCGGAAGATACGCTCCTCCTGCACAGGCTGTGGCAAGCCAACAACCTTTGAGATCTCTGTAAGAACACGCTTAATCTTATTATCGAAATCGTCGTGATTGTTAATCACACGCAGATGGGGATGACCGGTCCAAGCCTCGATCACCTTTTTATCCAACTCGCGGGCAATACGCAATCCTTCTTCGTTAGCCTGCTCGTAACGGGTGGCGTTAGTGGCAGTAGTATAATACTGCTCGGCGCCATCGGCCGCACTCACCAGGTGCAGCACAGCATCATAGCTCTCGCGCAAAGCCTCGGAATTGGTACCAGCCATGTGGGTTATCTCCTCCCACTCTTCGGGTTTGATATAGGCCGAGATATCCATCGCGCCTCTATCACACACCACCAGCACGGGATCTTCACAAACCTCGGCCAACTTCATAAACTGGTTTTCGAGTGCCAACTGGGTTTCCAGAATGGCACGTTCGCCTTGATAGTACAACTTACGGTTAGGTGTAAGGTAGTTCCAGCCTGCGGTGCTATAGATAGTAGGCACCTCGGGCACGTTAAACACCTTATAGCCAAACCCTGAGAAATACTCGGTAATTTTTACCAACGCGGTAGTCTTACCAGCACAAGGTCCTCCTGTTAATACTATTTTCTTTATATCTGGCATATTTTCTCTAGTATTTCTAGCATTTCTAGTAATTCTAGTAAACTAGATGCTCAGCTCATCGAGCACTTTAATCAGTTTCTTATCAAAACGCTTATCGGTACGGATACACTCACTGAAGGGAACGTAAACCACCTCGTTGTTTCGCACACCTACCATGATGTTACGCTGGCCCTGCTTGATAGCCTCGATAGCGCCAACACCTGTGATAGATGCCAGGATGCGGTCGCGGGCCGAAGGACTACCACCACGCTGCAGATGTCCCAAGATAGATACACGTACATCGAACTCGGGGAACTCCTTCTTTACACGATCGGCATAGTACAGAGCGCCACACTTAGGACTCTCCGACACAATCACGATACATGACTTCTTTGACTTACGGATACCACGACTCATGAACTGTGCCAGCTGGTCGACATCGGTAGTCTCCTCAGGCACAATGGCAGCTTCGGCACCGCAGGCAATCGCACAGTTCTGTGCCAGGAATCCAGCATCACGTCCCATTACCTCGACAAAGAAAATACGCTCGTGCGAGTTAGCAGTATCACGGATACGGTCAACACACTCCATGATGGTATTCATGGTGGTATCGTAGCCGATGGTGTTGTCGGTTCCATACAAGTCGTTATCGATAGTGCCAGGCAGACCGATTACAGGGAAATCGAACTCCATACCGAAGTTACGGGCACCGGTAAGCGAACCGTTACCACCGATAACTACCAGTGCGTCGATCTCTTCCTTTACACAAGTCTCGTAAGCCTTCTGCATACCCTCTGGTGTTGGGAACTCCTTCGAACGGGCTGTTTTCAGGATAGTACCACCACGGGTAACAATGCCACTTACATTCTCGGTGGTAAACTCCTGGACCTCATCGTGAATCAGTCCTTCGTAACCACGATATATACCTTTAATCTTAAAACCGTTGTAAATACCGGCACGTGTCACAGCACGGATAGCGGCATTCATTCCTGGAGCATCGCCTCCCGACGTCAGGATACCAATTGTCTTAATCTTTGTCATATTACTACTATAATTGTTTAGTTATACATAATTCAACTCAATCCACAGCACAGCCAAGCCCACCAGCATACCTGCCAGCACCTTCAGCGTCAGGTTTTTAATATACCAGCCTAAACGCATGTGCTCCATCTTCATCAGGGCCAGTCCGCTAACCGAACCAACGCTAAGCAAACAGCCACCTACAGCGGTGCAGAAAGCGATAATCTTCCAGTAGGCACCATTTACTATAAAGTTTTCGTCGTACGAACCTACGTAGGCAGCATCGGCTATCTGATAGAGCGAGATATCGCTCATGGCAATGGTAAACGAATCAACGATACCGCTGAGGAAACCTGATACGATACCGAGTACCCATACGCTGTGAATGGTAGTATCCATCCACTCGGCCACATCGCCAAACACACCTGTTTCAGTGACAACACCCATCGCCAGCATGATACCCATTACAAACAGTATCTGCTGCAACGATCCGTACTGCACCGAACGTGGTGTCAGGCGCTGCATCATCTGGTCGGAACTGTTCAGCTTTCGGTTCATCACCTCGTTTACTACCCACAGTATGCTGAGCACACACAGGGCGCCAAGGAACGGCGACAGTTTGGTGATGGTATGGAATGTTGGGATAAACCACAAGCCGCCGATACCTACAAACAGCATCACCACACGCTGCCAAGGCAACAGATTGGTATCGTCGCCACGGAACGGCATAGGCGCCCACTGGGTATCCAGGCGTTCGGGCAGTTCGCGATTAATCAGTATGGTAGGTACAATCCAAGCCCAAAGGGCTGGCAGGGCCAGATACGACGAATAGTTGGTGGCTGTGATAGCCTCGTCGCCCCACAGTACCAAGGTGGTAGGATCGCCAATCACCGTAAGACATCCACCACAGTTGGCAGCAATCACAATGGCAGCACCAATCAGCATGCGCTGACGACGGTTCTGCACAATGCTATGCATGATTACCAGCATCATGGTAGCCGTAGTAAGGTTGTCGAGATTTGCCGACAGAATGAAAGTGGCCAGTGTGATGGTCCACAAAAGTCGCTTAGAGTTACGGGTTCTGATCCACTTGGTAACAAAGTCGAAGCAGCCGTTATTATGCAGAATCTCAACAATACTCATGGTAGCCAACAGGAACATCACAATGCTGGCAGCACGCCCCACATAATAAAGGAATACATTATTATATATATAGTACTTAACGGCCTCGCTCGATGGCAAGCTCCCCGCTAAGAACTCCCAGTAATCCTGGGCATGTCGCTCCATCACAAAATCGGTGCCGTAACAGATGTATACCACCCACCCTACGGTGCCGATAAAGATGGCAATAGCCGATTTGTTTACTCCCGTTGTATGGCCAGTGGCTATCACAACGTATCCTAACAATAGTAATATGACGATGATTAGTGTCATTTCCCTATGCCTCCTAGTTTAATATTTCCGTTGGCGTCCAATACCAGAAGATAGTACCTCTGCCGTCTTCTGTGTTATCGCGCGCACCTATTTTTCCACTGCATCGGTCGATAATGGCCTTACAAACACTCAGTCCCAGTCCTGGATTATCCTGATTCTCGTCGTGGGTATATGTATTTCTGTCGGCCAACAGTCCGAATATATTCTGTTTCAGTTTCTCGGGCAGTCCCTTACCCGTATCCTTTACCTCTACATACATACCGCCTTCTTTCAGGTAGTAAGTCAGGGTTATCTTACCCTCGGTGGTATGCTGCATGGCATTCTCAAGCAGGTGCATGGTTACAATACGCATCAGCTTCTTATCCACCAGCGCACGCAAACCATCGATAGGTTCAACCACCTCGAGGGTTACACCATCTTGCAGTTGCAAGCGAATCTCCGAGGCATACTGTCCCATTTCGTAATCCACATCGGTAACCTCACGCTTAAACAACTGTGTATCACCCTCCACCTCGCTCAACGATAACAGTTCATTAATCAGGTGCAGCAGTTCCAGTCCGTTCTTATTAATCAACTGCAACAGATTGGCACGTTCCTCAGGTGGCAAAGCACTATCATCCATCGTCATCAACAAATCCGAGAAGCCAATGATGGCATTAAGTGGTGTGCGGAGCGAGTGACTCATGTTACCCAAGAAGATATCCTTCAGTTCCTCGCTCTTTTTGGCAGCTTCGGCAGCCTCCCGGGCTTTAGCCTCGTTCTGACTGGCCACCATCGCATTGTGTTCAGCCTCCTTGGCGTT
>NZ_JHXD01000027.1 GCF_000687715.1 Xylanibacter ruminicola Ga6B6
GTACTGAGGATGTTTGCTGTGGTCAAGCAGAAACATGAATACAGACAGTTTACTACGAAATAACGCTTTTACATACTGTCGCCAGTGAACTATGACAGGCGCGTGCCGACCTGTCCTGATAGTCTGGAGGCGAGTATCTGCGGTTGCTCCAGGTAGAAATCTAGTTTTGGAACTAATAAAGGGGATAGGTGAACCGCGACCCAAAAGTAACGAAAACGAAGTCTTCCGTTACTGCATGATTAATGTGTTTTGTAAGCAAAGAAGAAAAAAGAATGCCCATTAAACTTAATTAACAGGCATTCTCTTTGTTTTATCTTAGAAATCCATGCAGCTGGTAGCTCCCAGTGCCGTAACAATCGCTGTTGCGATGCTCGCAATCATCTGGATGATGAACTTCAGGGTTTCCTTCTTGCTCATAACTCACCTCCTTTCGTTAGTTCATGTCTGAGCCGCCACTACCTGGGTTGCTGGGCTGATTGCCGCCTCCTGTGTTACCACCCTGGTTACCGCCTCCTGTGTTACCACCCTGGTTACCGCCCTGACTGCTACTACCACCACTGTTACTTGGTTTATCCTCCTCCTCGGTCAGCTGTCCTGCAAATGTCTCAGCATTCACAAACTCAGCCTTCTTGATAAACTCTCTGCTCGAGATGTTTGTCTCAGCCTCCTGGTCGGGCAGAAATCTAATGTGCAGAGCTTTCAGGTTCTTGGCTGGCGAGAAATCCTCCTTTTTCAGGGCTCCACCTTTCTCGTTCTCCAGGGTGGTGAAGAAGATGCCCAGACCGTCGATCTTTACTCGTTTCGAGTTCAGTAGCATTTCCAGCAGACAGCTTCTGAATTTCTCCAGTACTCCGAATACCACGTCTGGGGTGTAGATGCTTCCGTGTTCCGAGATGTGGTTGGCCATCTTTCGGGTGTTCAGTGTTTCGATGGTTTTTCCTCGGGCAAACCACTTGCCGTAAATTTTCGAGTTCTTCACGTTGTTCTGCTTCAGCAGATAAAAAATCTTTGCCATAATGTTGTGTGTTTTAATTTTAAAATGGTTAATAACTAAGTGTTGTTTGTGTCTCTCAAAAGTTGTGCGCGCTTCGTTTTTGATTAACGTTGCAAGAGAAGTGTATCTTTCTTAATGCACTGCAAAGGTACAAAAAATATCTCAAACTACCAAATATTTTAGCCACTTTTTTAATCAAAAAGCAAAATTATTTTGGTTATCCATTTCGTACGCCACGAACCATAATTTTATCGCCTCAAAAATTATGGATTTCGCTCAAATAAGTATAACCTCGTCTCCTATGCTCACCTCCACACCGCACGCCGCACGCCGCAACTTTTTCGTACTTCACACTCGCAATATCTTGTCTTTAGAATATTATATATTATTATATATATTATAATATATATAATAATATATAATATTTATAATAGTAATTAATCTACCTCCACCATCGCACCCATCCACACCGCAAAACCAAAAAGTTGCGGCGTGCGGTGTTAAGATGAATAGTAAACAATATCCGTACGAAGTCTACGTTTTTAGGAATAGAGTCAACCACCTCAGAGAACGGAGTCAAGTTTCCTAGATTTTCCACTTTGTCAGTACAAGACAATCTGTACCACTTTAACTTACACTTCGAAGCGGATGTAGGTGCGGTCGTCGAAGGAGTTGTTACCGGAAACGAAGGCTTTGGTGGCTTTGAACTGGCCAATGTTTAGGGGATCGGTTTCGCGCTGGTGGGCCAGGAGCGATTCCGATTCTTTTAGTGTTGGGGCCAGCTGGGGATAGCCGTCGCTGGCAAACACAATCTCCCATTTCTGGAAGTCGAGCGGTATCACTTTTACCTTTTGCTCGGGGATGGGGAAACCATCGATAACGGCGTAGGTAATGTTCTGATTTTTCATTACGTCAAGCATGGTGGGAATCATTACTTCACGGGCTGGGTCGTGGGGCTGCAGTAGGTCGGCTTGTGGCACACCTGCTGCCAACAGCTCCTTGACTTTGGCTACACGCATCTCGGCCAGAGGCTGCTCGTAGGGCTTAGGGTTGTCGAAGTAATTGCCGCCAATGAGGCACTGGCAGTCGCCCACCATCCATACCTCGCGGCGCAGGCGACTGTAGATAATGGCCGAGGCGCAGAGGCGCTCTTCGGGATGGTGCTGCATACGCTCAACGGGGAAACGCAGCCAGTAGTGGCGGCGCAACGCACGGGTAACACCTACGCAGAACTGATGGCTGCTGGTGTTGGCGGGCATTTTTCGGATATAGCGACTGATGAGTAGCATGGCATAGCGGCCATTGCTCATGAGGGGGCAATGGCGACGCTTGGTTTTGGATGTGCTGCCGTCGATAACGGCAATAAAATCAGAAGTTACGACGATTCCGTCCTCGCTTTTCTTGCTGGGGCTTTTCGCTATGATGCTTTGCTCGAGAATTTTCATTTTTAAAATTGGGGTTATAAGATTTTGGCTTGCCACCGCCAGATGGCTTGCTGCTACCTGCGGGCTTCTGGCTGCCGTAAGCAGGGCGATAACTGCCTTGTGGGGGCATGCCTGAGTAGAGCTTGGCTATGAGATCGGGACGGCCGATGCGGCGCAACGACTGCTCGATGCCACGGCGCTCTTCGGGTTTGTACCAGAAGAAGAACTGGCGCTGGGCCAATTTTTCCTTAGGTGTCTTGGCGCTGAACACGGGCTGGAGTGTGTAGGGATCGTAGCCTGTGTACCAGGTTTCGGTGGCGTTGGTAAGAGGCGTGGGGGTAAAGTCCTGTACCTGCTCAAGATGGAAATCGAGGTTCTTGGTAATCACTGCCAGTTCGGCCATATCCTCTTCCTGACAGCCTGGGTGGCTGGAGATGAAGTAGGGGATGATCTGTTGGCGAAGACCCTCCTCGCGATTAATCTTATCGAAGATGCGTTTGAACTCGTAGAACTGTTGGAACGAGGGCTTGCGCATGAGATATAGTACACGATCGCTGGTGTGCTCGGGGGCTACCTTGAGACGGCCCGAAACATGACGGGTAATCAGTTCGCGGGTGTACTCCATAGCGGCCTTGTTACTGGCCTCGTCCTTGCTACGATGTAATAATAAATCATAACGCACACCACTGCCGATATAGCTGTGTTTGATGCCTGGAAGGGCATCTACTGAGCGGTAGATATCGAGCAGTTTTGAGTGGTCGGTATTGAGGTTAGGGCATATCTGCGGATGGATACACGATGGGCGACGGCACTTTTCGCAGGCGTTCTTGTTGCGTCCGCTCATGCCGTACATGTTGGCCGACGGGCCACCCAGGTCGCTGAGATTACCCTTAAAGTCGGGCATCTCGATGACTTGTTTCACCTCGCGCAGGATACTCTCTTTTGAACGGCAGGTAATGAATTTACCCTGATGGGCCGAAATAGTACAGAATGCACAGCCGCCAAAACAGCCGCGATGGATGTTTACCGAGAACTTAATCATCTCGTAAGCGGGAATGCGCTTGCCCTTATATTTGGGATGCGGCTGGCGTGTGTAAGGCAAATCGAACGAGGCGTCGAGCTCCTCGGTAGTCATGGGCGGATAAGGTGGATTGATAACCACGTAACGTCCGTCGACACCCTGCAGCAGGCGCTGGGCGTGCATCATGTTCGACTGCTCTTCGACGTTCTTGAAGTTCTCGGCCTGGGCCTTCTTGTTTTTCAGGCATTCCTCGTGTGAGTGCAGCACGATGTCGCGATCGGTAATGCCACCAATGATATCTTCCTTACGTGAGAGATAAACGGTTTGCGGCAGGTCGCGAATATCGCGAATGCTCTCACCGGCAGCCAGTCGGCGTGCCAGTTCGATAGTTACCTTTTCGCCCATGCCGTAGGTAATCATATCGGCAGGCGAGTAGCACAGCAGGCACTTCTTGAGGCTGTCGCTCCAGTAGTCGTAATGACTCACGCGGCGCAGCGAGGCCTCGATACCACCCAGTACTACGGGTACATCGGGATAAAGCTCCTTAAGGATTTTGGCATATACGATGGTGGGGTACTCGGGGCGCATGTCGTGGCGACCATCGGGGCTGTAGGCATCCTCTGAGCGCAGGCGGCGTGCGGCGGTGTACTTGTTTACCATCGAGTCCATACAACCTGGGGCGATACCGAAGAACAGGCGTGGGCGACCTAACTTCTTAAAGTCGCGATAGTCGCCATGCCAGTCGGGCTGTGGCACAATGGCCACGCGGAACCCCGCGGCCTCGAGTGTGCGGCCAATCACGGCGGCACCAAACGATGGGTGATCAACATAAGCATCGGCCGAGAATAGGATTACATCAACGTAATCCCATCCCCGGAGTTCGAGCTCCTTTTTTGTTGTGGGTAAAAAATCAGTTAATCTGTACTCTTTCAAATCTTATTTTCCAATTTTGGGCCATCAATTAAACGGTGTGCCCTGCAAAACGCGTGTGGTCATGCCCAGGCCATCGTTGTCTTGATGCTTCCAGTTAATGTATAATAGCACAAGCTGCTGCAGGCCGAATGCCTTCATGTTTGGATGATAGATAACATCGAGACAGAGGTCTAGCAGGGTTTTGTCCTTACCGGCATCGCCCTCGAGCAGTGCGCGAATGTTCAGTTTCAATTTGTCAAGTACCTGTTCGTCGACGTAGCCATTAGAGTCGATCAGATCGCGGAAGAGCTGATACTTCTCGATGGTCTGCAGGTGTTCGTCACTTACTTCGATACTACGGGTTCCAGATGAATTAGATTGAATTTTCATACTTTTAGATAATTTTTATGGGTTATTTGATTGTAATAGGAATTGCAAAATGCCACGCATAATGCTGTTACGCTTGGGTTCGTCCTTGATGCACTCGAAGGGGAATCCCATGGCGAACGACTTGTAATCGGTGCCGTTATAGGCTACCGAAGCGCTGTAATCGTCGGCATACTTCATGGCCGAGAATGCGGGATAAACCGGCTCGATGATTTCGGGGTGCTGATCGGCATAGTGCTGCTCGTTCAGCTGGCGATGGAAGGTGAACTGCAGACCGAGACCGTTGATGGTATCGCGCTGCAGCGAGTCGGCATTCTGGCCCTGATAGGTTAGCTTGAGTATGTCGGCCAGATATTTGCGATCTACGGGATCCTGCATGTCGCTGCCCAGGTAGGCGCCGCTAACCAGCAGCGAACCACCGCGCTTGGCAAACAAGCGGATATGCTCGCGCAGGATGGGCGACATGAGCTGGTAGGGAACGAGCGAGTAGCCGTCGTTGCGTTGCAGACCGAGAATCACGTCCATCATCTCATAATTCTGAGGGTGTACCTCGTTATTGTCGAGTGCAGTCACCGAGCAGCTGGCCACGCGGTATTTGCGGGCTGTGGCGATGGCTGTAGCGTGGGTGCGGATATAGTCAAAATCGTTGCCAGCAATGAACTGGCCCTGCAGCGAGTCGTTGGTGTAGCCTAGACCATCGCGGCGCTCGCTACCCATCTTGCTCTTGTCCCAACCGGTCTGATAGCCTAGCCAACCAGCTGTGCGACCATAGGTAACGCCAGCATCGGTCTCAAGGTCGAAACCTTGTGAAACGGTGTTGTCAACTACCTGTGGGGCTGCCAAACGGGTAAAGCCGTTGACGATGAGTACCGACTTCTGAGCCTCGGGCACATCGAATACCGAAACCACCTCACTGGGGAAACTCTCGCCGCCATCGTTAACGGCTGTGACGCGGAATGAGTACAGCTTTTCGGGATCGACGGGGATGGTAACAGATGTTTCGGTGCCACCTTTGATATAGGTACCGTTATCGAAGCCGCTGCGACCTGTGGCTGTGTAAACTACAAAGCCTGTGGGCTTGGCGGTGGGTTCGTATTCGTCGTAAACGGTGTGCCAGCTGATTCTGGCCTCGCCGCGACCTGTAAGCTCGGCCGACAGGCGATCGGGTGCCAAGGGCTGTACCACGTATTTCTTGTGGTGCATGGCGCTGATGTAGCGTAACAGGGTTTTGTAGATGCTGCGTGCCAGGTCGAAACGGAAGTTAGGATCCTGACCCATGCGCATGTCGGCAAAGTTCTGATGCGACATGGTTTCGAGAATGGCGCTGGGCACCATGGGGCAACGGGTTTCGCTGTAGTTGCGATCGTAGAGTTCGCGTGTGGGCCAGTTGCCGTATTTCTTTTTGATGTCGGCAGGGATAGAGTAGAGCAGTTCGTCGGCCAAGTCGCGTGATGCCAAGCGGGTAAGGCCCGAATTCAGAATGCTGTCGTTAAGATAGGTGGTGCACACGCTCAGGGTGCCTGTGTGGCTCTTGCCATCGCGGGTGTAGCCGGCATCGCTGTGAATGGCCAGCGAGAGTTCGATGGGCACATTCAAGCCTGTGGTATCGGGTACAAACACAGAGCCGCCAGCCAGGTGATTGGTCATATAGCTGCGCACGTTGATGTCGTCGCCATAATCGTCCTCGCCATCCTTGGTGCTGTACACCTCGTAAGGCATGCCTGCCCACTGGGCGTAGTAGCGTGCGGCTTCGAGGCAGCGGGGCAGTCCGCTCACGCCGCGACCACGATCGATGTTACCCATACCGCCGCCAAAGCGTACGGCATCGGCTGTTACCACACCGTGGTGGTGGCGACTCAGGTTGCTCAATGTTACGCAGTTGCGTGTGCTCTGACCTTGGTCGAAATAGAACGTCCCCAGGTAAACCCACGTTTTCTCGCCCATCGTCTGGTTGACGCGGAACTCGGTAGGTATGCCTTGGTGCCACACGGTGTAGTGGGCATCGTCGATGCTCTTATCGGTGGTGTGATAGCTCACGTAAACGGCGTAGTTGCCACTCTCGGTGATGGCGGGCTTCCAGATGATTTCGCTCTGGCGCTTGGCGTTGTCGGTAGTGGGCGACTGGCGACTGGTACCTGCATTAAACGGGTTCTCAAAGTCTTCATAACTACCTGAATGCCAGGCAAAACCTGTTGTATTGTTCTTGCTCCACTGAAAGTGCCCGTTGGTCTCGGTGTAGCCTGATTCGGGGGTGTCGTTATCCACTATAAATTCGTTGCGCTGCCAGTCGCGTTCGCGTGGTGAGAACACGATGGCGCCTGCATTCTGCAGCATGGGGATGAGGTAGGGGATAACGATGGTTTGTGTAAAAAGGTCCTCGCGTGTGCCGAACAATGCGGGGCGCTGCCACTTCCACGTACTGTCTTTGACGTTGAAGTAGCGGCCATGGCTGGCCCAGAGCGAGATATGTCGGTTCTGTAAACCTTCGGTGATGGTGTAGGGGAGTGAGGCGTTGCGGACCCATGGACGACCGTGATAATCGATGTCGCCCCAGGTACGTGCTTTGTCTTTATGCTGGCGCAAGCGGTTGGGCACCAGCTGGCGCAAATCCCAGCCACCGGTTGTGATGGTGAGATTGTAATCCTGAACCGAATCGGGCAGCAATTCCTGAACCTCCTGATAGATGGTTTCGGCCAGGTCGTCGGTAAACAGCTGTTCGCCAAGATTATTGTTGGCGCTGATATCGACTGTGCGCAACGAGTCGTTAACCACCAGAGTCTTCAGGTGGAAAGTAGAGCGGATGCGTTGCTCATCGCTCTTGAAGTTCACAAAGTATCGGTCTATTTTATCCTTTAGCGATTTATAGGGGTCGGGCGGTGTTTTAACCTTAGCTTTCCGAGCCGCATTGGCGGGCATGGCAGTCAGCAAGGCAAACACAGCCGCGAGTATGATACTTGTACGTTTCATTGTTTGGTAATATCTCCTATCTCTCCTATCGAGAAATTCTCGGGCTTCTTGCCCTTGAAATCCTTAAAATATAATTTTATTTCCCGCATGTCGGCCTCAAGGTCGCCTGTGGGGATGATGGTTTTTGTACATTGAATCAGTTTGCGTTCATAATCCACCCCATATAATAAAATAGGTATGCCCGCCTTAAGTGCGATGAAGTAGAAACCTTTTTTCCACTCATCCACGCGACTGCGGGTGCCCTCGGGGGTAATACAAAGTTTGAACTGAGAAACCGACTTGGCTGTATCGGCCATCGCATCGGTCATGCTCATTTTTTTCTGTCGGAACACAGGTATACCGCCCATACTACGGAAAATAGGGCCAAACGGCCAGAAGAACCATTCCTTCTTCATCAGGAAGTTAATCTTCATGCCCTCGGCTCTACTGTAAAGCTGCCCAAGCAAAAAGTCCCAGTTACTGGTGTGGGGCGCTAAACAGATAATGAACTTTTCGGGGTGGTTTTCGGTTACTACCTTCTGCCACCCCATGCGTTTGTACAGAATCCATCTGCAAAGTGATTTTAGCATTGCAGTAAGGAATTACGCGTTAAGCTGATCAACAATCTCCTGTGCTTCAGCGGTAAATTTATCGCGCAGGTCCTTATAATATGCCTGTACATCCATTCCTGGCTCTGGGTGTGAAATACGACTGATGTAGTTAGCACGGAGCATGATTACAGAACGAATCAGAGCGTCATCGTTTTCCATGTTTCTATCATTACCATACAATGAGAGCGCTACAGCCTCGGCAAAAATCTCGTCACAGATTGCATTGATGCTTTTCTTAAGAGTTCTTTTGTTCATCATAATTATTTCGTTTAAATCCCCTCCTTTTGGGGTGTTTTGTTATATTCATAAAGCAAAGTTAGAAAAAAAAACTGAGATAACAAGTGTTTTACACCAAAAAAATATTAAAATGCCAAAAATACATCGATTTCTTTCGTATTTCTTACAAAAATTCACTAATTTTGCGGCTCAGAAAACAATTACTCATTAATTTATAAGGAATAATAATATGGAAAAAAGTGCATTGCAGATGGCGAGAGCCGCTTATCAGCCTAAGTTGCCTAAGGCACTTCAGGGTGCAGTAAAAGTTAAGGAGGGTGCCGCTACACAGAGTGTAGGCGACCAGGAGGAGATCAAGAAGCTCTTCCCTAACACTTATGGTATGCCTATCGTAGAGTTTGAGCCCGCTACCGAGGCTAACAACACCAAGATGAACGTAGGTATCATCCTCTCAGGCGGTCAGGCTCCTGGCGGTCACAATGTGATTACTGGTCTCTTCGATCAGATCAAGAAGCTGAACCCCGAGAACCGTCTCTTCGGTTTCATCCTGGGCCCTGGTGGTCTGGTAGATCACAACTACATGGAGCTCACTGCAGATATTATCGACGAGTATCGTAACACTGGTGGTTTCGATATGATCGGTTCTGGTCGTACTAAGCTTGAGAAGGTTGACCAGTTTGAGAAGGGCCTCGAGATTATCCGCGAGTTGAACATCAAGGCTATCGTTATTATCGGTGGTGACGACTCTAACACCAACGCTTGTGTACTGGCTGAGTACTATGCTGCTAAGAACTACGGCGTACAGGTAATCGGTTGTCCTAAGACTATCGACGGTGACCTGAAGAACGATCAGATTGAGACTTCATTCGGTTTCGATACAGCTTGTAAGACATACTCTGAGCTGATTGGTAACATTGAGCGCGACTGTAACTCAGCACGTAAGTACTGGCACTTCATTAAGGTAATGGGTCGCTCAGCATCTCACATCGCTCTGGAGTGCGCCCTGCAGACTCAGCCAAATATCTGTCTCGTTTCTGAGGAGATCGAGCAGAAGGGTATGAGCCTCGACGATATCGTAACATACATCGCTAACGCTGTTTGCCAGCGTGCTGCTGATGGTAACAACTTCGGTACTGTTATCATCCCTGAGGGTGTTATCGAGTTCATTCCTGCTATCAAGAAGCTGATTGCTCAGCTGAACGACGTTCTGGCTATGCCAGAGGCTAAGGAGCTGGATCGTCACGAGTCGATCGACTTCGTTAAGGCTCACCTGACTGATGAGAATCTTGCTGTATTCAACAGCCTGCCTACAGGTGTTGCTCGTCAGCTGGCTCTCGACCGCGACCCACACGGAAACGTACAGGTATCTCTGATCGAGACCGAGAAGCTGCTCTCTACAATGGTAGCTCAGAAGCTCGAGAAGATGAAGAAGGAAGGCAAGTACACTGGTAAGTTCTCAGCTCAGCACCACTTCTTCGGTTACGAGGGACGTTGCGCTGCTCCTTCTAACTTCGATGCTGACTACTGCTATGCTCTTGGTACATCAGCTGCCCAGCTGATTGCTAACGGCAAGACCGGTTACATGGCTATCGTTAAGAACACAACAGCTCCTGCTGAGCAGTGGATTGCTGGTGGTGTGCCCATCACAATGATGATGAACATGGAGAAGCGTGCTGGTGAGATGAAGCCAGTTATTCGTAAGGCTCTCGTTGAGCTCGACGGCGCTCCTTTCAAGACCTTCGCTGCACAGCGTGATCGTTGGGCTCGCGAAACCGCTTATGTATATCCTGGTCCAATCCAGTACTGGGGTCCAACAGAGGTTTGCGATCAGCCAACCCGTACACTTGCTCTTGAGCAGGGTAAGTAATTAATTTATTAGGCGCGAATTACGCGAATTATCACGAATTATTATATTTATTCGCGTAAATTCGTGTAATTCGTGCCTTTTCTTTTTCGTTGATGCCAAAGCGCCGAGTTGTTCGTAGAAAAGGGGTAGGTACTACCCGCACTTACCATGGTCCACGTGGCCATCGTAAGCCCGGATTCTTTGTCCGTATTCTACAACATATGCCCGGGTGGGCATATTGGGTAGGCGGTGGTGCTGTGGTGGCGGTATACGTTTACTTTTTCTATTATTTCTTTGTGAGTCCGTTCGGATTCCGTTGGCGTGCCCTTTATGGCGACGTGAGCTATCCCGAGGGCTACGAGATTCATGGTATTGATATCAGTCATCATCAGGGACGTATCAACTGGGATGAGCTGAAGGATAACGGCACCATTAATCATTGTCCCATCCGTTTTGTGATGATTAAGGCTACCGAAGGCGCGACACGTACCGACGAGAATTTCCGTGATAATTTCTATCAGGCTCGTGAAAATGGTTTTACCCGTGGTGCCTACCATTTCTACAGCGTTCACACACCTGCCGAACAGCAGGCTTACCATTTTATCAGCACCGTGAAACTGGAGAACGGCGACCTGCCACCAGTGCTGGACGTGGAGCATAAGCCCAAGGAGCAGACCGATGCGCAGTTTAAGAAATCGGTGCTGCAGTGGCTGAATATCGTTGAGAAGCACTATCAGGTAAAGCCCATCATCTATACCTATTTTAAATTTAAGACGCGCTATCTTAACGATCCCGTGTTTGATGAGTATCCTTACTGGATAGCGCATTACTATGTGGATTCGCTGGAATACCAGGGACCTTGGAAATTCTGGCAGCATACCGATGTGGGGCGATTGCCAGGTATTAAAGGTAATGTTGACTTTAATATCTACAATGGCTCGTATTACGACCTGCGCCAAATGACTCTTGGCTCGCAAGAGACGATTGGCGAAAAAGCATACCGCGAATAAGTTTTTTTGTTATCCCCTGCGGCGGAATTCGGAGCAGGTGATAGCGGTGGCAATGGCTACATTCAGGCTATCGGCAGTTGGTCCTTTATGGAAATCGGGAATCAGTAGTTTGTGGGTAACACGTGCACGTACGGCATCGCTGATACCATTACCCTCGTTGCCCATCACAATTAGTCCTTGTTGTGACAACTGCTGCGTGTAGATGTTCTCGCCATCCAGAAAGGTACCGTAAACGGAAAAATCCTTGGGCAGCGAATCAAGTAGTTGCATGGTGTCTATATATATAAGGTGTACGCGGGCAATCGAACCCATGGTGGCTTGAACCACTTTGGGGTTCCACGCATCTACCGTACCCTCGCTACAGAAAATGGTGTCGATACCAAACCAGTCGGCAATACGGATGATGGTGCCCAGGTTGCCGGGGTCCTGAACGTTGTCGAGCAGGATTGATAGCTTCTGGGTGTTAGGTGTTTGGTGTTGGTGAGTAGGGATGGGGAAGAGTGCGAGCACCTGCTGGGGGTGCTGCTGCAGAGAGAGTTTGGTAAGCTCATCGTTGGTAACTTCGATGGCATCGGCAACAGGGTTGACAGCTATCCATTCGGCAGTAGCAAACAGCTGCTTGGGGGAATAGCCGGCTTTCAGTAAGTCGCCCACAACCTTATGACCTTCGGCAATAAAAAGGCCCTCTTGTTTGCGAAACTTCTTCAACTCAAGTTGGTGTACGAATTTAATCTGATTCTTGCTTATCATACTCTGTTCATCTGATTTTTGTGCAAAGTTACAGGTTTTTAAGCATGAATTGCGCGAATTAGCTGAATTTTTTTATTATTTCGTGTTAATTCGTGCCATTCGTGCCGTTTTTTTATTAATTTTGCGCCAAAATGGATCTGAAGGCAACTCATAATAGGTTTTTACCACCCATATGTCTAGCTGCAGCACTCGTTCTGAGTAGCTGTTCGGTGAGTCGTGATATTCCTGAAGACAACTACCTGCTGAACAAGGTAAAGGTGGTTACCGATAGTAAGTATCACGATATTAATCCGGGTAATTTGAAGGGTTATGTGCGGCAGAAACCTAACTCGCGCTGGTTCTCGGCTGTTAAATTGCCTTTGGGTGTTTATGCGATGGCAGGCAAGGACAGCTCGTGGGTGAACCGTATGTTGCGACAGATGGGCGAGGCGCCTGTTATCTACGATACGCTTCAGGCACAGATGACTTGTAAGGATCTGCAGCAAGCCCTGCAGAATAAGGGTTATCTGGATGCTCAAGTAGAACTGTTTATCGACAAGAAGAAACATAAGCTGGATGCTGTGTATGTGTTGCATCCAGGAAAGCCCTACTTTGTGCGCGAACTGGATTTCGTGATCGAGGATACCACGGTAGCACGTTTGCTGCGTGGTCGCTCGTCGCTGTTGCATCAGGGTATGCAGTTCAGTGTTGAGACGCTGTCGGCCGAGCGTAATGCCATCACTCAGTATCTGCAGAATCGTGGTTACTTCCGTTTCCATAAAGAGTATATCACCTATGGTGCCCGTAAGGACGAGGAGCAGCAGGGGGTTAATCTGAAGCTGTTGTTGCAACAGCAGCACAAGGCCTATACCATCGATAGTATCAAGTACGAGGGTGGAGCCGACGATCATCTGCATCTGCGCCCCAAAGTGCTGAGCGAGAATACTTTCCTGGAATCAGGAAAGCCTTATTCGGCTGAAAAGTTGCAGAATACCTATAACCACTTCGGAAGATTGGGTGCTGTAAAATATACCAATATCGCTTTTGAGCAACAGCCCGATACCACGTTGCTGGATGCTACGATTCAGGTGCAGACCAACAAGCCATCAACCATCAGTTTCCAGCCCGAGGGTACCAATACCGCTGGCGACTTTGGTGCTGCTGCCTCGTTGACTTATCAGAATCGCAACCTGTTCCGCGGGTCGGAAACATTCAGTTTGCAGTTGCGTGGTGCCTACGAGGCCATCAAGGGTTTGGAGGGTTACAGCAATCAGGACTTTACCGAGTATAGTGCCGAAACCAAGCTCTCGTTCCCAAGATTTATCATGCCGTTCCTGAGTCGTAGTTTCCGTCGTCGTACGATTGCTACCAGCGAGTTGGCGTTGCTGTATGATGTGCAGGATCGTCCTGAGTTCCATCGTCGAGTCTTGTCAGCTGGCTGGTCATATCTCTGGAAGCCCCAGAATCATCATGATAGCTATCGTTTCGACCTGGTGAATCTGAACTATGTGTTCATGCCATGGATTAGTGAAACTTTTAAGACAGAATATCTTGATAATACCTCGAACCAGAATGTGATTCTGCGCTACAATTACGAAGACCTTTTTATTATGAAAATGGGTTTTGGTTACGTGTATAACAACGGTGTGGTAGCGCTGAAAACCAATGTTGAAACAGCTGGAAATCTGTTGGGCGCCTGCTCTAAGATTTTTGGTGGTTCGAAGAACGATTTAGGTCAGTATAAACTCTTTAATATCGCCTATGCACAGTACGTTAAGGGCGATTTTGACTATACTCAGCAGATACTGAAAGGTACCAACGATCAGCTGGTGTTCCATATCGGTTTAGGTATTGCTTATCCGTATGGAAATACCACCGTGTTGCCATTCGAGAAACGTTACTTCTCGGGTGGTGCCAATAGTGTTCGCGGATGGTCGGTTCGTAGTCTCGGTCCCGGTCGTTATAAGGATAAGGACGGGCGTATAAACTTTATTACAATGACGGGCGACCTGAAGCTCGATTTGAACGTGGAGTACCGCATGAAGCTGTTCTGGAAATTCAACGGTGCCATTTTTGCCGATGCCGGTAATATCTGGACGCTGCGTGATTATCCCGACCAGCCTGGCGGACAGTTTAAGTTTAATACCTTCCTGAGCGACCTGGCTGTTAGCTATGGTGCTGGTTTGCGACTAAACTTCGACTATTTTATTCTGCGTTTCGATTTAGGTATGAAAGCCATCAATCCTGCTTTCGAGATCGAGTCGGAAGCTCATTATCCACTTCTTCATCCCAAGTTGAGTCGCGACCTTGCCTTCCACTTTGCAGTAGGTATGCCATTCTAATTACTGTTAAAAAAGTGAAATAGTACGGCATCTCTAAATTCTAAATTCTCATTTCTCGATTATTTGTGCTACCTTTGCACGAAAATTATATTTGAGATGTTGAAGTTTATATCCTTTGGAAGCGGTAGCAGCGGTAATTGCTATTATCTGGGCACAGCGACCGACGGGCTGATTATAGATATTGGTATAGGAATACGCACACTGAAGAAGTATTGTAGAGAGTATGGTATTCAGCTTAATTCCGTAAAGCGTATCTTGATAACGCACGATCATGCCGACCACATTAAAAGTGTGGGTGCCCTGAGTCACGACTGCAACCTGCCTGTTTATGCCACACATAAAGTGCACGAGGGCATAGACCAGAATTATTGTGTAACGAAGAAAGTATCGCAAGATCATAAGCATGAGTTGGTAATTGGCGAGCAAGTACAGCTTGGCGACTTTAAGGTGCGCCCTTTTGCTGTGCCTCACGATGCCAGCGAGAATGTGGGCTACGAATTGGAGGTTGAAGGTATTGTGTTTGTGGTGCTTACCGATGTTGGTAGCATTACCGACGATATCAAGCAGGCCATTAATCGTGCTAACTACCTGGTGATCGAGGCCAACCACGATGTGGAAATGCTGAAGAACGGTCCTTATCCCGCTTATCTGCAGCAACGCATTCTGAGCGGTAGCGGACATCTGTCGAACGTATCGTGCGGCGAGGCGCTGGTTGAGAATATGAGCGAGGGCTTGAAGCACGTTTGGCTGTGCCACCTGAGCGAGGAGAATAATCACCCTGAGCTGGCTCGTAAGACGGTGGAGACCATCCTGCGCAGTCATGGTGTGATTCCTGGCAAGGACGTAGAGTTGGAAGTGCTGAAGCGCAAAACACCAACGGGTGTGTACGAGATTGAGGAGTAATTGACAATTGATAATTATGGTGGAGGTAATTGTAAAAGACGAGGATTTGCAGCAGGCTGCACTCGAGGGAATGGATGAGTTCCTGGATGTGTTTGTAAAGGCTATCTACGATGCTATCGGTGGCGAACTGACTGCCGAGAGCATGGCCAAGTTGAATGCCGACCAGCTGACATTGCTGGCCTGGAACATTCTGCACGAAGAGGTGATGGATGGCGGATTTGTACAGCTGATTTATAACGGCTACGGTCCCTTCATCTTCAAGAACCCTCTGGCCAAAGCGCTGCGCCAGTGGGATATGCGTGCCCCCTCGAAACTGATTTACGATGCCCACACCCTGTGGCTGAAATATCGCGAAGAGATTGAAACCGAGAAGAGCGACGAGGATTTCATGGCTATGTTCGAGCAGTATCCTGAGTTCGAGAATCTGGATGATATCTTTATCGAGAACGAGGAAGAGTGGACCGAGGATATCGCCCATTATGTGGACGATCATCTGGACAACTTCGCGAAGATCATTTAATAGTAAGAGATGAACAAGACAGAAGAACAGTTACGCAAAAAGAGTCCTGTACAGATTCGCAACAAGAAGGCTTCGTTCGAATACTTCTTTGTTGAGACCTATACTGCAGGCATCGTGCTTACCGGTACGGAGATTAAGAGCATCCGATTGGGTAAGGCGAGCTTGGTGGATACCTATTGCGTGGTGCTTAACGGCGAGCTGTGGGTGAAGGGCATGAATGTTAGTCCTTACTTCTACGGTTCGTACAACAACCACGAAGCCAAACGCGACAGAAAGCTGTTGCTAACCAAGAAAGAAATACGTGCCCTTGAGAGTGCCACCAAACAAACCGGTTTTACCATCGTGCCCACCTTGGTGTTTATCGATGATAAAGGTCGGGCCAAGGTTGATGTGGCGCTGTGTAAGGGTAAGAAGGAATTCGATAAGCGCCAGACGCTGAAGGAGAAAGAAGATCGCCGCGAGATGGACCGTGCGATGAAAGTCTGGAAGTAGCGCTTGCTAATGCATCGTAACAAAATGAAGAAAGAACTAAACGAGATCATAAAACAGCGTATTCTCATACTCGATGGCGGTATGGGAACCATGATAGGTGCCGTGATGGGCAAGGTTGGTAACAGCGATGAACTGAACCTGACACACCCCGAAATCGTTTCGGATATCTATCGCAAATACCTTGAAGCCGGTGCCGATATCATCACCACCAACACGTTCAGCAGTCAGCGCATTTCGCAGGCTGAATATCATCTTGAAGACCGTGCGCACGAGATGGCCAGCGAGTCGGCACGCTTAGCCCGACAGTTGGCCGACGAATATAGTACCGACGAGAAGCCCCGCTTTGTGGCAGGTTCGATCGGTCCTACCAACAAAACCCTCTCGATGTCGCCCGATGTGAGCAATCCTGCTTTCCGTGATGTGACTTACGACGAGATGCTGGAGGCTTATCAGGAACAGGCCGACGGACTGATTGAGGGTGGGGTAGATACGCTGCTGATAGAGACCATCTTCGACTCGCTGAATGCCAAATGTGCCATCGATGCATGTATGCGCGCGATGGAAGCACGTAAGGTAGAACTGCCCATTATGGTGTCGGTAACGGTGAGCGATCTGGCTGGTCGTACGTTGTCGGGCCAGACCCTTGAGGCGTTCCTGGCCAGCGTCAGCACTTACCCTATTTTCTCTATCGGACTGAACTGCTCGTTTGGTGCCACGCAGATGAAACCTTTTATCCGCGAATTGGCACAAAAAGCACCTTATTATATCAGCTGTCACCCCAATGCCGGATTACCCAATGCCCTTGGTCTTTATGATGAGACGGCAGAGAGTATGGCTCCAAAAATGGGCGAGCTGGTGGACGAGGGTATCGTGAATATCATTGGTGGCTGCTGCGGTACTACCGATGAGTTTATCCGTTTGTACCAACCCTTGGTGGTTGGCAAAAAGCCCCATGTGCCTGCTCCTAAGCCACACTCAATGTGGCTTTCTGGACTAGAGCTACTAGAAGTTCTAGAAAATCTAGAAGCTAGATTTACCAATGTTGGTGAGCGATGCAATGTGGCAGGATCGCGAAAATTCCTGCGACTGATTAAGGAAAAGAAATACAACGAGGCTATCTCTATCGCCCGCAAACAGGTGGCTGATGGAGCCTTGGTAATTGATATTAATATGGACGATGGCTTGCTGGATGCCAAGCAGGAAATGACTACCTTCCTGAATATGATTGCGGCAGAGCCTGATATCGCAAAAGTTCCCGTGATGATCGACTCCTCGAACTGGGAGGTGATCAAGTCCGGACTGAAGTGCGTGCAGGGTAAGAGCATCGTCAACTCTATCTCGCTCAAAGAGGGCGAACAGAAGTTTATCGAGCATGCGCAGGATGTGATGCGTTATGGTGCAGCTGTGGTTGTGATGTGTTTCGACGAAGAGGGACAGGCTACTACCTACGAGCGTCGTATCGAGATTGCCTCACGTGCCTATAAGATTTTGACTGAGCAGGTGGGCATGAACCCGCTCGACATCATTTTCGACCCCAATATTCTGGCCATTGCTACGGGTATGGAGGAGCACGATGCCTACGCCATCGATTTTATCCGCGCTACGGAATGGATTAAGCAGAATCTGCCTGGTGCTCACGTCAGCGGTGGTGTGAGTAACCTGAGTTTCTCGTTCCGCGGTAACAACTATATCCGCGAGGCCATGCATGCCGTATTCCTGTATCACGCAATTCAGGTTGGTATGGATTTCGGTATCGTAAATCCTTCAACTAAAGTAACTTATGCTGATATACCTCAGAATCAGCTTGAAGTAATTGAGGATGTGGTTCTGAACCGCAAGAAGGGTGCATCCGAGGTACTGATTGAATTGGCCGGTAAGATACTTGAAGAGGAATTGGCCAAGAAAGAAGCAGGAGGCGCTACCAGCGAAAACACCCCTTTTCAGGATCGCGCCCAGACGCCAGTTGAAGAGCGATTAGCTCAGGCGTTGATTAAGGGCGACGGTACATTTCTGGAGGAAGATTTGAAAGAGGCACTGCCTAAGTTTTCCCATGCGGTTCAGATTATCGAGGGGCCACTGATGGCAGGTATGAATACCGTAGGTACGCTGTTTGGTGAAGGAAAAATGTTCCTGCCGCAGGTGGTAAAAACAGCCCGCACCATGAAGCAGGCCGTTGATATCCTGCAGCCTTATATAGAGGCTGAGAAAACCGAGAGCACCACTTCGGCAGGTAAAGTGCTGTTGGCTACCGTTAAGGGCGACGTGCACGATATCGGTAAGAACATTGTGAATGTGGTGATGGCCTGCAACGGCTACGAGGTATTGGATATGGGCGTGATGGTGCCTGCCGAGCAGATCGTGAAAAAGGCTCAGGAGGAGCACGTGGATATGATTGGCTTGAGCGGCTTGATAACTCCCAGTCTGGAGGAGATGGTGAACGTGGCCGAAGAACTGAAGAAAGCTGGGATGGATATCCCCATCATGATTGGTGGCGCTACTACCAGCGAGCTGCATGTGGCATTAAAAATTGCCCCCGTTTATGGCGGTCCGGTGGTATGGATGAAGGATGCCTCGCAGAATGCACTGGTTGCCCAGAAGCTGTTGACCGACAAGCAGGCTGTGGAGCACGAACTCGACCAGAAGTATGAAACCCTGCGCGAGGAATATCACCAGGAGCAAGCCCAGATTGTATCACTCGAAGAAGCAAGAAAGAACAAATACAAATATGAAGAATAAATACCTATTGATGGCTCTCGCCCTGATGCTGGCGATGACAACTTGGGCTCAGAAGCGAGAAATGCGCGGAGCCTGGATTCAGTGTGTAAACGGACAGTTCCAGAATCTTGGTACCAAGAAGATGCAGCAAACGCTTACTTATCAGCTTGATGAGCTGAAGAAGGATGGCGTAAACGTGATTATCTTCCAGGTGCGCCCCGAGTGCGATGCGCTCTACGAGAGTAAGATTGAACCCTGGAGCCGATTCCTGACTGGCACACAGGGTAAGGCGCCCAATCCTTATTGGGACCCCCTGCAGTGGATGATCGACGAGTGTCACAAGCGCGATATGGAGCTGCACGCCTGGATTAATCCCTTCCGTGCTAAGACTAAGACCACCCATCAGTTGGCCAATAATCATATTGCCGTTCGCAAGCCCTATAGCTGTTTTTCTTACGACGATTTGTTTATCCTGAATCCTGGTATGCAGGAAAACCGCGATTATATCTGTATGGTTGCAAAGGATATCGTGGCCCGTTACGATGTGGACGGTATCCATATGGACGATTATTTCTATCCTTACCCCGTGAAGGGACTGAGCATTCCCGATGATGAACTGTTCCACGATCACTCTAATGGTATCAAGGATCAGAACGATTGGCGCCGTTATAACGTAAACCTGTTTATCGAGCAGTTCTATCAGGCTATCCACGAGGTTAAGCCTTGGGTAAAGGTGGGCATTTCGCCATTCGGTATCTACCGTAACAAAAAGAGCTCACCTGTGGGCAGTAACACCAACGGCACCCAGAACTACGACGATTTGTATGCCGACATTCTGTTGTGGGTAAACAATGGTTGGTTGGATTACTGCGTGCCCCAGTTGTACTGGGAGATTGGCAATAAGGCTGCCGATTATGCTACCCTGATTAAGTGGTGGAATCAGCATGCCGCCAACCGTCCGCTGGTGATTGGCGAGGATGTGGAGCGCACCGTGAAATATCCCGATTTGCAGAATCCTAACAAACATCAGATGGATGCTAAGATGAATCTGCACCGTGCCAATCCAGCTGTTAAGGGTACCGTACTGTGGTATGCTAAGGCTGCGGTTGATAACGTGGGTAATTACGGCACCTTGCTGCGCACCAAGTACTGGCAGAATCCTGCCTTGCAGCCCGAGATGCCTTTCCTCAGCGATAAGGCACCCAAGAAGGTAAAGAAGTTGGCCCCCGTTTGGACCGAGGATGGCTATATCCTGTTCTGGACGCCCACCCACAGCAAGCACTGGGATCAGCACCCAAATAAGTTTGTGGTGTATCGTTTTGCCAAGGGCGAGAAGGTGAACGTTGATGATGCCTCGAAGATTGTGGCCATCACTGATAAGCCTTTCTACAAGCTGCCTTATGATGAGGGTAAGCAGAAGTTTACTTACGTGGTAACTGCTTTGAACCGTATTCAGAACGAGAGCAAGCCTGCTTCGAAGAAAATTAAATTATAAGAACAATGAAAGGGTTGATAGGAGGAATTTTTGCTGTGATGCTGCTGGCTGCCTGTGGCGGTAGGAGTATGAGTGCTGAAGAGATGCAGCATAAGTTGGACAGTATTCAGAAGATAGAAGCTGCTGAGCGACTGGCGGCTCAGGGTATCAACTTGGCTGATACCGACAACCCGCTGAAGCAGTTCTACGACAGCTTGAACCTTCTGCCATTACCCATTACCTATAGTGATGAGCTGGTGCGTTACCTGCCCGATTTCAAACCTGTACCTCAGGATATTGCCAAGGCATTGGAGCTGGAGGGTAACAACAAGCAGAAAGCCATCTCGCTGTCAGAATCATTAGGTGCGCGCATGATGATTCTGGCAGCCGATGAGGAAGACGACAGGTACTCGTTGTGGCTGTATTCTTTAGACAACGATTATATGCCTGTAGATAAACTCTGTTTGTACGCGATTGATGAGGAGGCCGACCTCGACGATTTCGGCGCCGAAGACATCCTGCAATACTTCACCATTACGAGTGATTATGAAATCCATCTGATGGACTACTCGAAGGATGCCCACAAAACACGCACAGAGGAAGTTTTTACGCTAGATGCCCAGCGTAATTTCCAGTTGCAAAAAAGTGAGGAGTTAGATTAGTCGGCCAGCAGCTGCTTCAGGAACGCATCCAGATCTTCGTCCAAACCCTTCATCAGTTCGGGATCGAAAATCACGGTCTCGTCGTCAACCAGATACAACTCGGCTACAGACTCCTTGTCTTCATTCTCCAGTACAAACGAGAATGGTTTCAGAATCGACATATTCTCGATGGTATCCTTCATCTTATCCAGACACTTGCGGAACACGGCAGGTATCTCTTCGAAGAAGTTGTCGGATGTATCACCAATCCAGTCTTCGATGATGCAACGATTAATCTCTTCGTCGTTATCGTCGAACGCCATCAGCTCACCGGTATCCTGCGTTACGCGGAAGTGGATATCGGTCATTACATTAGCCTCCTGTGTAGGAGGAAACTTGTCGGCTATCTTACGGATAGCACGCTCAATCTGCTGCTGAGTCAGTTCGGTTGCTTTCATCTTTTCTTTTATTAATTCTGCGACAAAAGTATAAAAAATCTTTTGTAATTGCAAACGATTACGATTATTTTTGCTAAAAAACCGTATTTTCGCTTGTTTTATTCAGCAGATTGTCGTACCTTTGCAAAATGTAATGTCTACTTAGCAAATTAATGAGTAATAAGATAACACATTCGGGAACCGTTAAATGTATTGTGGATGGATGCATCAAGGTGCAGATTGTCCAGACTTCAGCGTGTGCTGCCTGTAAGGTGGCTTCGCACTGTAACGCTGCCGAATCGAAAATAAAGATTGTTGATGTGTTTACCACCGATACCCAGAACTACCAGATAGGGCAGGAGGTTACCGTGTGGGCATCGAAGGATGTGGCCAATCGCGCTTTGCTTTTAGGCTTTGGTGCACCTTTCTTATTATTAATATGTGTACTGATGATAGTCCTGAAGCTTACAGACGATGAAGGGCTTGCCGCGTTAGTGGCCTTAGCGTCGTTGGTACCTTACTATTTGGCGCTGTGGGCGATGAAGAACCGCATTCAGCAGCAGATTGCCTTCAATATCGAGAAATAATTATAGTAACTAAAACAAATAGATTATGAATTTCATCTTGATTGCAGTAATTGTACTTGGAGCTATCGCCTTGATAGCTGCTATTGTGCTTTTTGCAGCCTCCAAGAAGTTCGCTGTCTATGAGGATCCCCGTATTGCGCAGGTGGGTGAGTTGTTGCCCGGAGCCAATTGCGGTGGATGCGGATTCCCAGGTTGTAGCGGTATGGCCGATGCCCTTGTGAAGGGTGCCGATGCCGGAAGCCTCGACGGACTGATGTGTCCTGTTGGCGGCGCTGAGACTATGGGAAAGGTAGCCGACTTATTGGGGATGGCCATCGCTAATTCCGAGCCGATGGTAGCCGTAGTGCGTTGTAACGGTACTTGCGAGCACCGTGCCAAGATTGCCGAGTATTCGGGCTTGCGCACCTGTGCCGCTATGCACGCTTGTGGTGCTGGCGAAACAGCTTGTGGCTTTGGCTGCCTGGGTTGTGGCGATTGCGTTGCAGCCTGCCAGTTTGGCGCTATCAGTCTGAACCCCGAGACAGGAATCCCCGAGGTCGACGAAGAGAAGTGTACCTCGTGTGGCGCTTGTGTAAAGGCTTGTCCGCGTAACATCATCGAGCTTCGCAAGAAGGGTCCCAAGGGGCGTCGCGTGTTCGTATCGTGTGTCAACAAGGACAAGGGACCTGTTGCCATGAAGGCTTGTGCCGTTAGCTGTATTGGTTGCGGCAAGTGCGAAAAGGAGTGTAATTTTGGTGCGATCACCGTTGAGAACAACCTGGCTTACATCGACCACCTGAAGTGCCGTTTGTGCCGCAAGTGTGTCACCGTTTGTCCTAAGCATGCTATCGTGGATGTTAACTTCCCAACGCCTGCACCTGCACCAAAGCCCAAAGAACCTAAAAAAGAAGAGGAGGCAAAAGCATGAAGATAAAAACATTTAGTTTGGGTGGTATCCATCCTGCAGAGAATAAGCTCACCCACGAGGTGGCTACCAAGGTAGCAGCGCTGCCCAAGCAGGCCATATTCCCATTGGGTCAGCATATCGGTGCGCCTGCCAAACCCGTAGTCCAAAAGGGCGACAAGGTAAAGGTAGGAACCATGATTGCCGAAGCTGGCGGTTTTGTGTCGGCACCTATTTTCTCGTCGGTCAGCGGTACCGTATTCAAGATTGATACAGCTATCGATGCTACCGGATATCGCAAGCCCGTGATTATTATCAATGTCGAGGGCGACGAGTGGGAAGAGAGCATCGACCGTTCTGATAAACTCGAACTGGTGGCGGCTCATCCCGAGCTTACTCCCGAGGAGATTGTAAAGCGTGTGCAGAACGCTGGAGTAGTAGGTATGGGTGGTGCTTGTTTCCCAACCTTTATCAAGTTGACGCCTCCACCAACAGCCAAGGCCGAGTGCGTGATTATCAACGCCGTTGAGTGCGAGCCTTACATCACTGCCGACTATCGCCTGATGATGGAGCATGCCGATGAGATTCTGGTTGGATTAGAGCTCCTGATGATAGGTGCCAAGGTAACCAAGGGTTATATCGGTATCGAGACCAACAAGCCTGCTGCTATCGAACTGCTCACCAAGAAATGTGACGAGAAGTTCAATATCGCAGGTTCAAAGTTCAGCGTAGAAGTGGTGCCCTTGAAGCAGCGCTACCCCCAGGGTGGTGAGAAGCAGTTGGTTGATGCTGTTATTAATCGTCAGGTTCCAGCACCTCCAGCTATCCCCGTAAACGTGGGCGCTATCGTACAGAATGTAGGTACTGCCTTTGCCGTTTACGAGGCTGTGATGAAGAATAAACCCCTGTTTGAGCGTTACACCACCGTTACCGGTAAGAAACTGCAGAACCCAGGCAACTTCCTGGTGCGTATGGGTACACCTATGAAGGATCTGATCGATGCTTGTGGCGGTATGCCCGAGGGCGATAATAAACTGCTGGCTGGCGGACCAATGATGGGTAAGGCTCTTACTTCGGTAGAGGTGCCTATCTGTAAAGGTACCAACTCGGTAACCATTATCTCTGATGATGAGGCTCGCCGTAAGGATGCCCAGCCTTGTATCCGTTGTGCCAAGTGCGTAGGTGTTTGTCCGATGGGACTGGAGCCATACCTGCTGGCAAAACTCTCGGAGGTAAAGAACTGGGAGCGTGCCGAGAGCGAGGATATCACCAGCTGTATCGAGTGTGGCTCGTGTCAGTACACTTGTCCGGCTTATCGTCCGCTGCTCGATAACATCCGCTTGGGTAAGAGCACCGTGATGGGTATCATCCGAGCCCGCGCCGCAAAAAAATAATGTTCAATGTTCAATCTACAATGATCAATGAGTAAATTAATAGTTTCATTATCGCCACACGCTCATAGCCGCGATTCGATCGAGCGCAACATGTATGGTGTTATCATCGCCCTGATGCCTGCGCTGCTCGCTTCGTTCTATTTCTTTGGTTTGGGTGCGGTTATCGTTACCGCCACCAGTGTGGCAGCCTGCTGCTTTTTCGAGTGGGCTATCTGCAAATATATTCTGAAGAGACAACAGAATACGCTGCTCGACGGATCGGCAATTATTACTGGTTTGCTGCTGGCGTTCAACGTGCCTTCAAACCTGCCCATCTGGATTATCCTGATTGGTGCGCTGTTTGCTATCGGCGTAGCTAAGTTTACGTTCGGTGGTTTGGGTAACAATATCTTTAACCCTGCGCTGGTGGGCCGTGCTGCCTTGCTGGTAGCTTTCCCTGCCCAGATGACCACTTGGCCAAAGATCGGACAGTGGGATACCTATCTCGATGCCGAGACAGGTGCTACACCACTCTCGATTATCAATTCGGCCATCCGTACGGGCGACGCTTCGGTACTTGATCAGCTGCCTTCATCGTTCGACCTGTTGTTAGGTTCAAGTTCGGGCGGTGCTGGTGCCATGGGTGAGATTTGTGCGTTGGCCTTGCTTTTGGGTCTGGCCTTTATGCTGTACAACCGCATCATCACTTGGCACATTCCCGTATCAATCCTTGGTACCGCGTTTGTGTTCTCTGGTTTGCTGCATCTGGCTAATCCTGTTTACCCTGATCCATTTACCGTGCTGCTTACTGGTGGTATGATGCTGGGCGCCATCTTTATGGCAACCGATTATGTAACCAGTCCTATGACGCCCAAGGGTCAGCTTATCTACGGTGTGGCCATCGGATTCCTAACCGTTGTTATCCGCAACTGGGGTGCTTATCCCGAGGGTATGTCGTTCGCCATTCTGATTATGAATGCGTTCACACCGCTCATCAACAATTATGTTAAACCAAAACGTTTCGGGGAGGTCGCAAAATGAAGAAGCTTGAATCATCATTATTAAATATGGTGCTGGTGCTCACCGGAGTAGCAGTTATCATGGGTGGTATCCTGGCTTTTGTGAACCACCTTACCGAGGGTCCTATTGCCGATCAGAAAGCCAAGGCGTTGGCCGATGGTATCAAGTCGGTGATGTGTGTCGATGACCTGCAGGTAGCTAATACCGATACTGTAAAGCAGACCGATGCCAAGGGCAAGGAGCTGATTTATGTGATTTACGAAACTAAGGATGCCCAGGGCCACGAACTTGGTGCTGCTGTTGAATCAACCACAGGTGGATTCGGGGGCAATCTGAAGGTGCTGGTAGGTTTTAATACCGAGGGTCAGATTCTTGGTTACACGCTGTTGGAACATGCCGAAACACCAGGTCTTGGTGCCAAGGCCGATAAGTGGTTCCAGAAGGGCGAGAAGGGCGATATCATCGGTCTTACGCCTGCTCAGCCTCTCACCGTATCGAAGGATGGCGGTAAGGTAGATGCCATTACAGCATCAACCATTACCAGTCGTGCTTTCCTGTTGGCTGTAAACAATGCTTATAACGCTTACAAGGCTGCCCCTATCGATGCCGAGTCGGGTGCCACAAAGAAAAGTGAATAGTTTATGAATGCAATACAGATTATAAAAAACGGCATTGTTAAGGAGAACCCCACGTTCGTCCTTATGCTAGGTATGTGTCCTACACTGGCCACTACCACTTCTGCTGGCAACGGTATGTCGATGGGCCTCGCCACTATGGCGGTACTCATCTGTACCAATGTGGTTATCTCGTGCCTCAAGTCGGTTACCCCCGATAAGGTACGTATCCCCGTGTTCATTGTAGTGATTGCTGCGTTTGTTACGCTGCTGCAGATGGTTATCAAGGCTTATCTGCCAGAGGTTGATGCCTCGTTGGGCTTGTTCATTCCGCTCATCGTGGTTAACTGTATCATCCTGGGTCGTGCTGAGGCTTTTGCTGCCAAGAACTCACCCGTAGCTTCACTGTTCGATGGTATCGGTATAGGTCTTGGTTTTACACTCGGCCTTACCCTGCTGGGTATGTGTCGTGAGCTGTTGGGTTCGGGTTCTATCTTCGGATTCACCCTGATTCCAGAGACTTATAACATTCTGCTCTTTGTGTTGCCTCCAGGTGCGTTTATCACCCTCGGTTTCCTCATCGCGATCGTGAACAAAATTAGGAATTAATGTTCAATGGTCAATGTTCAATGGTCAATAAATAGATTATGGAATACGTTTTGATTTTCATTAGCGCCATTTTTGTCAACAACATCGTGTTGTCGCAGTTCCTGGGCATTTGTCCGTTCCTTGGCGTTTCAAAAAAGATTGATACCTCGCTGGGTATGTCGGCAGCTGTAGCCTTTGTGCTTACGCTGGCCACCATCGTTACCTGGTTGGTTCAGAAATATGTACTCGATGCCTTTGGCCTGCAGTATCTGCAGACGATTGCCTTTATTCTGGTGATTGCCTCGCTGGTACAGATGGTCGAGATTGTGCTCAAGAAGGTGTCGCCAGCCCTCTATCAGGCATTAGGTATTTTCCTGCCCCTGATTACCACCAACTGTGCTGTGCTGGGTGTAGCTATTCTGGTTATCCAGAAGGATTACAACCTGCTGCAGTCGGTAGTGTACGCCTTCTCAACAGCCATCGGCTTTGGCGTAGCCCTCACCGTGTTTGCCGGTATGCGCGAGCAGCTGGAGTTGGTAAAGATTCCTAAGGGCATGCAGGGTATGGCCATCGTCATGCTGTCAGCTGGTTTGCTCAGCCTGGCCTTTATGGGCTTCTCGGGTGTGGATGGCGGACTGAAGATTCTCTTTGGTCTCGACTAAATAGCCACCTATTGGTAAAAAGAGTCCGAACTATTTTGTAGTTCGGGCTTTTTTTTTTAACTTTGCCCCAAATTTACAGTATTTTAAAGATGAAGATTGGAGATAAAGTAAGATTCCTGAGCGAAGTTGGCGGTGGAAAAGTTGCCGGCTTCCAGGGCAAGAATATAGTGCTTGTTGAGGATGAGGATGGCTTCCAGATGCCGATGCTCATTAACGAGGTGGTAGTGGTAGGCGAGGAGAGCTACGAAACTACCCGTATGGTTGAACAGAAGGCCAAGGCCCGTATGGCTGCCGACGATGACGAGGAACCCGAGATTGAGCCTGCCGACCGTCCCATTACCTTTAAACCCAAGCCTGAGGAACGTAAGGGTGGCGACAAGCTGAGTGCCTTCCTGGCTTTTGTGCCCATGGATGTAAAGGAACTCTCGCAAACCCGTTTCGAGAGCTATTTGGTTAACGACTCGAACTACTATCTGCGTTATGTGCTGATGACTGCCGAGGGTACAGCCTGGAAGCTGAGAGCCGAGGGCGAGATTGAGCCTAACTGCAAGGAGTTTATCGAGGAGTTCGGTCGCGAGGACCTGAACGACCTTGAGCATCTGTGTGTACAGCTGGTGGCTTATAAGCGCGAAAAACATTTCCTGCTAAAGTCGCCCGTTAATGCCCAGGTGCGTGTAGATACCGTTAAGTTCTACAAGCTGCATGCATTCCGCGAGAACGATTTCTTCGAGCAGCCCGCCCTTATTTACACACTCATTGAGAACGACGTACAAAAAGTAAAACTATGAAATACGGATTTGTAAACGTAGCAGCTGCTGTGCCCACGGTCAAAGTGGCCGATGTAGAGTATAATGTGCAGCAGATTGAGAGCCTGATAGCTCAGGCCGAGGATCGTGGTGTTGAGGTGATGGTGTTCCCCGAGCTTTGCATCACGGGCTATTCGTGTCAAGATCTGTTTAAAGAGCAGCTCCTGCTCGATCATGCCGAGGATGGCGTGGTAAAACTGCTTGATTTCACCCGCAAGCTCAACGTCATCGTGATTGTTGGTTTGCCAGTGGTAGTCAACGGCTTGCTGTACAACTGTGCAGCTGTGCTGCAGGGTGGACAGCTGTTGGGCATTGTGCCTAAGGTTTATCTGCCCAACTATGGCGAGTTTTACGAGAAGCGCTGGTTTGCATCGGCACAGGACTTGAATCCTACCGAGATATATTTTGCAGGCAGCCCCGTTCACGTATCTGCCGAGCCACAGGTGTTTGTTACTGCCGATGGCGTGAAGTTCGGTGTTGAGATCTGCGAGGATGTATGGGCACCCACACCACCTAGCAATAACTTGTCTTTGGCTGGTGCCGATGTCATCTTCAACCTCTCGGCCAGCGACGAACTGATTGGTAAGCATGCTTACCTTAAGTCGCTGCTTGCCCAGCAGAGTGCCCGTATGATTAGTGGTTACGTTTATGCCAGCTGCGGCTTTGGCGAGTCGACCCAGGATGTGGTTTATGGCGGCAATGCCATTATCTTTGAGAACGGACGACTGCTCGAAGAGGGCGACCGTTTTTCGTTGCAGCCGCAAATCAAGATGTGCCAGATTGATGTTCAGGCGCTGCATGTTGAGCGCCGCACCAATACCACTTTCATTAATGCGCAGCGAAATGCCCACGCTCGAGAAATCGCCTGCAAGGCCACTTGTCAGCGTCCGTTCGAGCTCTTCCGCAACATCGATCCGTATCCCTTCATTCCTAAGAGTGAGAACATGCAGGCATCATGTGAGGAGATTCTTAATATCCAGGTGATGGGTTTGGTAAAGCGTCTGCACCATATCAATGGTAAAAAGGCTGTCATCGGTATCAGCGGTGGTTTGGATTCTACCTTGGCGCTGCTCGTAACCGTCAAGGCTTTCGATAAGTTGGGACTCGACCGTCAGGGTATCGTGGGTATCACCATGCCTGGTTTCGGTACCACCGATCGTACGTATAATAACGCCCTGAAGCTGATGCAGACCTTGGGTGTTACCATTCGCGAAATCAGCATTGCTGCTGCTGTTACCCAGCACTTCAGAGATATCAATCACGATGCTTCGGTTCACGATATCACCTACGAGAACTCGCAGGCACGCGAGCGCACACAGATTCTGATGGATGTGGCCAACAAGGAGAACGCCATCGTGGTAGGTACAGGCGATCTGTCGGAGTTGGCTCTTGGTTGGGCTACCTATAATGGCGACCACATGTCGATGTACGGTGTGAATGCCGGTGTGCCTAAGACCCTTATACGCTACTTGGTTACTAGTATTTCTAGGGAATCTAGTATGCCTAGTGATATTTTGTTGGACATCATCGATACCCCCATTTCGCCCGAGTTGATTCCTGCCGACGAACAGGGTAACATTAAGCAGAAAACCGAGGATCTTGTTGGTCCTTACGAGCTGCACGATTTCTTTATCTATTACTTCCTGCGTTACGGCTTCAGTCCTAAGAAGATTTTCCTGCTGGCTAAGCGTGCTTTCTGCACCGCTACCAGCGAGAAGCCCGCCCTTTACGACGAGGAGACGGTCAAGAAATGGCTCACCACCTTCTGTCGCCGATTCTTTAATCAGCAGTTCAAGCGTTCGTGCTTGCCCGATGGTCCTAAGGTGGGTAGTGTCAGCTTGTCGCCCCGAGGCGATTGGCGCATGCCAAGCGATGCATCATCCGCCCTTTGGTTAAAAGAATGCGAGTCGTTATAAGTGAATAATGAAAAATGAGTTAGCTGAATGCTAACTCATTTTCTTTAAGTGTGATATGGATGTTGGCTCCCGGTTCAAGGTCGCCATTCACTATCAGGTCGCTAATGCCATCCTCCAGATAGTTCTGTATAGCGCGCTTTAGCGGACGGGCACCAAACTGCACATCGTAACCCTTGGTGGCCACAAACTCCTTGGCCTCGTCGCTCAGGTCGATGTGATAGCCTATCTGCTCAATACGGTTGTACAGGCCCTTCAGTTCTACTTCGATAATACGCTTGATGGCATCCAGATCCAGCTGGTCGAAGGTGATAATCTCGTCCAGTCGGTTCAGGAACTCAGGTGAGAACTGCTTCGATAGTGCCTTCTGTACAATGTCGCGTGCGTACTGCTTGTCCTTGTCGCTCTTCATCAGTCCCGTTTGTGCCGATGCACCGAAACCTACGCCACGACCAAAGTCCTTCAGCTGGCGTGTACCTGCATTCGATGTCATGATAATCACCGTGTTGCGGAAATCCACCAGTCGTCCGTTGCCATCTGTCATGCGTCCCTCGTCAAGCACTTGCAGCAAAAGGTTGAATACGTTGCTGTGAGCTTTCTCAATCTCGTCCAAAAGAACAATCGAGTAGGGGTGACGGCGCACGCGCTCTGTCAGCTGTCCGCCTTCGCCGTAACCTACGTATCCCGGAGGCGCACCTATCAGTCTTGAGGTGTTAAAGCTCTCGGTATATTCGCTCATGTCGATACGAATCAGCGCATCGCTACTGCCAAACATAAACTCGGCCAGTTTCTTGGCCAGATAGGTTTTACCCACACCAGTTGGACCTAAGAACATAAACACGCCGATAGGGTGGTTGGGTTCCTTCAGTCCCACGCGGTTGCGCTGGATGGCTTTTACCATCTTGTCGATAGCGGCATCCTGGGCTATCACGGCATTCTTCAGCTCAACGGCCATACCCTTCAGGCGTACGCCCTCCTGTTCAGCCATGCGCTGTACGGGCACACCTGTCATCATCGAAACCACCTCGGCCACCTGGTCGGCATCTACCACCAGTCGCTCTTCGCCCTCGCCGTTGGTCCAGCGGTCGTTCAGCTCCTTCAGCTCCTGGGTAAGTGCTGTTTCGCGGTCGCGATAACCGGCTGCCAGTTCGTAGTTCTGGTTCTTCACCGCCTTCTGCTTCTTTTCGCGGGCCTCGGCCAGCTCCTTCTCCTTCTCTATAATCTCGGGTGGAATCTGGGCGTTGCCTAAGTGTACCTTCGAACCTGTCTCATCGAGTGCGTCGATGGCCTTATCAGGCATAAAACGGTCGGTAATATAGCGGTCTGTCAATTTGACACAAGCTTCGAGTGCCGCGTCAGTATATGTCACATGGTGGTGCTGTTCGTAGCGATCCTTGATGTTACGCAGGATCTGCAGCGTCTCCTCGTTGTTGGTAGCCTCTACTTGCACCTTCTGGAATCGGCGCTCCAAGGCGCCGTCCTTCTCAATGCTCTCGCGATACTCGTCAAGCGTAGTAGCACCAATGCACTGTATGGTGCCGCGTGCCAAAGCTGGCTTCATAATGTTGGCAGCATCCATACTGCCAGGGGTTGAACCAGCACCGATAATGGTGTGTATCTCGTCGATAAATACAATCACGTCGGGGTTAGCCTCCAGCTCCTTCATCAGGGCTTTCAGGCGCTCCTCAAACTGTCCGCGATACTTGGTGCCTGCCACAACGCCTGTCATATCCAGCGTAAAGATACGTTTACCAAACAGCATCGGACTGCAGTGGTGAGCCTCAATCATCTGGGCCAGTCCCTCTACAATGGCGCTCTTACCTACACCAGGCTCGCCAATCAGTATGGGGTTGTTCTTTTTGCGGCGACCCAGAATCTCTACAATACGCTGTATCTCGCGCTCGCGGCCTACGCAGGGGTCCAACTTACCATCAGCAGCGGCCTTTGTCAGGTCGGTACCAAAGCTATCAAGCACAGGTGTCTTCGAGGCAGGCTTCTTCTGGGCGGTGTTATTAATCTTGCTCACCGGAATGCCCTTGTCGCCATTCATCTCAAACTCCTCTTCCTCCTCGTCGGGCAGTCCTATGCCGTTGCTCACGTTATTACTTACGTTTGTGTTCTTCGGCGCAAACAGTATGGCTGCAGCGTCGTCGTATGTCACATCGTTCATTTCTAATACTTGTTTTGCCCCGTTGTTAGCCAAGTCGTGCAGTATGGCCAGCAGCAGGTGTTGTTCGTCTATCTTATTGGCTCTCTGAATGCGTGCTTCCAGTACAGCCAGTCGCAGTACGTTGCTGGCCTTCTCGTTCAGCACCAGGTCGGTAGTGTGTATGGGCTGACCAATCTCGTCCTCCCTTACGCGCATTTCCAGTTCAGTCTTAACCGCCTGCATATTCAGGTTCAGCCTGTTAAACAGGTCGATGACCGGACCCTCGTTACTGCGCAGAATGCCTAGCAGCAGGTGTTCGGGACCTACCGATCGGCTAGCCAGTCGGGCTGCCTCTTCACGCGAGAAAGCCAGTATTTCTGATAGTTTTGGCGAAAATTGTGTCGTCATCTATGTTTGTTTCTAATTGTTATTAATATACCTATTATTATATATCTTTTGCAAAGATACAACAAATCTTGCAAACATCGTGCCATAAAAAGCTAAATTTTTACCATAAAATAGCTTAAAAGGTTTGGTGGGTCGCAAATAATTTACTACCTTTGCACGGTTAAAAACGCGTCAGAGGGCTTAAAAATGCCCTTAAACGCAAAATTGATAAAAAAGTATATAGTTAAATAGTCAAATAAAAAAGATGGATCAAACATTCGACAACGACAGAATTATTAAGATCAACATCGAAGAAGAGATGAAATCGAGCTATATCGATTACTCTATGTCAGTAATCGTGGCCCGTGCCCTTCCCGATGTTCGCGATGGCTTTAAGCCCGTTCATCGCCGTATCCTCTATGGTATGATGAACATCAACAATGTATCTACACAGCCTTATAAGAAGTGTGCCCGCGTTGTAGGTGAGGTGCTTGGTAAGTACCACCCACACGGCGACTCTTCAGTATACGGTGCCCTGGTGCGTATGGCCCAGGATTGGAACATGCGTTACACACTGGTCGACGGTCAGGGTAACTTCGGTTCGGTAGATGGCGACTCACCTGCTGCCATGCGTTACACCGAGTGCCGCCTCTCAAAGATGGGTGAGCACATCATGGACGACCTGGATAAGGAGACCGTTGACATGGCGCCTAACTTTGACGACTCGCTCGAGGAGCCAACCGTGATGCCTACCAAGATTCCTAACCTGCTGGTTAACGGTGGTAACGGTATCGCAGTAGGTATGGCTACCAATATGCCTACCCACAATCTGGGCGAGGTGATCGATGGCTGCTGCGCTTATATCGACAATCCTGATATCGACACCGAGGGCCTGATGCAGTACATCCCAGGACCCGATTTTCCAACAGGTGCTTACATCTATGGCCTGCAGGGTGTGAAGGATGCTTACGAGACTGGTCGTGGTCGTATCGTGATGCGTGCCAAGGCCGAGATTGAGAGCGGCGACACACACGATAAGATTGTGGTAACTGAGATTCCTTATGGTGTAAACAAGGCCGACCTGGTAGCTTATATCGCCGACCTGGCTAACCAGCACAAGATCGAGGGTGTAGCTAATGTAAACGATGAGTCGGGCCGTCAGGGTATGCGTATCGTTGTGGATTGCAAGCGCGATGCCAACGCCAACGTATTGCTCAACAAGCTGTTTAAGATGACAGCCCTTCAGAGCTCATTCTCAGTTAATAACATCGCCCTGGTAAAGGGTCGCCCACGCCTGCTTACACTCAAGGAGTGTGTCAAATACTTCGTTGAGCACCGTCACGATGTAACCATCCGTCGTACCAAGTACGATCTGCGTAAGGCTCAGGAGCGTGCCCACATCCTCGAGGGTTTGATTATCGCCGTTAACAATATCGACGAGGTAGTTCGCATTATCCGTAACAGCAAGACTCCTACCGACGCTCAGCGTAACTTGGAGGCCCGCTTCGAGTTGGACGAGCTGCAGAGTAAGGCCATCGTTGATATGCGTCTGGCTCAGCTCACTGGTCTGCGTGTTGATCAGCTCCATCAGGAGTTCGACGATTTGCAGAAGCTCATCGCCGAGTTGCAGGAGATCCTGGATAACCCCGAGCGTTGTAAGGAGGTGATGAAGGCCGACCTGCAGGAGGTGAAGGAGAAGTATGGCGACGAGCGTCGTACCGAGATTATCCCATTCGACCACGAGTTCAATGCCGAGGACTTCTATCCCGACGATCCAGTGGTTATCACCATTTCGCATATGGGTTACATCAAGCGTACTCCACTGTCAGAGTTCCACGAGCAGGGTCGTGGCGGTATGGGTTCAAAGGCTGCCCGTCATCGCGACAACGACTTCACCGAGTATATCTATCCTGCCACCATGCACAACACACTGCTGTTCTTCACCCAGAAGGGTCGTTGCTACTGGCAGAAGTGTTACGAGATTCCTGAGGGTGATAAGAACTCAAAGGGTCGCGCTATCCAGAATATGCTGAATATCGAGCCCGATGATGCCATCAACGCCGTTCTGCGTATCAAGAACTTCAACGATACCGAGTTCCTCAACTCACACTACGTAGTATTCGCTACCAAGCAGGGTATCATCAAGAAGACTTGTCTCGAGGCTTACTCACGTCCACGTGCCAACGGTGTGATTGCTATCAACATCAACGAGGGCGACCAGGTAGTAGGCGTACGCCTCACCAACGGTCACAACGAGCTGTTGCTGGCTAACCGCAATGGTCGTGCTGTACGTTTCGACGAGAACGATGTTCGTACCATGGGTCGTGTATCTACCGGTGTAATCGGTATGCGTCTCGATGGTGGCGACGACGAGGTTGTAGGTATGGTTTGCGTAAACGATCCTAACACCGAGACCATCATGGTTGTTTCAGAGAACGGTTATGGTAAGCGTTCCGAGGTTGAGGATTATCGCAAGACCTCACGTGGTGCCAAGGGTGTTAAGACTCTTTCAATCACAGAGAAGACCGGTCGTCTGGTAGCCATCAAGGTGGTAACCGACGAGAACGACCTGATGATTATTAATAAGAGTGGTGTGCTGATCCGTCTGAAGGTGGCCGATGTTCGTGTCATGGGCCGTGCCACACAGGGTGTTCGTCTCATCAACCTCACCAAGAAGAACGATAGCATTGCTTCGGTATGTAAGGTGATGCATTCGCAGGCCGAGGACGAGGATATCGAGGAGGCTGAGATTGATGCTGAGGCTGCTCAGGCTGCTGAGGCCCCCGAGACCGAGAATAAGGATTAAACTATCCGCTCAAGTAAACGTCAAAAAATAAATTTTAAGTAACAATAAGTTCAACCAATTTTAAAAGCTTATGAAAAAATTAATCATGATGGCATGTGTGCTGGTAGCTAGCTCTACCGCATTTGCCGGCGACAGTGACGCTTTGAAGGCTATCCTCAAGGCAAAGACTTATGCAGAAGCTGAGACTCTCATCAAGAGCAGCCTTGGTTCTCTGGCTAACGATGCCGAGAAGGCAAAGGCCTACAACAAGCTTGTTGACCTTGCCCTGAACGACTTTAATGCTCAGAGCGCTATCCAGACCGAGAATCAGGTAAACAAGCAGATGGGTAAGGAAGAGAAACCCGTTGATATGAAACTGATGAACGAGATGGCCTATGCCGCTATCGTTGCAGGTATCGAGTGCGACAAGTTCGACCAGATGCCTAACGAGAAGGGTAAGGTAGCACCTAAGTTTGCTGCTAAGAATGCTCAGCGCCTGTGGACTGCTCCACGTAACACCCTCGTTAACGCTGGTCAGGATGCACTCAGCGCTAAGGACAACGCTTCAGCTCGTAAGTACTGGCAGCTGTTCACCGAGAGCGACGCTGCTCCTATGTTCAAGGATTGCGACCGCGAGCAGCAGAAGCCTTTCTTCGGACAGGTAGCCCGTTTCGCTTCAATCTTCGCTTATCAGGACAAGGATATGGCTAAGGCCCTCGAGTTGGCCGATGTAGCTATGAAGGATCCCGAGGAGTACGAGAACGCTCTTAACCTCAAGCTCGAGATTCTTGGCGACGGTCTGAAGACTAAGGACGACTCAGTTAAGTATGCTGCCAGCCTGAAGGACATCTATGCCGAGCACAAGGTTGATGGTGTAATGGAGAAGCTGTACAATACCCTGCTGGGTCTTGGTCAGACCGAGGATGCTAACAAAATCCTCGACGAGGCTCTCGCCGCTAATCCTAACAACTTTGTAGCCCTCGCCGATAAGGGACTTGCTCTGCTCCAGGCTAACAAGGCCGAGGAGGCTGTTCCTTACCTTCAGAAGGCATTCGAGGTTAAGCCCGACAACGCTATCATCGCTACCTACGCAGGTACTGGTTACAGCGTACAGGCTCAGAACGTAGAGGATCCTGCTAAGAAGAAGGAGCTTTACAAGAAGGCTATCGAGCTGTTCGACAAGGCTAAGGAGCTCGACCCCGACATGCTGCAGGCTAAGTGGGGTTACAACCGCTACAACGCATACTACAACTACTATGGTGCTGACGCTCCTGAGACCAAGAAGGCCGAGGAAGAGTCACGCTAATCTACGATCAAGTATATAAACCCAATCAGCCGAGGAGCATCCCGCTCCCCGGCTGATTTCTTTTTATACATGCTGTTTTGCGTGTTTTTTTTACATGGCGCCCATGCACGATGTAGCTCCCAGGGCCGTTACAATCGCTGTTGCGATGCTCGCAATCATCTGGATGATGAACTTCAGGGTTTCTTTCTTACTCATAACTCACCTCCTTTCGTTAGTTCATGTCTGAGCCGCCACTACCTGGGTTGCTGGGCTGATTGCCGCCTCCGGTGTTACCACCTGTGTTACCGCCGGTATTGCTGCCGTTGCCACCGGTGTTGCCACCGGTTGATGGCTGGGTGTTCTCATTGTCCTCCACCTCACCGCTGTCGCCACTGGTTACACGCTTCACCTCCTTGCCGTTGCGGTCGATACAGGTAATCTGGATAGCGGTGTTGGCCAGCTCTTCC
>NZ_JHXD01000028.1 GCF_000687715.1 Xylanibacter ruminicola Ga6B6
GTGTTTTGTAAGCAAAGAAGAAAAAAGAATGCCCATTAAACTTAATTAACAGGCATTCTCTTTGTTTTATCTTAGAAATCCATGCAGCTGGTAGCACCCAGTGCTGTTACTATCGCTGTAGCGATGCTGGCAATCATCTGTACGATGAACTTAATGGTTTCTTTCTTACTCATTATTCACCTCCTTTCTTGCCTAGTTCATGTCGCTGCCGCCACTACCTGGCTGATTACCGCCTCCGGTGTTGCCTCCGGTATTGCCACCTGTGTTACCACCGGTGTTGGTGCCGCCATTGCCAGTCTGTGGGTTGTCGGGATCCTCCACATCGCCGCTGTCGCTACTGGTTACTCGCTTCACCTCCTTGCCGTCGCGGTCGTAGCAGGTAATCTGCACAGCCGTCTTCGAGAGCTCCTCCTTCAGATCCACGTCGGGGGTGAAGATGATGCGGCGACTCGAGATCAGTCCGGCCTTTACCTTGTTCACATCGTCGACGCTCTTGGCGCGCAGGCCGAATCGCATCGTACCCAGTCCGGGCAGCGCCACGCTGTGGCCCTCGGTGGCCCATGCCTTAATTACTTCGCCAGCTGCATCCCAGCAGGCCTGCATCACGCCTCGGCTTACTCCGCTGCGAAGGGCAGCCTCGCGGATAACTTTGTCCTGAGTCAGGGCGGTGTACAGCTCGGGCAGCATCACGTAGCGGTAGGTGCCGGCGTAAGTGCCAATCTTAATCAGCTGTTCGGTTGCTTTTACTTTAAGTGCCATAATAAAAATACGTTTTAAAGGGTTAAACATTAAATTTTTGTTGCCTAACTAGGGAGATTTTTTTCTCTAACTAGCGCGCTAATTTTCTCCTTTGTTTCGACGTTACAAAGGTACAACATTCGCCGCCACCGTTTGGGCGATGGCTGGCGATGCCGTGCGATAGGCGAACTTTTTTTCTGCATTTTTTTAGGGCTCGCCTAAGTGTTCAACAATAGCTTTTACCTGCCGTGGGGTAAACGCCTTGCAGGTGGGCTGGTAGCCGGTGGCTTGCAGCTGTGCCGACAGCTGGGTGCAGCGGGTAATCCATGCCATCAGGTGGTTAACGGCTGTGCGTGGCATGCTCTCAGGAAAATACATCAAGGCCAGCTCCTTCTTTGTATAAGCCCTAATGGTAAATGTATCCATAATGTTTAATCTTTAATCCTTAATGTAAAAAACTCACTAAAGTCCTTACACCCTTTGGGCAGCTGATGGTGCTGCAGATTGGGTAACACCTGCTGCAACTGTAGGAACAATCGCTCGCCTGGCTCATCCTGATCGGGATACATGTGGAACGATATCGTAGATGAAAGCTGCGATAGCAGTTCTTTATCCTTCTTGGTGAGCAGGGTGGCCGAGGGGATGGCGATGGCTTTATGACCAGCCGATAGCATGGCCCAGCAGTCGGATGCACCCTCGGTAATAAACAGCTGTTCGCCGGGTTTCAGCAGGTTGAGCACGGGCAGGTTGTAAATGCCGCACTCGGCGCCTGGCGGGAATCGGAAACGGGGTAGGGCACCCTTCACCAGATTGCGGTTCTGCACGCCCACCAGCTGGCCCTCTTTATTATAATAAGGTATCTGCAGCCAGGGCACACCCTTGCGGTCGGTCCACGAGGTTAACCGGCACCACCACACCACGCGGGGATCAATCATTCGCTCGTGGAACAGAAACTTACGGGCAGCCTCGTTCAGCCACGGGTGCTCAAAGAATGGCTCGTAGCGGCTGGCATCAAAGGGCTGTGGCGCCACGTCGGTTGGGTCGGGCTGCCACTCATCAAGAATGATGTTGTGCTCATCGGCCAACCATCGGCAGGCATCCTTGAACTCCATGTTCAGATGGCGCATCACCAGATCGATGGGACCTATCGATTGCGACATACACACAAAGCATCGGCAGGTGTTGGTTTTAACGCGATACGACATACTGGGGTGACTGTCGGCATGAAAGGGACAAAGACTCTTGTGGTGCTTAACACGTAGTCCAAGTCGCTCGGCGACCCCCTCAATAGGCAGGTCGCGGAGCTTTTGCAGTTGTATCTTATCCATAATTACATTTTTTTATTTTTACATTCTCTCATTTTTGCAATTTGCAAGTACAACTCCGTCTTGGTGTATAGTCCTGTTTGGGCGCTATACTCTATGAACTTGCGATGCAGCCATTGGCGTAGCTGGGCTTTAGTACCCTCTAGGGGCTTTTCCATACTTACGCGTAGAGCCTCCAGTTGTGCCAGGTTAAACGTATCGGGCAGGTCGTCGAGCATGTTCTTCGGGCCGGTCTTCGAAGCCTCAGAAGCACCATAGTCGCTCTCCTTTAGCATGTCGGCAAATATCTGCAGCTTGCTCCATAGATCATGGTACACCAGCCACTCTACCAGTTCGCCCATGGCCTTGGTCCACGTCTGGTTATTCAGCACCCAAAGAATGCAGCCCGCCTTCCAGGCCGACACCAACGAGCGGTGCGACAGTTCGAACAGCAAGTCGTCGTCGGTCAGGTCGGCCAGCGTAGCCATATCCTCAGCCAATCGGTCAATCAGTTTGTTCAGCTGACGGATGATGAAGCGCCCCTTGCAGATGTCGAGTCGTACCAGATACTCATCCAGTTTTTGGTAGAACTCGTCGGGATACTTACCCTGTCGGGGAATGCGACCCTCGCGGGTGCCCCGTGGCTTGTAACTGAACACTACGCGCCCGAAGGTTCCGTTAAACAGCTCGTACTTATAGAATTTGCGCGTGCTATATGGATTGCTTGATATCGTCATGCAGGCACGTAGGATAGGGTTGCCTGTTACACCCTCGGCCGTGGCGCGGAGAGCACCTGCACGGGCTCGGTCGTAGATGTTACGTAGCATCTGACTAACCTGCTTGTGGCCGCCGCATAGCTTGTCGGCCATCTCCACCTCGGGTATGTTGATATACTGCGTACGACCACCGTGAGCCTCCAGGGCCATGGCATTCAGCAGGAATGCCGGGTTGGTGGTGTCGTTAGGTGTAAACCAGATACCCTCCTCAGGGCGATCGGGTTTATCCTTATTGTTGCCCCTCGACTGTTTTTGCTTCGACCACTCCAATAGTCTATCGTTCTCAGCTTTGTCGTGCTGGCGGAAATCACGGCAAATGGCCTCTACTAGATTAGAGAATTGCCCCTTGTTATCGCCACTTTTGGCCACCAGATTGGCCATCATGCCCGTTGGTTCCTTCCAACTGTTATCGGGATACATAAATTCTGTGCCGCTCATGTGTGCGCCAAGTACGGGAAAGAACATCGGAACAAAGGGTTCGTGCATCACTTTTGAGGCCTGCGAGAGCAGTAATTTTATACATTCTGTGCCTTTGCCGAGGTTCGGCATAGCGGGCGCAGTCGCTTTACTAATTTCGTATTTCATTGAATATCAGCTTTTTAGATGAATTAAAATGGGCGCAAACGTTACAGTTACAATTGTGACAGATTGATTTTGGGGGTATCATTTCTGTCTAATATTATATATAACTACTTATATATCAATAAGTTATATAGTATTATAAGGCGTGTTGTAACCTCGCATTTCTAATTGTCACAACTGTAACCGTCACGCTCGTTGCCTGTTTTCTGTTAGGGTTAGCCTTCCTCTATAAGGCCACTCAATCCCTCGCAAAGTTCGATGTACACCTCGTATACATATCTCGCCAAGGTAAGACTGCCGCCGATATGCATAGGCTTAAAGTTGGGGCGGTACGTGCCATCATCCTTACGTGTAATTGTAATGTGCTTACCCTCGTACACTTTGGGATTACGCTTAATGGTAGTTGATGGAATCGTCTCAACAAACGTAAAGTGTTCGTCGTAACGAAACTCATCGCTCTCTACATCGCGACGCAGCACACCCAGATAATTCTTACCCACTTTTGCCAGGCGATCCTTGCGCAGCAAGGTTTTCAAATCCACGCTAAAATGCGTGTTGCAATTTTTATTCATGTCTTAATATGAAATTTAAAATTGCCCTCTTGCACTTACGCGATGATATAGATAGGCAGTACTTCATCTCGCGCTCGGAGCCGTGCCCAGTTTTTTTCTGCCGACTGACATCTAAAAAAGAATGCAGCAAAAACTCCGATTAGAAATTTCTGCTGCAAAGATACGATGTGTGTGGAAATGGAACAAAATAATTGAATAGCGATAAATAGCCGTATATTCATCGCTATTTATCGCTATAAAGTTTGGAACCTTTAAATGATTATTTCTCGCAATAAAGCACTTTGAAAGGTTTTAGTTCATCTTCGGAAAAGTAATTGTTCAGCCCAATTTTATACCCTCTGTATTTAGTAAGGTATGGTTTTATGGAGTTTCCTTTCACACCAAATTCTTTTTCAATACTTGGTGCCGATACATCTTGTTGGATTTTTCCTGCTTCGATGCCCCCAATAATTACTAATGCTGTTTGCTTCGGTCTGCTGGGAGTGATATTCTTTCTTATGATACTTATCACTTTGTCAGTCTCAGCATTGTTTATTATAAAATCCGTAAACTTCGTAACTTTTGTACCAGATTCTTCCCGATTACAGCCATTATCTTTTTCCGGTTCCTCATTGATAAAGGTGTCATACCAACCGTCGGGTAGGGAGATGGAGAATATCTTGTCGAGCATCAGGGGCCACTCCTCAAAAGAATGGTTGGCTATATTTTGCATAAGCTGTTGGGTAAGTGTGAATTTGTAGAAACTATGACTGCTTGTACCAAGCGCCAAGATGGCAAAACCAAAGACAATGCCCACAGCCTTTCGTATTTCGTTCTCGCTTACATGACGGTCGAAACGCTTGTACTCATTGTGCTTTTGTAGCCATATGTCCTCAATTTCTGTTGATATAGCGTCACCCTTGTTGGCGATGATATTAAGTAGCTCGAGTGTTTCAACAATACACTCTTCTGGACACAAACCAAATTCTGTCAGTTCGGCCTCCAGTTTTCGACCAATCTGACAAATAGCCTTGTAAAGCTCGTTCTCGGCATACTTCTCACTTACGAGCTTTATTTCTGCGGGTTGGAACCTCTGATTCATTTAGGTAGTTTTTAGTTTGTTCATTAATTAAGTTAAACCATGTTTCAAGTCCTGTCATGTTGTCAAAGTCGCGAGTACCAATACTAAAGTTATGTAAAACTTCGAAAGTCAATGGGTAATATGCCCTTACGTAGTCGTTTATGCGGTAGGTTTTGAACTCCTTAAAGGTGATGCTGATATCATAACCGTTTTCGCTACAGAGTTTTACCATTTCAGCCATGTCTTTGTTTGCCTGTGAAATTTTGCCATTTGAGTTCTTATCAAATTCCATTGTGAAGAATCCTTTCAAGGCGTCTGAAATCTCAACCGTTTTTAGCATCGCTTTCAGGTGTGCAGAATTTATCTCCATGCCCTTTGACTTGTTGATTTTCTTGGGGTTCTGAAACGAGAACGAAACCTTGCGCACGTAGTCGTTGTGCTCGTAAATGCGCTCGTGCATGAATTCCCAAATATCCTTCGGGTTCATTCGGGCTTCGATGCGCATTTCGAGGTCGAACAGTTCGCCCATCATGCGGTTGAAGTTCTCTAATATCACATCGCGCAGCTGATCAGGATTGCTTCCCCAGGCCGACGATTTCTCTATGGCCATCAGGCCTACGCCAGGGCGATTGTCTATCAGAACGTAGCAATAGGGGTTTGACTCTATTTCATCCTTTTCATAGGTGTCGAAACCCTTTGGGTCCTTTCCGCTGCGTTTCCACCAGTCCTTAAACTGGCTGTTGTTCACTCTCCAAAGAAAGATGTCGTCTGCTTTTGCCAATACATCATTGGGGAGCAATGTTATTATTTCGCCCTTTTTATTCTTTTTGGCAAGTTTGTCGATACTGTTTTTGTCAAACAGACTTGCAAAGCAGGTTTGAGCAAATTTAACGTATTTAGCACCATCTATACCATCAGCGGCGGTTTGTATTGATTGCTGTGGCGATTTATGAAAATCGAATTTGTAAATTGCGTAAAGCGAATTTCTTTTGTCCATTACTTATAGTTTTTTAGAATTTGAGTGGCAAAGGTAGCAAAAATACGTTAAACAAAAGCAAGAATCGTCTGCAAATTTGAGATTTGATTACATATTTTCTTGTTTTCTAGCATAACTTTCCATTTGGTGCACAGTTTCCTTATTTTCCGGTTTAAAATTGCACGTTTTAATGAGTAAAGGCTTGGCAGGGTTAGTCAGCTGTTATCATAATGAATAAGGTGGCGAAAATGTCAATTATCATAAACTTTTCGGATGAAATATGGATAATATCATAAAAATAATGTATATTTGCAGCGTAATTCTAATTTTAACGCTTATGAGTACCCAGATGATGAGCCAGCAAATTGCCGAGTACTTCAAGACACAACCTGTCGTGAAGGCCTGGATTTTTGGCTCATATTCGCGTAATGAGCAGAGACCATGGAGCGATGTCGATATCCTCGTTCAGTATGACAGAAGTCGTCCTATTGGTCTGATGAAAATTGCAGGTATGAAGGTGGATCTCGAAGATTTGTTGAAATGCGAGGTTGATCTTGTGGAAGAAGGCACACTTCGTCCATGGGCTGTGGAAAGCGTAAACCGTGATAAAAAACTGATTTATGAGAGAGCATAGCAAACCATAAAACCGGAGAAATTGGTCGATATTTTAGAATATGCGGCAGATAGGGACGAAATAATTCTCCATTAAGTAATGCTATCGAGATTAAACGGCAGGTAACGACAACTTGCCCGGATTGGATTGTGTATCTTCGTGATGTATTAATCATTAACGAAGTATTACAATGAAAGAAAATTTAAATGACGTTCGATTATCGGCCCATTTTATGCTGGGCGAGTTTATTAATCTGCAGAAATATGCGGATAACATCCCTACCATGCAGGCGGTGGTTAACTTGACTTATGGTTGCCACATGCTATTGGAGCCTGCCCGTAAGGTGGTTGGGCCCATCATCATCAACTCCGGGTTTCGCTGTAGTCGGGTGAACGCTTTGGTTGGTGGCGTTAATAACTCGCAGCACCTACTTGGTCAGGCTGCGGATATCCGCCCTAAGGACGCACGACAGTTCCAACGGCTTATAGAATTCCTGAAGGCGCAAAACCAAACCGACCAGCTCCTTACTGGCAACGGCTGGCTACACATCTCATGGAATCCCATCGCCACACCAAGGCATGATGTTAGAGTAGGGTACTATAAGTAACATGGAGCAGGACATTTTTCTGGATATGTTTTTTGCTTTTTTCTTTGTTTTTATCCATTTCGTGCTTGTAAATCCAAAAACTATTTGTATCTTTGCAACAGTAATTAAAACTATTGGAGTATGAAGAAAAACTATTTTTGCATGAGAAAAAGAATCCTTTGGTTCCTCACCACAGTGATACTGTGCGGAACAACAGCAGTAGCACTCAGCTCCTGCTTAGGCAACTACGACAATCCCGCCGCCCAGACCCCTCTCGGCGGTAAGATTGTAGGCAAGTGGTATGCAGAAACTCCTAAACAGGTAACCCTTGGCACGGGCGAGAATGCCGTGGAATGCGCCAAGGTGGTGCTCTGCGGTACGTTCGATGCCGACGGCGAGGGCTTCTGGTCACTCATCCTGGTGGATAAGCAGAACCGCGCCATTCAGCCGGTAGGTAAAGATGGTAAGGAACATCCCTATTACGCCAACTGCAAATACGGCGTGACGGGAAACAACGTCGATGTGGAGCTGACTGCCAACTATCTGCCCACTTCGCAGATGGAATGGACGTTCAACTACAACGGCACCTGTCTGCAGACGAAGTACGAAGACAGAATTATAGACCTCCATCCCATCACGACCGGGGAGGACGCCATGTTCCAGGAGTGGATGCAGCAGTTGGGCTTCGGCGCTTCCGCCGACAACTATAACATCAACGACAAGGACATCACTACCGAGAACTGGCGACAGACGGAGGCCATCTACATCTACGACGGTGTGGGTGCCGACGTCACCGACGAGAAAGGCCGCACGGGCTACACAACGGTGAACCTGCCTTGGTACAAGGGCGACAAGCTGACCAATCTGCCCGATGGCTTCTGCGACGACATCACGCCTGAGATGGGTTGGGAGTGGGTGCTCAACCGATGCGGCAGTCGTGTCACCGTGAACAACAACTTCTTCGCCCTCTATAACAAATATACTGGCATCCTGCGTTTCTTCTATTATATGCCGCAGGGCACCAATACGGGCAACGACCATGTATGGCAGGTGTCGATGACCGACAACCTCGCCACACACACCACCATCCCTTACGGCGTGCCTAATGACCGCACCTTCAGTAACAAGGCTGCCATCAACCAGACGGGGCAGGGCACCTTTATGGACTATATCACCCCCTGGGTTGACTATAGGAGCAACGATGGCCTGATAGTGCCCAACGCAGGCTGGTGGGCATTCGACGTGGACCTGTCGCTCACTCGCTCCGAGGCCATCAGCAACGACGACAACATCAAGTTGCAGATGCGCTCGTGGAACACCACACACACCTCGCTTTACAGCACCATGATGGCCAATATCGACGGTGAGATGAAGGGTTCCTTCGAGGGACAAACAAAAACGCCTCTTATCGCCAGCTCGTCGAAGGGTCTCTTCGGTCGTGTTGGCGACCTCGTAAAGCTGGGCACCAAGATTACGAATACAGTCAAGGACATCTATTCGGGCAATGCCGTTGGTGCTATCAAGGGTGGTGTCGATCTCGCCAAGAACGGTGCCAGCCTCGCCTCGGGCAAGACCAAGGCAAGTGGTGGTGCAACGAGCGGCACTTTCGACGGCACTTTTGAGGGTACCATCAATATGATGATGAACGGAACCATCAATACCGACGGTGTCATCCAGGGCTCACAGCCCACTGTGGGCGTCGCTTCGCCTACGTTCTACCTCAAGGACTTCGAAACCAAGAACTCCCTCCTCGGCCAGGGTGTGTGGAATATCAAGAAAACCCCGATGGTGTATGTTGTCAACAGCCAAAACGGTGTGTTTTATTGGACGGAAGATGTTCTCCAGAAAATCTTTGCTGGTAACTGGCAGTTTTTCGACCCCAGCAGTATAGAGGTGGAATTGAACCCTAATGTGTTCCCCGAGGACGAGATTGAATGGATGCAGGTGGATGCCATAGCAGGCGCACGCAAAGAAATGAGTTGGAAGGGAACCGACCCCTTCCGTCAGGCTATTGGCTTAAAAGCTATGGCAGATATAACATACAAGACACAAGATAGAGACCATTTTGAATTTTCTATTTACTATGGAGAGGATGTTAACAACTATGTCTTTAATTTTGTGGGAGCAGGCGACTTCGACGGACAAACCATTGAGGGTATGTCATACCCTGTACAGTTCGACTCAGTAAAAACAGACTTCAAAGCAAACATCGAAGTTGAACAGGAACTTCATTTCTTCGGGTGTGGGACAACAGATTTTATCATAGAGCCTCAAATAACATGTGCAAACGGAAGGCATTTTGTTGATAGTGATCATGGTGTTAATATACCATCGATATGCTTTGACGCCCCCTGCTACTTCCCTGCCGTCGAAATCAACGTGACCGTTCAGGTGAAGCTGAAATCCCTTGACCAACCGATTATTCTGAGCCGCATCTATCTGCCTGACTACCAATACCTGGAAATCAGCAAAGATAAAGCAAAAGTGCTGGAAGTCATCGACCGCATTTATGCGAAGAAGAACCTCAGCCCGAAGACGAAGGGCCACACCCAGAGCTACGACTTCCAGGCAGCCCGCATCAACAAGTGCTTCAAGCTGCTCTTCGGCTACTCCAGATAAATCGTGAATGTGAGAATTACGCAAAACGCTGTAGTCATGGGGACAGGCACCTGGGTATGGGTGCCAGTTCCCCAAAGATGAGAATAGAGAAACGGAAGTCAGCGGCTTCCGTTTCTTTTCGTCTGGGTGGTGCTTTTGTGAGAAAATAATCGGGGAAACGTTTGCTGCTTAGTATCTTATTTCGTATTTTTGCAAGCGATATGAGAGTGATTAGTAATAACTATACCCGCTGGCATTTGCTTGTGATGCTATTGCTGGCAGTAGCGACGGTTGAGGCGCAGACTGTATGGAGACTGCAGTTGGATGAACATCATCTGCTGCTGGATGCGGATGCTGAATCGGCTGATAATCAAGCGTTTGTGTTTAACGACTTCCAGGAGGCGGTGAAGCATCTGGGAGATAGTTGTGTGCTGTATGTGGCGCCGGGGGTGTACTGGGTGGACGATCCTGACGATCCTGAAATCAAAGTGGGGAAGGACGGACGAGAGCCTTTCGGATGCGTCGTCAGATGTAGGAATCTGCGCATCATCGGACTCGACCCTCAGGCGCAGAATACCGTGCTGGCGGCCCAACGCGGACAGACGCAAGGGGCCATCGGCAACTTCACGATGCTCGACATCTGGAGCGACTCGCTGGTGGTGGAGAACCTGACGCTGGGCAACTTCTGCAACGTGGATCTGGACTATCATCAAAATCCCGCACTCTCGCGGAAGAAGCGGAGCGACGCCATCACGCAGGCTCACGTAGGCTACGTGCACGGACGCTCGCTCACAGCACGCAACGTGCGCTTTATCAGCCGGCTGAACCTGAACCCGCTCAATGGCGCCGAGCATTCCTACTACGAGAACTGCCACTTCGAATGTACCGACGACGCGATGAACGGGACCGCCGTCTATCGCCATTGCACGATAGACCTCTACGGCCAGAAGCCCTTCTGGAGCACCTTTGGACGGGGAGCGATGTTTGTGGACTGCGACTTCAACGTGATGACCAATAACCGCGAGATGTATTTCTGCAAGCAGGGTGGGCCGTTGACGCTCATCGACTGTCGCTACCATGCGCCCTCAGACAGCATCTATATCGGTTGGACAGCCTATCCGCAGAAGTGGCTGCGTTGCTATCAGAAAAACTTTACATTCAACGGCAAACCTTACATCATAGGCAGCCGACAACGGGAGAACACCATCGTGATCGACGCGCTGGCCGTGCAGCCCGACGAGCCACCATATCTCGCCATCAGCCGACACGAAGCTGAGATGCAGGTGGGAGGCCAGCCGCTCAGACTCCACGTGCGGTCGGAAGGTCGGAAGGTGGTGTGGCAGATACCTGCACCCTACAATCAGATAGCAGCACTCGACACAGCCACAGGCGACTCGGTCGTGGTGTCGGTAGCCTGCGATCTCATCGGCGAGCCAGTCTGCTTCCCTGTGACGGCCTATGCCGTAGATAGCAGAAACGTAGGTGCAGTAGCCGTGTGTCAGTTGACGATACAGCCGCCCTTGTCGGCAGCACCAAATTTCTTGAAAGAACCTGTCGTAAAAATCAAGGATGGCGTGGCCCGGATTGACTACCAGCTCGACCTGCAGGGACGCAAAGACCAGTCGCGCATCGTATGGGGCCGACTGGATAGCGACGACTGCCAGCAGGAGGCCTTTCTGGCCGATAGTAATGATGGTCCGCAGTATGCCTACAAGCTGCGCCCCAGCGACGTAGGTCGCCGACTGATAGTGAGCTTGCGTCCGGCGAGCGACAGGAGTGTGAAAGGAGAACTGACGCAGGTGGTGAGCAGGCAGATTCGTGCGAAAGACATCAATCAGCCATACCGTCTGGAGACTGATTTTAGCGATATCTGTTGCAATACCAGCAAGGGTTTGGTGCCCGATGCCTGGCAGGCTGACGGCTATAAGCCTGCCGACACAGCCGAATATCCATGGACCTTCGACCCCAAGAAACCGATGTGGGAGTATGGCGAAGTATTCAACGGCGCTGTGGGCCGTGGTTTGCTGCAGGCCCAGCGTGGTGCCCGACTGATGTACACACCAGCCCAGGGCAGCTATCGTGACATGACGCTGACGCTACAGGTGGACCCCACGAAGACGGCAGGACAGGGCTTCGGCTCTGCCACCGGACAGTATATGGACGTGTGCCTGAAGTTCGACACCCATACACTTACAGGCTATGGCCTGCGCATCATCCGCACCACCAAGCATGCCAAAGCGGTAGATTTCTATCTTGTGGCTTATCATAATGGTAAGGTCAGCCAGATATCCGAGGCCGTCAGCGCCACCTGCTATCGCACCGGATGCACCATCAGTCTCGCTGTAAAAGGACGCCTGTTGACAGCTCATGTGGAGACAGCAACGCCAAAGCCACAAGAGAGCTCGTTGCCCCATGTGGTAGATCTGAGCGCACAGATAGAGCCGGTGCCCTTTGGCGGTATCGCCATCCAGCACACCGGCTCGTGCGGCGAGAGCACCACCATGCTCCACCACCTCGTAGCTACTTGGTGAAGACATTGTGTGATACACTCTTGCCATCTGGAAAACGATGGCCTTATAACTCTTACTACTTGATTTTTACCGTAATCTGGGCGGGGAACATGTAAGCCGGATCGTTACGCTGGTAAAGGGTGCGGCGCAGGGTGCCGGGCTGGGTTTTTACCTTGCCCTTGAACAGCTTGCGGCCCTGATACATAACGGTAACGGGCTTTTTAAGATCTACCATCTCCTGGCACAGCGAGAGTGTGAGCTGCGAATAGTCGCAACGGGTGATGGTAATGGTGTTGCCATCTATTTGGGCGCGTACCTCCTTTTCGCGCGATAGCTCGTTAACGGGGGCTGTGAGCCAGTAGAAGTATGGGGTAACCACATCGGCCTGATGCCATACCACGCGCTTAGGGTAGGGGTTACGCTGATACTTGGCCATCCACGTAACAGCCACGGTATCAACACGATCCATCCAATGGCCCTTGCCTTCAACGATATGTCCTTCGTGGATGTAGCCCTCGGGATCGGCTGCGTGCAGCGAGTCCATCTCTACGATACGGTCCTGGCAGCGGTACACACGATCGTAGGCATCATCAAGCTGCCCGCACCAGATCATGAATGGGGTGTTACGCAGATTCAGGAGCGATACATCGCCTGGGTGACCAGCCATCATCGAGGCGGCTGCCCAATGGTCGGCCATGCGGGGGCCAAGGCGCCACACGCCATCGCCACCGGCCGAGTAACCCATGATGTAAACCTTGTTGGGATTTACATCGCAGTAGGCCTGCATCATCATGATAATCTGACGGTAGAACGTGTCGTCCTCGGGACGGAAATGAAGGTCCCATGTGTTGGTGATGGCTCGCGGACTGAGATAAACGGCACCCTGTGGGCGATACAGTCGCTTCTGGTTTTCCCATTGCTGATCGTTAAGTTCGGCAGGGGCGCCGCCACCGCCATGCAGCGAGATGTAAAGGGCGTAGCCATCGGCTGGCTTGGGGCCATAGATGCTCCAATGCAGTTTCATTGTAAGACTGTCGTTTACCAGTACCTTATTGCGGTAGGCATCGGCAAACACGGTACGTACTGAGTCCTTCCACTCGTTGATGAGTGTTTGCTCGTCGGTTGTAGCTGCACTCGCGCCGAATGCAGTAGTGAGCCACATTAGTAAGATAGTTAGTTGCTTTGCTTTCATTGTCATTTAGTGTTTTTGTGAAAAGAGGTGGAACTCTTTGAGCCCCACCTCTCTTAATATACTATTCAGGAAAAATTAGTCCTCCCAATTCTCCTGGCTCTTACGGATGTAAGACTTGTAACGGAGCTGAGCCATGCGCTGAGCCTCAGCGAAGAGCTCCTCGGCCTCGTTAGGATAAGCCTTCTTAACACTCAGGTAGCGAACCTCGCCAAGCAGGAAGTCGTGGAAGTTCTCCCAGTTAGGCTCCTTAGAGTCGAGAGAGAATGGGTTCTTGCCTTCCTCAGCCAGAGCTGGGTTGAAACGCCACAGGTGCCAGTAACCGCACTCAACAGCCTTCTTCTCCTCGGCCTGGCTCTTACCCATACCGCCCTTGGCCTTCAGACCGTGGTTGATACATGGAGCGTAGGCGATGATGATTGAAGGTCCGTGCCAAGCCTCAGCCTCGCGGATAGCCTTGAGGGTCTGTGCGTGGTCGGCGCCCATAGCAATCTGAGCTACGTATACATAACCGTAAGTGGTAGCAATCATACCCAGATCCTTCTTGCGGATGCGCTTACCCTGAGCAGCGAACTGTGCGATAGCACCAAGAGGAGTTGCCTTAGAAGCCTGACCACCGGTGTTAGAGTAAACCTCGGTATCGAGTACCAGGATGTTAACATCCTCGCCAGAAGCAATCACGTGGTCGAGACCGCCGTAACCGATGTCGTAAGAGGCACCGTCACCACCGATGATCCACTGTGAACGCTTAACCAGGTAGTGATCCAGAGTCTGGAGCTCCTTGCAAACTGGGCAGCCCTTAGCAGCGCTCTCGGCGATGCAAGCACGAAGCTTTGGAGCAATCTCCTTAGTCTTCTCAGCGTCGTCCTGATTAGCAATCCACTCCTGAGCAAGTGCCTTGTACTCGTCGCTGGCGTTGCCGTCGATCATCTCCTGCAGCAGCTTAGCTACGCGCTCCTTCATCTTCTTGTTACCAAGAGCCATACCCAGACCGAACTCGCAGAAGTCCTCGAACAGAGAGTTGTTGAATACAGGACCCTGACCCTTCTCGTTCTTAGTGTAAGGTGTAGAAGGAATAGAAGCAGAGTAGATTGAAGAACATCCAGTAGCGTTGGCAATCATCTGGCGATCACCGAACAGCTGAGAAATCAGCTTAACGTATGGAGTCTCACCGCAACCAGAGCAAGCGCCAGAGAACTCGAACAGAGGCTGAGCGAACTGTGAGTTCTTAACATTGCTCTTGATGTCAACCAGGTTCTGCTTGCTCTTAACGTTCTTAACCAGGTACTCCCAGTTCTTAGCCTCCTGAACCATATCGGCAGCATCAGGATTGAATGGAGCCATGGTAAGAGCCTTACCAGTCTTAGGATTGCCTGGGCAGATGTCTGCACAGTTACCGCAACCCAGACAGTCGAGTACTGAAGTCTCGATGCGGAAGTGCATGCCCTTCATAGCGGCAGGAGCCTTCATCTCGAGAGTATCAGCAGCAGCTGCGAAGCCCTTCAGCTCCTCGTCGTCGAGAACGAATGGACGGATAGCAGCGTGAGGACAGATGTAAGCACACTGGTTACACTGGATACAGTTGTCCTTGTTCCAAACAGGAACGAAGGCCTCAACACCACGCTTCTCGTAAGCGGCTGTACCAACCTCCCAAGAACCGTCGACGGTGTTGTGCTTAACGAAGTCAGAAACCTTCAGCAGGTCGCCGGCCTGAGCGTTGATAGGACGAACCAGCTCCTTAACGAATGCAGGAGCGTCGTCGGCCTTAACCTCATCATCTGGCAGGTTAGCCCACTCAGGCTTAACTGTAAGCTGAACATACTCACCACCACGATCGATAGCGGCATAGTTCTTATCAACAACATCCTGACCCTTAGCTCCGTAAGACTTCAAGGCAGCAGCCTTCATCTTCTCAACAGCCAGCTCTACGGGGATTACGCCTGTAATACGGAAGAAGGCACTCTGCAGGATAGTGTTGGTACGGTTACCCAGACCAATCTCCTGAGCAATCTTAGTAGCGTTGATGGTATAAACAGTAATGTTGTTCTGTGCGAAGTAACGCTTTACCTTGTTAGGCATGAACTTCTCGAGCTCGTCGGCGTCGAAGATGGTGTTCAGCAGGAACTGACCGTTCTTCTGCAAACCACGTGTAACATCGTACATGTGCAGGTAAGCCTGAACGTGGCAAGCTACGAAGTTAGGTGTAGTTACCAGGTAGGTAGAGCGGATAGGTGTATCACCGAAACGCAGGTGAGAGCAGGTGAAACCTCCCGACTTCTTAGAGTCGTAAGAGAAGTAAGCCTGGCAGTACTTGTCGGTGTTGTCACCAATAATCTTAACTGAGTTCTTGTTAGCACCTACGGTACCATCGGCACCCAGACCGTAGAACTTAGCCTGGAACATGCCAGCACCACCAAGGGCGATCTCCTCAACCTCAGGCAGAGAGGTGAAGGTAACATCGTCTACGATACCAACTGTGAAGTGGTTCTTTGGCTCGGGCATAGCGAGGTTGTTGAACACGCTGATGATCTGAGCTGGTGTGGTGTCGCGGCTACCAAGACCGTAGCGACCGCCAACGATAACTGGACGATCCTGAACATCGTAGAAGGCATCCTTCACGTCGAGGTACAGAGGCTCGCCGTTAGCGCCTGGCTCCTTAGTACGATCCAGAACGGCAATCTTCTTAACTGTCTTAGGAACAGCAGCCAACAGGTGCTTAACTGAGAATGGACGATACAGGTGAACAGAGATCATACCAACCTTCTGACCGTTTGCGTTCAGGTAGTCGATAGCCTCGCGAGCTGCATCGGTAGCCGAACCCATCAGGATGATGATACGATCGGCATCCTCGGCTCCGTAGTATGAGAACAGGTGATACTCACGGCCGGTGATCTTAGAGATCTCGCCCAGGTACTTCTCTACTACCTCGGGTACTGCATCGTAATAAGGATTGCTAGCCTCGCGGTGTGTGAAGAAGGTCTCAGGGTTCTCGGCGGTACCGCGTGTTACAGGGCGCTCAGGGCTCATAGCACGATCGCGGAAACGCTTGATGTACTCTTCCTTAACCAGAGGACGGATATCCTCCATGTCCATCATCTCAATCTTGTGATACTCGTGAGAGGTACGGAAACCATCGAAGAAGTTTACGAATGGAACCATAGTCTCGAGGGTAGCCAGGTGAGGAACAGCGGTAAGGTCCATAACCTCCTGAACTGAACCTGAGCAGAACATAGCAAAACCGGTCTGACGGCAAGCCATTACGTCCTGGTGGTCGCCAAAGATACACAGAGAGTGTGAAGCCAGCGTACGGGCAGATACGTCGAATACGCAAGGAATCAACTCACCGGCAATCTTGTACATGTTAGGGATCATCAGGAGCAAGCCCTGAGATGCGGTGAAGGTAGTAGTAAGGGCACCAGCCTGCAGCGAACCGTGAACGGCACCAGCAGCACCAGCCTCTGACTGCATTTCCTGAACTGAGACGTTCTGACCCCAGAGGTTCTTACGACCACGGGCAGCCCACTCGTCAACATGCTCCGCCATTGGCGAAGACGGGGTGATGGGGTAGATAGCAGCTACCTCCGAGAACATATAGCTCACGTGAGCTGCTGCCTCGTTACCATCACAGGTGATAAACTTCTTTTCTTTAGCCATTGTCTTTGATAACTATAAAAAAATGAATAACTATATGTGTAAATTTTACTTAATAGACTCGTACATTATTAATATAGGAATCCCAGTAGCCACAAGGGTATCTGGTTTTCTTTTCCTATCTCGGTATTGTAACGCGCATAAATGATGTCGGGCGACGTGCGCAGCTTGCCGGTTGCCTTGGCATCTATCACGCGGAACTTTAGCTTCTCATCTACCACGTAGTTGGCATCGCGCGTGCTGCAGCTGTTAACCTTATGATCCTTCCACAGCGAGTTAACGAAGAATGTCTCCATCGCCTCCTGCTTATCTACCTGGATAGGATAGATGGCGTACATCAGGTTTGAGTTGTGCAGCATAATCTTGGTAGGTTTCTTGGGGAACTCCTGACCAACGGGGTAAATCAGATTCAGCAGACGGGCATCGGTAAGATACTTGATGTAGTTCATAACCGTGGCGCGGCTGGTTTCGATATCCTGTGCCAGCTTACTTACGTTAGGAGCCTTCGAGGCACCCTCTTCGGCAATCTGGTAGAACAGTTTCTTAATCTTCGTAAGGTATTTCAGCTCAATCTGCTTAACCAGAAGAATGTCTACCTCGGTCATCATGTTCATTGTCTTCAGCAAGTTCTCGCTGTAGTTGCGATGCTCCTGGAAGAAGGGGTAGAACCCGTGGTGAATGTAATCCTGGAAATACTTGTTGGGCGATGCCTTAGGCAGGATCTGCTTGATAATATGCTCGTGATCCTTCAGAATCTCCTCGAGTGTGTAGGGCTTGAAATTATTACCCGTCATCAGATTGATGAACTCGCGGAACGAGAAACCACGCAGGTTGTAGCTCTTTACGATACCGTTAAGTTCGGGGTTCTCGTCTTTCAGGCGCATCACACTCGAACCTGTGAACACAATCTTCAGGTTGGGGTACAAGTCGTAGCACTTACGGAGCTCGCTACTCCAATCGGGTTGCTTAAACACCTGGTCGATCAGAAGTACACGACCGCCTTGCTTGTAGAACTTGCCTGCAAAGTTGGCGATGCCCTGACCCTGAAAGAAGAAGTTGTTCATGTTGATATACAGACATTGCTTGTCGAGTACATCAAAATTCTCCTTGGCGTACTGAAGTAGAAAAGTAGTTTTGCCGACACCTCGTGTGCCTTTAATACCAATCATGCGGTCGTTCCAGTTTATCTCATCCATAAGAATGCGACGAACCGGTGCATTTGCATGCTCTACGAGATATCTGTGCGTCCTGAAAAAAGCTTCCATTCCTGCTTGATTTGTTTCTTTGTACTTTTAAAAGTGGTGCAAAGATACACATTTTATCTTAAATTGCAAACTCTAACTTGCAAAATCTCAAAAAAAAGTAGTAATTTTGCGCCAAAATTGAATAAAATGGCAAAATTATACGTATTTAATCCAGAACACGACCTTGCTTTGGCTGCAAACCTCTCAAATTTTACTGCGCCGCATGCCGGACGACAGTTGCGACATGATTTGGGATACCTGCCCGCACTTTGGGCCGGCGACGAGGATCTGATTCTGGTGGATGATGTGGAAACAGCCGTGAGGGCTTATGGCCGATTAAGGGCCAAAGTGGGTGGAACACCCAAGAAGTTTATCAATGCATCGCAGTTGGCGAACGAGGATATTACCGATGTGGAGCCTTGGGGCTGGGATCTGGCCTTGCGTGCTTTCTTGAAGCGTAAGGGGGTAGATGTCGTGCCTGATGAGGAACAGATAGAGGTGATTCGCGACTTGTCGCATCGCAAGCATGCCGTAGATCTGTTGCGAGAGCTGCAGTTGCCAGGCTGTATCGGTACTTCATGTTGTGCTGATACCATCTTCGAGATTCGTGATGAGATGAGGCTTCATGGTAAGGTGGTGGTAAAAGCCCCGTGGAGCAGTAGTGGGCGAGGGGTGCGCTTCTTAAACGTAGCTTTCGATGAGTATCAGGAGCGTTGGATTAAGAACATCGTCAAGAATCAAGGATGTGTAGTAGTTGAGCCTTATTATAATAAGGTGAAAGATTTTGGTATGGAGTTTGTGAGCGATGGCAAAGGCCGGGTTTCTTATCTGGGATTATCGCTGTTTCACACCAAGAACGGTGCCTATACGGGCAACCTGATTGCTACCGAAGATGAGAAACAGGAATTGATAAGTAATTATATACCAGCGGCTTTGCTGGTCGAAGTTAGAGAAAAGATATGCCAGTATATGGGCCAGAAATTAAAGGAAAAATATCGCGGACCGTTCGGTGTGGATATGATGCTGGTATCAACCGCCGATAAGGACGGGTTCCTGCTGCATCCATGTGTTGAGATAAATCTGCGTCGCACCATGGGCCATGTGGCGCTGGCCATACAGCCCTTTGCCGATGGCTTTACACGTGTGATGCGAATAGAATATACCGATAAATACAAGATGCACGTGGTAAAGCGATAGCATCTGATTGCAAAAAGTAATCCCTGCCAAACTACATTGGCAGGGATTTCTCTTTATTATTAATAAGGTGTAATCTTACTCGATAACGATCAAAGCATCGTCCTCCATTACACTCTCACCAACCTTTACGCAAATAGCTGTAACCTTACCGTCCTTCTCGGCAGCCAGGTTGTTGGCCATCTTCATAGCCTCGAGAACTACTACTGTATCGCCAGCCTTTACCTCGTCGCCCTCGGCAACCAGAATGTCGGTAATAACACCTGGCAGAGGAGCCTTTACGGCATTGGCCTTGTTTACAGCGCCCTTGTTGGCTGCAGGAGCGTCGTCGGCAGCAGCTGTTGCAGCGGCCTTAACTACTGGCTTCTTCTTCTCAGGTTCAGCCTGCTTCTCCATTTCAACGGTATACTGTTCGCCGTTAACGGTCAGGGTAGCGATGTTATCAGTAATATCGCCTACCACAACCTCGTACTTGTTTCCATTAATGGTATACTTGTATTCTTTCATTTTTAGGGATGTTGAGTGAATGTTTGCGCATAGCCGTTCCACTGGGTGGGGCGCGCGTTAATTGTTATAATGCCCGTTTCAACGTCGTGAACGTTGTTTCCCAGATGCTCGTGCAGGGCCAGGGCAATTGCAGCATATACTTCGTTATTATTCATGTTAATCAATTGTCAATTACATAGGTATGTTACCGTGCTTCTTAGCGGGCAGCGAGTCGCGCTTGGTAGCGAGCTGAGCCAGACCGCGGCAGATGCGGAAACGAGTGTTGCGTGGCTCGATAACATCATCGATGTAGCCATACTTGGCAGCCTGATAAGGATTAGCGAAGAGCTCGTTGTACTCGTCCTCCTTCTCAGCGATGAATGCCTTAACGTCCTCGCCAGCCTCTTTCTTAGCCTTAGCCTCCTTAGCGTACAGTACGGCAGCAGCACCCGATGCACCCATAACGGCGATCTCGGCTGATGGCCATGCGTAGTTAAGGTCGGTATGCAGCTGCTTAGAGCCCATAACGATGTGTGAACCACCGTACGACTTACGCAGAGTAACAGTAATCTTGGGTACAGTAGCCTCGCCGTAAGCGTAGAGCAGCTGAGCACCGTGCAGGATAACTGCGTTGTACTCCTGACCAGTACCAGGCAGGAATCCTGGAACGTCTACGAGAGATACGATAGGAATATTGAAGGCGTCGCAGAAACGAACGAAACGGGCACCCTTACGGCTGGCGTTAACGTCGAGTACACCTGCGTAGCAAGCAGGCTGGTTAGCTACGATACCTACGCTCTGACCGTTGAAGCGAGCGAAACCTACGATGATGTTCTTAGCGAACTTAGGCTGTACCTCGAAGAACTCGCCGTTATCGGTAATAGCGGCGATAACCTTGTACATATCGTATGCCTCGTTGGGGTTCTCGGGGATAATCTCGTTCAGAGTGTCCTCCATACGGTTGATAGGATCGGTGCAAGGCTTAGAAGGAGCTGTCTCCATGTTGTTTGATGGGATGTAGCTCAGCAGAGTCTTGATCATCTGCAGACCCTCTTCCTCGGTCTTAGCTGTGAAGTGGGTTACACCCGACTTGGTAGCGTGAACCGATGCACCACCCAGGTGCTCCTGGTCGATATCCTCGCCAGTTACGGTCTTTACAACCTTTGGACCTGTGAGGAACATGTATGATGTACCCTCCATCATCAGAGTAAAGTCGGTAAGAGCGGGGCTGTAAACAGAACCACCGGCGCAAGGACCGAAGATACCTGAAATCTGAGGAATAACACCTGAAGCCAGGATGTTACGCTCGAAGATCTCGGCGAAACCAGCCAGAGAGTTGATACCCTCCTGAATACGTGCACCACCCGAATCGTTGATACCGATAACAGGAGCGCCCATCTTCATGGCCATATCCATAATCTTACAAATCTTCTGACTCATAGTCTCCGACAGAGAACCTGCGTGTACAGTAAAGTCCTGTGCGAAGACGAATACCAGACGACCATCGATAGTACCTGAACCGGCTACTACACCATCACCAAGGAACTGCTTCTTCTCCATGCCGAAGTTATGGCAGCGATGCTCCTTAAACATATCGTACTCTTCGAACGAACCCTCGTCGAGCAGCATGTCAATACGCTCACGAGCGGTATACTTACCACGGTCGTGCTGTTTCTGAATAGCTTTCTCACCACCACCGAGACGGGCCTGTTCGCGCTTCTCGATGAGTTGCTTGATTTTTTCTAACTGTTTGCTCATTTCTTTTTTTATATTTTGAGAATATACTTTCTTTATGATTACTCAGGGTGCTCACAGAGCTCTGTCAAGATACCGCAGGTTGATTTGGGGTGCAGGAAAGCGATGTTCAATCCCTCGGCGCCCTTGCGTGGTTTCTCGTCGATCAGGCGAACGCCCTTCTCCGAAACCTCGGCCAGACCTTTGGCTACACCGTCCTCAACACAGAAGGCTACATGATGTACGCCCTTGTTGCCTTTGTCAAGCCACTTCTGGATGGTGCTCTCAGGTGATGTGGGCTCCAGCAACTCAAGCTTTACCTCGCCGCAACGCAGAAAGGCTGTTTTCACTTTCTGGTCCTCAACTACTTCTGTTGCATAACACTCCAGACCCAGCACGTCGGTAAAATACGGCAGGCTTTCTTCAATGCTCTGGACGGCAATACCCAGATGCTCAATGTGCGAAATCTTCATAACCTTAAAAATTAGAATTAATATTTTCGAATTGCAAAGGTACAAAACTTATTGGATAATCCAACCTTATTTTGCTTTTTTTATTAAAAAAAAGAGATTGTAGCGCGTTTTCGGCTACAATCTCTTGTTTATTGTGTATATTTACTCAGCTTATTTATTGTTGTAAGGGTTGGTGTAAATCTTGTCCTTATCGTAGAACTTTGGCCAGTCGCCATAGTTGGTGGCGTCGTTTACCCACTCGCTAAACAGTCGGTAGGCGGTAGCTATACTAATTCTTTCCTGAGGATAGTCAAAATCGCCTGGCATAATAATGGCGAAAGGAGGTTCGCCGGTTGCTGGTAAGCCGATTGTTCTGCCGGTAACGGTGTTTGTGATGTAAATGTTGCTCAGGAACTGCTTGATAGTTGTTGATTCATCTACTCTGTAAATACCCGATACTTCGGGCAAAGTGTTTTCTGATGCAACGGTGTTTACGAAAGTTGAGGTTTCTACGTCAAACAGGCTGTGTACTTCCTTGCCGTTCAAATCTGTTCCTCTTGAGAATTCGCCTACAATACCGCTGATAAGAACGGGGTCGTTAGCACCAGTAGCAATCAGCGACAGCATTAATTCGGTATCCGAAATGCGGGTGCAACGCAATACCACGTCGTTCATATCGTAGTCGGCTGTATTGGGGCGGTCCTCAAAGCACATGGTGTACGAAAACTCGTTAACCTCTTGCTCCTCGTCGAACATGTCTACACCGGTATCGCCTGCAGAACCCATCTCAACAATGATGTCACTAAACTGTGCGTCGGTTCCTTCCTCGAAAGTGAGATATACTTTATTGTTGGCGGTAAACGTTGCCATACGGGGAGAGTCGAGATCCATGTGGAAGTCTTTAACAGAACGATGGAAATTACCGTAGCTGTTTATCTCTGTGTTTAATGCGCCATAACCGTACACGCAGCCTTTTAGGCTGTTGTTGCCATTGTTGTTGTTAGCTTTTGCACCACCATCTTTCCTTACCATGAATCCAATACGGTAGCCTGCAGGGATAATAGTAGAAGGCTTTGCGCTTGGTGGAACAATTTGTTTATCGGGGAATTGCTTCTCTGGCAGATCAAAGTCGGTAATAGCAGTTGCTGGATGTTCTTCGTATAGCTCGAATGTCCATTCTCGGGCATCTCTAAAGTTCCCACTTACATTTGTTCCTCCTCTATAAAGATACGAACGACCAGTATCTATAAGTGCCTTGATAAAATTGCTCTTGGCTGAACTTAAAATGAATACTTTTTTGCCCACTATGTCTTTGAAAGCAAAGGGATTCTTTGCATCATCTGTAACATAGATAGTGTAGTTTTTTAGACTATTCTCTGTGATGTCCTTAACTTCAACATATTCACCATTGTTCCACCAAAAGAATTTTTGGCTTCCTACGTTATAAAGCATCACAGAGTTATCATTGGCGTTAGTAAAAACTTGCCATAGTTGATACTTGATATCAACTGCGCCGTCGTCCTTCAAATTTTCTGTTTGGTCGCCATATGTGATATAGTGATTTGAATCTGGTATTGGCGTTGGTTTCGCATCACTTTTGCCAGAGTGATTGTAGATGCGATAGTAGTTCCCGTCTGTAGTATAGCCATACGAATCAAGTGAATATGACTTGGATATAAACTCTGAAGCATTTCCATAGAAAGGCAGCAGATATTCGTGCTGTCTGAGGAATTTTGTGTCAGGGTCGTTTTTGGGGGTTCCTGTAACAGCGCTGATGCCATCTCTTACCTCGTTCACGTCGATAGCCTTGAACTTTGGTAACGTTTTGATATAGTTAGCCTCTGAAGTTCCTTCAGGAATGTCGCCTGTTCTGTAGTAATAGTAATAGATGTCGCACCAATAGGCCTCGGTCGAAGCAGCCTGAACGGGGGTTAATGTGATAGCTGCATCGCCGGTGCTTACCAGATGGTTGCCGTATAAACGAACGCGACTGCTCTCTTTGATGATTGGTAGATTATTTTTCGCTTTACCCTTTTCATATCTACCGAGCGCATCTTCGAATATGATCTCAAGATTAGCTTCTTCTTCTGCGGATAAAGCCGGAGCATTTCTGTAAATGGTGTTATTGGATACGGTCCAACCATTAGGGTTTCCTGAACTGGTTAGCTGCCACAATCGGTCGTTTTCCCAATTTGAGCCTTTCCAGCTGCTGTAAGCATTGTTGGTGCTTTTGGCACGTTCTGCATTGTACGACTGGAATGAGCTCTTAAAGTCAAGCGATATCTCTGGTAGTTCAGCTCCAGCTCTTGTGATAGCTGCAGCACGGGTGGTAGCAGCAGAACTCTTGAAGCTAACAGTCTTGTCGCCAATATTAAAGGCCTGAATATAGTACTTTCCGTTGTTGTCGGTGCAGGCGGCAACCACCTGGGTGGTGGTTCGTGGTGCATCGTAGCTCAAAGTCACGGTCTGTCCGGCTGTAGCTTCTGTCTCAGCCAGAATCTTTGCATTCTTGTTAAAGAACGGAGATCCTGTCAAGATCTGCACCTTGGAAATGTTGGCCAAGTTAGCATCGGCTGTAATGCTTACTGTACCAGATGTCGTGGTACGCCAATCCTGGTTAGGATCAATCAAACCAAATATTTGCTCGGCATTTTCCTTAATGTCGTTAGTATCGTTATAAACGAACTCCTTGGTACAACTGCCTAACGATAAAATGCTTAGTAATGCATAAATCGATATCTTTCTCATCGCAAAAATTCTTTTAGTTACGTTATTATACTTCAAACAAACTGTATTTTGTGCAAAGATAACGTTTTTATTTATATTGTACCCGCGAAGCTTCGAAAAACCCTCGAAAATTAACAAATATTATAAATTTATAGTAATTTTCCCGTTAATTTGGCGATTCGTCAGGAAATTAGGTACGGCCCATTGGGTGTTGGTTACATCAGTTACCCAATAGTAGCTGTTTACGTTTGATATGCCGAACAGGTTCAGACAGTCGATTCCTAACCAGATGCCCTTGATGCCCTTAGTGTTTTTCAGAGCACAGTAGCTCATTCCGATATCGGCACGTTTGTAGGCGGGAGCACGGAATTGTTGCTGCTCCAGTCCCCTGTGTGGGGCGCCAAAGGGCAGACCATCGGCAAATGCCAATCTCAGCGTCATCTTCCATCGTTCTGTACCTGGGAAATAATCTGTAAAATGCAGGTTTACAGCCCATCGCTGGTCGGTGGGTAATGGTATCCATTGGTTGTTGAACTTCTGACGGGTGCTCATCAGCGAGAGGGTAAGCCACGAGTCGGTTCCTGGTACAAATTCGCCGTACAGTTTTAGGTCGATACCTGTGGCGTAACCCTTGGTAAGGTTCTCGCCGTAATAGGTGATCTTCATGTTCTGAACATTATACGGAATCAGGTTGTTAAGTGCTTTGTAATAGGCTTCGGCTGTAAATTTGAACGGGCGGTTCAGCATGCTGAAGCGGTAATCTGTAGCAGCTATGAAGTGGATAGACTGCTGACTCTTGATATGGCTATTTAATGTAGCTGTTGTGATACCGTTAACAGTAGTGGTGTCGCGCATCTCTTTGTAGAATGGTGCCTGATAATACAATCCGGTTGCGAATCTGAAGGTAAGATCGCTGTTAAATGCCGGCACGATGGCTAATGAGGCTCTGGGTGATACGGTTGTTTCCTTGTTGTAACTCCAGTTGGCAATTCTCACGCCGAAATTCAGCGTAAAGTAATTGTCGCCTTTTGCCCAGTGGTAAACATCTTGAATGTACGCCTCAATTCTGTTGCTTCTGATATCGTTCTTGGCATTCAACGTGTATATCAGATTCAGCTTGTCGGCAGAGTGGGGAATAGAGTAGCCGCTCGAGTCGCGCATCTCATATTCGCGTGATTGTTCCTTGATGTGTTCTGTCTTGTAGCTGATGCCGGCTTCGATGTCGTGATGGCGTGTTTGATGGCGGGCTATCAGCTTGAAATTGATCACATCGGCCGACAGATAGTTGCGAGCGTGTTCCATGTAGGTGCCCACACCTAAACTCTCCTGAGTCTGTGTATCATTGAGCCAATACTGACCTGTGATATCATAAGTTTCTCGTTCCTTGGTATGGAATGCTGATGTAAGAAACTTTATACTGGTTGAATCGCTGATTTTACGTGTAATTCCGAGTGCGCCGAATAGGGTGTTGAAACGGTCCTTTTCCTGCCCGTCGAAGTAAACTTTAAACTGCTTGGAATCAGCCAGAGTACCGAAACTTGTTTCTCTGTCTTTGGGCGTAAAGTTGTAATGATTATCAGCTATATTGCCTATAAAATCTATGTTCCACCTTTTGTTTGGTTTATAGCATATATATGTCTGATAATCAAGATAATTAGGCTTATATTCTCCTGTTGTTTCTAATGTGTTTAGCAGGTAGCGGTTAGTCTTGTATCTGATACCGTGACTCATCGAGAAACGGCTGTTGCCGTAACCGATAAAACTACTCGCACCTAACAGCGAGGCTGTGGCATTGGCCTCAAAGCCTTTAATGTGTCTGTAAGTAATATCTAGTACCGACGACATTTTGTCGCCGTATTTCGCTTCGTATCCGCCCGTTGAAAATCCAATTTTCTCGACCATATTAGGGTTGATAACAGACAGCCCTTCCTGCTGTCCACTACTGATTAATAATGGTCGGTAAACCTCAATCTGGTTGATGTAAACAGAGTTCTCGTCGAACGATCCGCCGCGTACATTATATTGTGATGATAGCTCGATATGGCTCGATACACCAGCCTGCTGCTGTATCATCTCCTCTACCGCATTACCTGTGGTTGATGGCGTTTGTTGCAGGTGTTTGGTGTCCAGTTGTTCTGTTTGTGAAGTCTGGCGGCGGCGTTGTGTTACCGTTACCTCGCTCAGCGTGGCTGCCGGATGCATCACAATCTGTACTGTCATCTTGCCTTTGGGACGTTTAAACACGCGCTTTCTTACGCCATAGCCCACCATTGTGAATTTTACCACAACCGAGTCGGCTGTGCTCAGACCGATGCTGAACTCGCCTTTCAGATTAGTCATGGTTAGCTTTCCTTGGGCGGCGCACGATATGGTTACAAGTTCCAATGCATGCCCATCTTCGTCGATCACTTTTCCCTTCAGGGTGAAGTCATCGGCGGCTGCAGTCAGGGTACTCATCAATAGTACCAATATGATGATGAATTTGTTTAATTTGCGTATCATTATAACATAATAACGGAAAAATCGCGCTTTTATTTGCTAATAATTTGTTTTTTCTTTGCTATTTCGACAAAAATGTCTATTTTTGCACTATAAAACCATCAAATTGTTACGATTATGAAGAAATATGTACTCTCAGCCTATCTGGTGCTATTCAGCTTTTTGCTGACTATGGCAGCACCTGTCGACGAGCAGTCGGCCCGTAAAATTGCCAGCGATTTCTTGCGTAGCAAAATGCCTCATGTAACCCGTTCCGCCAGCGGAGAACTAACCCGTGCTGTAACAGGTATAGCCGATGGCGATAACGCCGGTATCTATGTGTTTAATGCAGATGGAGGTTTCGTAGTAATTAGTGCTGATGACGAACTACCATCGGTACTTGCATATGGTTTGAAGAATAGCTATGATGCACAGACTGCACCTCCTGCTATGAAGGCTATGCTCGAGGCTTATAATCATGCAGTAAACAGTAGCGTTAAAACACGTGCTGCCGTACCTACGCATGCAGATATTTCTCCTCTGATTAAGACCCAATGGAATCAGAATACTCCCTATAATAATAATTGCCCTGTTGAGTCGGGCGTGAACTGTCCTACTGGTTGTGTGGCTACTGCGGTGGCTCAGATTATGTATTATCACAAATGGCCAGAAACATTTAATTGGGATGCCATGAAGACCACCTATTCGTCAGACGATACTGGTGAGGCTGTTGATGCTGTAGCCAAACTGATGGCAGATGTAGGCGAGAAAGTGTACATGCAATATGGCTCAGAAAGCTCAAATGCCTATGATTATGATGCCTGTGAAGCGCTTCGTATCCAATACGGCTATGCCGAAACAACGAATTATATCGAGCGTACATGCTATACCGCCAAGGGTTGGGACGAAGTCATCTATAATGAGTTGGCTGCTAACCGTCCTGTTTTCTATGCTGGAAATTCGGCCTCTTCTGGTCAGGGCATTGTTGGACATGCTTTTATTCTTGATGGCTATCAGGCAAAAGATGACGTGGGCTATTTCCATGTAAACTGGGGTTGGGGAGGTTCAAGCGATGATTACTTCCTGATTTCTGTTTTGAATCCTGAAATGCAATATACGGGTGGTAATGCTGGTTCAAGTGGCTATTCTTTCAGTCAGTCGGCACTTGTAGGTGTTGAGAAAGGTGCGTCGGTTGCAGGAAAGTCTATGCGATTGTTTGTAAATAGCTGTACCATAAAAAGCGATAAAGGTACCTATACTCGTAACTCTGCTTCGGAAAACTTTCCTGGCATACAGTTGATGCTGAGTTTATATAATGTTACTCAACCTAAAGTAGTACGTCACCATGATTTGGGTTATGCATTATACCAGAATGATAAACTGGTGGCAATGATTGATTCGGTATCAATCGATTTCGATTTTGACTATTTTAAAGGCACCTCATCATTTACTACCGCTTCGTTGGCATTTGGTAAGGGACTTGCTGATGGTACTTATCAGCTGCGAGCCATGAGCCGTGAAACGGGAAAGAGTTTGTGGCAACAGGCTTTGAACGCTACTTGTCGTTATATTGAGCTAACCATCAATGGTAATCAGATGACAACCAAGGCTTACGGATCATTTGAAGATCCTTCTGTTTCAAGTTTTACTATCAATTCGGTAACCGTAAGCGAGAATTGTGAGGTGGGTAAGCCAATAACAATTACCGTAAACGTAACAGATAAGAACAAGACAAACAATGCCCCATTGTTCCTGTATGGTAATGCCAGCTTAGAGCAGGGTACTGATAAGTTCCAGCTCCTGACAGGTGGTGGTACCAACCTTGAGGCTGGTGAAACAGGTGATGTTGTACTTGTATATACACCTCAGCGTGCGGGTAATTTTGTGTTCTATCTAAGTGGTAATAGTAGTGAACTCACAGATTCTCTCTATCGTTTCGAGGCAAATGTCTCGGGGATGGCGTTAATCTTGGATCTGGAAGTAGACGGTGCAAAATCTACATCATCAGGTTGGAAAGAAGCATCTACAGGAACAACTTTGAAGGGTGTTGCGCACATTTCTAATTATGGTTCGGCAGCATATAATGACGATATTGTTGTTTTGTTGTATGGTGGTACGGCACCGAATGATATTGTGTCCATCACTAGTGTAAAAACAATGGTAAATATTGCTATTGGCGAAACAAAGGATATTCCATTCAATTTCGAGAATCTTACGGTTGGTAATTATTATCTGCCGCTGTTTTTTGGATACAATGGTGATGATCTGTTCCCTCTAAACTTCGAACTTTATGAGAAGGATGGTGGTCAGTATTTCTCATACAAGTATAGTTCTGTCTATCTTTTGTTAGAGGATACTGCCATCAAGGATATCCAAATCGATTCACCTAATGCCGATGTTTATGATATGCGCGGTGTAAGATTGGGTAAGGCATCTGAACTGAAGAGTCTGCCTAAGGGTGTATACATTATTAATAAGAAGAAAGTGGTAAACAAATAAACGATTATGATTGATTATATCATGCAACATCTCTGGCAGTTGTGGGCTGCTGTAGCACTCATCTGTCTGATACTCGAACTTACAGCGGGCGATTTCTTCATTATCTGCTTCGCTATCGGAGCTGTACCTGCTGCTATCGTAGCTGCTATTGGTGCGGGCACCTACTATCAGATTGTGGTGTTTGTGGTTGTTACGCTTGTTAGCTTGTTTTATGTGCGTCCCTTTGCCAAGCGCTATCTGCATAAAGGCGAAGACAAACGTATTAGTAATGCTGATGCGTTGCTGGGCCGACAGGGTAGGGTGGTAGAGCCTATCCAGGCTGGTGGTTCCGGTCGTGTGCAGATAGATGGCGACATCTGGAAAGCCGTAACCAAGAGCGAGATCGATATCCCAGAGGGTGCTAACGTGGTTGTAGTAGATCGTGCGTCAACCATCATCACAGTAGAGAAAATGTAAAAATTGAAAAAATAAAAAAATAAAAAATGGATATAATGTCTTACATCTTGATAGCCATTGTGGTATGCGTGGTTATCTTTGCCAAAATGGCACTTGTGATTATTCCTCAGTCAGAAACCAAGATCATCGAACGCCTGGGTCGTTACTATGCTACGCTCCAGCCTGGTATCAACATCATCATTCCGTTCATCGATCGTGCTAAGTCGATAGTTGTTCTGCATCATGGACGCTATATGTACTCTACCACCATTGATCTGCGTGAACAGGTGTACGATTTCCCAAAGCAGAATGTGATTACAAAAGATAACGTACAGACAGAGATTAATGCGCTGCTGTATTTCCAGATTGTTGATCCCTTTAAGGCTACTTACGAGATTAACAACCTGCCCAATGCTATCGAGAAACTTACTCAGACAACTCTGCGTAACATCATCGGTGAACTGGAACTCGACGAGACGCTGACATCTCGCGACACCATCAATAAAAAACTCTCTGCCGTACTCGACGATGCCACCGATAAGTGGGGCGTTAAGGTTAATCGCGTAGAGCTGCAGGATATCACACCTCCTGATTCGGTACTCACAGCCATGGAGAAGCAGATGCAGGCCGAGCGTAATAAGCGTGCCCAGATTCTGACTTCTGAGGGACAGAAGGCTGCCGAGATTCTGGCTTCTGAAGGTGAGAAGACAGCTATCGTTAACAAGGCCGAAGCTGCTAAGCAGCAGGCTATCCTGCAGGCTGAGGGTGAGGCTCAGGCACGTATTCGCAAAGCCGAGGCCGAAGCTAAGGCTATCGAACTGATTACTCAGGCTGTAGGTAAGAGCACCAACCCTGCCAACTACCTGCTGGCTCAGAAGTATATTCAGATGATGCAGGAGCTTGCAGAGGGCGACAAGACAAAGACCGTTTACCTGCCGTATGAGGCCACTAACCTCCTCGGTTCAATTGGCGGCATCAAGGATTTATTTAAAGCAGAATAATAGCAACACAATTATACATGGTACATAACATTTTTAAAGGTCTGGGCATTGCGCTCATTACCCCATTCAAGGAAGACGGTTCGGTTGACTATGATGCGCTGATACGTCTGGTAGACTATCAGCTTAACAACGGTGCTGACTTCTTTTGCATCCTCGCTACAACAGGTGAAACACCTACGCTGACACGTGAGGAGAAACAGAAGATTAAGGATTTAGTAGTAGACTACGTGCAGGCGCGCGTACCTATATTAATAGGATGTGGCGGAAACAATACCGCTGCTGTCGTAGAAGAGTTACAAACAGCCGACTTCAAGGGCATCGACGGTATTCTTAGCGTTTGTCCTTATTACAACAAGCCTTCGCAGGAAGGATTGTACCAGCACTTTAAGGCCATTGCAGCTGCTACCCAGTTGCCTGTTGTGCTTTATAACGTGCCTGGTCGTACTGGTGTAAACCTTCAGGCTGCTACTACTGTTCGTCTGGCTCGCGATTGTCAGAATATCGTAGCTATTAAGGAGGCCAGTGGTAATCTGGAGCAGGTTGATGAGATTATCAAGAACAAACCTGCCGATTTCGATGTAATCTCTGGCGACGATTCGCTTACATTCCCTATGGTAAGCTGTGGCGCCGTAGGTGTGATCTCTGTTATAGGTAATGCGCTGCCAAAGGAGTTCTCGCGTATGATCCGTTTGCAGATGCGTGGCGAGTACGATCCTGCACGCACTATCCATCATCGTTTTACCGATCTCTTCTCGTTGCTGTTTGTGGATGGCAACCCAGCAGGTGTAAAGGCTATGCTTTCGGAGATGGGCTTTATTCAGAATGTGCTCCGCTTGCCATTGGTGCCCATGCGAATCAATAACATGCAGCGTATGTCTGAGATTCTCAAAGAACTGAAAATTTAAGATATGATAGAAAGCAAGGTTATCCATGAGATTACCCAGTTGACGGGAAAGGATGTGCTCTATATTGCTGAACGACATAAAAAAGAGTTCACCTATCCCATCCATAACCATAAGGTTTTCGAACTTAACTTCGTAGAGCATGCCCCAGGCGTTCGTCGCATTGTGGGCGACTCTAACGAGGTGATTGGTGATTACGACCTTGTGCTGATAACCAGTCCCGATCTGGAGCATGTGTGGGAGCAGGGTAATTGCACCAGCGATGATATCCACGAGGTAACCATACACTTTGAGTTCGATTTTTCAGAGAATAGTATCTTTTCGCGCAATCCCTTCATCTCTATTCAGCAGATGATGCAGGAGGCACGCAAGGGACTTAGTTTCCCTATGGACGCTATTATGCGCGTTTATCAGCAACTTAATTCGCTTTGCTCTGTTAAGGATGGTTTTTATGCCTTCCAGCAGTTCTTGACTATCCTGTATGAGCTTTCAAAGTGTGATGGTGCCCATACGTTGGCTTCAAGCAGCTTTGCTAAGATCGAGGTGACAAGCGATAGCCGACGCGTAACGAAGGTAAAGAACTATATCGAGCAGAACTACACCAAGGAAATCCGATTGACTACACTTGCCGACCTGGCAGGTATGAGTCCTTCGGCTTTCAGTCGTTTCTTTAAGTTGCATACCGGTCGTAATCTGAGTGAGTATATTATCGACCAGCGATTAGGTTATGCCAGCAGAATGTTGGTGGATAGTACTAATTCGGTATCCGAAATCAGCTATGCTTGTGGGTTCAATAACCTGAGCAACTTTAATCGTATTTTCAAGAAACGTAAGGGTTGTAGCCCCTCTGAGTTCCGCGAAAACTACCATAAAACGCGAATTATCGTGTAAAACTGAACTTTTTTCGAAAAAAGTCCGCCAAAAGTTTGGTGGTTCCAAAAAAAGTCAGTACCTTTGCACCCGCAAATCGGAAATGGTTCCGTAGCTCAACTGAATAGAGCATCTGACTACGGATCAGAAGGTTGTGGGTTTGAATCCCGCCGGAATCAC
>NZ_JHXD01000029.1 GCF_000687715.1 Xylanibacter ruminicola Ga6B6
TGAACAAAAAAAGATGTGGAAGAATAAAATTTATCGCAAGAATGAACAGAGTTTGCAGAATAATCCCTAACTTTGCAAGCGGAATGTCGAAGGACACTCTTTGGAGGCTTTGCGCCTCCAGCCGCATGGCAAACCACCGCAGTGTTTTTCATAGTTGTCAACTCTTTCAGGAAAAAGACAACCTTTTCAGTAAAGGTGTCAACGATTCCAGTAAAGAGTCAACTTATTCAGTAAAGCGACTGTCAACTATATCAGGAAAAAAGCAATAAACTGTCAACCAAAATCAGGAAAAGACAACACGCTGTGACACTGTGACGCAGTGACACAGTTGCATAAGGTATTGTCGGACTGTGGCTTTTGAAGGGAGGAAAAGTTTTATATTATTATATATATTATAATATATATAATAATATATTATAATATCCATTAGAAAACGAAGCTTCGCAGACGGTAAATGCAACTGCGTCACACCGTCACTGCGTCACACCGTGGAGGGACGTAAACTCCTAAATATTTACATTTTAACATTTAAAACTTTTCTAAAACAAACTTCGTAAATGTTTGGCAGATACCTAAAAATTTCGTATCTTTGCAACGTCAATGAGGATGAAAACTTGCGGCCCCACGGGAGAAAATTTTCTCGCCCACGGGAGAGATAATAAAAGTCCTAGAAGGGGTGCTCGTAGTAGTCGGATATTGATAAGGAAGAAGGAGGATGGACGAGGCGGATGAGAGCTGAAAGACGTCGCAGCAACCATAGAAAACCTTTTACATTAGACCCGAACCTTTAGTTAACAACTAAAAACACACAAGATTATGGCACTGAAAGTAAAAGCAAAGGAACAGTATCAGAACATCGGCAAGTATGCTGGTAAGTATCGTTACGTGATGATGCCAGAGCTGTATACCGCTCTGACTCAGGACAAGGTGATTAAGGAAGCAGCTCTGCGCAGCGGCGTGAGCAAGGGAGTGATGCAGGCATGCTGGGATGCAGCTGGCGAGGTGATTAAGGCGTGGGCCACTGAGGGACACTCTGTTGCACTGCCTGGACTGGGAACCATGCGATTTGGACTGCGCGCTAAGAGCGTTGAGAAGGTAGACGAGGTTAAGGCTGGTCTGATTTCGAGTCGCCGCATTATCTTTACACCCGACACCGACCTGAAGGAGGAGCTGTCGAAGACTGCCGTGCAGATTACCTGCTACGACCGCGATGGTAAGGAGGTGAAGCGCGTAACCAGTAGCGACAGCGGCGATGTGGAGGAAGACGATGGTGAGCACCAGTCGTCTGAGAACACCCAGCCATCAACAGGTGGTAACACCAGCGGCAGCAATACCGGTGGTAACACAGGTGGTAATACCGGAGGCGGTAATCAGCCCAGCAACCCAGGTAGTGGCGGCTCAGACATGAACTAGCGAAAGGAGGTAAGTTATGAGTAAGAAAGAAACGGTTAAGTTCATCATCCAGATGATTGCGAGCATCGCCACAGCGATTGTAACGGCACTGGGCACGACATCGTGCATCGGGGCTTAGCCCCGAAGCGCCACAAGTTCTTGGACAAGCCAAGCGGCATAGCCGAGCGGCATGGGCGTTTGAACGAACGAACAACGTAATGAACGAAGGGACTGACAGCAATGTCGGTCCCTTTTATCGTAGCGTTCCGATAGGGCCGCTATCGGAACAGGGTGGCGCCGGCACCTTGCTTTACCACCGTGGGGACTTGGCTGGCGGGGACAACCGTATAATCGTAGGGTACCGAAACGGTAGTTCCAAAAGATGATGGTAGTTGGCTTGCTGCAGCAATGTAGTTATCAGCGGCCCAAGTTACAGCAACAGCATCAGTCTGACTGTAATACTTGGCAACACCATGGTCGAAATAGTTACCCTCGATCAGGAATTCTGAGTTCTTACGCGGATTGATGCAATTGTAGGCCGTGGTGCTGCTAAAATAGTTGTTCAGCATATGAATCTTGCCTACACGAGCCATTGGCATGCGCCCCTGGCAACCAGCACCCCACCAGTTAAAGGCAAATGTGGTGTTTAAAAAGCCTGTTGCCTCGCTGTCGCTACTACCAACGAGATTGGAGTTCTGGTGCATATACGAACGATTGGTATAACTGAAGGTACACCAGCTAACGGTGTGGAAGTCGGACGACTTCGTAATGTCGAAGTTATCGTCCAAACCATCGGTAAACTCACAATGATCTACCCAACAATTCTTGGTGCCTGTGCATGAAAGAAGGTCGGTGCCACCAACATCAACAGCTCCAGGACCAACCAATTTCAGGTTACGGATAATGATGTTCTGGCAGTTATTAAGGGTGAAAATGCCAGCCTGACGATAGTTTTCGCTTTTATCGCCTGTCATCTCAATCAGTATCTTACGTGTGTTGTATTCAGCCTGCTCTTTTACCTCAGTGCCGTTTACTAACACTCCTCCCCCATCGCTGGTACTCATGCTGGGCACACCAGCATCGTTCAGGGCTTTTTTCATTTCATCGGTCAAAGCCCACTGGGTGCAGAGACGGGCATTGTTGATGCCAAGCAGTGTTTTGCCCGAAACGGTTACTTTGATAGTAGATGACACGATAAAGTCGCCATTCGAGCCATCGAAGATAATTATTTTGTTCTTACTGTTCTTGATGGCGCTCTCGATAGCAGCCTTCATGTCCCGACCATCAGATGTCAATACTACCACACCTGTAGCACTTTCTGGTACAGGGTAGGAATAATAGCCGCCGCCCGTGATTTGATAGGTTTGGGTAGCGTCGGTACGTGAAGACAGGGCGCAAAAGCCAAAAGGCAGGTCCTGTTGGTTCTGTTCTTCATTCTCAGTAGGTTCATCGATGGTGCTGTCGGAAACGTTACCAGAAGCCGACGAACAGGCAATCAATACATTTGCTGCCATGCAGCAGATTAGCATCATTAATAGTTTATTTCTCATTTTTTTAATATTATTACATCACGCTATCCATCAGGTAAACGATGGCACAACAAATGGCAGCCACGGGAAAGAGTCCCAAACGGCGCCATGCTGCGATAACGCCTACAAGGAGGGCCACAATACCTGAGAGAGGCGAGATGGTGGTTTGTATCATACTGGGGAAGGTCATGACGGCCAGCGTGACATAAGGTACATAATACAGAAAACTGCGCACAAAGCGGTTGTTTATTTCGCCTTTGATGAGCAACATGGGCACCACACGGATCAGGTTGGTGGTGATGATGGCCAGCAGGATACAGATGATGATACTACGATTATCCATAAGCCTCCTCCTTGACATCAACAGGTTTCAACCAGGCTGCAACAGCCGAAATAACAATGGTGAGCACGATGGTGCGCGTACCGCTGCTCCAGCCACTCACTACAGGCGCCACAGCGCAGAGACCACTGAGCACAAAACTGGCCACCACTGCATACAGCACATTACGATCGGAGCGCGCAGGGGGCATGATAATGGCCAGGAACATGCCGTAGAGAGCCACACTCAAGGCGGCTACGATGTTAGCAGGCAGCATGCCGCCAGCCACAATGCCAGCCGCACAGCCCGACGCCCAGAACAGCGTAGAGATAAGGGCAGCGGAATAGGTGTAAGCGGGCGGGCAGTAAGGCTGGCGGGCGATGGAGATGCCGAAAATCTCGTCGGTTACGCAGCTGGCCATCAGCACACGATGCAGCCACGAGGTGCCAGGGGCGATTTTCTGTGAGAGTGCGGCACTCATCAACATATATCGCAGATTAACCACCAAGCACATAGCTACTATCTCAGCATAGGCGGCCTGGGCAGCCACCAACGTATAAACACCATATTCGCCTGCCGAAGCACGGGTAAAGAAACTGCTGACGAAACCCATTACAGCCGACAAGCCTGCCTGCTTGGCAATGATGCCCAGCGAGAAAGCAACGGCAAAATAGCCCAAGGCTATGGGGATGCCGTCGCGAAAGCCTTGCATGATTTCTTTACGACGCATAACAGTTTCGGGGTGCAAAAATACGCTTTTAGATTTAAACCACCAAACAAAATGATGATAATAGTGCGCCAAAAGCCAAATTTTTAGTAACTTTGCACCCAAAATTTGAGCATATGAAAGTTAAGATTGAAACTACATTGGGCGACATCACCGTTCGCCTGTACGACGAGACTCCTATCCACCGCGACAACTTTGTAAAGCTGGTAAAGGAGGGGTATTATGATGGCACCTTGTTCCATCGTGTGATTAAGGACTTTATGATTCAGGGCGGCGATCCCGACTCGAAGGGTGCGCCTGCCGGCAAGATGCTGGGCGTGGGCGGTCCTGACTACACACTGGAGGCAGAGATTAAGGACAACCTGTACCACAAGCGTGGCGCGCTGGCTGCAGCACGACAGGGCGACGAGGTTAACCCCGAGCGCCGTAGCAGCGGCTCGCAGTTCTACATTGTTTGGGGACAGGTGTATAAGGAGAATCAGCTGAACCAGCTGGGCAAGCAGATACGTATGCAGAAGGTGCAGGATGCGTTTAACGCCCTGGCCAAAGCCCGTCGCGAAGAAATTATGCAGATGCGCCGCGAGCGCAACCGTGCAGGATTGCAGGAGCTGCAGGACCAGCTGATAGCCGAAGCTGAGAACAAGGTTGGCAAGCAGGGACTGACCGACGAGCAGATGCAGCTGTACTCTACCGTAGGCGGCACACCCCATCTTGACGGACAGTACACCGTGTTTGGCGAGGTTGAGGAAGGACTTGACGTGGTAGAACAGATTCAGAACACTGCTACAGGCCGTGCCGATCGCCCTACCAACGATATTGATATGCGTATGGCCATCATCGATTGATGATGGCCGTACGCCTTAAAGAACTAATCTTTCAGTGAATAAGTAATCGTGGTTACCACGCGCAGTTTCTTGATGTAAGGCGTGTTCTGATCGCGATCCTCGATCTCGAACTGCCCCTGACCGGCTGTCTGAATCTGGCCCAGCTCACTATTGCTGGCCTCGGCAAACTGTACGGCAGTTTTCTGCGCATTCTTAATGGCTTCGGCCATCATCTCAGGCTTCATCTGCTGGAACGAGGCGTACTCGTACTGCGGATTGCTGTTCTCGATAGCCACACCCTGCTTCAGTAGTTCGGCCTGCTTAAAGATGGCCTTATTAACCTCGGTTACCTTGTTGGTGGCCACCGTAATGGTGGTGTTAACAATGTAGCGGAAGTTCTTCTGGTTGTCGCCCCACTCGCGTGCCTCCAGGTCGCTGATGGTAGGCGGATTAACGGTTATCTCCTTCTCTTCGAGTCCGTTCTGGGTCAGGAACTTCTTAATCTTGTTGGTTTGCTGGTTAATGTTCTCGTACAGCAGGGGCAGGTCGTTGCCTGTAACCTTGGTGCCAATGCTCCATGTAACCTTATCGGCAGGCACCTCACGCTCGGCCAGACCCTTAACCGTTACCTTACGATCCTTGTTGGCAAAGTTATCAATACCAGCCTTGATAAACACACCCAAAAGCACGATGCCTATAGCTATCAGTGCCGATGCAATCAGTCGATTCTCTTTCATACGCTTTCATGTTTTGATTGATTCAACGGTGCAAAGATGCGAAATTTTTCGATACGACGGATAGGAAAATCCCTATTTCTTTGAGGGAATTGCGATTTTTTGCTTACCTTTGCAGGCGATAATAGCTTAAACTTTAACGCAGGATGAAGAATCTGTTGACACGAAAATACCCCTTTGGGCAAAGCAAACACTGGTTGAGAGACAGTGTGATATATGGTGTGATTATCTGGGCCATACTCTACTTACTGCAGCCGTTCGGATTCAGTCAGTATCAAGGCAACAAATGCCTGGTGGCAGCCGCTTTCGGCTTAGTAACGATGGTGTGCTACATAGTGTACGGCTACACGGTGATGCAAAACTTACCCAAGCTGGTAAAAACCCTGCGCGTATGGCACGATGCTGCGGCGGTGTTAGGACTGATTCTGTTTATTGCTATCGGCAATTTCATGCTGTTGGTATTGTTGTTCAGCGTGCCCTTCAGTGCGGGTGTGTTCCTGCAGTTTCTGTGGTGGACGCTGATTATAGGTGCCGCCATCACAGCCATGTCGGTAGGCATCGAGTACAACCGCTACCTGAAACATCAGATGGAGGCGCTGCTGAACAACACCGCCGAGGAACAGCGCGACATCACCATCACGATACACGATCAGAACGTGCGTGGCAACGATCTGGAGTTGCCCATTAATAACCTATTATATATTGAGGCGCAGAAAAACAATATTTCGGTTTGTTACCTGCGCGACGACAAGCCCACCACCGTTGAGCTGCACACCACCCTATCGGCAGCCATCGACGAGTTGCGACAGTACGAGAACATCTTTCAGTGCCACCGATCGTTTGTGGTAAACGTGAATAATATCACCCAGGCCAAGGGCAACAGCAATGGTTACCAGTTGCGCCTTACAAACAGCTACACCACCATACCTGTATCGCGCCAATATGTGCCCCGATTAAAGGATTTTATTGCCTAGTCATTCGTCCTCGAAACGCGTCATTCGTCAGCGCAGCTAGCTTTCCGTCAGCAGTTTTAGCTGATGGTCAGCAAAATTTGGAACTATGAAAAACGTGCCGTACATTTGCGGCATGAAACAGAAGTTTGCACATATCATCATCGGTTTGCTCTGGGCCTGCAACCTGGCCGCACAAACCATCGTAACGGGAACAGTAACCGACGGCCGCACACCCCTGCCCGCCGCCAATGTATTTATTGTAGGTACGATAGACGGATGCCTGACCGATACCTTAGGTAGATTCAGCTTTAAGACCACCCAGACGGGCGAGGTGACGCTGAAGGTGACCTATATGGGTTACGACGACTACACCCGCACCGCCCCTGTAAGCACGCTGAAGGATATAGATGTACGCCTACAGGAACGCGCCACAGCCATCAGCGAGGTGGTGGTAACTGCCAGCACTTACAGCTTTGGAAAGAGCGACGGTTTTAAAACGATGGACGCGCTGGATGTAGTGATGAGCGGCAACTCGTGTGGCGACGTGGTAGCAGCTCTGCAGTCGCTACCTGGTACGCAGAAGGTGGGCGAAGACGGCAAGCTGTACGTACGAGGCGGTGAGAGCGACGAGTGCCAGACGTTTGTGAACGGCATGCACGTGCTGGTGCCCTACAGCACCAATACCGAGAATACCGCCGTGCGTGGCCGCTTTTCGCCATTCCTGTTTAAGGGCATCAATTTTACCTTAGGTGGCTACAACGGCGAATACGGACAGGCGCTGAGTGCCGTGCTGCCGATGGAGACTACCGATATGGCCACCAGCGATAAGTTGGGCGTAAGTGCCTCGCTGGTGGATTGGAACATAGGCGGTACCAAAGCGTTTACCAACAGCGCCCTGTCGTTTAACGCCACCTATACTAGCATGGCCCTTTACGACCGATTGTTTACCCAGCGCCAGGATTTTACCCGACCCTATCGCAAGCTTTCGGGCGAGGCGCAATATAAAAAAGAATATACCCGTGGCGGCGTGCTGAAATCGTACGTGGGTTACGACCTGACTTCGGTAGGCCTGCACGAGGACGATCGCCATCTGAGTCTGAAGGAGCACAACATCTATGCCAACCTGACTTACAAAGCGCCTATCGCTCGCGGCACCACGCTGTTTGCAGGCGTAGCCAACTCTACCGTTTGGAACCATATCGACGATGCTGTAAGCGCTGGCGACCACTACCGTAACCATCGCAACGAGATACACCTGAAGGCTGAACTACGCAAGGTGGTAAATGATCGTCTGAAGCTGTCTGCCGGCATCGAGGACTACCTGCGCCACAGCACGCTGGATTTCGCACCCTATCAGTACACGCTTGATTATAATATCTTTGGTACCCATGCCGATGCCCAGTTGCGCGTGATGCCTAAGGTATTTGTAAACCTCTCGGCCCGTGCCGAACTGATGCGCACCCGCTGGCAACTGATGCCACGCACCACCCTGAGCTATATACCCAACAAACAGTGGCAGGTATCGTTGGTGGCAGGCCGGTACAGTCAGATACCCAACGATGACCAGTTGGCCCAGAGCGATTATACCTTAGGTCAGAGCACAGCCGACCACCTGATACTGAGCATGCAGTACAAAGGCACATCAAGTCTGCTGCGTATCGAGCCTTATTACAAGCGCTATCGCCATCTGCCTTTATGGCTGCAGGGCCAGTGGCAAGCTGAGGGTTACGGCATCAGCAAGGGTGTGGACATCTATGTAGAAGACCATTCTATCTCGCCACGCCTGACTACTACCATCGCCTACTCGCTGAACGATTCAGAGCGCCTGTATCAGGATTATACCGAGCTCTGCACGCCCAGCTTTGCCTCGCGCCACAACCTGCGCCTTTCAGCCAAATACAGCATCGGCAAGTGCATCTTTGGTATCAGCGAGAGCTATGCCACAGGGCGACACTTTGCCCAGGGCACCACCCCGCATTACAACAGCGTAGATGTAAACCTGACGTATCTGCTCAGTCCCAAGGTGATTATCTACACCTCGCTCAATAACGTGTTGGGCCGCACCAACATCCATCGTTACGATGCCAACGGAAAGGGCATCACATCCAATCGCGACAGATTTTTCTATGTAACCATTTTAGTTTCACTTAAAAATAATAAAGCTTATGACATCAGTAATTTTTAAGCACGTAGTTGCTACAGTAGTGTTAGTTTTTGCAAGTGTGATTAACCTGTATGCCCAGCAGGCACAGCAGCCTTCGCCCGATGAGATGCTGAACCAGATTGGCATGCTGAAGCGCCTGGAAGCCATGCAGCCCGACAGCGTAGGACCTAAGTACAAGTTGGCTTTGGCCAGCCTGAATTTCGCCATTACCAATCCGCACGCAGCCCAGGCTGAACCCATGATGGCACAGGCCGAGCAGGCCATCGAACAGATGGCACAGATGAAGGCTGCCGACCAGTCGGATCTGTGCACCATGCGTGGCTTCCTGTACATGACCCGTATTGTGCAGAACCCAGCCCAGAACGGACAGAAGTACTATCTGGATGTGCTACAGAACTTCGAGAAAGCACTAAAATTAAATCCCCACAACCTACTGGCCAGACAGTTACAAGCCAAGTTTGTTGAGGGGATGAAACAAGCCACCGCGCAATAAGTAGCGCAGCAGTAGATTTTTATTTGCGAACAATCACGCTTCCGCTTGCCTGATGGGTAGCCAGAATCAGCACTTCGGCTATCTGCACGTGAGCGGGAGCGTTAGCAGCGTAAACAGCTACGTCGGCAATATCGTCGCCAGTAAGAGGTTTGATGCCTTTATACACATTGGCAGCACGCTCCTCATCGCCGTGGAATCGGATGTTGCTGAAGTTGGTCTCAACCAGTCCGGGCTTCAGGTTGGTTACACGTACAGCGGTGTTAGCCACATCAATACGCAAACCATCGCTCAGTGCCTTAACGGCAGCCTTGGTAGCGCAGTACACGTTACCGCCAGCGTAGGCAGCATCGCCAGCTACCGAACCCATATTAATCACATGACCACGATTGCGAGCCACCATTCCAGGCACAATCAGGCGAGTCATCGTAAGCAGACCCTTTACGTTGGTATCAATCATACCATCCCAATCATCCTGGTCGCCCTCGAATTCGGGCTCCAGACCTAAGGCCAGGCCGGCGTTGTTTACCAGCACATCGATCTCCTGCCACTCAGCAGGCAAGCTCTCGATAGCCTGACGGGCAGCCTCGCGGTCGCGCACGTCAAACATCAGGGTAAGCACCTCGGTGCCCTGGGCCTTCAACTCGTCGGCAATCGCTGTCATACGAGCCTGGTTACGTCCAGTCAGAATCACTTTGTCGCCATTTTGGGCAAACTTGCGGGCACAAGCCTCGCCAATGCCACTTGTAGCACCTGTAATCAATACAATCTTTTTCATAATTTTTGTGTTTTTTATTCCATTGTGATATTCTCAATCTTAAGCTTCACCATACCAGCGGGCACACGTACCTCTACCACATCGCCAACCTTCTTATTCAGCAGGGCCTGAGCGATAGGCGACTTGATACTGATCTTACCCTCTCGCAGGTTTGCCTCGTGGGGACTTGCGATGGTGTAAGTCATCTTAGCATTGTTATTTAAATTGGTCATCTCAACCTTGCTCAGCAGACCCACGCAATCCTTTCCCAACAGCGAGGTATCAATCACGCGTGCATTCTCGAGCACCTTCTGCAGAAAGCTGATGCGACCCAGCAGGCGGCCTTGCTCGCGCTTGGCTGCATGATACTCAAAGTTTTCGCTCAGGTCGCCCTTATCGCGCGCCTCGCTGATAGCATCCTTGCAGGCTGGCAAATCTACCGTTTCAAGTTGTTTCAATTCGGCTACGAGCTTGTCCCAGCCTTCTTGCGACATATATTCCATAATGATACAATTTCGAGTTATTTTCTTTCAATTCGGCTGCAAAATTAGCAAAAAAAACGCATAATAAACGATTTAAGGCACTATTTTTGGCAAAGTTTAGATATTTATCCGATTTTAGGCAGGTTTTACATTTTTTTTTTGTATTTTTGCGCCTTGAATTTTATAGGTAAAAAAATTAATATGTAGAGATGGAAACAACAGCAATTCTGCTACTCCACTGCCCCGATCAGCAGGGCATTATTTCGGAAGTAACAAAGTTTATCACCGATAATAAGGGAAATATCGTTTACCTGGATCAGTATGTTGACAAGGTCGACGGCATGTTTTTTATGCGTATTGAGTGGGAACTGGAAGGATTTATGATTCCTCGCGACAAAATTTACGAGTACATCACCACCCTCTATGCGCAGCGTTACCAAATGAAATTCAGCTTGTACTTCAGCGACAAGCGTCCACGTATGGCTATCTTTGTATCGAAGATGAGTCACTGTCTGTACGACTTGCTGGCACGATGGAAGGCTGGCGAGTTTAACTGCGACATTCCTTGTATTGTTTCGAACCACGAGGATTTGCGCTACGTGGCCGACCAGTTCGGCATACCTTACTACGTGTGGAGCATTAAGAAAGACCACAGCAACAAGGAGGAGGTAGAGAAGGCCGAGATGGAGCTGCTGAAGAAAGAGGATATATCATTTATCGTACTGGCACGTTACATGCAGATTATCAGCGACGAGATGATAGCCGAGTATCCGCACCACATCATTAACATCCACCACTCGTTCTTGCCCGCCTTTATCGGAGCCAAGCCCTATCATCAGGCTTACGAGCGCGGCGTGAAGATTATCGGTGCCACCAGTCACTATGTTACAGCCGAACTGGATGCTGGTCCAATCATCGAGCAGGATGTTACCCGCATCACCCACAAGGACACACCCGAAAGCTTAGTGCTTAAAGGTAAGGACTTGGAGAAAATCGTGCTCTCACACGCTGTGAGCAAGCACATCCAACGCAAGATTCTTACGTACAAGAACAAAACAATTATATTTAGCTAAATGAACGTAGCAATCGTAAAATACAACGCAGGAAATATCTATTCGGTGGTAAACGCACTGAAGCGCCTGGGCATAGACCCCATGCTGACTGACGATGCCGAACTGCTGATGAAAGCCGATAAGGTGCTGTTTCCTGGACAAGGGCATGCTGGCGAAGCGATGGACTATCTGCGTGCCCGCAAGCTCGACCTGCTGATACGCGACCTGAAGCAGCCCGTATTCGGCATCTGCGTAGGTCAGCAACTACTATGCCGCCACTCTGAGGAGGGCGATACCGAGTGTATAGGCATTTTTGATGCCGAAGTAAAACGTTTCCAGCCCCAGCGCCATGAGGATAAGGTACCTTGCATGGGATGGAACGAGTTACAAGTAACAGATAACCCCATTCTAAAGAATCTGGGCGAGCATCCTTACGTTTACTTTGTACACTCCTACTATGTGCCTGTGTGTAACGAGACCATCGCTACGGCAGACTACATTCTGCCCTACTCGGCCTCTATGCACAAGGATAATTTCTATACCTGCCAGTTCCACCCCGAAAAGAGTGGTAAGGTGGGTGAACAAATCATTAAAAACTTCATCGATTTATGATTGAACTGATTCCCGCTATCGACATTATTGCTGGTAAATGTGTACGACTGACCAAGGGCGACTACGACCAGAAAACCGAGTACGGCGAGCCTTTAGAGATGGCCCGCGAGTTTGAGAAAGCCGGCATCAAGCGTCTGCATATGGTTGATTTGGATGGCGCCAAGAGCAAGCATATCGTAAACAGCCACATACTGAAGCAGATTGCTGCCGAAACCAGTCTCGAAATCGACTTTGGCGGCGGCATCAAGTCGCACGAGGATATCGATATAGCCTTTGAAAGTGGCGCACAGATGGTTACCGTAGGATCGGTAGCCGTTACCAACCCCAAACTGTTTACATGGTGGCTGCAGAAATACGGTCCCGATCGCATGATTCTGGGTGCCGACGTGCGCAACGGCAAAATCAGCATCAACGGATGGAAAGAGGACTCTGATGAGGACCTGTTACCATTCCTGCAAAAATATATCGACGCTGGCGTAAGAATGGTGCTGTGCACTGAAATATCGAAGGACGGCACATTGGGTGGACCAGCCATCGACCTGTACAAACGCGTACTCGACAAGTATCCCGATCTGTACCTGATAGCCAGTGGCGGTGTTTCGTCAATCAAAGATATCAGGGCTCTGGAGAATGCGGGTGTACCTGCAGTGGTATTCGGCAAGGCCTTTTACGAGGGAAAGATTCCCCTGAAGGAATTAATGTATTTAAATCAGAGAGTATAAGCATGGGATTAGCAAAAAGAATAATACCCTGTTTGGATGTAAAGGACGGCGAGACCGTTAAAGGCACCAACTTTGTAAACTTGCGCTCGGCTGGCGACCCTGTTGAACTGGGCAAAGCCTACAGCGAGCAAGGTGCCGACGAGCTCTGCTTCTTAGATATTACCGCCAGCTTCGAGGGCCGCAAAACATTTACCGATATGGTAACACGTGTGGCCAAAGAGATAAACATCCCCTTTACCGTAGGTGGTGGCATTAACGAGTTGGCCGATGTTGAGCGCCTGCTGTATGCCGGAGCCGATAAGGTGAGCGTGAACAGCGCTGCTATCCGTCGCCCCGAACTGATAAGCGAGATTACCAACCGTTTTGGTTCGCAGGTATGCGTAGTGGCCATCGATGCTCGTTTTGATGCCGATGGCTGGCACTGTTACCTGAAAGGCGGACGTGAGCGTACTGAGCGCGGACTGTTTGAATGGGCACACGAGGCTCAGGAGCGTGGTGCAGGCGAGATACTGTTTACCTCGATGGATCACGATGGTGTGAAAGAAGGCTATGCCAACGAGGCTCTGCGCGAGTTGGCCGACAACCTCTCCATCCCCATCATCGCCAGCGGTGGTGCAGGCAAAAAAGAGCATTTCCGCGATACCTTTATCGATGGTCATGCCGATGCCGCTCTCGCCGCCAGTGTGTTCCACTTCGGCGAAATCCCCATCCCCGAGCTGAAAGCCTACCTGAAGGCCGAAGGCATCAACGTAAGAATGTAAAAATGCAAAAATGTAAAAATTAAAAAATGAAGATAGATTTTGAAAAGAGCGGAGGCCTGGTGCCCGCTATTATCCAGGATGCCCAGACTAAGAACGTGCTGATGCTGGGCTATATGAACGAGGAAGCCTACCAGAAAACCATCGATACCAAGAAGGTTACATTCTGGAGTCGCAGTCGCAACTGCCTTTGGACCAAAGGCGAGACCAGCGGCAACTTCCTGCATCTGGTAGATATCAAAGTGGACTGCGATAACGATACCCTGCTGGTGAAGGCAACCCCCGACGGACCAACCTGTCACACAGGTACCGATACCTGTTGGGGCGAGAGCAACGAGAGCGGTGTAACATTCCTGACCGAGTTGCAGGACTTTATCGACAAGCGCCACCAGGAGATGCCCGAGGGCAGCTATACCACCAAGCTGTTTAAGGATGGTATCAACAAGATTGCCCAGAAGGTAGGCGAAGAGGCATTGGAGACAGTGATCGAGGCCACCAACGGTACCGACGAGCACCTGGTTTACGAGGCCAGCGACCTGCTGTATCACCTCACCGTACTGCTCACCAGCAAGGGCTTGCGTATAGAGCAGGTGGCCGACGAGCTGCACAAGCGCCATGATCCCAACTGGGACAAGCAGCGCCGCGAAGCCAAAGCCGCAGGAAAGATGAAGTAAAATTGAAGGCCTCGATTAAGCGAGAGCAGAGCCAAGCTTGCTTGAGCTATGCCGAGCGTGAGAGGGCTCAATACGAAGTATTAAAATTGATAATTGAAAATTGATGCTGATTAATTATAAGAATGTAAACGTTTACCAGGATTCGGGCATTAAGGTGCTCGAGGGAGTGAACCTAGAGGTGAACGAGGGCGAGATGGTTTACGTGATTGGTCGCGTAGGCTCAGGTAAAAGCTCGCTCCTGAAGACACTCTACGGCGAACTGGATGTTGACGAGGCCGACGAGGCTATCGTGCTGGAGCGCGACCTGAAGACCATCCGTCGCAAGGATATTCCAGGCTTGCGCCGCGATCTGGGCGTGGTGTTCCAGAACTTCCAGCTGCTCAGCGACCGCACCGTATATAAAAACCTGCGCTTTGTGCTCAAGGCCACAGGTTGGAAAGATAACGATGCCATCAACAACCGCATCAGCGAGGTGATGGAGCAGATAGGATTAGACGAGAAGCTGTTTAAGATGCCCAACGAACTGTCGGGAGGCGAACAGCAGCGTGTGGCCATCGCCCGCGCCATTCTGAACCATCCTAAGCTCATCATCGCCGACGAGCCTACAGGCAATCTGGATAAGGAAACAGCCGACAGCATTATGCAGCTGTTGAAGAGCATCGCCGAAACAGGTACTGCCGTTATCATGTCGACCCACAACATTAGCTTGGTAAACAAGTACCCAGGCAAAGCCTTCCAGTGCCAGGATGGTAAAATGGAACAGGTGATTATCCGCAAGGCGGAGGCAAAGCCCGAAGAAGCAAAGAATTAAAAATTAAAATATAAGGCTTATGAAAGTAATGAAATTCGGCGGAACATCCGTCGGCACACCAGAGAGAATGAAGGAGGTAACAGCACTTGTTACCAAGTTTAACGAACCCGTTTTCGTAGTGCTCTCAGCTATGTCGGGCACCACCAACAGTCTTGTCGAGATTTCCGACTATCTCTACAAGAAGAACCCCGATGGTGCTAACGAGGTGATTAACCGCTTGGAGCAGAAGTACGACAAGCATGTTGACGAGCTCTACAGCAAGGACGAGACCAAGGCCGCAACCCGCGAGTTCCTGAAGAGCGAGTTCGACTACCTGCGCTCGTTCACCAAGGAACTCTTTACTTCTTTCGAGGAGAAGAGCATTGTGGCTCAGGGCGAGATGATGTCGACCAACATGGTGGTTAACTACATGAACGAGATTGGTATCAAGGCCGTACTGCTGAACGCACTCGACTTTATGCGTACCGATAAGAATGCCGAACCCGATCCAGTATATATCAAGGAGAAGCTGGCTGCGCTGATGCAGGAGCACGAGGGTGTTCAGGTATTCTTGACTCAGGGCTTTATCTGCCGCAACGCTTATGGCGAAATCGACAACCTGCAGCGTGGTGGTAGCGACTACACAGCCTCGCTGATTGGTGCTGCTATCGGCGCCGATGAGATTCAGATCTGGACCGATATCGACGGTATGCACAATAACGACCCACGTGTGGTTGACGGCACAGAGCCTGTACACCAGTTGCACTTTGAGGAGGCAGCCGAGCTGGCTTACTTTGGTGCTAAGATTCTGCACCCCACCTGTGTGCAGCCTGCCAAGTATGCTGGTATCCCCGTTCGCTTGCTCAACACCATGGATCCTGAGGCTGAGGGTACCACCATCAGCAACAAGACCGAGTATGGCAAGATTAAGGCCATCGCTGCTAAGGACAATATCACCGCTATCAAGATCAAATCATCACGCATGCTGCTGGCTACCGGTTTCCTGCGTAAGGTATTCGAGATCTTCGAGAGCTATCAGACTCCTATCGACATGGTTTGTACCTCAGAGGTTGGTGTATCGATGAGTATCGACAACAGCGCTCACCTGGGCGAGATTGTGGATGAGTTGAAGAAGTACGGTACCGTTACCGTTGATACCAACATGTGTATTATCTGTGTGGTTGGCGACCTGGATTGGAGCAATGTAGGCTTCGAGACTATCGCCCTCGACGCGCTGAAGGATATCCCCGTTCGCATGGTAAGCTACGGTGGTTCTAACTACAACATCTCGTTCCTGATTCGCGAGGAGGATAAGAAGCGCGCCCTGCAGAAGCTGAGCGACACCATCTTTAAAAAATAAAGATGTAAGAATTTAAAAATGTAAAAATTAGAAAGAGACAAACAAGACAATGGCTAAAGGAATATTCCCAGTAGAGAGGTTCAACGAGATAGAGACACCTTTCTACTACTACGACACAGCTCTGCTGCGCCAGACATTACAAACGATTAACAACGAAGCCAGCAAGCACGAAGGCTTTGTAGTGCACTATGCCGTGAAGGCAAATGCCAACCCACGCATTCTGCGCATCATACGCGAAGCCGGACTGGGTGCCGACTGCGTCAGCGGCGGCGAGGTTGAAGCATCAATCAAGGCAGGCTTCCCCAAGGAGAAAATCGTTTATGCTGGTGTAGGTAAGAGCGATTGGGAAATCAAACTTGGACTGGACAACGACATCTTCTGTTTTAACGTAGAGAGCATCCCCGAGCTCGAGGTTATCAACGAGCTGGCAGCCCAGAAGGGCAAGGTGGCTCGCGTGGCTTTCCGTTTGAATCCCAATGTGGGTGCCCACACCCACGCTAACATTACCACCGGACTGGCCGAGAATAAGTTCGGTATCGCTATGGGCGATATGGTAAAGGTGATTCGCGAAGCCGAGAAGATGGAGAACGTAAAATTTGTAGGCTTGCACTTCCATATTGGTTCGCAGATATTGGATATGGGCGATTTCGAGGCACTCTGCAATCGCGTAAACGAGCTGCAGCAGGAGCTTATCAGTCATCGCATCCGTGTTGAGCATATCAACGTGGGTGGCGGACTGGGTATCGACTACGAGCACCCCAACCGTGTGCCCATTCCCGATTTCAAGGCTTACTTCGACACCTATGCCAAGAAGCTGAAACTGGAACCCGGACAAACCCTTCACTTTGAGCTGGGACGTGCCGTTGTGGCTCAGTGCGGTAGCCTGATTACACGTACCTTATATATTAAGGAAGGTGCCGTTAAGAAGTTTGCCATTGTCGATGCAGGCTTCACCGATCTCATCCGCCCGGCTCTCTACCAGGCTTACCATAAGATTGAGAATATCACCAGTGACGAAGCACCCGAGGCCTATGATGTGGTAGGTCCTATCTGCGAGAGCACCGACGTGTTTGCTAAGCAGATCGACCTGAACAAGGCTAAGCGCGGCGATTTGCTGGCCATCCGATCGGCTGGTGCCTATGGCGAGATTATGGCGTCGCAGTACAACTGTCGCCGCCTGCCAAAGGGCTACATGAGCGATGAGCTGTAAGCAAAATGTAAAAATGTAAAAATTATAAAATGAATAAAGACGAACGGAGATTCTCTGTTATCATGACCGTGTACGACCAGGCGTACGAGCTGCAGGAAAACCTAACGGCCTTCCTCACGCAGCAGTACCAGCCTGGCTACGAGGTTGTGGTGGTAGATGAGTCTTCTACCGACGAGACGCCTGATATACTCAAGCTTCTCAAAAAAGATTACCCCAACCTCTATACCACCTTCCTGCCAAAATCCGAAGGTCATGCCATCAGCAAGAAGCAGGCCTACAACATTGGCATCAAGGCAGCTAAAAACGATTGGTTAATCTTTGCCAACGCCAGTCATGCGCCCGTAAACGCAGATATTCTGCAGGCCATCAACGATACCTTTGATGACACCGCCGACCTGACGTTAGGCTATCTTACCAAGAAAGGCATTAAACTGCAGGCGTTCTACGATGTAGATGATGCCAGTGACCATGTTACACGCATAGAGCGCCGACTCAAGAAGGTGAGAACCCGCAAGCGCCACCACTACCGCTGGGGGCGTTACGATTTTATCGTTATCAAGAAATCGGTGGCCTTCGATGTGCTGAAATACTTCGAGCTCAAGCCATCGTTTGTTCAGCGTCAGGCTTTGCGTTGGCGCATTTTCTGGAAAAACCAGTTCTGCAGATATGAATATATTACATATCTACCCAAAGAATAACGAGCTGATACAACGTCATGTACAGCTGTTGGTAGAGGGATTACGACAGAGTGCCACCGTGGTAGTGGCCGATAACAGCAAATCCTTCTACCAGCAGGCTCACGACGCTCAGGCCGATATCATCCACATTCATGGCGCCAACCAGATGCTGCACACCAAGGCCATGCGTTGCGCCCGTAAGCTTAATATCCGTACTGTAGTAACACCTCACGGACAGCTACAGCCCTTTGCACTCCAGATGCTGCCCGCCCAGCAGCGTGCCGCTATGACGCTGGTACAGCGCGAGTTTATCGAGGGGGCCTATGCCGTGATCACCCTGGGCAAAATGGAGCGACAGAGCTTTATGGAGCTGGGTTGGAACCCACGTGTAGAAGAGGTTCACAATGCCGTTACCACCAACACCATCAGTCCTGCCGAGATGGCTGCCCAAACGTTTGCCATCTATCAGAAGATACTCGACTCGAACACCCTCGAACTGATGGACGACCTCACCCGTCGTGCCCTCAAGGTGATTATCAAGGCTGGTATTCTGGGCGATAAGCGCTGGGTGGAGCAAGAGGCCAAGGAGGTGGATGCACGCCTGATTGACTGGCGCCGCCTGCTGATATATGCCGAGCACGAGAACATCAGCAACTATACCGACTACGGCATCCGTATACTCGACTACTCATCGCCACTCCTCGATGTTGCGAGGATTGCAGCCTATTTCCCTAAGAAATTTCATCGTCCGCAGCCCATCAAGGAGCTGATAGGCGATTATCAGGGCGACGAGAACGATTACCTGATGCGTATCATCCGTCAGGTGCTCAAAGTCCCTACTCTGCTGAATATGATGGAGCTGACACGCGAGCTGTATCGCGACAACGTGAACGACGACCAGCTGGCCGAAGCACTCGAAGAGGCCAATCTTACCAAGCGTGCCGCCCGATTGATCCAGGTTCTGAAGGAACAAGTGCTGCTCGACGAGGGTTACATGCCCATCGACCCGCTCGACGACAAACAAACGGATGCATTACGCAACACCCTTAAAAACCATCTGAAGATATGAAACATATTACCGACAATGAAACTGATCTGCACTACTTGCAACTGCTAGCACAATCGTTCCCCACGGTTGCCGATGCCTCAACCGAGATTATCAACCTCGAGGCTATCATGGCGCTGCCTAAGGGTACCGAGCACTTCCTGGCCGATATTCACGGCGAGAGCGAGGCGTTCCGCCATATCCTGAAGAATGCCTCGGGGAACATCAAGCGTAAGGTAAACGAGCTGTTTGGCAACGATATCCGTGAGAGCGAGAAGAAGGAGTTGTGCACCCTGATATACTACCCCGAAGAGAAACTGGAGCTGATTAAGGCCCAGGAGAAAGATATTGAGGACTGGTACCGTATTACCATCCACCAACTGGTAAAGGTGTGCCGAGACGTGAGCAGTAAGTACACCCGCTCAAAGGTGCGCAAATCGCTGCCACAGGATTTTGCCTACATTATCGAGGAGCTGCTGCACGAGAGTCTGAGCGACAACGACAAGGCCGCCTACGTGAGCGTGATTGTCAACACCATCATATCTACAGGTCGTGCCGATGATTTCATCTGCGCCATCTGTAACGTCATCCAGCGCCTAGCCATCGACCAACTGCATATCCTTGGCGACATCTACGACCGCGGTCCTGGTGCCCATATCATCATGGACACCCTGCGCCAATACCACTCGTGGGATATCCAGTGGGGCAATCACGATGTGCTGTGGATGGGCGCTTCGGCAGGCAACGACGCCTGTATCTGCAATGTGTTGCGCCTCTGTCTGCGCTATGCCAACCTCAGCACCATCGAGGAGTACGGCATCAACTTAGTGCCGCTGGCCACTTTTGCGCTCGACGTATATGGCGACGACCCCTGCCTGGAGTTCCAGCCCAAGCTGCTGCCAGGCAACACGATGGACGAGAAGACCCAGCAGCTCACAGCCAAGATGCATAAGGCCATTGCTGTATTGCAGTTCAAGACTGAGGCCGAGATATTCGGCCGTCGCCCCGAGTGGCAGATGCAGGATCGCTGCATGCTCAGTAGAGTTGATTACGAGAGGGGCAACTGCACCATTGATCGCAAGGAGTACGAGATGAAGAGCTGCAACTTCCCCACCGTTGATCCCCTGCATCCCAACAAGCTTACCGCCGAGGAGGCCGACCTGATGCACAAGCTGCACCACTCGTTCCGCATCAGCGAAAAGCTGCACAAACATATCAACACGCTGCTGTCGCACGGCTGCATGTACACCATCAGCAACAGCAACCTGCTGTTCCACGCCGCCATCCCGCTGAACGACGACGGCTCGCTCAAGGAGGTTGAGATTTATCCTGGCAAGCGCTTTGCCGGTAAGGACCTGATGCACAATATCGGCATGATGATCCGCGAGGCCTTCCAGAACGATTCGGTAGATAAGGATTACGCCCGCGATTACTTCCTGTACCTGTGGTGCGGTAAGGATTCGCCCCTGTTCTGTAAGTCGAAGATGGCCACCTTCGAACGCTATTTCCTGGTTGATAAGGATACCTATAAGGAGGAAAAAGGCAATTACTTCAAGCTGCGCGACAGCGAGGAGGTTTGCGACCGTATTCTAGATGCCTTTGGCGTAAAGGGTAACAACCGTCATATCATCAACGGCCATGTGCCCGTACATGCCGGTAGCGGCGAGAATCCTATCAAGGCAGGTGGCAAACTCATGGTGATCGATGGTGGCTTCTCAGAGGCTTATCACAAGGAGACGGGTATTGCCGGCTATACATTGGTATATCACTCGCGCGGTTTCCAACTGGTTCAGCACGAGCCGTTCACCTCGGCCCGCGATGCTATAGCACGCGAAATAGATATTAAATCTACCACACAGATTATCGAGATGTCGGCCCATCGCATGCTGGTGGCCGATACCGATAAGGGCGAAGAGCTGCGCACACAGATTGCCGATCTGAAGGAGCTGCTTTACGCCTATCGTCACGGTATTATCACAGAGCGCCGCCGATGATTGTCCGCTGCCTGTTAGCCTTGCTATGGCTGTTGCCATTAGCCGCACAAGCCGAGAACCGCATTAACCAGCCCAACATCAAGACGCTGGTTACGATGGTGAACCAGAACTGGCTGAATGCCCCCGTGATACGCCTGCATAGCGACGATGTGCTCACCGTAGAGTTCGACGAGCTCTCGCACGACTACCATCGCTACGTGTATCGCCTGGAGCACTGCGAGGCCGACTGGGCACCCAGCGAAGAGCTGTTCGAGAGCGACTGGCTTTCAGGTTTCAATAATAACCCCATCGAGGATTACGCACACTCGGTAAACACCATCATCCCCTACACCCACTACCAGCTGCAGCTGCCCAACGACCGCTGCCAGCTGCTGATGAGTGGCAACTACCGCCTGTATATTCTGGATGAGGACGACGACAACCGCGAGGTGTTGGTAACCGAGTTTATGGTTACCGAACAAAGCATGCGCCTGAGCCTGAGCAGCACGCCTAATACCGATATCGACACCCGCGTGAGTCACCAGCAGGTAACGATGGCGCTCGACTATGGTAACCTGCCTGTTACCAACCCCGACACGCAGATTTATGCCGTAGTGATGCAGAACCACCAGCAGCGTAATATGCGCCAGGGCGTAAAGCCTAACATCACCACCCGCAACGGTCTGGAGTGGAGCCACAACCGCCAACTCATCTTCGATGCGGGCAACGAGTATCGTAAGTTCGAGGTGCTGGATGTGAGTCATCCCACCATGGGTATCGACCACATTTCGTGGGATGGCGAGAACTATCAGGCCTACACCTTTGTGGATGCCCCCCGCCCTAACTACCTGTACGACGAGGATGCCAACGGTGCCTTCTGTATCCGCAACAGCGACTACCACGAGGTAAGCACCACAGGCCAGTATGTGTGGGTAAACTATCGTCTGCGTGTACCGCGCCAGGGCCCCATCTACATCAGCGGCCGCTGGACCACCGCTACAGGTGCCGACGACTACATGCTGTATTACGACCCCGTAAACCAGCTCTATACAGCCAGCGTCCTGCAAAAGCAAGGCTATTACAACTACCAGTATACCACAGCCGATGGGCAACAGTTAGCCAGCGAGGGCAACTATTACCAAACCGAAAATCAATATCAAGCTTTGGTTTATTACAAGGGCACTACCGACCGCACTTGGCGCCTTAGTGCATTTTGCGATACTGCTCGGGAGTAACGCGATGAACCTGGAAGAACTGTGATATCAGGAAGTTAACCGAAATAAATCCGCACTTTTCAGCTATCACCTCAAGCGGCTCCTTGGTATTACGCAGCATACGCTCGGCCTGCTGCAGTCGGGCCTGCTTAATCAGTGGTCGCGGACTCTTAAAGATATTGGTGGTAATCACCTGATAGAACGTCTTGGCATCCATACCGGCGGCATTGCTCAGTCGGCGCATGGTCATCTTTTTCTTCTTGCGCTCAAGCTCTACCACTGGGGCAATCTTCTTATACACCTTCAGGAAGTCGGCATCCAGTTCCACCTGCGGGTCGGGCTGTGACAAAGTGTATTCCTCAACCACTGGCTCCAGTACTTCGGCGCTGGTGTTACAACGGTCCACAAAAGCGTAAATACGGTTAATCAGTCCTACCTCCTCGCTGTTACGCATAGCACGCAGGTTGGCATTCTTCATGTAGAAGTACAGGTTTATGCACGCCATGATGATCAGCACCACGCCTAACAAGCCGAACATACCAGCCGAACGCCACCAAGGCTCGTTAATATCGATGGTCCACTCGTAAGGCTCGGTATCCCATACATCGGGCGCCAACGATGCCTGAACCTGAACAGCATAATGTCCTGGGCGCAAGGCCATCAGCGGCAGGTGCAGCAGGCCGTCCTTATCTACCAGGTCGGAACTGAATGGCGACAGTATGTGCCACTCCTCATCCAGTCCCATCACACGCACACGATAGAATGTCTGTTGCGGACGGAAGTAGTTCAAAGCCGAGAACACCAGGGTCAGCGAGTTCTGATTGTAGTTCAGATCCAGACCCCATACACGACTCAGGGCACGGTTCAGTATACGTTTACCGTCAATCTCGGTTGTTGGGGTCACATCTATACCGTTAACCATCAGCTTTATCAGCTTAGGATAAATCTTAAACGGATAATTGTTGTCGAGTGTCGACATCTTGGTAGGATCAAACAGCACCACATGGTCGAGCGACTGCATGGCTATCTGCCCGTCGGGCAGCAGCATGGCCTTACCGTTCACAAACACCTCGTTAGGCACATGGTCGTACTCGTTGTAGCTGTTGATAAAGTGTACCTTGTCATCCTCGTCAAACAGCACTACCGATATACCGTAGCTGGTAGCCACCCAGATGTGGTGGGCTTGGTCTTCTACTATCGAGTGTACAATATTGTTGTACAAGCCATCCTTGGTGGTGTAAACCTGTGGCAGCAGGTCGCTTTCGCGGCGATACACCTGCAAGCCCTGCGGTGTGCCCACCCATGTCCAGCCACGCGAATCCTTAAACACGCAGTTCACGGTGCGGTCGCGGAATTTTGGCCACTGGTTTATGTTATTCATCATAGTGCCCAACTGGTTAGCTATCGGGGTGCCCCAAGCATAAGCATGGAATGGCTGTTTGTAAGGCATCGAGTAAAGTATGCCGCGACTCTCGGTACCGGCCCACATACCACCCTGGCGGTCGAAGGCAATCACGTTGATATCGGTTTCGAGCGGCTGCCCGGACACAATACTCAGTGCCTCGATATGGGTAGTCTCTTGGTTGTTCTCGTTCACTGTCCAATAACCGTATTCGCAAGGCACATACAGCAGCGAGTCGCGCTTCACCATACTGTTCAGGTGGTAAGGTGTGCGCAGCAGTTCGGTCCACTCCTTGCGTGGCACGTCGTACTGCATCAGTATGGCCTCCTTCGCACCGTTACGTATCTGGTACACCTTGGTGCTGTCCAGCAGTGTCAGCGACGAAGCCGCAAAGTGGCGGGCCGTCTCGTCGTTATACGGACGGTTCTCGGCCACACGCTTACCCTTGGCAATATCGTACATCTCCATCAGTCCGTCCTCATAGAACAGCATCAGGAACTTGTCCTTATACACCTCCAGGTCCTGCAGGTTCAGGCCCGCACGCGTCTTGATGTACTGCTTGGTTTCAACCGAATACAAACCGTTGACCGTCAGCAGCCAAACCACGCCCTTACGGTCCACAAACAGGTCCTTCACACGCTCTTTCACACCAAACTCGGCAAAAACGTCGTCGATGCTTGGCACAAAGCGCTCGGTAATCAGCTCCACACAAGTAACGCTACCCGTGTTCTTCAGCCAGATGTGGTGATACTTGTCGAAGTACAGATGGTAGTTACCACGATACTCCGACAGGGCGTAGATGTTCTCATCCAGCGGGTCGATATACGAGAACGAGGCACCGTCGTAGAAGTTGATCTGTCCGGCAGTGGTAATCACCAGTCGGCCAGTCTTGGTGCATTGAATGGTTTGGGCGCCGTTATCGGCCAAACCGTTAGCTGCGGTATAATTACGGAAGATACGCGGTGATACATTAACAGCCCCTGCAGTCAATATCGACAGCAGCACTGTTAGTAGTATTATCGCGTATCTTCTAGTCATTGGTTCTTATTTTTTTTAGATTACTTCAATTCCTTGTTCCTCACATAGTTTCAGGCTCATTTCCTTTAGTTTGAATTTCTGGATCTTACCTGATCCCGTGAGCGGGAATTCTTTGATAAAGAACACGTACTTCGGAATTTTGTATCGTGCTATCTTGCCTCGGCAGAACAGCTGCACATCCTCGGGCGTCATCTCTACCCCCTCTTCCAGGATGATAAAGGCACCCACGGCCTCGCCGTATTTCTTGGATGGCACAGCGGCCACCTGTACGTCGCGAATGCCAGGCATGTGATACAGGAACTCCTCAATCTCGCGTGGGTAGATATTCTCACCACCACGGATAATCATATCCTTGATACGACCCGTAATCTTGTAGAAGCCCTGCTCGTCCTTCACACCCAGATCGCCCGAGTGCAGATAGCCGTTCTTGTCGATCACCTCGGCCGTAGCCTGTGGATTCTTATAGTAACCCTTCATCACGTTAAAGCCCTTACAGCACATCTCGCCCTGCACACCTACTGGGCATTCCTCGCCAGTCTCAGGGTCAAGCACTTTCACGTCGACAAACGGGTAGTCGCGTCCCACGGTAGTACAACGCTGCTCAAAGGTGTCGTTCAGGCAGGTCTGCGTCATACCAGGCGAGCTCTCGGTCAGTCCGTACACGCTGGTAATGGTCATATACATCTTTTCGCTTACCTGCTTCATCAGCTCGATAGGACAGAGGCTTCCGGCCATGATACCTGTACGCAGACAGCTCAGGTCGAACATGTCGAACATCGGGTGGTTCAGCTCGGCTATGAACATCGTAGGCACACCGTAAACGGCGGTACAACGCTCTTTGTGTATCGAGGCCAGCACTACCAGTGGGTCGAACTTCTCAACCATCACCTCGGTACAGCCGTGAGTCAGGCAGTTCATCGTAGCCAGCACCACACCGAAGCAGTGGAACAAGGGCACACATACACACAGCTTATCGTCCTGTGTAAAGCCCATATTCTCGCCGGTAAAGTAACCATCATTCGAAATGCCGTAGTGAGTAAGCATCACACCCTTGGGGAAACCTGTGGTACCGCTAGTGTACTGCATGTTGCACACATCGTAGCAGCTCACCTGTTTCTTCATCTCGTTCAGCGTCTCATCGTCGATGTTCTGTCCCAGCAGCAGCAGTTCGGCTGTGTTGTACATACCACGATACTTCTCCATACCTATATATACTACATTCTTAAGGTATGGGAATCGCTCGCTGTTCAGGTGTCCACGCTCGCAGGTCTTCAACTCTGGCAGCATGGTGTAGGTCATATCCACATAGTTACAATCCCATGTACCATCGGTAATGCACAGCACTTCCATGTCTGAGTCCTTACACAGGTACTCCAGCTCGTTCTGCTTGTAGTTGGTGTTTACTGTTACCAGCACGGCACCAATCTTAGCGGTAGCATACAGGAAGGTGAGCCAGTCGGGCACGTTAGTAGCCCAGATACCCACATTCGAGCCTTTCTTAACGCCGATAGATATCAAGCCCTTGGCCAGATTGTCTACGCGCTCATTGAATTTGCTCCATGTGAATCGCAGGTTGCGGTCGCTATATACTATATATTCCTTATCAGGAGTAGTCTCGGCCCAGTACTCCAGCCATTCGCCCAGAGTTCTTTCCCACAGTTTGTATCCCTCCGAGCCGGTCTCGGCTGGATAAGTTCTATCAGGCAGCGGTCTGCCCGCCATATCGTATTTTACATCACTCATAATTGTCAATTCTCAATTATCAATTAAAAAGGTATGTAAACTACTGCCAGAATCTTTGCACTCTTGCCAGGGGCACCGTGTACGTGGTGCTTTACAATCGAGTCGTAGAAAATGCTGTCGCCCTCTTTCAGGGTGTAGGTCTCCTTACCATACACAATCTCTACTTCACCCTGCATCACGTAGATAAACTCCTCGCCCTCGTGGTCGCTCAACTGGAAGTTGGGGTTCTCCTCGGGGTTAATGTCAATTACGAATGGCTCCATGTGGCGACCAGCCTTCTGCTGTGCCAATGGGTGATACTCCATGTGCTTACGTGCATCAGTAGCGCCGTTGCTAAAGCTGATGCTGCTATCCTTCTCACGATCTTCGGCGCGACAAACAATAGGTCCAAGGGCATCGTTATCATCCATAAAGGTACCTAGGCGAACACCTAAAGCACGAGCAATCTTAATCAGTGGACCCAGCGATGGCAGGTTCACATCATTCTCAATACTCTCTATCTGCTCTACGGTCAGTCCGCTGCGCTCAGCAATCACGTCGATGCTGAGATTTTTGGTTTCTCTAAGGCCCTTGATTTTTGCGCCTACAACTGAATGATTATTCATCTTACTTACAAATATTTATTTACCTATTATTTCATGGGCAAAAGTACATATTTTAATCTGAAAATCAGCGTATTTTAATAGATTTTAACACGATTTTGTATCACTCTGCTAAAAAAGTTGTACCTTTGCAGTCATGAAACGCATTTGTAACTTCATAGCCCGTTGGATGGGCGCACTGGTAGTAGTGGTGGCAGCAGTAGCCCTGTTGGCGCCCCAGAGTCTTAACTGGATAAGCACCTATACCATCAATCCCATGCTGGGTGTCATCATGTTCGGCATGGGTCTCACACTGTCGCCAGCCGACTTCCGTATCGTGCTCAGCCGCCCTAAGGACATCCTGTTAGGCTGTCTGGCCCAGTTCACTGTGATGCCGCTGTTGGCCTTCCTTATTTCGTGGGCATTGCAGCTGCCCAACGAGTTGGCTTTAGGCGTCATCCTCGTGGGCTGTTGTCCTGGTGGCACCGCCTCTAATGTCATCACCTATCTGGCCAAGGGCGATCTGGCTCTGTCGGTAGGCATGACCGCCTGCTCTACCCTCCTGGCCCCTGTGCTCACCCCGTTGCTGGTATGGCTCATGGCCGGCACCATGGTAAATGTCGATACCATCGGCATGCTCACCAGTATTATATATGTGGTTATCGCCCCTATCGTGGCAGGCCTGTTGTGCCAGCGTTTCATGCCCCGTGCCACCCGCAGCGTCACCCCCTATCTGCCTGCCCTCTCGTCGGTGGTCATTGCCGTGGTGGTAGGCATCATCGTCAGTCATAATGCCAGCCGTCTGCTGTTAGGCGGCGCCATCGTGGTAGCCGCCGTGGTACTGCATAATCTGTTAGGCCTCAGTGTAGGCTATGCCATCGGCCGCCTGCTGCGCCTGCCCCATCCCAAGCGTGTTGCCCTCAGCATCGAGGTAGGCATGCAAAACAGCGGTCTGGCCTCGTCGTTAGCCGTGCTCCATTTTGCCGCCTACCCCCTGGCCACCGTCCCCGGCGCCATCTTCAGCGTCTGGCATAACATCAGCGGCGCCCTCGCAGCAAAGTTTTACTCACGCGCGTAACAATTAGAAAGATATTAGTAAACCAAAGATCGCATCGGCATTCTATGCTATTATTGCAAACCACACGTAGAAGATTTTCTTAGTGCACATAGGAGAATCTTTTTTGCTTGCGTGAGGCCTTTTACACTTTTTTATTGCCGATACAAAGATACAAAATTTTCGTCATATAAAAGAGCACTAACTGTTAATAGTTTGTTAAATAGCATTGTATAGCAATTGATTCGGTCAAATTTTACATAAAGAAATTAATCAGCAAAGCGCACAGAGCACAGAGCACAGAGCACAGTTTATTTACGAGAGGGGTACATTGATTAGTGAGGTTTAGTAATTTAATAATTACTATATATATAATATATATATTATATATATAGTAAAATAGTTAATTACATATTTTGAGGTGCTCATGAGAAAACTGTGCTCTGTGCTCTGTGCTCATATCAATATACTTATCGATTTTAACAATTCATTAACAATTAATATTTCAATATATGACGAAATTTTCGTACCTTTGCATAGTCAAGACAAAGATAGAGATGATGCTCCCGCGCGAGGAAAAAGATTCTCCCACGTGCACTAAGAAAATCTCCCACACGTGGCCGCAAAATCAACATCGGAATTGAGACAA
>NZ_JHXD01000030.1 GCF_000687715.1 Xylanibacter ruminicola Ga6B6
TTAAAAAGCCACCAAAATGATGCACCCGTAGCTCAGTTGGTAGAGCACCTGACTCTTAATCAGGGTGTCCAGAGTTCGAGCCTCTGCGGGTGTACAAAGAAATAGAAAGCAGACCTTTAAGGCCTGCTTTTTTCGTTTATTCATTTGCTTTTATATGGGTGATACAATGATTAGAAATATTGCATTTGATCTTGGCGGCGTGGTGATAGCTTTGAGCTATGAACAGGCTGTTAAGCGTTTCGAGGAGATTGGTCTTCGCGATGCCAGGAAGCATCTTGATGCGTTTTGTCAGAAAGGTATCTTTGGTGATTTGGAGAAAGGCATGATATCGCCTGAAGAATTCCGAGCAGAGTTAAGCCAGCTTGTAGGTCGTGAACTGTCTCACGACGAGTGTATGTATGCCTGGCATGGCTATGTAGAATCTGTGCCACAAAAGAATCTGCAGATGCTGTTGAGATTACACAAACTTGGGTATAAGGTTTGTCTGCTCTCAAACACTAATCCCTATATGATGCAGTGGGCCATGAGTAACGAGTTTGATGGCAATGGCCACTCTATCGAACACTATTTCGACCATCTCTACCTAAGCTATGAGTGCAAACAGATGAAACCTTCTGCTGAAATTTTCAGGATGATGCTCGAAGGTCAGCAATCTTCTGCCGAAGAAACACTCTTTATTGATGATGGACTAAAGAATATCGAAGCAGCCAAAGCGCTTGGTATTCATACGCTCTTCCCAGAGAATAACGAAGACTGGACAGAGCCACTCGAAAGATTGTTAGGTATAGATAAATAATACTATAATAAGAATATTAAAGATGGAATACTTACCAAAAGACCCCGCTATATTGGTTTCGAGCGTGAACATGCTCTTGAGAGATGAGGAGTTTGATACGTTGGAATCACTTTGCTATAATTTTGGAACACAACCGACAGATATCAAGGATTACCTGTTCGGGTACGGATATGTGTATAGCGAAGAGCAACGTCAGTTCCGCCCTATTGGATATAACTCAGAGCAAAATGATAACAAAAGATAGTATCGAGACCGCCTATAGTTTCCTGCATCAAAAGCAGCGCATCTATGTTCACTCCACGCTCGACTGGCAGAAGGATGACATAGAAATGGCTATTGCCGCCTATGCCGACGACATGAGTCAGGAGCTGTTTGATGCCATCAGTGGTGGCAGGACTGATTTCTTACGCGACCACAAGCAGTTTCAAGATGATATTACTAAAGCGGTAGAGATACTCGAAAACATGCTATAATTATAATAAAATCGAGAATATGAGTTTTTTAGATTTAGTAAAGCAGAGATATAGCTGCAGAAGCTATCAGGTGAAGAGTGTTGAACAGGAGAAGCTCGACTACGTGATGGAGTGCGTACGTTTTGCTCCTTCGGCAGTGAACAAGCAGCCTTGGATGTTCCGAGTGGTTAAGAACGAGGCTGAAAAAGAAAAACTGCGTGAGTGCTACAGTCGCGATTGGTTTAATACTGCTCCCATGTACATTATCTGTAGTATCCTGCACGACGAAGAGTGGGTACGAAAGGATGGTAAGCATCATGGCGACATCGACATAGCCATCGCTGTTGAGCATCTGTGTCTGGCTGCAACAGAGCAAGGTCTAGCTACCTGCTGGGTATGCAACTTCGATGCAGAGAAGTGTAAGCAGCATTTTACTTTTGCTGAGAATGAGGAGCCTGCTGTGTTGATTCCTATCGGTTATGCAGCCGATGAGCTGAAGGAAAAGAAACGCAAAGACATGGATCAAATATGCAAGTAATTAGATAGCCGCCAATGATGGCGGCTATTTTTGTAATACTAGAAAAGGCTCGCTTCACAGCGAACCTTTTCCATACAATTACTTAAAAAACTAAATTAATCAACCATAAACCTTAACCATATTATCTATGCTGCAAAAGTACACATAAAACAGGAAATCAATGTTTGTTTATCGTCTATTTATGTTCAATCTACATTATTTAGCGCAGATTAAACAAAATTACACCGATTTTAAACATCGCCAGTCTATGCTACTGCGTGCTTGATGTGACGTGCTGTAGTTTTATTGGCATCGTAGAGAACGGTTATCTCACGAGTGTGTGGATTGTACTTAGTATCCTTCACACCATGGATACGCTCTGCTCTCGCCATCATCTTGGTAGGAGAATCGTGACGACCCAGTTTGAAGGTGCAGATTCTCATCTCAGGATGATATGCATGTCTCTTGTCGAAGTGAGCAGTATGCTTATTATCTACCCTGTCGAAGTGCGTCTTCTTTTTGTCAACTACTGCAACCACTTTCTTATCGCGGTTGTTATGATGCTTATTACCTGCCATTGCTGGCATTGCTGCTGGCATTACCATCATCATCATGGCTGCTATCAGCCGATTAGTGCTAACTATCGTCATCTTCATAATCGTAATCTTTAAATGGTTCAACATTAAGTTATGTGATGGACTCCTATGTTCCTTTTCACACTGCAAAGATATGACGATTATGTGGGATTTGAAAATGAAATCTCCTATACTTAATGAGGGAATACCCTATACTTGCGTAGGATATTCCCTCATACATATCATTAGTTGATGTTGAAAAATCAATAGAACTGCACGCAGACGGGATGGCTGAGAGGTATGTCTTGATGGGTATCGGTTAGCAAGCCAGTCTGACTATCGCGACGGAATACCTGAATCTTGTTGCTGTCGCGGCAGCAGCATAGCAGGAAGCGACCGTTTGGTGTGATATTGAACTGACGGGGATGTGCGCCTGTTGGCTGATACCCGATGCGGGTGAGCTTTCCTGTATTGCTATCTACTGAGAATATGGCGATACCTTCAGCTTTCAAACGGTTGCTGGAATAGAGAAACTTGCCATCGGGACTCAGATGAATGTCGGCACCGCCGCGGGCACCTACGCTGTCGGAAGTGATTTCCTGAAGGGTTTCCAAATGTCCTTGCTTGTAACTAAACACCGTTACCCTACCCGACAGTTCGCTCATCAGATAGGCAAAACGTCCGTTGTTGCTGAACGTCAGATGACGTGGACCTGAATCTGCAGTGATATGAGCAGCCACACCATTAGCTATTACTCTCTGTCTCTGGATTCTATATGAGAGAATGCGGTCGGCACTGAAATCGGTTGCTAACACATATTTCCCGTCGGGTGTGAAACAGGCACAATGCACATGGGCATCATCTTGACGACTGTGGTCTGGGCCGCCCGTTGTACCAAGAAACAAGGTTGAGAGTTCGCCCTTATCCAGGTTGAAAACGCTCATAGAGCCGCCCGAATAATTCGCTGTAAAGGCGATGTGACCGTTTTGTGCCACATAACAGGGATCGGCACCTTCGGTCAGTATCATTTTCTGAAGACGCATGCTGCCATTACGATTCAGACTGATGATGTTCAGCGATGCTTGACTGACATCTGTCTCGCTTACAGCGTAGATATATCGTTTGTCGTTCGAAACAGTAAGATACGATGGATTTTTCATCGCCAGTGAGTCCAAAACTTCAGCCTTGCCGGTTTCCTGATCGAAACTGTAGGTGTAGATACCCTTACTGTCACCATCGGTATAAGTGCCAACAGCCATGGATATGCGTTCTTTTACTTGAGCTGACACATTCAATGAAAATGTCAGAGTTAATAGGAGAATCAATGTTTTCATAAGCTTTTTAATAAGTGGTACATACCATGTTTTGGTTTCCTGGGCGGTGGGCGTGTGGGCGCCTGGGAAATGGAACGAGTGCTGATAGTGCTCTAAGAAGAGCGGTTCGAAGTGCGCCAAAGTGTCTTGTTCGCCAAACAGCCCCCAGATACGTTCTGGATTACGGCATGAATCGTTAGAGAACTGTCGGGTTTCCAGCTCGGCGAATTCGTTAATGAGTGCTTGGTCGATAACAAAATCCTGATTGCCATTAGCACGTGGCGATTTGTATTGCTGGGCACCGATTCGGGGTTTCAGAAACTCGGTCATCTTAAAATGTGGATTACCAAGCAGAGCAGGAATGCCGATAACTGGAGCAATCATCTGGGCATAGAAGGAACCACAGCTGTTGCCTACTAATACGTCGGGCTTTTCGCAATCGCATAATTCTCGGATAAACGCTAAAGCCTCTTTGGGGTGCAAGGGCAGATCGGGAGTAAGAACAATGGCCTCGCCATCGAACGCCTCCTTTAATGCCTTTGCAGGTACACATTGGCCACTGGCGTAGAATCCGTGCAGAAATAGTATCTTAGGAGTATCCATTGGGCGTTTGGAAGGTGTTATGAGATGCCTAAGAGCTCTATTTCGAATATGAGTGTTGAACCGCCAGGGATACCAGGCTGCGAGAACTTACCGTAACCCATCTCGGCAGGGATGTAGAGTTCCCACTTGTCGCCAACATGCATCTGCTGGATAGCTATAATCCAACCCTCGATCAGGTCGCACAACCTGCAAGCCAGAGGTACACCACCACGACTGCTATCAAACTTCTTGCCGTTAATCGTTCGGCCTGTATAATGTGCTGTAATGATGCTGCGAACCGTTGGCTGGGCACTCGCCTGATCGCCTTCGCTTAATACCTTATAATATATACCCTTGGGCAATGCTTTTACGCCCTCCTCTTTTGCTTTAGCCTCCAGCCAATCCTTGTTGGCCTGGATGTATTCACGTTTTCCCATATTTTATATCTTAATTTTTCTTGCAAAGATAGTAGATTTTGCTGAATATTCGAGTTTTATGTGTAATTTTGTGCCCAAAATTAACAAATTATGGGATACATGGATAAGTTCACGAAGTCGGAAGACTTTCGCAGAGAAGAGTTGATACGTATAATCGAGCACTCTGTAGAGCATTTGACTCTACAGGAGCTCGAGGCATTATATTATGATATGACCACCAAGAATTTTATTAATGATTGAGGCGTAAACTCAATTGCTGGTGGCTATTCTCTTCTTAAATTATAAGGATATGATAGTTTCCAAGGAGAATCTTCGAGTTTGAATTTCTTGGCGCCTTCCTGTGTGGCAGGAGTGCGTACAAGGGGAATGTCGGAGAGGTCCATCAGGTAATAATAATAGGCGAACAGCTGGGTTAAGCCGCCTTTTACCGAATAGCGTGCCGAGATATATTCGGGTGTGATGGCATCGTTGCCACGGATGGTTTCTACCTCTTTGTTGTAGGCTATCAGTTTGACTATGGCATTTTTATAGGAAGCTAAGGTTGCTGTTGGCGATTTCTGAATCCAACGTTGTACAAGCTTGCGATTATATTTGGCTACAATCTCGCCCTCGCGTTTACGTCCTTCAATAAACCAATCGGGTGTTTTCTTGGGGTTCTCGACTGCTACACGAGCACGCAGCTGGTCCTCGATCTCCTGCACCTGTTTGCACTCTGTCGACCCGAACCACTCTTTAATCATCTGCTTTACCACGGGCGAATAAATATTGTAATAGAATCGGGGTGCACCACCCTGTTTCTCAAGCAGCCACGACCCTCTGTCGAAATCAGCAGCCTCGGTATGAAGGACGATATCGGTATTCATTTTGTAAAGCGATGTAATAACAGCTTTCATCTTGTCGAGTACCTTATTATATTGTGGCCATTTCTTGTCTACGTGAATGGTATCGAATGGCTGACCTTTGCGCGCCTTCTTGGCAATCTCCATTCGTAGCTTATTAAATCTGTCGCTTTCGGCTTTCAGCTCGGGTTCCGGCTCGTAATTATTCACGCCCTCGTTCAGTGGTCCAACTACACATACTGTATAGCGGGTCATTTTCTCACGCGTGTCAACTTCTGATGGATTAGGTAGTACGGGCAGATTCTTGTAAGCTTCTTCGTATGTGCTATACGAGTATTTCTCTACCAGTGCCTTATGCTCTTCTTTACTGATTTTATAGTCGGTTTGCAAGCCATTTCCTTCTTTGGCGGTATAGTCCCAGAACATGTGTCCACCCAGGTTCTGGGCGTAGTTACGATCCTCAGGTTCTACATAAAGAATGTTAGTTTTTGTTGTTGTACCTTTGCCTTTACTTTTGGCCTGGGTTTTCTTCTGTGCCTGCATGGGAGCAGCGCCCGCTAACAGTAAAGCAGCAACACAGATGTAGAGATGATGTTTCATAAAACTGATTAATTGATTTTTGTTCCTTAATATTTTTTATCGACTGCAAAGATACTAAAAAAAGTGTAATTAAAATATCCTATGCCACCTGACGAACATAAAATATGAAATAAAGAACATTGATTTCTCGTTTTTTATGTCTACTTTTGCACCCGACAACGTGAAATATCGAATATTATATGGATATCAAGGACTTAAAACCAAGAACTGGAGCAGGCAGCTTACGAATAGCCGACAGCGACGAACTGGTGGTTATGGAGCACTTTGGTGGCGTTCCAGCTGGCAGGGTACGTCCCTTAGATCATGGTCTTGTTATTATCTGTACTGCCGGTGTGGCTCAATTTGAGTACGACGGTCATACTGTACAGTTAAGTAAGAACGACTTGTTTTTATTAATGGCCCACTCGGTGGTTGAGAAGTTTATGTCGTCGGTCGACTTTGATTGTCGCGAGCTATGGTTCTCGCGCGGCGAAATGTGGAATATGAATATGTATGTAAAAAACAGTTTGGCCGATCTGTTGCCGCTCAAGCATAATCCTAAGGTAACACTGAGCGACGCCGATGCAGCCCTGTTCGAGACTTACTTCAAGCAACTTAGTTACCACATACGTAACAGTTCGCAGCTACTTTATCCCGAGATTACGCATTCTATTGTTGGAGCCTTCCTGCTCGAAGTTCTATCGGTACTGCGTCGCGGCAATAATATGCTGAAGGATAACAACCTAATTAATAATAGCGGACTGCACGGCAGGAAACTGGCCGACCGCTTTGTACAGTTGGTTGAACAGAGTGATGGACGCATACGTCGCGTGGATGAGTTTGCCCAGATGCTGAATGTTACACCCAAGTATTTGTCGAAACTGCTGATGGACACCATGCACCGTAAGCCCAGCGTGATAGTGGCCTTTTTTACGCTTCAGGCCATAGAGAACAGATTGCGATATACCGATATGACCATGCAGCAGATAGCTGATGATTTACACTTCGCCAATGCCTCGTTCTTTGGCAAGTACTTCAAGGAACACTCGGGCATGACGCCGATGGAGTATCGCATCAAATATCATCAGGACGAAAAGGAATAATCCTACACCTATTATATAATAATACACGAAAATTAATTTATGGCTCTTATTATACAGGATATCGAAACACTTTTGAATTTAAAATTAGTTGAGGCTGATGCCATTCGCGAGCGCAAGTTCCATGTATGTGTTGATGCAGTTAACTCTGACGATTGCATTGTTTTGGCAGAGTTGTTCCGCGCTCTTAACGTTGATTTTCTGATGCTGCAGAACGATAAGTATGGCATTTTGAATCGTACTAAAAAGGATGGGTTCGACCTTGGTTTGGTGGTTGATACTCAAACCTGCAGTTTGTCGATTATTTGCGAAGATGGCACTATGTTTGGTCAGGACTATACGCTGGTTGCTGTGGCCGACTACGTGCTTGGCCGTACTCCAGGTTATACTGTTAGCAGTCTTAATTGCACGCGGGCATTGCACGATATAACGCTGAAACATGATAGCATCCACTACACCTCAGCTGTAGGTCAGACCAGCGTTGTGGAAAAGATAAAAGAGGTGGGCGCTGTAATTGGCGGCGAGGATAATGGTGGCATCATCTATCCCGAGTACAGTTACGAAAGCAGTGTACTGGTGGGCATTGTGCTTTTTCTCAGCAGTCTGGCTCAAAAGCAATGCACGGTTAGTCAGCTGCGTAGTACCCTACCCAACTACCACATCGTAAAAAATCATATCGACCTTGCACCCAGTATCGATGTAGAATCAGTACTTAAGAGAGTTGAGAATCGCTTTGTACACGACGATAGCGCACAGATAAGCGATGTTGACGGGCTAAAGATTGACTTCCCTGATCGTTGGGTATATCTGCACAAGTCGGCTGCCACGCCTGCTATTAGCGTATATAGTGAAGCCAAGAGCTTTGAGAATGCTGATAATCTGGCCAACCAACTGCTGCTGTTTATCTACAATCTTCAGAAGGATATCCTGTTAATCCGCAAAATACATATATGACATAAAAAATTTAAGGGGTATTCTCACGAATACCCCAGAAATAGACTAACCAATTACTAACTAAAAACAAATATGAATTCTTACTTTATTATTCCACGGTTTTTGATCGTGGCATTGAGAATGGCCATGTACTTACTCATCTGTTCGTCGTTAAGTACGTAGCTCATATGCTTCACATCAGTATCGATAGCGCGCTTAACCATAATCTCTCGCTCGCTACTGCTGTACTGTGTAGCATAACTCATCTCAGTATTAAACATGTTGTAGATGTTCTCTACAGCCTCTTTCTGATCGTTGGTCAGATTAAGAGCGTCTGAGAGTCTGTTGATATTGATGTTCAAATCATAAGCAGCAACGTTTGTTGACTCGGGAGCTGCTGCCTCATTTTTTGCAAAAGCTGTAGTGATGCACAGCAAAGCAATCATTGTCAAAAATATCTTTTTCATCTTTTTACCCTTTATTTTCTTTACTCGGAACGGCTATTGTTACCGCCCTACTTTAATAATGTTATCCTAAATCGTAGCCCTTTTGGCTTACGCCGCTTTCCCGTTTGATGGGAAATGCTCAAATATCCTTTATGTCTTTCGACGATGCAAAGGTACGACGATTTTCGATAGTTTGAGCATACTTTGTTTGTTTTGTGTGCGAACACAGCTCTTTTATTGATGAAAATCAAAACAATGCATGTTTGAATCTTCTTAAAACCATACATATTTAAAATATTATTTTGTACCTTTGCAGCCGCAATATTGCAAAACAACTGAAAAAAGAATGTTTTTCCCTACCCACTCGCCTTTATGCGGTGGAAGCTTTTAGATTATGGTTTATTGTATTTCAAAGAAAATGGATGTGGCAGGTAGCCACAAATTAACGCTGCCTTACGACAGCAAGTGTAGTAGTTTACACGGTCATAATTGGACCATTACAGTTTTTCTGGCCTCTACCGAGACTAACGAAAGTGGTATGGTAGCCGATTATGGACACATCAAGAAAGCCATTCACGGCTATCTGGATCACGGCAATCTTAATGAACTGTTACCTTTCAACCCCACTGCCGAGAATATTGCTGCCTGGGTAGTAAAGCAGTTCCCTATGTGCTATAAGGCCATCGTCGAGGAGTCGTTTGGAAACGTAGCTCAGGCTTACGACGATCAGTTCCCCATCGATGCCAAATTCTTGCTGTAATGTATAGAATTAACGAAATCTTTTATTCGCTGCAGGGCGAAGGTCGTCATACGGGCCGTCCTGCGGTGTTTGTGCGTTTTAGCGGTTGCAATCTGAAGTGTCCTTTTTGCGATACCGACTTCAGTGCCGCCACACCTATGTCGGCCGACGATATTATTCTGGCCATCAGTCGTTGGCAGGCGTGTGGTTTTGTGGTGATTACTGGTGGCGAACCATCGTTGCAGATAGATGAGGCTTTGGTGGAACGCCTGCACCAGGCTGGTTATTATGTGGCCATCGAGACCAATGGTACCCATGCCCTACCCGCTGCTATCGATTGGGTAACGTGGTCGCCTAAGGATCAGTTTGCACCTAATGTCCCTGCGTTGGCATTAACCCGCATCAACGAGGTGAAGGTGGTGTTTGATGGCGAGCACGATCCTGAGCGTTATGTAAGTTTGGCCGGCGATGCCTATCTGTGTCTACAGCCTTGCGATACTGGCGATACAGCGCGCAACCAGCAGATTTCCCAACAATGTATTGATTATATTCTGCAGCACCCGCATTGGCACTTGTCGCTGCAAACGCATAAACTGCTGAATATTCAGTGAAGCCACAAAAAATACGGATTAAACGAAAAAAAGAGGCGTAAAATTTGCAGGTACCAAATAAAAATGTTACTTTTGCACCCGCTAAAGGAGACCTGCCGATATGGCTCAGTTGGTAGAGCAACGCATTCGTAATGCGTGGGTCGCCGGTTCGAGTCCGGCTATCGGCTCTCCTCAGCAAAAGTCTGTGATCTTATTCAGTGTTGCGGAATTAGCACATCGGTAGTGCACGGGCTTCCCAAGCCTGGGAGGCGGGTTCGATTCCCGTATTCCGCTCATAGATGTAGAGGGCACTGAGCCCCCTACTATTTTTTATCTTAAGCGCAGACCATCACCCACACGAATCTGGTAGTCGGGCGTCAGATGGTTCATCTTATACAGATTCTTCAGACGGATACCGTACTTCTGGGCAATGGTGTACATCGACTCGCCATCGCGCACGTAGTGCAATCGGCCCTTGTAATCCTTTGGTGCTTTGCGCTGTTTCTTCTTCAGCCAGATAATCTCGCCCTCTTCCAACTTGTCTTTGCGATGACGCTCGTTGTACTTGGCTATCTTACGGTAGCTGATGCCAACCTCTTCACCAATCGACTTGAAGGTGTCGCCGCGACGGGCAATCATATAATAGTTCTTATTAAATATCTTGATAGAGTGCAGCGTAGCTCCGCCCACCTCCTGATCTTTGGTGCGCTGAGCCATAAAGTGATCGTAGCCCTTGGCGTTGTCGTACTGGTAGAGCTTATACATCTGTATAATTTCAATCAGCTTCTCGGCATAAATAGGATTGGTGGCATAACCAGCAGCCTTCAGTCCGCGTGCCCACCCCTTGTAATCGGTGGTCTTCAGCTGGAACAACGAACGGTAACGCTGGTTGGCAGCCAGGAATTTCGAGTGGTCTTCGTACGACTCGTAGGCATTGCTGTACACACGGAAACAGTCGTTACGTGCATCATCGTCGTGATATGTGCGAGGGCCCGTCCAACCATTGTTGCACTTAATACCAAAGTGGTTGTTGCTGGTGCGAGTTAACTCGCTGCGTCCTGCGCCGCTCTCCAACAAACCCTGCGCCAAAGTAATCGATGCAGGTATGCGATAACGCTGCATCTGTTCGATGGCGATGTCCTTATATTGTTCTACATATTGTTGGTAGGCTTGATTCCATTTGATCTGCGAAAACGCTGAAACCGATTGGAAAAAAGCTATGAATACTATAAATTTTCTCATATTATGCATTTTATTTGTGCAAAAGTAATGATTTCTCTCGAATTATTTGTATTTTTGCAGAAAAATATAGGATTTTTATGAGAGAACTGGAGCTAAAGTCGGTTATAAAAGTGTACGCCATGGAAGAACTGGGTGCTGAAGAACGCCACTTGGTAGAGCTTGCTATCGAGGCTACAAGCCGCAGCTATGCCCCCTACTCTAAGTTTTGTGTAGGCGCAGCAGTACGTTTGGATAATGGCGTTGAAATTATAGGTTGCAATCAGGAGAATGCAGCTTATCCTTCAGGCTTATGTGCCGAGCGTACAGCCTTGTTTGCAGCAGGCGCTCAGTATCCCGATCAGCCCGTACGTATGCTGGCCATTGCCGCTCGTGGTACTCATGGCGATCTGGAAGAAGAACCCGTAGGTCCTTGTGGCTCATGCCGTCAGGTTATCATCGAGTCGGAGACTCGTGCCAAAGCCCCCATACGCATTCTGCTTTACGGAAAGAAGTATGTGTATGTGATTGATAGCGTAAGAGAGCTGATGCCGCTCACTTTCTCTGAATTTTAACGATAACATCCCAATCCCGCTGCCGTCGATAAAGTATCGAGGTGGAAATCATAGTCAAGGTTGTCTTCATCAATCTTGATGAAATGGGCTTTTCCTTGAATCTCGTCATCGGGTGATTCCCAGATGATATCGTTGAAATGGGCTGTATCTTCAATCTTGGGTGTTCGTAGCAAACTGTGGGCAAACGTATAGTTAAACGCTGCACTATCTTTGGCCTGTTCGCCTATCAGCACATCATCATCGTAACCTGTGATGATGGTGCCCTCGCACGTTAAGTTGTATAATGGCGCTGTTTGATTGGTAAAGCGTAAAGCTGCCCCGCGCCCGCCTGTAAAGGGATAGAACTGTGCTAGGGTGCAATACACAATTTCTACCATTCCACCGTTGATATTCAGACAATCGCCCATTGCATTCGTTAGCTGACAGTTCTCCAAACGCACGTGAGCATTTGTTAACTTTATGCCGTCGCCCTGACAATTATGCACCACGCATTGCTGCATTTTCAGGCGATAATGGGTGCTATCGATGGCTGCAGAATCGCAAACTAAACCTTGATTTGAATTGCGTATCTGTGTGGTGTTCAGTACGTTATTACTGGATGTATTGTAGAATCTGATACCCTTCCACTGACCAGGTACGCGATCGTACGGCAGATACGAGAACATACGGTCCAGACGGTCGCCACGCATGGTGCAGTTGTCGGTATGCAGTGTTCCATATACCTCCATCCCAGCGTCGGCATGGAAGTAAAGTGTGGTGTTACGGATGGTGAGATGTGCTCCTTCCTTTACGATGAAATCGCCGTATATCACCAAAGGCTTATCTGATTCTATCACCGAATCGCGCTCAATCACCGGCTGCTCACATTTGATAGCATCCCAAGCCCACGCCTTCAAACAAACGCTCTGTTCGGTACCGCTCTCCATTAAAAACACCAATTCATCGGTAATCTCTTTGGGCGCAATCTGATAGGTCTCATACGGCGTTATCTCTACAACCACCAGTATGCTGTCGTTTTTACGAATCTCCACATCGTTGGTTTGCGAGCCATTGTTGTTATCCAGATACATGCCGTCCACATTTACACGAAAGCCGGTCTGGTTACCGCGTTTCAAGCGTACGCTTTGCAGTTTTACTCCATTGTCATTGCGGTTGTTTACCCAGAAGGTATAGGTAGAAGATGCCGTACGACTGAATACGGTATCGAGTTTGATAGTGTCCGAAGGAAAATCGAGGCGCAAGCCTGTACTGGCCGAGAACGAGTCGTCGTCGGCACAGGCCACCAGGCCTAGTATCAGTGATATAAAAAAGAAAATCCGTTTCATCTTAATGATAAAACGGATTATTCTTTAATTTATTGTGTAGATTACTTGCCAAAATAGCGTTTCAGCAATCCGGCAAAGCCTGCACCATGACGAGCCTCGTCCTTAGCCATCTCATGAACAGTGTCGTGGATAGCATCGAAACCGGCAGCCTTAGCATTCTTAGCAATACGGAACTTATCCTCGCAAGCACCAGCCTCGGCAGCAGCACGTTTCTCAAGATTGGTTTTGGTATCCCATACGCACTCGCCCAGCAACTCAGCAAAGCGTGAAGCGTGGTCGGCCTCCTCGAAAGCATAGCGCTTGAATGCCTCGGCAATCTCAGGATAACCCTCGCGGTCGGCCTGACGAGCCATCGCCAGATACATACCTACTTCGCCGCACTCCCCGTTAAAGTGTGCACGCAGATCGTTAATCATCTCTTCTGATACCCCCTCGGGCTTACCATCGCCAATACGATGAACGGTAGCATAAGTTACGTCGCCATCGTCCTTCAGCTCTGAGAACTTAGAGGCAGGAGCCTTACAGATTGGACACTTCTCGGGAGGATTCTCGCCTTCGTAGATGTAACCACAAACAGCGCAAATAAATTTCTTTGTCATAATTGTAATTTGTTTAGTTATTAATACATGATATTTTGTTAGTACAATATTCTTCTGCTGCAAATATAAGCATAAAAAATAAATCCCGCAAGTTTTTTGCAGGATTTATTTTAAAATGTTGCGTAATTACGCTATTTCTTACGATATTTGCTCAGTACGGGAATCTCTTGGCAGAGGGCATCGGCCAGCAGATTGGCCACCACTTTGGCGCCATATATATTATAATGTGTATTGTCCTGCTTGCCTTTTGGCTCCGATGGTTCCTCGCCGGGTCGATACCACATGTGTAGCTTCTTCGATGCCTCGGTGCCTAAGCCCTGCTCCAGGTTGTGGGTAATGGTGTTGGCATCTACAAAGTGGCAGTTCATGCGGGTGGCCACATCCTTTGGTGCCACACGATACAAGCCGTGAGTATCGTAAAGTGTGTCGCCCTCAATCATTTTCACGCCATCCTTAAAGGTTGATGTGCGCAGCTTCTCGTCGTCGTCGTTCTTAGGTGCAACCACAAAAAAGTTGCGACGCACCACTGGGTTCATCAGTACGGGGATGCCGCCACGCTCGCGGGTTTCGCGCACGTATTTGGCCAGATTGTAGTCGAACGTAGAACCTGGGTCGGTATGACGGTCGGCTTTGGGCTTCTCGTCGTTATGTCCGAACTGGATAATCACATAGTCGCCTGGCTTGATGCGCTCCAGCACCTTATCCCATCGGCCTTCGTCGATGAAACTCTTCGAGCTACGGCCGTTCACAGCGTGGTTATCTACCACAATGTAATCGGCATCAAAGCACTCCTGCAGCATCATAGCCCACCCGCGCTCCTGCTTACCACCAGTTGTGTCCTTGTTGGCAGCTGTCGAGTCGCCAATCACAAAAATGGTAGTGTGCTTGTCGGGAGTCATCGCCGTAAAAAGCAACAATCCGCCCAAAAGGAGTGATAATGTAAATTTCTTCATTGTTTTAATTGTTTTAGTAGAAATCCCCCTCCAATGTGTGGAGGGGGATTGGTTAGTTATATCAACGATTACTTAATAATCGTCTGAATGATTTCGTCGATGGTGATGAGACTCTGCTCACCAGTCTCCATGTTCTTCAGTGTCAGCTTGCCGGCAGCCATCTCGTTCTCACCAGCCAGTGCTACGAATGGAATCTGCTTAGCGTTAGCATACGACATCTGCTTCTTCATCTTGGTTGAATCGGGGAAGATCTCTGTGCGGATGCCAGCCTCGCGAGCCTTAGCCACGAAAGGCAGACAGTAAGCTGTTTCCTTATCGCCGAAGTTGATGAACAGCAGCTGGGTGCCGTTGGTAGCATCCTTTGGATAGCAGTCGAGTGCGTTCAACACGTCGAAGATACGATCCACACCAAAGCTGATACCTACGCCCGAGATACCAGGCATACCGAAGATACCAGTCAGGTTGTCGTAACGACCACCACCTGTGATCGAACCAATCTGTACGTCGAGTGCCTTTACTTCGAAGATGGCGCCTGTGTAGTAGTTCAAGCCACGAGCCAGAGTCAGGTCGAGCTGAATCTCGTTCTTCAGACCGAGTGTCTTCAGAGTGTCGAGGATAAAGCGTGTTTCCTCAACGCCCTTCAAACCAGTCTCGCTGGTAGCCAGCACCTCGGCAATGGTGTTCAGCTTCTCGTCGTTGGTACCCTCGAGCGAGATGATAGGCTGCAGCTTCTCAATCTGCTCGTCACTCAGGCCGTCCTCGCGCAGCTCCTGGTTCACGTTATCGAGTCCGATCTTATCCAGCTTGTCGATAGCAACGGTGATATCTACAATCTTCTCGGCAGCACCGATTACCTCGGCGATACCGGTCAGGATTTTGCGGTTGTTGATCTTGATCTGTACACGTACGCCGAAACGGCTGAATACGGTATCTACGATCTGCATCAGCTCCACCTCGTTCAGCAACGAGTCGGAACCTACGATGTCGCCGTCAAACTGCCAGAACTCACGGTAACGTCCCTTCTGTGGACGGTCGGCGCGCCAAACGGGCTGCATCTGGTAGCGCTTGAAAGGCAGCTGCAGTTCTTCGCGATGCATCACCACGTAGCGGGCAAAAGGTACGGTCAGGTCGTAGCGCAAACCCTTTTCGCAGAGTTTGGCTGCCAATCGCAGCGAGTTACGCTCGGCCAGTTCCTCGGGTGTTACCTTCGAGAGGTAGTCGCCCGAGTTCAGCACCTTAAACAGCAGCTTGTCGCCCTCTTCGCCGTATTTACCCATCAGTGTGCCGAGGGTTTCCATAGCGGGGGTCTCTATCTGCTGAAAGCCGTAGAGCTGATACACCTGTTTGATGGTGTCAAAAATATAATTGCGCTTCGCCATTTCCATTGGCGAAAAGTCACGCGTTCCTTTAGGAATACTTGGTTTCTGTGCCATTTATTACTTTCTTACAATTGTTTGATCGCGGTCGGGGCCGATAGAGATGATCTTGATAGGAGTCTCTAACTGAGCCTCGAGGAATTTGATGTAATCGTTGAACTCTTTGGGGAACTGATCCTCGCTGGTAAACTTGGTCATGTCGGTCTTCCAGCCTGGCAGCTCCTGATATACGGGCTCGATACCATCCTCGATGTTGTATGGGAAGTAATCGATCTCCTGTCCATTCTGCTTGTAAGCTACGCAAGCCTTGATGGTGTCGAAACCATCCAGCACGTCGCTCTTCATCATAATCAGCTGGGTAACACCGTTCACCATGATAGAGTACTTCAGGGCTACCAGGTCGATCCAACCGCAACGACGCTCACGACCTGTAACAGCACCGTATTCGTGACCCAGGTCGCGAATCTTCTTACCTGTCTCGTCGAACAGCTCTGTGGGGAATGGACCAGCACCCACACGTGTGCAGTAGGCCTTCATGATACCATAAACATCGCCAATCTTGTTGGGACCGATACCCAGACCAGTGCAAGCACCAGCGCAGATGGTGTTAGATGATGTAACGAAAGGATACGAACCGAAGTCGACGTCGAGCATAGTACCCTGGGCACCCTCGCACAGCACGCTCTTACCGCTCTTCAACAGGTTGTTCAGCTCGTGCTCTGAATCTACGATGGGGAACTGACGCAGGTACTCGATACCCTCCAGCCACTTCTTCTCTACCTCGGTGATGTCGTACTCAAAGTTGAGCGACTTCAGGATAGCCTCGTGACGGGCCTTGGCCTTAGCGTACTTCTCCTCAAAGTTCTCAAGGATATCACCAACACGCAAACCAGTACGGCTTACCTTGTCGGTATAAGTAGGACCGATACCCTTACCGGTAGTACCTACCTTATCCTTACCCTTCTGAGCCTCGTATGCGGCATCCAGCACACGGTGGGTAGGCATGATAAGATGGGCTTTCTTTGAGATGTGCAGACGGCTACGCAGCTCGTGTCCGCTTGCCTCGAGTGCCTTGGCCTCTTCCATAAACAAGTCTGGAGCCAGCACTACACCATTACCGATAATGTTTACCTTGTCGCCCTGGAAAATACCTGAAGGGATTGAGCGAAGCACATACTTCTGACCCTCAAACTCCAGTGTATGACCAGCGTTAGGACCACCCTGAAAACGGGCAACCACATCGTACTTAGGGGTCAGCACGTCGACCACCTTACCTTTTCCTTCGTCGCCCCACTGCAAGCCCAGCAGGACATCAACTTTACCTTTGTTCATTTTTCAGTTTTATTCTTGTTGTTACTTTTCTCTTTCGCGGTTGTTGTCTTCTTGCGCTTTGTCATCTTGGTCTGACAGGTACTGCACACGCCGTAAACATACAGCGTAAAGCCGTCTTTTCTGAATCGTTTCAGATGCATATTCTCCACAGCAGCTATGATCTCAGGCGATTTAACCTCAGTAACCTTACCGCACATGGTGCAAATCTGATGACAATGACTTTGGTTGTCGTAGCAGGCCTCGTATTTGGTCGAGCCTTGAAAACGGTGCCTGACTACCAGTCGGAGCGACATAAACAGATTCAGCGTATTATATAAGGTAGCCCTGCTAACGGGGAAATCCATCTCCTGTGTCAGTCGGGCTTTCAGTTCCTCGAGTGTAAAGTGCCCGTTGATGCTGTAGATGGCTCTGAGGATGGTATATCGCTCAGGTGTCTTGCGATGATTGTTCATCTCAAGATAGTTGTCCAAAAGCCTTTCTACGGCCACAATTACACTTTCTTTCATCTGAATCTATCAAGAAAACCGCACAAAGGTACGCATTTTCGGGCAGATAAAAGAAACTTTATTTAAAAAAATTCTAAATTAGCCCTTTTTAATGCACTTTTTGCAAGACGTTCGTATACTAATCCAATTTCTGCAAATCTAATCATGGCATTCATGGCAGCTTTCTTCACCATCAAGCTGTTGCCTTCGAGGGCAGCCAGAGCCTGATCGATAAACTCGTTGATGCCACGCTCGTTGGGCTCCTGTTTGTTCATAAACAGGCGCGACAGAATATGGAATCCGCACAGCTGATACAGCTCCTTATCCGATGCCATCCAGGTGTAAGCCTTGTCGGCAGCATAAGGCAGATACTGATATAAATTAAATGAAGCTTGCTCTGCAATTTCCTGACTATCAGTTTGTTCCATCCATATATCTACCACCTCTGGCAGCATCTTGTCGGCTGGCATCAGCATGGTGGCCAGTATCTTGCATTCGCGCACGTTCTCCTTCCAAAGTGCAATCGCTAAGTCGTAGTTCTTACCGATTTCATCGGCCTTGGCCTTCAATCGTGGCAGTGTGGCGCCCCAGTTCAGTTTGTAGTTGGCGCCTTTGTTGCGCATAGAAGCAGCAACCATTCCGTCCATCATCAGGCGGAATGATTGCTTAATCTCTTTTATCTGTTGGTTTAAATCCATTCAATTATCAATTTTCAATTATCAATTTAAATCAACGTACCGTATTCCGCGCTGTAGCGCAGCATCTGGTGGGCATAACTCTCGCTGTAGCTTACCGTAATGTCGCTTATTTCGCCGTTTTCATCGTAAACGGGCATCAGCTGCGGATTGATAAAGCCCTTGTAAGGTGCCAGGTTCAGCTTCTTGTATCTGTCTAATACCTCAGCGTGCAACTCAGCATCTACCTTCACGGCATAACGCTCCACCAGGTCGCGGGCAGCCTCGTAGTCGCCCTCGCTCTTAATACGCTGAATCTCAGCCAGCAAGCGGGCAATCAGTGTGCGCAGCTCGGCATAATCGCTGATTTCAACGTAGGTCTTACCCTCGCGCTTCACCAGTTTGATAACGTCGCCGTTCTCGTAGCACCAATGGGCTATCAGCGCGCGGTTACGCATGTGCGCCTCCTCCAGCTGGTTGCCTGGGGTGATACGTATCAGCTGCGTCATCAAGCCGTTCATCATATAGGTATAATACTGCGACTTATATGCCTCTTCATCGGGTACCAAGCCTAACTCCACCAGCTTCTTGTCGGCTATATAGTACAGTCCGAACAGGTCGGCTCTCGCCTCCTCTATCGTGCTGCTGTAAGCCTTCAACGCATCGGGATCAACGCCTGGCAACAGCTGTCCGCTACCATGACCCAGGCACTCGTGCAGGTCGGTATGCAGATCGTCGCACACGTCGCCGTATTTCTCTATCAGGCGCAGTGTCTCTTCGTCGCTCACAAACTCCTCCTTGAAACCGCTGCCCTTCGAAGCCTTGTTATACGCATCGGTAATATTGCTGATGGTAATGCTCTTACTGCCGTAAGCAGCGCGAATCCAATCGGCGTTTGGCAGGTTAATACCGATGGCCGTAGCGGGATATTCGTCGCCACCCAGCATAGCGGCACAAATCACGTTGGCCGATACGCCCTTTACTACAGGCTTGCGGAAGCGGGCATCTACGGGCGAGTGATCCTCGAACCACTGGGCGTTCTGGCTGATGGTCTGTGTGCGATGAGTGGCCTCTTCGTCGATATACTCCACCAGGCCTTCCCACGAACCTTTCAGTCCTAATGGGTCGCCATACACCTCGATAAATCCGTTGATAAAGTCGATTTTCGACTCCTTATCCTGCAGCCATTCAATACAATAATGATTAAAGAACTGCAAGTCGCCTGTCAGATAATACATAATCAGCAAGGTGATGCTTGATCTCTGATTATCGTTCTCGGCCACATCGTAGGCTTTTCTTAACCAATATATAATGTGTCGGATGGTGTTGCCATACTTGCCGTCGGCTTTCCACACCAGCTCTTTCACCTCGCCGTTCTCCTTTACCAGCGTCGAGTTCAAACCGTACGAAGGCGGTGTGTCGTGCATTTTGTTCTGCTGCTTCTGCTGCTCGTAAAAAGCTTCGGCCTCGGCCTGCGTCACACCATCGTAGAAGTTCATGGCCGATGTCAACAGCAGATCCTCGCCGTCGGCCTGATTCACACGTTTGGGCATCACCTCTTCGTCGAAGATTACGGGGAAGAGTTCGTCGCACATCTCGTCGATGGTCTCGCCCGATTTCAGCGGCAGCTTGCATGCTTCAACCTGATGCAATGCGTCGCGCAGATACTCGGCCGAGAAGCCCGGCTTGAACTTTTCGCAACCATAGTGATGGTGAATACCACTTGAGAACCACACACGCTTCAGATATACCTCAAGGGCCTTGAAGTCATCGTTGTCGTGCGGCATATTCATATCAACATATACAACCTCCAACATCTTGCGGATGCGGAGGTTGTATTTTCCAAACTGATCAAATGTAATGTCTCGTCCGAACAGCGTTGCTTTCGACAGGTAGTAAACTAACTTTTTCTGCTGTAACGATAGCTTTTCAAACCCGTTCAAACGATAACGGAGCATTTGCAGGTCAGCAAAACGCTCGTCTTGATAGTTAAATCCCACGCTTATTTGGCATTTTTGGGTTTACGACCACGTTTTACGTTTGTTACCTTCATAGTTGGGTGCTGCTCCAGGTGCTCAATGCGGTAATCGCGTGGAGTCATGCCCATGACGCGATAGAACGAAGCGTAGAACGACTGGCGGTTGGCAAAACCTACCATGTCACTCACCTCTTCCATACGTAAATCCTGATAACGCTTGTCAACCAGAATACTCATCGCCTCGTCGATTCTATACTTATTTACAAATGAAGTATAGTTCATGTGGAAACGAACGTTTACCACAGCAGAGATGTAACGTGTGTTTGTGCCTAAGTCCTCGGCAAGTTTCTTTGCCGAATAATCCTTGTCGCGATACTTCTTCTGCATGACGATGATGTTCATGATTTTTTCCTGCATCTCGTCCATCATTTTTGGGCTTACCAAACTTCTGTAAGCTGCTGCCTTCTCTTTCTTTTCAATAATGTTGTACTTTGCCATTTGCTTTTTTGACCTTTATTTTTAACGTTGTGCAAAGATAAAAAGTTTTTTTCATTTAACAAAGACAAATGCCGAAAATTTGCAAAAAAAGTATTACCTTTGCCGAAAAATTGAAAAATTATGGATATTTTTGGCATATTACGACAATATTTCGGCTATTCTTCCTTCCGCCAGAACCAGGAAGAAATCATCCGGCATGTGATTGCTGGCAACGATGCGTTGGTGCTCATGCCTACGGGTGGCGGTAAAAGTATTTGCTACCAGATTCCTGCTTTGGCGCTCCCTGGCATCACCATCGTTATCTCGCCGTTAATCAGCTTGATGAAGGACCAGGTTGAAACGCTCCGTTCGAATGGTATCGAGGCCGAAGCCCTGAACAGCGGAAACGACCCTACGCTGGATACCGTGATTCGTCGGAAATGCTTAGCTGGACAGATAAAACTGCTGTATATCTCGCCCGAAAAACTGCTGGCCGAGATGGACTATTTCATGCAGCATCTGCAGATATCACTTTTTGCCATCGACGAGGCGCACTGCATCAGTCAGTGGGGGCACGATTTCCGCCCCGAATATACCCAGTTGGGTGTGCTTCGCGAAAAATTTCCCAACGTGCCCATGATGGCCTTAACGGCCACCGCCGATAAGATTACCCGACAGGATATTCTTTCGCAACTTAAATTAAGGAACGCGCGCGAGTTCATATCTAGTTTCGATCGTCCTAACCTCAGTTTGTCGGTAAAAAGAGGCTACAAATCGGCCGAGAAAATGCACTTTATTCTCAACTTCATCAAGGCGCGCCCCAACGATGCGGGCATCATCTATTGCCTGAGCCGTAAATCTACCGAGAAGGTAGCTGCCGACCTGCGTAAAAAGGGCATCAATGCCGCCGCCTATCATGCCGGCTTGTCGTCGTTAGAACGCAGTCAGACGCAAGAGCAGTTCAAGAACGACCAGCTGCTGGTGGTGTGTGCCACCATCGCCTTTGGTATGGGTATCGATAAGAGCAACGTGCGCTGGGTAATCCATTACAACATGCCCAAGAGCATCGAGAGTTTTTATCAGGAGATTGGTCGTGCCGGACGTGATGGCGCCCCAGCCGATACCGTGCTGTTCTATTCGCTGGCCGATATCATCCAGCTCACGGAGTTTGCCCGTCAGAGCGGGCAGCAGGATGTGAATATGGATAAGCTGAAACGCATGCAGGAATACGCCGAATCGAACGTGTGCCGACGCCGCATTCTGCTGAATTATTTTAGTGAGCAGACTGATCACGACTGCGGCAACTGCGACGTGTGCGACAACCCACCCCAGCGCTTTGATGGAACCCGTTATGTGCAGATGGCCCTGAGCGCTGCCAAACGTGCCAACGAGGATATCCGCATCTCAACCATCATCGAGATACTGAAAGGCATGCGCTCGCCTGCTGTGATGCGCCAGGGATTCGACCGCCTGAAAACCTTCGGTGTGGGTCACGACCTGAGTCTGACCGACTGGCAGGACTATCTGCTACAGATGCTGCAGATGGGCTTTATCGAGATAGCCTACAACGATGGCAACAAGGTAAAGGTAACTGCCATTGGCGAAGATGTGCTTTACGGTCGTAAAACGGCCCAGCTGTGTGTGGTAGATCATAGCGCCAAGGAGGCACCCAAGAAGAAACCCAAGCTGCGTTTGGAGATACCCACCATCACCATCCCCGGTCTGCCGCCAACCACCGGTATCGAGGATCCCAAACTGTTCGAAGCCCTCCGTCAGCTGCGCAAGCAGTGTGCCGAAGAAGAGGGCTTCCCACCTTACATCGTTTTCAGCGATAAGGTGCTTCATTCGCTGGCCACTATCAAGCCCACCTCGCTGGCTCAGTTTGGCAACATCCAGGGTATCGGCGAGCATAAAAAAGGCAAGTATGGCGAGCGTTTTGTATCGCTCATCCAAAAGTACGTTTAAGGGCGATTTTACACCTTATTTATATTAAAAGCGACAAAGAAACTAAAAAAAGGGGCATAAAGTGCCTAATTTTTGCTAAAAACGAGCACATATTCGCATTTTTGTGCAAAAATATTAGTACCTTTGCATGGTAAAATCATCCAAAGATGGCTAAAAAGAAGATACTATTTATCAATCAGGAGATCACTCCTTACGTCCCCGACAATGCATTGTCACTCATGGGAAAGAACCTTCCAAAGGTTATGCAGGAACGCAGTCACGAGATTCGTACCTTCATGCCAAAGTGGGGTAATATTAATGAGCGTCGTGGTCAGCTACACGAAGTCATCCGACTTTCGGGTATGAACCTTATCATTAACGACACCGATCACCCTCTTATCATCAAGGTTGCCTCAATCCAGTCTGCCCGTGTGCAGGTGTATTTCATCGATAACGACGATTACTTTGGTAAGCGTCTGATCGAGCGCGACGAGCAGGGTGTAGAGTACGACGACAATGGCGAGCGTGCTATTTTCTTCGCACGTGGTGTGCTCGAAACCGTTAAGAAGCTGCGCTGGGTGCCCGATATCATCCACTGTCAGGGTTGGATGGCAGGCGTAGTGCCTTTCTATGTAAAGACCGCCTATCGCGACGAGCCCTCGTTTGCCGAGACCAAGGTTGTTACCTCGCTCTACAATAAGAGCATCGAGAAGGATTTCGGTTCCGACTTCAAGCAGTTCATGGAGTTCCGCGATGCCAAGCCCGAGTTGCTGACCGAATATAAGGATACATTCGACTTCGACGAGTTAGGCAAGTTGGCTATCGACTATAGCGATGGTGTTATCGAGGCAGTGCCCGATGCCAGCAAGGTGCTGAGCGAATATGCAGCTGCTAAGAACAAGCCACTGCTCGGTTATCACGAAGACTTTGGCGATGCCTACGAGGCATTCTACGAGTCGCTGTATGCCGACGAGGCCAAGTAAGAGAAATAAAGTCCAAAACAACGATACATGAAACTAAGATTGTTTACAGCGATTGCAATCACCGCAATGGCGATGGCATCTTGTAGCGAGGATACCGAAACTATCGGCTCGTCGATTACCAACGAGAGCGATAAGATGGTGTTCTCTACTGGTGTGTACCAGGCTACATCACGTTCCATCATGGCCGATTCGGTGTATTCAAAAACCTTTGATTGCTATTTCGGAAAGGTAAAGGATCCTGAGACCAACTCGTACGTCAAGAACGAGTTTATGGCTCAGTTCAATATGCTCGAAGGCTTTTCACTGCCCGATAAGAGTACCATTGTTGGCAAGAGCGATGGCGATATCGCTGCCGACTCGTGCGAGATCTGGCTCATCTTCGATCGTACCAAGTGCTACGGCGACTCGCTCACACCACTTAAGGTAAAGGTGCAGGAGCTGGCAGTGCCCGTCGAGGATGGTTCGTACTACAGCAATTTCGACCCCGTTGTCGAGGGCTATGTACGTAAGGACGGTGTTAACAAGAGTTCGTCGTTCGCACTCTCAAACCTGCACTATTCCGATAGTCTTCGCAGCACATCAGGTTACGCCGAGTTTGCAAGCATTTCGCTCAACGATCCTTATACCGATAAGGACGGTAAAACCTATAATAACTTTGGCACTTATATCATGCGCCAGTATTATTCAAACCCCGAGAAGTTCAAGAATGCCTATACCTTTATTCACACATTGGTTCCTGGCTTTAACTTCGAGGTGGCAGACGGTCTGGGCGTGATGGCCAATATCAAGCAGATCGACCTGGTTTCGCAGTTCCGCTTTACGGAGGACGACTCTACTTACACAGCTAATATCTATCTGTCGTCAACGCCCGAGGTATTACAGACTTCACATATCGAGAACGATAAGGCAGCACTCGAGCGCCTGGTGGCCGACAACAGCTGCACTTACCTCAAGTCGCCTGCCGGCATCTTTACCGAGGTAACCCTGCCTGTCGACGATATCTCGCAGGCTCACGCCAGCGACTCACTGCTGTCGGTAAGCGTTACTTTCGAGCGCGAGAACAGCGGCGTACAGAACACCAAGTTCCCCATCGGCACCCCACAGACTATTCTGATGGTGCAGAAGGATAGCCTGTACTCGTTCTTCGAAAACAAAACCATGTACGATTACACCACATCATTTATGGCCACACTCAGCACCAATGCTTACACCTTTAGTAATATTGGTAACCTGATTACACAGATGGCACGCCAGAAGGCCGAGGGCTTGAAGAGCGATGCTGCCTGGGAGGCCAAGCACCCCGATTGGAACAAGGTGATTCTGGTACCTGTTGCTACCACCAGCAAGACATCTTACGATAGCTACGGCTATAGCACCACTACCATCTCGGATATTCACAACCAGCTCGGACTCTCAAGTACCAAGCTTGTTGGTGGCGCTAACTCGCCTATCGAGGTAAAGGTAATCTATGCCAAATTTAAGCAGTAAACAGTTATGGCCGACGGATTTTTAGAGAAGCATCACGAGGATTACGAAGCCCGCAAGGCGGCTTGGATCCGTAAGAAGAAGCATCTGCCGAAAGCCGGTAAAAGACAAATAGAGCGCCCCGATGACGAGGCGCTCTAATTTTTTATCTCCGCCGTGCGGCAGTCTTAACTTAAAATTTTAAACTTAGCAAATTTCAGCAGCAGCTGCTTGGTACCAGCATTGGTAAATTCTACCGTAGCCTTGGTGTTCTCGCCGGTACCCTCAATACGTACCACCGTACCCACACCAAAGCGCATGTGCTCTATGCGTACCCCCTCGCGCAGTTCGCTCGCACTCGGGTCACTGGCCATAGGTCGTGGTGCCACTGCGTTATATACACGTTTAAAGTTGGCGCCAAACGGGTTCACGGGCTTTTCGGGCTGTCGTGGAGCCACCGCTCTCGGCTTCGGGTCGGCCTTGAACTGCGTGGCCACCGGACGCGGGTTCTGCATCCACTCCGGACCCTCGCTCTCATATCTGCTGCTACGGCTGTAACCACCCGTGGTACCAGTGCCGTAAGCCCCGCCGTCGTAGCGGTTGTAAGCCTTGCGCTGGGGCGCACCAAAGCTGCCTGCCCCACCCGCCTCGCTGTGTACCTGCAGCAGTTCGGGGTCGATATCACGTATAAAGCGCGATGGTGTGTCGTACTCCATACGTCCGTAGCGGAATCGGTTCTGCGCACAAGTCAGTATGCAGTGCTTCTCCGCACGTGTGATGGCCACGTACAGCAGACGTCGCTCCTCCTCCAGCTCGCGCATCGAATTGGTACACATCGGACTTGGGAAGATGTTCTCTTCCAGTCCCACCACAAACACCGTTGGGAACTCCAGTCCCTTGGCGGCGTGTACCGTCATCAGCACCACCTTATCGTTACTGTCGCCATCGTCGCTGTCCAGATCCGTCAGCAGCGCCACCTCCTGCAGGAAGTCGGGCAGATACACCTCGTCGCCCATATCCTCCTCGCGACGGCTCTCTACAAAGTCCTGCATACCGCCCAGGAACTCCTCCAGGTTCTCCTGTCGCGAAATGTCCTCAGGGTTGCGTCCGCTGTAGATATCCTTGCTGATGCCCGAGTTCATAATGATATCGTGGCCCAGCGTGTAGGCATCCTCCGTTTGCAGACGCTCAATCCACCCCTCTATCAGCTGGCGGAAGTTCTGTATCTTCGTCATCGTGCCCTTGCTCACGTCCATCGGGAACAGCACTGGGTCCTTGATCACCCGCCACAAACTTACGCCGTAAGCCTGCGCCGTTTGTATGATTTTGCCCACCGTGGTGTCGCCAATGCCGCGCGCCGGGTAGTTGATAATGCGCTTAAACGCCTCCTCATCATCCGGGTTGGCTATCAGGCGGAAGTAAGCTATCACATCCTTGATTTCCTTGCGCTGGTAAAAGCTCAGTCCGCCGTAAATGCGGTACGGAATGCCGTCCTTGCGCATCTGCTCCTCAAAGCTTCGGCTTTGCGAGTTAGTGCGGTACAGTATGGCAAAGTCGCTCCAGTTGCAGTTGTCCTGTCGTTTCAGCTTCTTAATGTCCTGTGTCACTATCAGTGCCTCCTCACGGTCGCTGTAGGCAGGCTTCAGCTGCAGTTTTTCTCCATGCTCGTTTTTCGAGAACACGTTCTTCGGTATCTGTCGCTCGTTGCGACGTATCAGCGAGTTGGCCGCCTGCACAATCAGCTGTGTAGATCGGTAGTTCTGCTCCAGCTTAAACAGCTTGGCATTGTTATACTGGCTTTGGAAATTCAGGATGTTATCAATGTTGGCACCACGAAAGCTGTAGATGCTCTGCGCATCGTCGCCCACCACGCACACCTTCTGTCGCTCCTTGGTAAGCTGATACACTATCTGCTGCTGCGCGTAGTTCGTGTCCTGATACTCATCCACCAGCACAAACCCGAATTTCTCTACGTATTTCTGTCTTACCTCCTCGTTCTTCCCGAACAGCACCCACGTCTGCACCAGCAGGTCGTCAAAGTCCATCGCATTCGCCTGTCGGCACCGCTCCGCATACCTTATATATATATTGGCCACCTGCGGGCGCTTCTGGTTTTCATCATCAGCAGCCCAGGCACTCTGTTGGTACGCCTGTGGCAACAGCAAGTGGTTTTTGGCCAGCGATATACGGTCAGCTACCGATGATGGCTTGTACACCTTGTCGTCCAGTCCCATCTCTTTGATGATGGTCTTTACCAGCGATCGTGCATCCGTCTGGTCGTAAATCGTAAAGTTCGCATTGTAGCCTATCTTATCCGCTTCGGCCCTCAGTATGCGTGCAAACACACTGTGGAAGGTGCCCATCTGCAGGTAGCGAGCCTGCTCCTCGCCTACCAGTCGGCCTATACGGTCCTTCATCTCGCGGGCCGCCTTGTTGGTAAACGTCAGCGCCAGTATCTGCCAGGGCTTCATACCCTGTTCCAGCAGCCAGGCAATCTTATACGTCAGCACACGTGTTTTGCCCGATCCTGCACCAGCAATCACCAGACTTGCACCGTCGCAGTACTCCACTGCAACGCGCTGACTGTCATTTAGTTCGCGTAGTATATCAATGCTCATTCTTATCTTTTCTTGTATTGCAGATGCAAAGATACGAAAAAGTCGAGAGCAGAACAAAAGATTTTCAATCTTTTTTATGCTCCCGACTCGATTTTAGACATTCATAATATTTACCTTTCTCCGATTACTAAACGGCCTTACCGCAAAATGCAGCCACATGGCACCGTAGCGATTCTTGGACGAGCCAAGCGGCAAAGCCGAGCGCTTTTCAATCAGTAGCTCGTCAAAGTCCTGACCGCTCTCATCCGCGTAATCCAGCAGTATGTTAGCATAGCGTATTAACTGCTCAGCACCCAACACCCTGATATCCACCGCACACCCCGTAAGGTGGTTACTGCCAGC
>NZ_JHXD01000031.1 GCF_000687715.1 Xylanibacter ruminicola Ga6B6
GCCCTCACTACAGCATCGGTATGCAGACTCCAAATACAGCTCACGAGCAGTCTGGTGAACAAAAAAAGATGTGGAAGAATAAAATTTATCGCAAGAATGAACAGAGTTTGCAGAATAATCCCTAACTTTGCAAGCGGAATGTCGAAGGACACTCTTTGGAGGCTTTGCGCCTCCAGCCGCATGGCAAACCACCGCAGTGTTTTTCATAGTTGTCAACTCTTTCAGGAAAAAGACAACCTTTTCAGTAAAGGTGTCAACGATTCCAGTAAAGAGTCAACTTATTCAGTAAAGCGACTGTCAACTATATCAGGAAAAAAGCAATAAACTGTCAACCAAAATCAGGAAAAGACATTGTTGTGAGCAGGTGTTGCAATGTTGCCGTTGCAACGTTGCATGAAGGAGTATAATAACTATTATAAATTATTTCTATTTATCATAATCCGGTAATATATATCGGATATCCATCCTGTGTAGGGGGTAGGATAGTCCTTATTGCAACGTTGCAACGGCAACGCTGCAACGTTTGATGTAGCAGATGTATTGTTTATGTGACTTAAATGTATAGTTTTTTCATTGTGTGTGTATCGTGCGTGGCCGCCGCTTGTACGTGGTAGTAATCTTGCGTGTTGCTGTGCGTACCAGCGCTCAAATACAGAAAAATTATTTCCCTAACTAGGGAGAAAAATTTCCCTAACCTGCGCGTAAAAAACGAGCCGTAACCTCGCAGGCAGATTGCTTACTTTAATCTCCCTGAAAGATTACTGCAATCTCCCAGATTGCTTACTGCTTGTAAAAACTATTCAAAATCGCCTATTGAGCACTATTAATGCTAGCAGTTGCTACTATTAATAGTAACAATTGCTAGCATTAATAGTAGCAATTATTTAGGGTTATACGCCTAAAACAATAGCGGGGTCGATGTTAAGCTTTTTGCTTATTTCGCGCCCGATTTTAAGAGAGGGTTCACTCTTTCCTGTCATAATTTCGCTTACGCGAGCGGTGCTCAGTCCGAGCATTTCTGCAAGTTTGGTCTGAGTAATCCCCATTTCGTAGAGACGCAGTTTTATGGTTTCTATTAGCGTGGGGGCTTCAATAGGATAATGTTCCTCCTCATAATCTGCTACGAGGTCAGAAATCAAATCCAGTTCCAACATGTTTTTATCGTCAGCAGGGGTGTCGTTGCCAACAATCTTCAACAACTCGTTTATTCTATCACAAGCTGCTTTGTACTGCATTTCGTTTTTAATCTGTGTCATAGCTTATATGTTTTTAATATCCTTTATTTTGTCATATTCCTCATGCGTGCCAACAAATCGTATATATACCTTTTTGTGTATAAAGATAACGATGGCTACTATACGATAGTTATTGCCCTTAATATCGAACACATATCTGTCGTTGCCAACATAGTCAACGGTATTGAACGTTTTCTTGATGTCAGCCAAGCACGTCCATTCTGCCTTACAAGTTCTTTTGTACCAATCACGGAGAGCCACATCTGCATCAGCATGTTTGGCTATAAACTCTCGTATCATGGCAAATGATATTACACGCATTATTTTCTTTTTGCGGGCAAAGTTAAAAATAAAATTTGGTTTAACCAAATATTTTTCGGAAAATCTTAATTTTAAAAAATAATAATCATGGCAATCGTGACAAATGACAGCTTGGATAACCAAGCGCATTCAAGATGAACAAATGATGAACAAATCTTAAAATATTTGGTGGGGTGAGGGGAATGTGCTATCTTTGCAGCGCTTAAAGAAACTGATTTTTACAAAGGATGACTAAAGAAATCTACGAAAAGAAACATCTGTTCGTCGCTGTGATCGATGCGGCGTTTTTTATGGTTGTGTTGGTGTGTACATTGCTTATGATGATTCTATTGCCTACGGCCAAGAATAGCGCTTTTGAGTCGGAGTGGGCGCACATCGCACTTGTTGTCGGGTTTGAATTTATGGGGTTGATTATTCTGATTTTGGCGCCTTTCAATTTATGGGCCCGTTATAGTCGCTACATTGATTTGTGTATAGCCAGGAGGCCAGCGGTAATCATCGGCGATGATGAGCTGAAGTTTTATTCGTCAACAGACGAGTATAAGTGCTATCGTTGGGACGAAATCAGAAGCTTTAAGCTTAATCATAGCAGTAAGTATTGCAGCATTTACCTCGATTTTAAGGAGAGCTGGCGCAAGCCTAAGTGGTATGTATGGCAGTTTACACATTATGCAAATACCATCCGTACCGACCATCTGGAAATCGCGGAGGATGAGTTGCTAAACGAGCTGAATAGTCATTTGAAGAAATAAAAGCTAGATTTTTTAAAACATATTGTATGAATAAACTAATTATTACAGCTGCTCTCGCTATGATGATGGTGGGAGCAAAGGCACAGGTGGTAAAGCCTGTAAGAGTTAGATATACAGTGCCTCTTACGTTTGCAGAACCCTGATTATCAGGTAGAACGAAAATATTTGGTTGGGGGCTCTTGGGTAGCTGCTTTTGAACTTTTGGGGGAATAATTTGCTTTTTTCGAAAAAAGTCTCTATCTTTGCAATCGATAAGGATGTGTTATTACTAATATCAAACACTTACGAATATGAAAAAACTACTGATTGCAAGTTTTGCGTTGTTGATGGGAATAACTACTGCATCGGCACAAGAGTATTATGAGCGTGGGGTTTTTAACCACGTAGGTTTGAATGTATCGGCAAGCACCGAGGGTATCGGCGTGGGTGTAGCTGCACCTATCACCGACTATCTGGAGCTGAGTGCTGGTGTGAACTTTATGCCAGGCGTCAAGATTAAAGGTGATGTTAACGTAGATTATAACATATCTCCCGACATACCAGTTTATGTACCCAGTAAAGACAAGGTAAAAATTACAGGAAACCTGAAGCGCACAACGATGGATGTGAAGCTGAACATCTATCCATTCGGAGGCAATTCTACTTTCTTTGTGGCAGGTGGTTTCTCGTTTGGTGGCGAGAAGCTTGGTAAACTGAATGGTCATAGCGATGCTATACAGGGTATTATCGAAGATTATCCTGCATTTAAAGACGTGATTCTGAATAGCATCTCTGCCGAACTTGACAAATATAATGTAAAGTTCGACGAGAATGGTGATATCAACGGCGATATCCGCGTAAAGAATTTCCGTCCGTATGTTGGACTAGGTGTGGGACGTCTGGTACCCAAGCATCGCGTAGGTTTCCGTTTCGAGGCTGGCTGCCAGTTTATGGGAAAGCTTAAAGTATATCAGGACAATAAGGAGGTTAAGATAAACGAATTGAACGATAGCGATGATGACTTATCGAAGATTATTGATAAATGGACCGTTTATCCAGTGCTGAAACTTACGATTACTGGTCGCATATTCTAAGCGAAAACAATAATCCCCACTCAAACGAGTGGGGATTACTATTTCAGATAAAATAAGATTACTGCTTATCCAGTTCGGCCAGGTTAGCGGCAATCATCTCGTCAGTAACAGTGTAGTTCTGCAGGTCGCCCTTGATGAATGAGTCGTAGCTTGGCATATCGATAAGTCCGTGACCTGAGAGGTTGAAGAGGATAACCTTCTCCTCGCCAGTCTCCTTGCACTTCTTGGCTTCGCGGATAGTAGCGGCGATAGCGTGACAGCTCTCTGGGGCAGGGATGATACCCTCGGTACGGGCAAACAGCATACCGGCCTCGAAGGTCTCAAGCTGTGGAATGTCTACACCACGCATCAGTCCATCCTTCAGCAACTGACTTACAATCATACCAGCACCATGATAGCGCAGACCACCAGCGTGGATATTGCTTGGCTTGAAGTTGTGACCCAATGTGAACATGGGCAGCAATGGGGTGTAGCCAGCCTCGTCGCCAAAGTCGTAGCGGAACTGACCACGTGTGAGCTTAGGACAGCTGTCGGGCTCGGCAGCAATAAACTCGGTCTTCTTGCCATCGCACAGGTTGTGGCGCATGAATGGGAAGGCGATACCACCGAAGTTAGAACCACCACCAAAGCAAGCAATTACGATATCAGGATACTCGCCAGCCATCTCCATCTGCTTCTCGGCCTCAAGACCGATGATGGTCTGATGCAAACCTACGTGGTTTAATACCGAACCTAAGGTGTACTTACAGTTAGGAGTGGTAGTAGCCAGCTCAACAGCCTCAGAGATAGCTGTACCTAATGAACCTGAATGGGTAGGATCCTTAGTCAGGATGTCTTTACCGGCGCGGGTTGACATCGAAGGTGAACCCTCGACCACAGCACCAAAGGTACGCATAATGCTTGAGCGGTATGGCTTCTGCTGCATGGTAATCTTTACCTGATAAACAGCGCAGTCGAGACCATAGATCTTGGCAGCGTATGAAAGGGCGGCTCCCCACTGTCCGGCACCGGTTTCGGTGGTTACGTTAGTGGTGCCTTCCTGCTTGGCATAATAGCACTGAGGAATGGCAGAGTTGATTTTATGTGAACCCAATGGGTTGGTACTCTCGTTTTTAAAGTAGATATGGGCAGGTGTTCCCAAAGCCTCCTCGAGCGCATAGGCACGAACCAATGGAGTTGAACGATAGAACTTGTACTTCTCGAGCACCTCTTCTGGAATATCAATCCAGCGATGCTCAGTATCAAGCTCCTGTACACAGCACTCACGAGGGAAGATGTGTGCCAGATCGTCTACACCCAGAGGCTGCTTGGTGGCAGGATGGATGGGAGGCATTGGTTTGGTTGGCATGTCAGCCTGAATGTTGTACCACTGTGTGGGAATCTCACTCTCTTGGAGGATGAATTTTTTTTGTTTAGACATAATATAATACGTTTTAGAATTTGGAATTCTTGCTTAAGGCAAGCGGCAAAGCCGATCACCGAGTGCAAAGATAACACAATTAATTTAAAATTGAGAATTGATAATTGATAATTTTGAAAAAAAGTGTACCTTTGCACACGATTATGTGGATGATTGCAATAATATTAGGCTATTTTGCAGTTTTGTTTGCTATCAGCCGACTGACTGCACGTCGCGCCACTAACGATACCTTCTTTCGCGGTAATCGTCAGTCGCCATGGTATATGGTGGCTTTTGGTATGGTTGGTGCGTCGATATCTGGTGTAACCTTTGTATCGGTGCCTGGTATGGTAACCCAGATTGATATGACTTATATGCAAACCTGTCTGGGCTTTATTCTGGGCTATTTTGCGGTGGCATTCATCCTGCTTCCGCTCTACTATCGCTTGAATCTCACAACCATTTATTCCTATCTGGGAAAGCGATTAGGTCCGCGTGCCTATAAAACAGGTGCCTCGTTTTTCCTGTTGTCGAAGATGACGGGTGCTGTGGTGCGTTTCTATGTGGTTTGTATGATTTTGCAACAGTTTGTGTTCGATGAGATGGGTATCCCGTTTGTGGTAACCGTATCGGCGATGGTGGCCCTTATCTGGCTTTATACAAGGGGTGGAGGTATCAAAACACTGGTGTGGACCGATACTTTCCAAACCATCTGTCTGTTCTCGGCCCTTCTCCTTATTATATATAAGGTGGTGGGCGAACTGGGATTGACGATACCTGAGGCTGTTAGTGCGATAGCTGCCGATGAACATAGCAGAATGTTTGTGATGGACGATTGGGTTTCGAAGCAGAACTTCTGGAAGCAATTCCTGAGCGGTGTGTTTATTGTGATTGTGATGACCGGACTTGATCAGGACATGATGCAGAAGAACCTGACATGTAAAACGCTGAAAGAGGCTCAGAAGGATATGTGTACCTATGGTGTGGCTTTTGTGCCTGCTAATCTGCTGTTCTTGTCGTTGGGTGTTCTGCTGGTGATGCTGGGCGAAACGGGCGTATCAGATACTTTGCTGCCTGGATTTGTTCAGCGTAGCGGATTGTCGGTACTGATTCCTTTTACGATAGGTATTGTGGCTGCCTCGTTCTCGAGTGCCGATTCGGCTTTGACATCGCTAACCACCAGTTATTGCGTAGATATCAGGGGTAGGGCAGGCGATGAGCAGTTACGTAAGCGTGCTCATCTGGGTATCAGCATCTTGTTTGTGGTGATGATACTGTTGTTCAGACTGCTGAACTCTACAAGTGTAATTGATGCCATCTATACGATTTGCGGCTATACATACGGTCCGCTGTTGGGTCTCTTTGCCTTTGGCATGCTTACCAAACGTATGCCACGCGATCGGTTTGTGCCATATATCTGCATCGCATCGCCTTTGCTATGCTATGCTATTGATGCGATAACCTGGCATGTGGCTGGTTATCGGTTCGGTTATGAGTTGCTGATGATGAATGGTGCGCTTACCTTCATGGCCCTTTTTGTTTTGAGTTCAGCAAACTCTCCAAGAACTCCTTCGGCTGAATGCCAAACTGTTTCTTAAAGCAAGTAGCAAAGTAGCGTGGATCATGGAATCCAACGCTATAAGCCAAATCGCTGACACGCAGGTTGGGATTCTCCATGCCCAGTCGTCGGGCTTCTTTCATTCTTACATCGCGAATAAAAGCCGATACATTCATGCCAGTGATAGAGCGTAACTTATTATATAAGGTAGAAGCACTGGTGCCCATGTCGGCAGCTAATGCATCGCGATCATAAGATTCGTCGTCGATGTGTTTATGGATGTTTGCCAGAACCTGATTAACAAAAGCTTCGTCGGGACTTGGGGCTTTGGCAATGTGCTTAGCTTCTTCCTCGGCGCTGAGCTGACTATATTCTGTTTGCATGCGCTTACGATTCTCGATGATGTTATCGATGCGCAGTTTCAGATCGCCTAAGCGGAATGGCTTTCTCAGATATTCGTCGGCTCCGCTTTGTAATGCTTCCTTCTCGTCTTCCTCCTGTGTCTTGGCAGTCAGCAGGATGATGGGCAGGTGATTATAGTTAGGGTCGGCTTTTACGGCTTTGGTTAGTTCGATACCATCCATCTCGGGCATCATCACATCCGATATAATCAGGTCGAGCTCTTTTTCATGTATCACTTTCATAGCCTCGACACCATTGCGGGCTATATATACATGATAGGTGGTCTTTAGCAGTTGCTGCATCAGCATCAGTAATTCCAGATTGTCCTCTACTACCAATAATTTATAGCCATCCTCAATAGGATCTTCTGGATCTGCATTCACATCTGGTACGATGGTATTGATATCTACGATGGTGTTCTTAGGAATATTGAAATCAATCTTATGCTTTTCGTCAATCTGATCAGGTGCAAAGGCTTCTTTCTTGATAGGGAGTCTGACGATAAACTCTGTGCCCTTTCCCTCTTCGCTGTGGCAGGTGATGGTTCCTCTGTTCAGATAAACCAGATCCTGCGTTAACGACAGACCTAACCCAGTTCCATTTGTCTGATGCTGTCGGTAATCGCCATCATGAAAGCGTTTAAACAGGTGTTTCATCTGTTTGGCAGAGATACCATCGCCATCGTCGCTCACCTTGATTTCTACCTCGTCGTATTTATCGTTGGTGATGGCGCTGATCGACACGATGCCACCTTCTTTGCCATATTTGGCTGCATTAGATAATAGGTTATAGATAATCTTGTCCAACTTGTCGGTATCAATCCAGCCCATCATGCTTTCTGGCTGACAGTTGATACTGAACTTCATGTCTTTCTTGCCAATAAGTGGCTCCAAGCATTCGGCGGTTTGGCGTATATACTTCATTACATCGCCCTGAGCAACCAGCAACCGTAGCTGGCCCGCATCAGATTTGCTGGTTTCCAGAATCTGCTGTAACAGTCTCACCATGCGCTGAATGTTGAATTGCATCAAGTCGTATTCATGGCTGTACTGCGGTTCGGTGTCGCGCAATTTGTCGACAGAGGCCGAGATGACTGATAGGGGAGTTAGAAGCTCGTGCGTAATATTTGTAAATATGGCGCTGAGTCGTAATCTTCTTTGCACCTTTTGGTTTCGCAGGAATAAACGTCTTCCTACGAGGAGAATAATGGTCAGAATTACCATTATGATGAGGGCTAATAGTAAACGGTTGTCCATACTTTTATAATTATTGGTAGTGCAAAAATAGTTATTTTTTCGATATCAATCAACTTTTTTCGATAAAATTTGCCGTTTTAAGCGTTAAAATGTACAAAATTAGTGATTTTGTGTTCATTTTGCGTTAGTTCACGCATTTTCAACAACAAAAAACTTAAATTAAACATCCATTTCAAAAACTTGCCATATCTTTGCATCAGAAAAAGATTTTAATGGTTAAGGTTTATGGTTGATTAATTTAGTTTTTTAAGTAATTTTTTTGGGGAAAAGGTTCGTCGTGAGACGAGCCTTTTCTCATTTATATTACTTATTCAACAAGAATCTCTCAGCCTCGATAGCCGCCTGGCAACCTGAACCTGCAGCAGAGATGGCCTGACGATATACAGGGTCGGCGCAGTCGCCTGCTACGAAAACACCAGGAACCTTTGTCTTAGGTGTTCCGTCAATCTTCTTCAGATAACCTGTTTCGTCCATATCCAGCCACTCCTTAAAGATGTCGGTATTGGGCTTATGTCCAATAGCCAGGAAGAAGCCGTCGATAGCAATGTCAACCAATTCCTCATCGGCTTCGCCCTTACGCTTAACCAGATGGGCACCTTCAACACCATTCTCGCCATAAAGCCCAAGGGTGTTATGCTCGAACAGAATCTCGATGTTCTCGTTCTCCTTCACACGCTGCTGCATCACCTGCGAGGCGCGGAGGAATGGCTTGCGTACAATCAGATACACCTTCTTGGCCAATCCTGCCAGGTAAAGGGCATCCTCGCAAGCTGTATCGCCACCACCAACTACGGCAACTGTCTTCTTGCGATAGAAGAATCCGTCGCAGGTAGCGCAGGCTGATACGCCCAGTCCGTTATACTTGCGCTCATCGTCGAGACCTAAGTACTTGGCTGAGGCGCCTGTAGCGATAATCACGGTGTCGGCCTCGATCTCTGTGCCGTCGTCGGCTGTGCAAACGTAGGGAGCCTTTGAGAAGTCGACCTTCACAATCACGCCGTTACGGATATCTGTACCAAAACGCTGAGCCTGCTCCAGCAGGTCCATCATCATCTGGTTGCCATCAACACCCTGAGGATAGCCAGGGAAATTCTCAACCTCAGTGGTCTGAGTGAGCTGTCCGCCAGGTTGCATGCCGCTGTACTCGATAGGACTCAAGTTGGCACGCGAGGCGTAAATGGCTGCAGTATAACCTGCAGGGCCACTACCGATAATTAAACACTTAGTATGTTCCATATGATATCTGTTTATTTATATGTTGGCTATTACTTAAGCAGCTCTTCAATCTGCTTGGCAATATTCTCGATATTCTCAGTGGGCTCAAAACGAGCAACAACCTGTCCCTTCTTGTTAATCAGGAACTTAGTGAAATTCCACTTAATATCAGCCTTCTGCTTATAGTCAGGATCCTCTTTTGAGAGCATGTCGTCGAGGATAGGGGCAATCTTGTGGCTCATATCCCAACCGGCAAAGCCCTTCTGCTCCTGCAGGAACTTGTACAGAGGATCGGCGTCGTCGCCATTTACCTTAATCTTCTTAAAGCGTGGAAACTCAGTACCAAAGTTCAGCTTGCAGAACTCGTGGATACTCTCATCGGTACCAGGTGCCTGCTGTCCGAACTGGTTGCAGGGGAAGTCGAGAATCTCGAAACCCTGACTATGATACTGCTCATAGAGTTTCTCCAGTTCATCGTATTGTGGAGTGAATCCACACTTAGTTGCTGTGTTTACAATCAGCAGCACCTCGTTGGCGTATTCTTTCAGAGATACGTCCTTTCCTTTTCTGTCCTTGACAGTGAAGTCATAAACTGTTTTCATATCGTGTTGTAATAATATTCGGGTTGTTATAATAAAAAAAAGATGCGGCCTTGGCATATGCAACTACCATGGACGCATCTTTTAATGTTCTTTGCGGTTTTATCTTACTTCTTCGCAGCCTTACCGTAGCGGCTCATGAACTTATCAACACGTCCTGCTGTGTCAACGAGCTTGCTCTTACCTGTGTAGAATGGGTGAGAGGTGCTTGAAATTTCGACTTTTACCACTGGGTAAGTTTCGCCTTCGAACTCTACAGTGTCATTTGTCTTTGCAGTAGACTTCGTAAGGAACATATCGCCGTTGGACATATCCTTGAATACGACGGGGCGATAGTTTTCTGGATGAATACCTTTTTTCATTTTGAGTTTAAATATTAATGTTAAAATACTATTTTCGCATAAAGCGGGTGCAAAGTTACGAAGATTTTTTCGAATTTACAAACTTTTTGTGTTTTTTTCTTTGTTTACTCATTTTTTTGTGCTATTTTTGCAAGCATAAACAGTACTAATATGCGTAAATTTCAGTTTTTAACGTTTTTATTACTCCTTGTTTTGGTGGGATGCCAAGCCAAGAATAAAAAGGAGCAGCAAGTGTATGGCATTGGTTTTTATAATCTTGAGAATCTTTTTGATACCACTCACGACGAAGGTAAGAACGATTATGAGTTCCTGCCTGAAGGTTCGTTTAAGTGGGATGCCGAGAAATATAAGTGCAAGCTGCATAACATGGCTCGCGTGCTGGCCGACATGGGTACCGATAAGTTGCCTGAGGTTGGTTGTGCTGCTATTGGTGTGGCAGAGGTTGAGAATGCTAAATGTCTGACTGATCTTTGCAATCAGCCAGCTTTGAAGGCTCGCAACTTTAAGTTTGTACATATCGAAGGTCCCGATCAGCGTGGTATTGATTGTGCTTTGCTTTACAATCCCCAGCTTTTTAAGGTTAATAATGTAAAGCTTGTACCTTATATATATAATAGACCAGAGGATGCCGGTCGCGCTACTCGTGGCTTCCTGGTAGTTAGTGGTACGCTTGTCAAAGAGCATGTTACTATTATCGTTAACCATCTGCCTTCACGTGGTGCACCTTCGTATGCTCGTGAGGATGGTGGCTCACAGTTACGTGTAGTAAAAGACTCGTTGCAGAAGGATGATCCCAAGGTAAAGCTGTTTATCATGGGTGATATGAACGATGATCCCGACGATGCATCGATGGCTAAATGCCTGGGTGCAAGACGCGAAATTAGTGAAGTAGAGGAGGGAGGACTTTATAATCCTTGGTGGAATATGCTGGCCTCGGGTCAGGGCACACTTCAGTTCCAGGGCTCATGGAATCTCTTCGATCAGATTATCCTCTCGTCGAATCTGCTTAATAAAGCAGGTAAGGAGGATTACTCTACACTGAAACTCTTTGATTATCAGGTGTTCCGTCGTGATTACCTGATTCAGCAGGAAGGCGAGTATCGTGGCAATACATTGCGTACCACCGCTGGAGGCAAATGGCTGAACGGCTATAGCGATCACTTACCCACTTTGGTTTATTTGAAGAAGAACTGATGAGCGAAATAATAGAATCACATCCCTTCGAGCCTTTTCTGCCTGGGCATGCTAAGCTATTGATGCTCGGCACTTTCCCTCCTGCTGAAAAGCGATGGTGCATGCGTTTCTATTACCCCAACTTCATCAACGATATGTGGCGTATCTTTGGCATCTGTTTCTTTGATAACAAGCAGCATTTTGTTTTGGAGCAGGAGAAACGCTTTGATTTGGAACGGATTATCCCTTTCCTGAATGAAAAAGGAATTGCCATGTATGATACGGCCACCCGTATTCGCAGAACAAAGGATAATGCTTCGGATAAGGATTTGGAGATTGTAGAAGAGACCGATCTTGATGCCATGCTTAGAAGTTTGCCTTGCTGCGAGGCTGTGATAACAGCAGGCCAGTTGGCCACCGACGTTTTTTGTAACCATTATGGTATTAAAGGCCCTAAAGTTGGCGAATATGCGGAGTTTACACTTGATGACAGGGTGTTACGACTCTATCGCATGCCAAGCAGTTCGAGGGCTTACCCCATGAAAACAGAGCGTAAAGCAGAATTTTATAACATCGTATTTAAATACTTAAGATTATGACAATCATTGGAATTGCAGGCGGTACCGGTTCGGGTAAGACTACCGTAGTAAAGAGAATATCCAAGGCTCTGCCTCCTCATTGTGCAGCAGTTGTTCCCCTCGACTCGTATTATAACGATACGACGGGTATGACTCCCGAGGAGCGTAAGGCTATCAACTTCGACCATCCAGATGCTTTCGACTGGAAGTTGCTCACCGAGCATATCAAGAAGTTGAAGAATGGCGAGGCTATTGAACAGCCTACCTATTCGTATATCGAGAGTAACCGTCAGAAGGAGACCATTCACGTAGAGCCAAAGCCTGTGATTATTATCGAGGGCATCATGGCGTTGCATCACAAGAAGCTACGTGATATGATGGACTTGAAGATATTTGTAGATACAGATAGTGATGTTCGCCTGATTCGTAACATCCGTCGCGATGTGGTAGAGCGTGGACGAACAGTAGAAATGGTGCTGGATCGCTACGAAAAGGTGTTGAAGCCCATGCACGAACAATTCATTGAGCCAACAAAGAAGTTTGCCGACCTGATTGTTCCCTGGGGTGGAGATAACCGCACGGGTATCCACATCCTTAAGACATATATCGAAGGAATCGTTACGGGAGTGTAGTCACTTCCGTAACTTTTTCATCGCCATCTTTCACTTCCTCGGCTACAGGTATCTCCTGCGCTTTCTCTGCTCTACGCTTGTTAGAGTGAATCTTCAGCGAGTTGATGATTTCTGTAACTCCATAGAGCAGCGAGCACCAACCTAATATCGTCATAGCAATGCTGGCAGGACTCATGGGTTTAATCATTACATAAAGACCTGTGAGCAGAATGAATGATGGGAATATCCAATAACCAAAGCCGATTCCGCCCAATCGGCGTGCTCTTACCAATGCCATATACTGATTGATAGCACCCAGAACCAATATGGCACCGATGATGTACATCAGGGCTGTAATAAATACGGTTGGCGTGATGGCCAGCATCAGTCCAAGAATAATACTACCCAAACCAACAAGCGGGAAAGTCGGTCTGTCGCCAGCTATCACCTGCCCGTTTTCGTCCATAATCTTATATTCGGCAACATGCTTGGTGGCATTGTAATATACCACCATCGAGATAACGCCCGACAGCAGGAATAATATACCTATAGCAACAGTAATCCAAGTTACAGTATTATCAGGATACTTAATCAGCATGATACCAATGGCTATGGCGCAAATGGCACGGAAAATGGAACTTTGTAATATCTTCATATCTAATAATTCTAAGTTTTACGCTGCAAAAATAATAAAATAAGGTGGAATCAGCAAATAATTCTGTAATTTTGCAGCAAAATTTAATAGATGATGACAACTTTATACTTAGTACGACATGGCGAGACGGTAGATAACGCCAACCAGATTATGCAGGGACAAACCCAAGGTGAGTTGAACGAAAATGGTGTTCAGCAGGCTCGTGAGTTCAGTGAGCAGTGGAAGAATAAGGAGATTGATATTATATTGGCCAGCGATTTGAAACGCTCTATTGATACTGCCAGTATCATTGCCGAACCACATCAGTTAGAGGTGCTTACAACTCCTTTGCTTCGTGAGCGCGACTGGGGAAGCTTTACCGGACGCTTTATTCCTGATTTGAAAGGCGAGGTTTGGCCTGACGACATTGAGACATTAGAAAACCTTCTTTCCAGGGCGGGCGAATTCATCGCGTATGTCAAGCAGACATTCCCAGGAAAGAAGGTGTTGGCCGTAGGCCATGGCATCATCAACAAAGCTATACAATCATATTACTATCAAAAGCCAATGAATGAAATTCAAAGGATGCAGAACGCTGAGGTCCGCATCCTTGAGTTGTAAGTTTATCGGCGTCCTCCCATGCGGCTGTCGCCACCAGCGCTGCGAGTTCCGTGTGATGTTCCGTGCGATGTACCGCCACCAATACTTCTGGTGTGTGAGTTGCTACCACCGCGATGACCGCTGAACGAACCGTTGTTACGATTGGTGTCGTTGTGGCGGTTGATATCGTTATGGTGGCGATTCATGTTATTATCACGATTCTCGATGCGACGGTTGTCATGACGGCCTTCGATACGACGAGGATTGTCGTGGCGACCATCGAAACGATGACTATCGTGACGACCAGTTACACGGGTTGAACTGTGACGAAGGTTGCGGAAGTCGCCACGATTCCAGCGATCGTGCATACCGAAGTGCTCTCTGTGAGTGGGACGGAAGTGCTCTCTGCGTCCATAGTAGTAGCCATGAGTGCCATGAATGTGCCAGGCATGTCCACCACGATAGGTTGCATAGAAGTGCGGACGACCGAAGTAGAAAAAATCGCGATGCGGATAGCGGCGATAGATTCCAAAGTGCCAGTAACCAGCCTCCCAATAGAGTGGACGGTAGAAGTAGCTGGCTGCAATGTATGCATTCCACTGCCAATCGTAAAGGATATAGCTCAGATCGAGATTACGACGCTCCCAGTAAGTGCCAAAAACATCATCGCGTCCGGCTACGCCCATCAGATAATCGAGGTTTATCTCGTATGCAGCCTCATACTGTTCGTCAGTGAGGTTCAGCTCGTACGCCATCTTATCGGTGAGGAACAGGGCTTCGTTGCGGGCCTGCTCGTAGCTCATTGCACTCGCTGCCATTGTCGAGGTCAGCATCACCATCAGTGCGAAAAACATCTTCTTCATAATCGTATCATTTAAATGGTTTCACATTCTGTTTTGTTAATCACAGTGCAAAGAAACAACATTTTGGGCTCATACGCAAAGGATTTTCCCTAATAAGGTAGAGGAAATTCCCTAAAAGTATTTTTAAGAAAGAAAAAATTCGTATCTTTGCCCCCAGTATGAAGAAAATTTGGTCTATATTATTAATAATGTGTAGCCCTTTGGCTATATGCGCTCAGCAGCGTTCGCTTACCGATAGTGTTCAGTATCGGGTTGAGATGCAGGCTACTCTGTCGTCAGGCGATCATGCGCCCTTGTGGTTGAATGCCAACAAGTATGGACTTAGTTCGCTGAAAACCGCTAATGGCTATGTGCGTGGTGCGATAGAACGAAAGCTCAGTACTGATAATGGACGCAAGTGGGGGATTGGTTATGGGGCTGATGTGGCTGTGGCTGCCGGTTTTACCAGCACGTTGGTGGTTCAGCAGGCTTATGTAGAAGGTCGCTGGCTGAAGGGTACCCTAACTGTTGGTGCCAAGGAATATCCGATGGAACTGAAGAACCAGGCCTTGAGTTCTGGTTCTCAAACCTTGGGTATCAATGCGCGTCCTGTGCCTCAGGTACGCTTGGCGCTGCCTGAATACTGGACTATCCCTGGTACAAACAACTGGTTGGCGCTGAAAGGACATATCGCTTACGGCAAAACCACCGACGATGGTTGGCAAAAGGATTTTGTGGCTCCCCAGAACCGTTATACCGAGGGTACGCTCTATCATAGTAAGGCTGGATATCTGAAGATTGGTCCAGGCAACTATACTGCCGAGTTTGGCTTAGAAATGGCCTGCCAGTTTGGTGGTACCTCGCATCTGTTTGAGAATGGCGTAGAAAAGGTGTATGACAATGATGGCGGTTTAAAAGCCTTTAAGAATGCTTTTATTCCAGGCGGAACTGATGCTACCGATGGCAATTTTAAGAATGCCGAGGGTAATCAGTTAGGTTCGTGGGTAGCCCGTTTTAGTTACGATCAGCCCACCTGGAATCTGGCAGTATATGCCGACCAGTTTTTCGAGGATAACTCTATGATGTTTCATGTAAACAAGAGTGGCGACAAGTACTTCTGGTACGACTTTAAGGATTGGCTGTTAGGTGCCGAACTGAAACTGAAGGATAATGCCTGGCTCAACAATATTGTTGTAGAGTATCTGTACACCAAGTATCAGGCAGGTCCGGTTTATCATGATAAGACCAGTCATGTAAGCTACCAGATTAGTGGTCGCGACAATTACTATAATCACCATCTCTTTACTGGTTGGCAGCATTGGGGACAGGTGATGGGTAATCCGCTTTACGTGTCTCCGCTGTATAATACCGATGGACATCTTGAGGTTGAACATAACCGCTTTGTGGCTTGGCATTTAGGTTTTTGTGGTTCACCCCTCCAGCAGTTGAACTATCGTGTGCTGGCTTCTTGGCAAAAGAGTTATGGTTCGTATTATTACTTGCCAGTCAGCCCTCTGGAGAATGTTAGTTGTATGGCTGAGGCTGATTACATGCTAAAGGATGGATGGAGTATAAAAGGTGCTGTAGCTGCCGACTTTGGCAAATTGCGAGGCGACAACTTCGGCTTCCAGCTGTCTATCGTAAAAACAGGCTTAATAAAATAACAGTTCGAAAAGATGAAGCGTTTCTTATATATTATAATAGGTCTAACCTTGTTATTTACCAGTTGCGATAAAGAAGATTCTTCTAATGGACATCTCGATGGCTTTTGGCAGATGACTTCTTCGCCTGGTATCACATGGGCTTTTCAGGGACACATTCTGGAACTGCGTGATGTGAATAAAGTGCATCAGGATATCGTGATGAGTTTTACTCGCGAAGGTGACAAGCTGAAGTTATCGGATCCTTATAGAGTGGATCGTGACTCCGACGATGTCGCCCTCCTGGATGCTGATATGCTCATACCTTATGGCATTAGCAATACCACGGTCGAATTTAATATTTCTGAACTAACCAGTAGCAGAATGGTGCTTGATAATGGCACCAAACATTTGGAGTTCAGAAAGTTTTAGAATTTCTTGCCAAATGCAATCTTGAGGAAGGTAAGACATAGAATCTTGCCATCAAGCCACCATGAGCGATGCTTCAGATAGTCGAGGTCCATCTCTAATCGTTTCAGCATTTTCTCCATCGTATCGGTGTAGCCGTTATAGAGTGTGGCCATCGATGTGATGCCTGGACGTATCTGATAAAGATAGGTGTAGCGTGGATCGTGCTGGATAATCTGGTCGATATAGAATTTTCGTTCAGGACGCGGACCGATAAAGGCCATATCGCCAATGAAGATATTCCACAACTGAGGCAGTTCGTCGAGATGATGCTCACGCAGAAACTTTCCTGTTTTAGTAAGGCGCTTGTCTTTGCGCTCACTACACAGCTGTGGCCCCTTGGCTTCGGCGTTAACCGTCATGCTGCGAAACTTATAGATAGTAAACGGTCGTCCGAATCGGCCTATACGTTCTTGCTTAAAAATCACTGGTCCATCGTGGTCGCGCTTGATAGCAATATAACAAGCTAAAAACAACGGTGAGAATACAATCAGACATATGCCTGCGAAAAAGAAATCAATCCATCGTTTGACTTCTTTCTCAAAGGCGTTCATTCCATCATATATATACGAGTAGTGTTGCTCCATCCAATAATATTTAGTTCCTTAATCTTAATATATAACGTAAAATCTCTCAATTTATTATTTCCGCAGCAAGAAAAGATAGCTTTTTTGGCGCCATTTGTTGGGAATCATTCTTAATAGGGTACGCATCATGATGTTCTGTACCATGGTGGCATAGCTGATATGACCCATTTCGTGTAACGACTGCTGGAACCTGATTTCCTGACGGATATATGCCCAGCCTCCACGACGTTTAAAGAAGTCGTTCGATACTCTGAAATAGAGTAACGACTCTTGCAGGTTGTAGAATTGTGCATCTTGGCGCATCATTCTTACCCAAAGGTCGTAGTCCTCAAAAAGTAGACAGTGCCGATAGCTACCGGCAGCTTCTACAGCTTGTTTGCGGAACATCACAGTAGGGTGGTTCATAGGATTACGGCGCTTGCTAAAAGCTAGCAGTTGCTGGTGAGTCTCGGGCACTTTACGAATGGTGCACGATTCGTGAATGCTACCGCTGAATTCCTCAGTCCACGAACCTACGATAGCTGTCTCAGGGTGCTGCTCAAGATAGGCAGCTTGCTTAGCCAGACGCTCAGGTTTCATGATGTCATCCGAGTCCATACGTGCCACCAGATTGTTTTTGCAATGCTTTAATCCTTCGTTCAGTGCAAGGCCCAAGCCTACATTCGTGGGTAGTTTTACGATGTGTAGTTCCTGAGGCTGTTGGGTGAATGATTCTATCACAGCCAAGAGTGGTTCTGTCAGTGGTCCGTCTTCTACCAGCACCACCTCATCAGGCGGCATCGTCTGGGCGAAGATGCTGTCAAGGCTTTGCTGCAGATACGCAGGCTTTTCCTTGCTATATACTGATATGAGAACAGATATCCTATTCATATTTTTATCCAATTATCAGGCACTGGCGAACATACATTCTTTAAGCTCATCCAGTTTGCTGGTGCGATGGTTACGCCATCCTGTTGACTGAGCCATGCGCCCCACCACGAAAAGGATGAATTAGCGATAATATGATGCCTGCAGAGTGCCATCAGATGCATATCGTGAATGCTGTTAGTGCCAGTGTTCCAATCTACATATATAGTGCTTGTGGCGTCGAGTGTTGAGGCCAGATGCTGCTGGCACCAAGTGATGTCGTCAGAAAACACCAGCCATTTTTCGGGCTTAACCTCCTGCTGCATTTTTTTGATGGCGGCAATCACGTAGTTACCATTGGTAGTGCCTTTACGTAAAGGGTCGGTCAGATAGTCGCCACGTCTGATGTGTATGCTACAGCTGTTAGCGCTTGCAGCCAGCTGTGCAGTTGTTTTATTGCGCTCGTCGTCGAATGCAGGGACAGCATATGTGCTGAGTATTTCCTCGCGGATATGCTTGAAATATTCCTCGTGCTGCCAGTAGCCATCGTAATAAGTACTATATGGTCTGCTGAGTGCTGATGGCTCTAACCTAAAGTTGGGCTCTTCCTTGAGCAAGGTTTTGCGTACAGGAAGAATTCTGCTTCCTATTCGCCAGCATTGGTAGTTAGGGTAGGGATAGGCCAGATGGGCTACTTCTTTCAAAGTGGCCTCTTCGTAGGTGGCGCCAAACACGCTCTCAATTTCAAAGCCGCGATGCTTGTGATAGCCGTTAAAGCAATGCAGGTCTAACAGCACGCGCTCCTCAGGGTGCTGCTTTTGCAACGCCTTGTAAAGAGCAAACTGAAACATCTGATTGCCCAGACCGCCTAACACTTTTACTATCCTCATATCCGTCGTAATAATCGTTTGGTTCCTAATATCAAGTGCTCATAAAACCATAGCATCAGGCCTACATGGTTTCCATGAGTTTGGCAGATAATGGCTTTATCTTGCTTGAATGCCTGCATAATATTCATTTGCTGGCTAATTTGTCCTGCATGTCCGTGGGTAGATTGTACCTTGCAAGTGTTACAGATTGATACACGCTTACCTTTTAGTAGTCGATAGTACCACTCAATGTCAACCAGCCATTTCAAATCCTGATTGAATGGCTGTTGCTGATCGCGCTTGAATGCGATACAGGCAGTAGGTCCGATGGCATTCTGGAGGAATAGCCATTCTGGATGCTTGCAAAAAAACTTCTTGGTAAGGTGGGATAACCATCTGCTACTTTGCTTGCCGCTATTCATCACCTCTACGTCGGCAATCGCCACATCGGCATCAGTCAAAGCCTGAGCCATCATGTTTAAATGATTACTGCTTGCCATTGCTTCGTCGTGGTGCATCACTATCACATACTGTCCATCGGCCTTCGACAAACCGAAGTTCCAATTGTCGGCAGCTCTTCCAGTTGATTTGTGATGAAAGTATTTAATTATCTGATTATCAATTGATTGGGTATATGTCGAAATCTCCTCGTTGTCCGAATCATCAGTCACAATCACCTCATAGTCTGCACCTTGTTGATGCAGAACCGACTCAAGTGCCCGTTTCAGTAAAGGCAACTGATTATAGGTTGGTATGATGATGCTGAACTTTTCCATCGTGATTGATTTGATACATACATAAGAGGAATATTGAGAGCGACATGCAATTGTCGAGGCTGCCTCCCCAGAAGAGATCCAAACTTAATCCTAAGAATAATCCAAGAAATAATTTGTACTCGCTATAGTTTGAGAATTGTCTAAGGGTTTTATAAAGGGCATAAAGGAATACGAGCATGATGGGGATTCCAAAACACCACGCAAATAGTAGAATTGTTGATTCGGTAACTCCTGCCACAGCTAAGTTGTGGAAGGTGAATATTGTATGTTCTCTCAGGTTCTGGAAAAAGAAACCGATGCCCCATATTGGACTATCGCTGATATGATCGATTGTGAGCAACCATAATTTCCACCTTAACATGTTACTCTGACTAATATCTTTGGTGAGATAAGTAAACAGAACAACGAATACAATAAAACAGATATAGAAGCTAATCAGTAATTTGGGCTTCCTGTATAGTTTTAATACGTATAATCCGATAACTGCAGCAAGGATAATGTAATACCTGAATGAGCCTGCCAGAAGCAGGTTTATGCACATTAAGAACTCAATAGTATATTTAAACCATTTTGGCTTGATATGTTCTTGAATGATACAGCAAAGTGCTAAGAAAGAAATACTGCCAGAAAACAGAGAACTACTCTTTACACCTGGGAATCTGGGTAATATTTCGCCTGGACGTATGGGCGGAAAGTGAGTCCAAGGTAATGAAAAACCAGCAGCAAGCAGTATGTTTGAGGTGATATCCGCAATAAAAATAGCGTAGATAACGTATTTGATGATGGTAATAACCTTTTGTTTGTTGTTTGCACAGGCTAGGATAATGGCGAGAAAATATAATTGGCCCCACATCATCAGCGATTTGGCGGTTGTGTCTCTGAAAATTAAGTGCACCAGTCCTACGATGAATGCTGTAACTAAGAATAGTGAGAATGGAGCGCTTTCCTCTACTTGCGTCTGTAGTGATTTGAAAGAGAACATCAGCACTGCCGTTAATGCCAAGAATGGCAAGGTTAGCACTGAGTAACCAGCAAACTGGAGTAATACCAAACTTACTCCAAGTAAACCATATTCTATGTGATTACTTATTTTCATGCTGATTGATATATTTAAGATACAGAGAGAATAGTATACACTTGATGGCGTACGAAACAAGTACGGCAAGTGCTAAACCTGTGGCTCCTTTACTAATATTTATTTGTGCGCAAGCTATCAATATAGTTGCCCATACGAGATTCAATGCAAAGTTCTGCCACATTTTTTCTTTGCTGCAAACGGCCATTTCAATGACGTTGGCAATAGAAGAAAAAACTGTTGATGCGGCTAATAGCATCAGTGGCGTTTGATTGTCAAAACTGCTTCCGTATAATGGCATAATGTATGGACTAAGTATACTGATGATAACAGCAACAACTACCGATACAACACCTATCAATGCTATATTGGCCAGTAGTGCCTTGCTGAATTTCTTACCATCTGTAGTACTCGAGAGGATAGGGAGTACTATCTGACTAACAGCTGTTGGAATAAACAGAATGATAACTTTCCATTGATCGGCCGCTTCGAAGATGGCCAATTCGCCGTAGCCAGTTGCTCTAACCACCATAGCCCTGATTATAAAGAATGCAGGCGCTACGGTAAGGGCCGATAGTGTGGCAGGAATGCAGTATGAATAAATAAGACGATAGTCTTTTCTTGCAATATGGCTTGTTGACGTAATGCCGTATTTCTTGAAGTCTTTACGAATAGCAATGTGATTGGCTATATACTGCGCTACTATGCCCAGTCCAAAGCCGATAATAGCACCATGTAAGCCATAATACCATGCTCCAAGCACCATCAGTATCGATTCGATGCTACTGCCAATAAATGTATTGATGGCTATCGATTTAAAGTCCTCCAGCCCTGTAAGTACCCCATTCAATGTAGCATTAAGAATTGATGCAAACAAAATGAGTGCTGCTATTTGTATGGCTGCTGAAAGATGTGGCGAATGAAGTACCACTTCTGAAATGGTTTTGGCCATCGGCATTAAGCAAACTGTGAGCACGATGCCGGAACAAAGCGCAAAAAGCAGCGACAGACGATAGATGCTATACGAATGATCTTGGTCTGTTGTTCTATATAACGAGATGAAGCGTGTGGCGGTAATGCCAATGCCTGCAGAACCTAATACAATAAAGATGCCTACAGTAGATCTGACCATACCGAATTCGCCAAAAATCTCTTTGCCAAGAATACGAGCGCAAATAATGCCAGCCACTAATACCAGAAATTTTCCCAAGGCAGTACCAGTCATCGACCAAAAAGCGCCATAGGCAATACGTTTACCTATGTCGCTGGTTAATACTTGTTGGGACACTTTCTGTATAGTATTCAGCATTATTCTTTTTTACGTTGCCTCATGTAAATAATGCATGCTGGTATGCACAATCCTAGCAGGAATGCTGCAGCCAGTGTGCGGCCTTTCTTTGGGAATACGGGTTTGATTTTTCCCATAGGGGGCGATACGATGCGCAGATTCTGTGAGTTGTAAATCTGGGTAAGACTGTTCTCCTCGCGCTTCTCTAAGAGGTAGATGTAAAGGGCCTCGATGATTTTATGCTGGCGCTCGGCTGGTAGAACTTTTGTTACAGCCGATGGGGCTGCTGATATCTGCTGCTTCAGCTTCTGATCCTCACGATTCACAGCCTTCTGACTGGCACGGAGCTGGGCCACACAATGATCCAACGAGTTTACAATAGCCTTGCGCATGCTGCCAAGCTGTACATCCAGATCTTTTACCAGCGGGTTGTTATCGCTACTGTTCTCTGCCATCTGGTTGCGTTGCAGTTGCAGCTTGTTGTATTCGTTAATCTGCTTGGCTACATTCTCGTTGTCGGGTAGCAGATTGGCTGGCAATACCTGGTTCGTTCCTTCGGTGTGGTTAACCTGATTGCGCATCTGCTCCATCATATACAACTGGTTGTTTACCTTTACCTGCTGTTCGTAGGTCAAGCTGGCATTGGTCATAAACATCTTGGCAGCCTCCTCGTAATCGGGCATCAGGTTGCTGCCTTTGAATTGGGCAATATCCTTGTCCAGTCCGCTCAACTCCTGCTCAATGTCCTTGATGCGCTCGTTGATAAACTGGGTAGAGATGTTGGCAGTATTCTTTTTGTCGTTCATCCAGGCCTCCTGATACACATTTATCAGTGTGTTGATAATCAGTTCGGCACGCTCGGCTATCTGGTCGCGATAGCCTATGTGGATAATACTGGTCTGATCATCGGTCAGGTCGATATCCAACTGCTCCATGCAGCGCTCTACCTGGTCGTATTTCTTTTCTTTGGTAATGCGGATGGTCATTTCGCCCTTCTCGTCCATCACCTTCTTAAAGTATTTGGTGGCAATTACGCTAACAGGTCCGATAGGCGTTTGGCATACGGTGTTTATCTTGCCTTCTACCTCGCCGCTCAGCTTATCCTTGTTCTTGCGCATTTTGTAAAGCGTAAAGGTGCCGTCTTGTCGCAGGTCCATCTTCAGGTAGGCGCCGTCTTTATCTGTCAGCTTGGGGAAGGTGAGTTTTACTGGCAGTGTTTCCTCCCAAAGATCGCGTTTCATCAAACCGTCGTAAGTGGCATAGCGTGTGTCGAGACCTAAACGGTTTACGACCTCCATCAGTAGGGCAGGCGACGACATGATTTCCATCTCGTTACTTACGTTCGATGCGATGTTGATGCCTGCCAGTCCGGCCAGCATACCCATATTGGATGACATCGATGATAACAAGCCGCCACCACCATTCTCGTCCTTGATAAGTACAGTGGCGCTACGTTCATATCGTGGGGCAAACATCAGCAGAAACAAGATGGCTGCTATCAATGTGGTTGCAAGCGTGGCTGCAAACCAACGCCAGTGTTTCTTACATTCGTTTATGTATGATTTTAAGTCCATAACAGATTGATTATTTAAACAGGAATACAGCTACGGTGGTGAGTACCGATACGATCGACAGCCAGAACGAGGCATTACGTGTTTCGTTGCCATTGGCGGTCGACTGGCGTGCTCTTACGCTATTGGCTTTCACGTAGATAATGTCGTTCTGGTGGATGTTAAAGGCCTCAGAGTTCAACAGCTTCTGTCCGTCGGTAAGGCTCAGTATGTAGGTCTTGCGTTTGCCGCTTTCGGTTCTGATTACCATCACCGAGTCGCGCTTACCATACTGCGACAGGTCGCCAGCCTTGCCCAGCGCTTCAAATAGCGTCATCTGGTCTTTCTCTATCTTGTAAACACCAGGCTCCTTCACTTCGCCCGTTACCGTATAGGTCATGTTCTGCAGCTCTACGGTTACGTTGGCATCCTTCAGTTGCTCCTTCTGCAGTTCGCGCTTGATGGTCTGCTCGGCCTCATAGCGTGTCAGTCCACCCACATGTATCTCGCCAATTACAGGGAAATCGATAGTGCCTTGTGGACTTACTGTATAGGGGGCAATATAGGGATTGCCTGCAGCGTTACCTTGGGTAATCTGCGTGGCCAGACTCTTGTTAAACAGGTTGCTCATCAGCGGATCCTTGCTCTTTACAATCACCGTTAGCTGATCGTTAGGTTGCAGTTTAATGGTGCCGTCGATGGTGATATCTGTCTGCTGACCGTTCTGTAGGTCTTGCAGATAGTTGAAATTGCGTGGCGTTGAGCAGCTTGCCATCACCATAGCCGCGCAAATGGCTATATAAAAACGGGTCTTCATATATATTTTAAAACGTTTTTTACACCTTGTTATTATAGAAATCGGCTACAAAAATACTAAAATTTTGCATAAAACCATTGTTTGTATCAGAAAAAGTGCTATCTTTGCAGCCGAATTTGTTAGCGAACAGTTCGAAATTACGACATTTACGTCTTGGGGTTGACTGGATTTGACGGCGAGATGAAATGGTACGTAAGCACGCGGAGGCTTCTTTGGTTCCCTCCATAATCTGAGTCAAGGAAATTATAATTGGCAACAATGAGTATGCTCTCGCTGCCTAATCGAAGTATAGTAGATTACCGGCTTTATTCCTTTACAAGGTAGAGGAACGAGACGTCGCTCCGAGGATGTTGTTCCGAATCCAAAGATCAAACGGCGCAGGTTAAATCGGAAATAGTTTGTGTAGGCTCCGATGCACGGATGAAGTTTTAGGAGATAAGGTTGCGGTTGGTGGCTTGGGTCTTGCCGCAGCTCGAAAATGAAGGCCAAGATAAGCGTGTAGAAAGCGTATGGTTTCCTTGTGCGGACGAGGGTTCGACTCCCTCCAGCTCCACTATGTTACGCCAGAGGGGCCTCACCCTCGTGAGGGTTCTTCGCAAGCGAAGCGACTACGTCGATTACGACTCCCTC
>NZ_JHXD01000032.1 GCF_000687715.1 Xylanibacter ruminicola Ga6B6
AAGATGAGGACTCCATTGAGGGTCGTCATAGACGATGACGTTGATAGGGTGCAGGTGTAAAGACGGTGACGTCAAAGCCGAGCACTACTAATTGCCCGAGATCTTTCGCTTCATGCTGATATTATCAGATGTAATCAAGTAGCTAAAGCAAGCTTTGCTACGTTTCTTGTGTCGACAATGTCAATAACCTATATTAGGTGGTTATTGCAGTGGGGTCCCACCTCTTCCCATTCCGAACAGAGAAGTTAAGCCCACCTGCGCCGATGGTACTGCAATGCAATGCGGGAGAGTAGGAAGCCGCCGTCTTTATTTTAACGATAGCCCTGGAGATACACTTCTCTAGGGCTTTTTTATTTTCAAAAACTAACGAACTATGAAGAGATTAAATGTATTAGCCGTATTGCTTCTGATGGTTGTCGCCATCAGTGCACAAAATTACAAAACTGTTTCAAACATCAGTTATACTTCGAAAACTGATGCTTATGCTAAAGAGCGTTTGAAATTGGATGTGTATTACCCTGAAGGCAAGAAGGATTCTCCTGTAATTGTATGGTTTCACGGTGGCGGATTAGAGGCTGGCCAGAAAGAAATCCCACAGAGATTAAAGGATAAAGGGTATGTGGTGATTGGTGCTAACTATCGTTTACTGCCTAAAGTTACTGTTGATAAAACGATTGATGATGCTGCCGAAGCTGTGGCATGGGCTTTTCGTCATGCTAAAGAGTATGGTGGCGATTCACGAAAAATAGTTGTAACAGGTCATTCTGCTGGCGGTTATCTCGCCATGATGCTTTGTTTGAATAAGACATGGCTTAATAACTATCAGGTTGACGCGGATAGTGTTTGGCAGTATATTCCTTTTAGTGGTCAGGCTATTACTCATTATAATGTGCGCAAGATGCAGGGAATCCAGCCTTTGCAGCCAACCATCGACCAGTATGCGCCACTTTACTGGGTGCGTAATGACTGTCCGCCATTGGTGTTGATTTGTGGCGATCGTGAATTAGAATTATATGGACGATACGATGAGAATCAATATCTGGCTCGTATGATGAAACTAGTTGGCCACAAGCAAACCTATTTGTATGAGATAGATGGTCATGGTCATGGAGGTATGGTAGATCCTGCTTTCCATATACTTGATACTCATATCAAGCAGATGTTGGGGCTGCTCGTTAATCCTTGATATGTAGTTTATTAAACGTAATGGCTAAGGAGAACTTAGCCATTACGCTTATTGATATAAATTGCTATACCAATGATGATGAGCGCTACTACTGCAATAATGTGTAATAAATCCATAATGCCTAATATTAATTTGTTTACGTTGCAAAGATAAGCAAATTAATTAAGAAAGTGGTGTTGTTTTAAGAAAATCTTTATATAAGACTGAAGAGAAACTGTTGGTTGGTGTATTGCCAGCTGACTGTACCAAAACGGATTAGTCGTGCCAGGAGCGTTATGACCTTGTGGCGCGGTAGGCGTGATTGGCGAACAATCTGGTTAAGCGTTTGCTGTGTGGGTATGGCGTCGAGTAGTTGACGGATTGTGTTATCGTAGGTCACGATGACGCCTTGGGGTTTCTGTGATTCGCGCCACAGGGCCAAGTGAACAGGAGAGGCTACAATATTCTCGTCGTTGATGCGTATATATGCTCTTGCCTTACCTTCTGCATCGATAGCACAAACAGGTTTGCGGGCAGATGGTGGAACAGTGGCAATCACGATGGTGCGCCCCTCAATATGATAGGTGTCGAACTTAATGCTAGCTTCGGGCTTGCAATATTTGTAAGCCGCTTGGTGCATCATGTATATTTCTTCTTCGGAGCGGACACCTGATAGATTTCCATCATCGCGTACGCCAATCAGTAACCGCCCTCCATCGGTATTGGCAAATGCCGATACTGATTTAGCCAGTTTACAGGCGTCAGACACACGGTACTTAAAGTCCTGCTGCTGGTGTTCGCCCTCACGAATGAGGTTATGGATATATCGTTTATCGTCCATACGTCTAAAAATGAAAAGAGGATTGACCAATGTCAATCCTCATATTCAAAACGAGCCTCTTGTCGGATTCGAACCAACGACCCCGAGATTACAAATCACGTGCTCTGGCCAACTGAGCTAAAGAGGCGGGTGGGTAAGCGATCTGCATCGCGCCGCTACAACCTAATACCCTTGCTGCGTTCCCACCCTGGGGGATTCAAAGGGAGCTGGCCGTACAGGACTTACCCGTGTAATTTTAAAGAACTATTTGCTTAAAGCGGGTGCAAAGGTACAATAAAAAAGTGAAAAGAGGGAAGTAGAAAGCTAAAAGTTTCGTGATTTTAACTATTTTTTTAGGGATTGCCCCCGTTATATGCAGGAAAATGCTTAATTTTGCACCCTGTAAGAGGTAAATGTTAAAAGATGACCGCACCAGAATATGTACAATTAAAGGCTTACGCTCGTCAGGATGGTTTCTTTCTGGCTATTCTATGGATTACCAGTTTTGCAAGCTACATTGTTGGCTTGAGTAATCAGGTCCTAGCTATGGCTGCTATGTTGATGGCTGTGATGACGCCGTTCTTTGTTGCCAACCGTTTGCGTAAATTCCGTGACGAGGGTAGAGAAGGTGTTATCTCCTTTGCCCGTAGCTATGCTTATACCATTTTTGTGTTTTTTTATGGCGCTGTTCTGTTAGCGGTGGTTCAGTATCTGTATTTTGCTTATATGGATAATGGCTATCTGGTAAGTTCGTTTGCCAAAATGATGAGCACTGAGGAGGGTAAGGCCATGTTGGAGCAATATGGTATGACCCAAATGGTGGATGATAGTTTAGCCGAAATGGCTATGACGCGTCCTATCGACTATGCGCTGAATATTCTCACCATCAATATTTCGTTGGGCTTCATTCTTGGTGTGCCCATCGGTCTGATTATGCAGCGCAAAAGAATTGAGGGGTAAAATAATAAAGAATTGAAATTCTCGAAAATTGAAGCATTGAATTAAAATTATGGATATATCAGTAGTTATACCTCTTTATAATGAGGATGAGTCTATCCCTGAGCTTTATGCCTGGATAGAGCGTGTGATGAAGGCAAACAATTTCAGCTATGAGGTTATTTTCATTAACGATGGTTCTACCGACCGCTCGTGGGAGATTATCTCGGAGTTGAACAAGCAACAGCCCGGTGTTGTAAAGGGCATCAAGTTCCGCCGAAACTACGGTAAGAGTCCTGCGCTATATTGTGGTTTTGAGCAGGCTCAGGGCGATGTGGTGATTACCATGGATGCCGACCTTCAGGACTCGCCTGATGAAATCCCTGAGTTGTATCGTATGATTAAGGAAGATGGCTACGATCTGGTGAGTGGCTACAAGCAGAAGCGATACGATCCTATTTCGAAGACTATCCCTACCAAGCTGTTTAATGCTACAGCCCGCAAAATCAGCGGCATTAAGAATCTGCACGACTTTAACTGCGGACTGAAGGCTTATCGCAAGGCAGTTGTTAAGAATATCGAGGTGTATGGCGAGATGCACCGTTATATCCCCTATTTGGCCAAGAATGCAGGATTCAACAAGATTGGCGAAAAGGTGGTACAGCACCAGGCACGTAAGTATGGTTCGTCGAAGTTCATGGGATTGAACCGCTTTGTAAATGGTTATCTCGACCTGCTCACACTTTGGTTCCTGAGCACATTCGGCAAGAAACCTATGCACGTGTTCGGATTCCTGGGTACACTGATGTTCTTTATTGGTTTTATTTCTGCAGCTTGGATTGGTGCTGATAAACTGTGGTGTTTGGCTAATCATATCCCACAGCGATTGGTAACTAATTCGCCATTCTTCTACATTGCGCTTACTATGATGCTGATGGGAACACAGCTGTTCCTGACAGGTTTCCTGGGCGATCTGATCAGTCGCTCATCGAGCGGACGTAATGATTATCAGATAGAAGAGAAAATATGATGAAACGTCTCGTATATCTGTCGTTGGCAGCGCTGATGGTAGCCTGCTCGTCTGTCGATTGTCCTGTCGACCGTACGGTGGCAACTCTTTATCAGATACGTACCAGCGATGGCAATGAGTTAACGATTACCGATACAATGACCATTTCGACCGTAAATGTCGATAATGAGAACGTTGTACTTTACAGTGGTCGCGACTCTATTATATATAATAAAGGTGTAGGCATTAGTCAGTTTAACTTGCCTATCAGTTACTCGCATCCCGAGGATGTTCTGCTGTTCAAGTTTGAAATAGCCAATACTGATTCGCTGGTACGCGATACCGTATGGATTAAGAAGGACGACTATCCCCATTTCGAATCGGTTGATTGTAATACCACTTTTTTTCACACGCTCACCAATGTGCGCTATACCCGCAACTACATCGACTCAATTGTGATTAATAACCCATCAGTAACCTATGATTCTAAGACGGTTCATTTCTACCTCTATCCTAAGAGCGACGATTAGTATCCTGGTGCTCTCGGCATCGGTGCCAGCTCAGGCTCAGAAGTTTTTCTCGTTTCAGAAAGACTCTGTGCCTATGTTCCGTGGTTTTGCTGTTTCGTTCGATCTGGTTGGAGCGGGACTGATGGCTTTTACTGATAATGGTCAGTACGAAGGTGCCCTGCGTGTTAATTTGCACGATGAGTGGTTTCCGATTATCGAGGCTGGATTGGGACGCGCTAATCACAACGATGATGTAACCAAGATTCACTATAGTACCTCGGCTCCTTATTTCCGTATTGGTATCGATAAGAATCTATTGAAGGATAAGCATGGCGACAACCGTTTGTATGGTGGTTTGCGTTATGCTTTTACATCGTATAAGGTTGATATCTCATGCCCTGATTTCACCGATCCCACTTGGAAGTGGCCTACTGGTTATGGTGTGTTAGATGCTCCTTGCAACTATCATTGGATAGAGGCTGTAGTTGGTGTTGATGCCAAGATTTATGGTCCCTTGCATTTAGGATGGAGCCTGCGTTATAAGCGCCGCATTGCCCATAAGGAAGAAGGTGATTTTGGTAATACTTGGTATGTGCCTGGCTTCGGAATCTTTGGCGATACCCGTTTGGGCGGAACGTTCAATGTGATTATTGATATCTAAACAGATGCAACAGCCTAAGAATAAGAAACTTTTGTGGCAGGTGCCTTTCCTGGTGCTGCTGATTGTTGGTACGGTGCTGATTATCCGTCAGCAGCGTAACATGCCTTATCAGAAGAGTGCTGATAAAGTGTTCGGAACGTTCTATCATGCTGTGTATCAGTGTGATTCGGATATGACGTATAGCATCAACGCTGAGCTGGCTAAGGTAGATGCTTCGTTATCACCATTCAATCCCCAGTCGATTATCACTGCTGTAAACCAGAATCAGGATGTGAAGCTTAACGAAATGTTCCTTGATGTGTATAAATTGGCGATGAACATCTCGAAGGAGACTGATGGTGCTTTCGATATCACCGTTGCCCCGCTGGTTAATGCCTGGGGCTTTGGCTTTAAGAATGGTATCGACCCCTCGAAACAGCAGGTGGATAGTCTGATGCAGATTATTGGTTATCAGAAGGTTACCCTCGAAAAAGGCAAAATCACTAAGACTGATGATCGCGTCATGCTCGATTGCTCGGCTATTGCTAAGGGTTATGGTACCGATGTGGTGGCTAAACTGTTGCGTAGCAAGGGTATTAATAACTTTATGATCGAGATAGGTGGCGAGATTGTTACCAGTGGTTTGAATCCTGATCAAAAGCCTTGGCGCGTAGGTATTTCTAAGCCTGCCGACGATGTGCAGGGCTCTGGTCAGGAGGTGCAGAGCATTGTGGCTATTACCGATAAGGCAATGGCTACCAGTGGCAACTATCGTAATTTTTACTATAAGGGCGGTAAGAAATACGCCCATACAATTGATCCTAAGACGGGTTATCCCGTTCAGCATAGCATCCTCTCGGCTACGGTGTTTGCCAACACCTGTGCTGTGGCCGATGCCTATGCCACCTCGTTTATGGTGATGGGTGTAGAAAAGGCTAAGCAGGTACTTGCGCAGCACCCTGAACTGATGGCTTACCTGATTTATAGCGATCAGGATGGTAAGAATGCCGTTTGGTATTCGCCCTCGCTTAAGAATAAGATTCAGCAATAAAAGCGTATGGCTGTTCTCCAGATTTTTGATAAGCTGCTGCAGTTCCCTTTGTTCCAGGGTATGAGTCGCGACGATTTGGAGATTGTGGCTGGTCACACCCGTTTTGGATTCTTGAAGTTGAATGCAGGCAAGACTGTGATGAAATCGGGCGATAACTGTCATCAACTTTATTTCCTGATTAATGGCAGTCTGAAGGTGCGCTCGTTTGCCGACGACTATGGCTATCATGTAGAGGAGCAGATTTCGGCCCCTTATATCATCCAGTTAGAGTCGGTGTTTGGCTATAATCAGCGTTACACTCGCGATTTTATAGCCCAGACTGATGTTAACTTCCTGACACTCGACAAGGAGGAGGTAGTGCGCCTTACTGAAGATTTCCTGGTGTTTCGCCTGAATATGATTAACCATTTTGCTACCCAGACACAGAAACAGATGCGTCAGGTGTGGTACCGTGCGCCCCAGTCGCTCGAGGATCGTGTGGTGCGATTCCTCACTCAGCGTTGCTTGTATCCTGCTGGTCATAAAACGTTTAATATCCTGATGACCCGATTGGCCGAGGAGGTGAACGATAGTCGCCTCAATGTGTCGCGTATTCTGAACGATATGCAGCACCGCGGATTGATAGAGTTGAGTCGTGGCAAAATAGAGATTCCCCAGCTCGAACGCCTGCTTTATACCAAGTAGAAACGCCTATTCTTAGCGTTTTCAGCTTTTTTAATGTATTGTTTTGTAAAGTATCGGATTTTTGTCGTAACTTTGCATCGAAAATGCGAGAACGGGCTGCACCGTCCTTGCAATCCGAAATGAGTTAGTATAATGATGAACGAAAAGAAAGCTAGAACGAACCCGTTCTTTGAACCTTATAACACACCTCACGACACAGCCCCATTCGACCGTATCCGCATGGAAGATTTCGAAGAGGCTATGTTGGAAGGTATCCGTCGCGACGATGAGCAGATAGAACGTATTATCAATAATCCTTCAAAACCTACATTCGACAATACCATTATCAGTGTAGATGACGAGAAGGATAAGGAGGGATACTACGATCTGCTGGGTCGAGTTTCTACTGTATTCTTTAATTTGCTTTCGGCCGAGACCAACGACGAGATGGATGCGTTGGCCCAGAAGATGAGTCCCATTCTTACCAAGCATGCCAATGATATTCGCTTGAACGAACGTTTGTTTGAGCGTGTAAAATATGTGCACCAGCATCACCGCAAGCTTACAGCTGAAGAAAAAATGCTGCTTGATAACTGCTACGACGGTTTTGTACGTAGTGGTGCATTGCTCGATGCTGCAGGCAAGGAGCGCCTGCGTCAGCTTACCGAGGAGGCTTCGATGCTTGGTTTGCAGTTCTCGCAGAATCTGCTGAAGGAGAACAAGGCCTTCACACTGCATATTACCGACGAGGCTCAGCTTGATGGACTGCCCGATACAGCTCGCGAGGCAGCAGCCTTGGCAGCCAAGGAACGGCAAAAAGAAGGTTGGGTGTTCACGCTCGACTTCCCCTCGTATTCGCCCTTTATGACCTACAGCACCCAGCGCGAACTTCGCCGTCAGCTGTATATGGCAAAGAATACGGAGTGTATTCACGATAATACTGAGAATAATCTCGAGATATGTAAGCGACTCATTAATCTGCGTCGCGAACTTGCCCAGTTGTTAGGTCATAAAACCTATGCCGATTACGTGCTCAAGCACCGTATGGCAGGCAATGTGCGTAACGTGTACAAGTTGCTTAACAACCTGATTGATGCCTACAAGCCCACCGCCATCAAGGAGGTAGAGGCTATCGAGAAGATGGCACGCAAACTTGAGGGTAACAACTTTAAGCTCGAGCCATGGGACTTTTCGTTCTATTCTCATAAGCTGCAGCTTCAGAAATATAATCTCGATGCCGAGATGCTGCGCCCATATTTCGAACTATCGAAGGTGATTGATGGTGTGTTTGGTTTGGCCAACCGCCTGTATGGCATCACCTTTAAGGAGAATAAGGATATCCCTGTTTATCATCCTGATGTGAAGGCATACGAGGTGTTCGATGAGGATGGCTCGTTCCTGGCCGTATTCTATGCCGATTTCCATCCCCGTAAGGGTAAGCAGGGAGGAGCCTGGATGACCGAATACCAGGGTCAGTGGAAAGAACGTATCGACCAGAAGAAACCTTTTGGCGATGATAATATGCGTAATGTTCGACCCCATGTCAGTGTGGTGATGAACCTTACCAAACCTACTGAGGAGAAGCCCGCCCTGCTCACACTTGGCGAGGTGGAGACTTTCCTGCACGAGTTCGGACACTCGTTGCACGGCATGTTTGCCAACACCCGTTTCGAGAGCCTTAGTGGCACCAACGTGTGGTGGGACTTTGTGGAGCTGCCCTCGCAGTTCATGGAGAATTTCTCGATCGAGAAGGAGTTCCTGCGCACTTTCGCCTTCCACTATCAGACAGGTGAGCCTTTGCCCGATGAACTTATCGACCGCATTGTAAAGAGTCGCAACTATAATGTGGCTTACGCTTGCATGCGTCAGGTAAGCTTTGGTTTGCTGGATATGGCTTACTACACCCAGAAGGATGAGTTCACTGCCGATATCATTCCGTTCGAGAAGAAGGCTTGGGAGAAAGCCATGGTGCTGCCTCAGTTGCCCGATACCTGTATGACGGTGCAGTTCTCGCACATTATGGCAGGTGGCTATGCCGCTGGCTATTACAGCTACAAGTGGGCCGAGGTGCTCGATGCCGATGCCTTCAGCGTGTTCAAGAAACATGGCATTTTCGACAAGAAGACAGCCAGCAGTTTCCGCGAGAACATCCTGTCGAAAGGTGGTACCGAAAATCCGATGACATTATATAAACGGTTCAAGGGTGGCGAACCCACCATTGACGCATTACTTAAACGAAATGGAATCAAAAAACGACAAGCAAAGTAAACTTGACGTACGCTATCTGCGTATGGCACGTATTTGGGCTGAGAACTCCTACTGCAAGCGCCGTCAGGTTGGTGCGCTGGTGGTAAAGGATAAGATGATTATCAGCGATGGTTACAACGGCACTCCCAGCGGCTTCGAGAACGTGTGCGAGGACGACGACAACGTAACCAAGCCTTACGTGCTGCATGCCGAGGCCAATGCCATTACTAAACTGGCGCGTAGCAATAACAACAGCGATGGCGCCACCATCTATATTACTGCTTCGCCCTGCATCGAGTGCGCCAAGCTTATTATCCAGGCTGGTATCAAGCGTGTGGTTTATGGCGAGAAATACCGCCTCACCGATGGCATCGAGCTGCTTGAGCGTGCTGGCATCGAGGTTATCTATATTGGATTAGAAGATAAATAAAAAATGAGTAAGAATAGAACTAATCGTTTCATGCCTTTGCTCATGGCCGTATGTGTGGTTGTGGGTATTGTTATCGGAACGTTTTATGCTAACCATTTCTCAGGCAACCGCCTGAACATCATCAACTCGAGTGGTAACAAGCTCAACAACCTGCTCCATATCATCGACGATCAGTATGTGGATACGGTTAACATCAACGAGCTGGTTGAGAAAGCCATGCCTCAGATTCTGGCTGAGCTCGATCCCCATTCGGTTTACATCAGTGCCCGTGATGGCGAGATTGCCAACGACGACCTGCGCGGCTCGTTCTTTGGCATCGGTATCGAGTTTACCATCCGTCAGGACACCATCCGTGTGCAGAACGTGATTGGTAATGGTCCTGCCGAGCGTGCCGGTATGCTGGCTGGCGATAAGATTGTTGAGGTTGACGATTCGGCCTTTGTAGGTAAGAAGGTTACCAACGAGGAGGCCATGCACCGCCTTAAGGGGCCAAAGGATACCAAGGTTAAACTGGGCGTTATCCGCTATGGCGAGAAGAAGATCCGTCATATTACCATTACCCGTGGCGAGATTCCTACCAAGAGCGTTACCGCTTGCTACATGCTCGACGACGAGTGTGGCTATATCAAGATTCGTAATTTTGGCGAGAATACCTATCCAGAATTGCTGATTGCGCTGGCCAAGCTGTCGCAGCAGAGTTTCAGCAATCTGGTTATCGACCTTCGTGGCAACACCGGTGGCTACTTAGAGTCGGCAGTGCAGATTGCCAACGAGTTCCTGTCGCGTGGCCAGCTGATTGTTTACACCCAGGGTCGTGCTTTCCCACGTCAGGATTACCGTGCCGATGGTCGTGGTTCTTATCAGCGCCTACCTCTGGTAGTGCTGGTCGACGAGAGTTCTGCTTCGGCTTCTGAGATTCTGGCAGGTGCCATCCAGGATAACGATCGTGGTACTATTATCGGTCGCCGTTCGTTTGGTAAGGGTTTGGTTCAGAAACCTATGGAGTTCAGCGATCACTCGATGATCCGCCTCACCATCGCTCGTTATTATACCCCATCTGGTCGTTGCATCCAGAAGCCTTATAACAATGGCAACCACTACGATGACGACTGGTTGACCCGTTATCAGCATGGCGAGTTCTTCTCAAAGGATAGCATTAAGAATACAGGTCCCGAGTACCACACTAACAATGGTCGTATTGTGTACGGCGGCGGTGGTATCACTCCTGATATTTTTATTCCTGAGGATACCCTTGGTGTTACCTCTTACTACAAGGAGGCTGCCATGTCGGGTCTTATTCTGCAGTTTGCCTTTACCTATACCGACGATAACCGTGCCAAGCTGGGTGCGATTACCAATGTAAAGGAGATGGAAACCTATCTGAAGCGCCAGAATATCGTTGAGCAGTTTGTAAACTTTGCTGATAAGAACGGACTGAAGCGTCGTAACCTGATGATTCAGAAGTCGTACAAGTTGCTCGAGCGCTTTGTAGTAAGTCGAATTATCTATAACATCCATAACGAGCAGGCCTGGACCGAGTATCTCAACCAGAACGATCCTGTGATTGATGAGACTCTGCGACTGTTCCATTCCGAGGGTGCATTTCCTCAGAAACCGATGCCCAAAACCAAGGGCAAGCAGGTGGCTAAGATTGCCGACAGTCGCGAAATCAGGTTGCTCAGTAAAATGATAGCTCATGCTTAATAAGAACGAACTTCGCGCCCTGATGCGCGAACGTAAAAAGCAGTTCACTCAACAGCAGTTGGGTGAACTGTCTGCTACTGTGGTATCCCATATGAGGGAGTATCTCATGTTGATGGACAACATTGTGGCCTATTACTCGCTTCCCGACGAAGTATGTACCCATCAGTTGCTCGACGAATTGCTGGCAGCAGGCAAAAACGTTTACCTGCCGAAGGTGGTAAACGATACCGAGATGGTGCTGTGCCGATATACGGGGCGTGATAGTCTGCAGAAGGGGGCTTTTGGTATTATGGAACCAACGGGTCCGGTTATGCCAAAAGAGAAGTACAACGATATTAAAGTTGTGCTGGTGCCTGGTGTGGCTTTTGATAAGGAGAACCGCCGCCTGGGTCGCGGTAAGGGCTATTACGATCGTTTCCTGAGTTCATTCTCTCAGCCGCGATGCGCTGTGTTCTATGGTGTCTGCTTTGATTTCCAGCGTGTAGATGCGATTCCCGCCGACGAACACGATGTGTGTATGGATGGCTTGATTAGTTAAACCTTACATCGGCTATTACCTGAGTGCCCACATGGGCATTCAGTTTGTTTACTATCTCTCTGCGCATCATCGATAGGTCAGCCCTCATGGCAGGGTTGGTCAGATGTACGTATAGTGTTTGGTTTCTGATGTACATACTCTCGGTGTAGTTGGCCACAAATTCGCCAACCACCTCGGCCCACGAGTCCATCAGTCGTTTCTGCAACAAGGGCGTCTCCAGTCCTTGTGCTCTCAGATTCTTCAGAATCAAATCTTTTACATTATGTACGTCGCGCTTAAACATCTTTCTGCGTTTCAGTTATTTCTCCGTTATCTACGTGGAAAATCTTATAGTCCAGCGTCTGCCGGCTCAGTATCAGGTCCAGGTGGTCGCGATTGGTATCGGTAATAAAAATTTGTCCGTAATCATCGCCTGCCACCAGTTTTACTATTTGCTCCACGCGCTGGGCGTCCAGCTTGTCAAAAATATCGTCGAGCAACAGGAGTGGGGTAGTCTTCGAATTGGTACGCTTCAGGAAGTCGAACTGTGCCAGCTTCAGGGCAATCACAAACGTCTTGTTCTGTCCCTGACTACCTTCGCGTTTCATTAGGTGCCCGCCTAAGGTTATCTCCAGGTCGTCGCGGTGCACACCATGCAGCGAGTAGCCTATGGCACGGTCCTTAAAACGGTCGCGCTGTATCACCTCCAACAGCGGACCGCGCTGGCAATGCGACACGTAGTTCAGTGCCACCTGCTCGCGATTACCCGAGATGGTCTCGTGAATACGCTGGAAGATAGGCGTCAGCTCCTCAACAAATGCCTTTCTGCTTTTGTAGATGCGCTCCCCCTCGTAGGCCATCTGTTCCTCAAACAGGCTGATTACATCCGGGTTAGGTTCCTCGTCAAGTTTCAGCATCGCATTACGCTGCTGCAGGGCCTTGTTATAGCGGTTCATGGCCTCCATATAGCCATGGTCGTATTGGGCAATCACCATGTCCATCAGGCGGCGTCGTTCCTCGCTGCCGCCCTCAATCAGCAGCGTGTCTGATGGCGATACCACCACCACCGGTATCAGTCCGATATGTTCCGACAGGCGGCGATACTCCTTCTTGTTGCGCTTAAAGTGTTTTTTAGTGCCTCGCTTCATGCCGCAGTAAATGTGCAGGTCGCCCTCGTAGGCGCCCTCCAGCACAAAGAATTCGGCCCCATGACGTATCACTTGCGAGTCGATAGGATTATTGGCCGAATGGCAGAACGACAGGTAGTAAATCGCATCCAACACATTGGTTTTTCCCACCCCGTTCTGTCCTATCAGACAGTTGATTTTAGGCGAGAAATCCAGTGTGGCCTCTGCTATGTTTTTGTAGTTGATGACCGATAACTTTTCTAGAATCATAGTGCAAAGGTAGCGTTTTTTGGGCATTGATGCTAAGGATTAACACAGATTAATAAATATTTTCCGCAAAAAAATATAAAATGTGTGTCTTTTTTAGTAACTTTGCACCCGATTTTTGGAAATTTAAATATAAATATTATAATGGCAAATACAACAAATCAACAGCAGGCCGCCCAGACAGCTGAGCAGAGCCTGAATCAGAGTGAGGCTTTCTTCGTAAAGTACCAGAAGGCCGTTATTGCTGCAGTAGTAGCAATTGTAGTAATCATTGCTGGTGTGGTTCTGTACAAGACCTACGTTAGCGGTCCTAAAGAGATTAAGGCCAGCACAGCTATCGCTAAGGGCCAGGAGCTTTTCATGGCAGGCGATTATCAGAAGGCTTTGAATGGCGACAGCGCCAGCTTCAAGGGCTTTGTAAAGCTCGCCGACGAGTTCAGCAGTACAGCAGCTGGTAACCTGGCAAACCTTTATGCCGGTCTCTGCTACGCTAAGCTTAACAAGTGGGAGGATGCTGCTAAGTACCTCGAGGAGTTCGATGGTGCCGACGATCAGATGATTTCTCCAGCTGCCGAGGGTGCTCTGGGTAACGCTTATGCACACCTGAACCAGCTCGACAAGGCTGTATCACACCTGAAGAGCGCTGCCGAGAAGGCCGACAACAACTCTCTGTCGCCCACCTTCCTTATCCAGGCTGGTGAGATTCTCGAGAGCCAGGGTAAGAACGATGAGGCCCTGAAGCTGTATCAGGAGGTTAAGGAGAAGTACTTCAACTCTATGGCTTATCAGACTATCGATGGCTATATTGAGCGTGTTTCATCAAAATAATCTCCATGGCTACTAAAAACTTATCGGAATACGATATTACCACAGTGCCCGACGCTTCGAACATGATCTTCGGAGTTGTCGTGGCCGAGTGGAATCCCGAAATAACAGGCGCCCTGCTCGACGGATGTGTTAGCACACTCGAAAAGCATGGCGCTTTGCCTGAAAATATCCATGTTAAGACGGTGCCTGGTAGCTTCGAGCTGATTTATGGCGCTCACCAGATGACCCTTAATGATGGTTACGATGCAGTCATTATTCTTGGTTGCGTGATTCGTGGCGAGACTCCTCACTTCGATTACATCTGCCAGGGCGTTACCGAGGGTGTGGCTCGTCTTAATGCAACAAGCAATATCCCTGTAGTCTTCGGTTTGCTCACCACCAACGACCAGCAGCAGGCACTCGATCGTGCCGGTGGCCGCTTGGGCAATAAGGGTGATGAGTGTGCCGTTGTAGCCATCAAGATGGCAAAGTTCTAATCTAATCTAACGCATATTATGAAAAAGGTTTTTGTTCTTCTGTTAGCCGTGTGCTTCAGTGTGGGCATTGCCCAGGCTCAGCAAGCCACGAAGAGTGAGTTACATCAGCGTGCCGAGAGCGAAATGCAGAAAGGTAGTGTGGCAGGTGCCCGCTTTAGCTTTATCCGCGCTTTCGAAGAGTACACCCGTCAGGGCCAGTTAAAGGTTGGCATGGAGTGTGCCACTCGCGGTGCTACTTTGTATTACAAGGACAACTATTGGAAAGAGGCTTTCGATTTGCTTCGCCGTGCCGATGCCGAGATTGATGCACGCAGCAAGAATGCAAAGGAGAAGGCTGCCCTCCATTACATCATCACTAAAGAGCGCTTGGCCATGTACATCAAGCTGCGCAAGAGTGATAGCGCCAAGGATCAGCTTGGCCTGATGGAGACCCAGGTTACCTACGCTGCCGACGAAGAACTCAAGAACGACCTTCTTTATAATAAAGCCGTATATCATTACTCATTCGGACAGAATGCCCAGGGTAATGAGGTGTTCAAGGAGATGGCCGGTAAGCTTACCGCCTCTAAGCAGTACGACAAGGTTGACGAGGTTTACAAAACCCTGATTGCCAATGCCCGTCGTAGTGGCAATGCCAATATGGTGGCACAGTCGTACAGCAACTATCTGGCTTGGAAAGATTCGGTTAACACCTTGAAACATGCCGATGAGATTGGCGCACTGAAAAAGCAGATTTCCGACAACGAGGCTAAGATAGACGATCAGGCCAGCTCGCTCACAGCGCGCCAGGCCATCATCGTAGGTCTGTGCATCCTGGCAGTAGCTCTGGCTGCAGGTTTGGTATTGGGTGGTATTGTACTGATGCGCTTTATCCTGCTTACCCGTAAGCAGAAGAAGCTCATTAACCTGGCCAACGAGAACAATGCCCTCAAGGCCAAGTTCATCAGCAATATCTCAGCCCAGCTTAATCCTACACTCCACAAGCTCGATGCCAAGATCCCCGAGGTTAAGGCCCTGCTCGAGTTCTCTGAGCATATCGCCACCCTCTCTGATCTTGAGAACACCATCGATCAGGAGGTAGAAACAGCCGATGTTCAGCTCACCCCATTCTGCAACGAGCTGGTCGACGCTATCAAGAGCAAGGTTAACCCAGGCGTGGTAGTTAAAACTAACGTGCCCGCCTTGAGCGTTAATATGAACAAGGAGTATGTACAGCATATCCTGCAGCACCTGCTGGCTAATGCTGCTATCTATGCTCCAAAGGATGGTACTATCTGGTTGGAATACAAGAAGCGTGGTGCACATGTTCACCAGTTCCTGGTATCTAACACCGGCGAGCCTATCCCCGAGGATAAGCGCGACGACGTATTCAAACCATTTACCGAGGTGAAGGATTTTACCGAGGGCGACGGTCTTGGTTTGCCTATCTGTAAGCAGATGGCCATCAAGATGAAGGGCGACCTCGATATCGATCCCGAGTTCACCAAGGGTACACGCTTTGTGCTGTTGTTACATTCTTAAGCAAACAACTACACCTTTTATAACTTTACAGTTGATATGTCCACCAGCCCATTGACTATTGCATAGATGGTCAATCCGGCTGGTGAATGTATTTGTAGCTTGCGGGCTATGTTGCGGCGGTGGGTAATCACCGTGTTGATTGATATACACAGGTGATCGGCTATCTCCTTGTTCGACATACCCTGCACCAGCGAAATAATCACATCCTTTTCACGGTCGCTCAGCGCGTCGGGATTCTGTGCGGTGGCATTGCCAAACACCATACCCGAAATGTTTCGTGTTACGTCCTGCTGCTTGGTAATCTGCTCCAATCGGCGGATGGCAGGCACAAAAATATGGTCCTCAACCATCGCGTGCTGGCGCAACCAAACCTCGTTCTCGTAAATATCGTGCAGTGTGGCGGTAAGCTGGTTGTTGTGCAGACCGTCCTGTGGCAGATATTTAATAATCAGCAGTTTCAGCTCGCGCAGTTTCTTGTCGGTAGCACCGTGGTGCTTCGAGAATGTCTCTACGTTGTAATCATTGGCAGGCTCGCCATCTATCAGCTGCTGTACGTAGGGGAACAAGGTTTTCTGCTCGTACTGCATGTGGCGACGTATCTCGTGGGCATACTCGTCGTAAAACTTCAGTATCAGTCGGCCCAGCGAGTCGTTCTCATCCAGACTCTCGCTCAGCTCTCTGCGGATGTAAGGCAGCTGGAACTCCAGAAAATAGGCATGGCTGGCCTGCAGGTAGTGCAGCAGGGTAGGCACGCTAATCTGTTCGTCGTTGTCAAACTCGCCATAACCGTTCATGGCGTAGTTCACCACAGCCAGGAATGTGTAGGTGTCCACATCATTGTCCTCGCAGGTTTCGCGTACCGTCTTATCTCCAAAACCCAGGTTTATGCCAAAGCTTCCAAGTGCCTGCAACAAATCGTAATTATCGCGGATCAGTGATATCATTTTATCGTCCGCTTCATACATCTTCTGATTCTTCATTTCCTTACCTGTATGCCTATTAATGATTACGGGTGCAAAATTAATACTATTTTTTCATATATACAATACTTATTATTAGGTATTTTTTTGCTGCTTGCTGCACGTTTCTCAATTATTCTTCGTACCTTTGTGCCCAAAAGTAAGTAACTATATGAACCAGAAACTATCTCACATAGATTTCGATCAGGCTGGGGCCGACGTGTTCTGTTTTGATAACGGAACCCAGGTGCGCGAGTATCATGCCATCATTCGCGTGCAGCAGGCGTGCCTTCCGTATGCCCAGCAGGTTGAGGCTGTGCTGAATGCCTACAACAGCTTGCTGGCCCAGTTGCCTGGTGCGCAAGCCGTATTTAAACGTTATTTTTTAAGCGATGCAGCCAATCAGGCCGACGCTATAGTAGTAAACGATGTTACCGACTGTGCCAAGAGCATTATCCAGCAGGCCCCTTTGGATGGTACCAAGGTGGCGCTGTGGGTGTGGCTCATGACCGATGTGCAAACCAGCATGACTCCGAGCGAGCTCTATGAGGTTAGTCACGGTCAGTTCCGCCATCTGTTTAATGCCTCGGCTCATAACCTGGCTGCCAACTCCGAGTATCAGATGCGCCTGCTGTTCAACGAGTATATCATGCAGCTGGCCCAGGAGCGCTGTACGCTGGCCGATAACTGTATCCGTACCTGGCTGTTTGTCAACGATATCGACTTGAACTATGGTGGTGTGGTACGTGCCCGCAATCAGGTGTTCTTCACCCAGGGCCTAACTGTCAATACCCACTTCATTGCCTCTACCGGTATCGGTGGTCGCCAGCAGGATCCTAACGTGCTCACCCAGATGGATAACTATGCCATCGCCGGTGTGCGTCCCGAGCAGGTGCATCATCTCTATGCGCCTACCCATCTTAATCGCACCAGCGACTACGGTGTATCGTTCGAGCGTGGCACCATGGTAAGCTATGCCGATCGCCGCCATGTATTCATCTCAGGTACCGCCTCTATCAATAACAAGGGCGAGGTGATGTATCCCAACGATATCGTGAAACAAACCCAACGTATGTGGGAGAATGTCGAGGCACTGCTGGTCGAGGCCGATTGCAATTTCGACGATGTAGCCCACATGATTGTTTATCTGCGCGATGTGGCCGATTATCAGCTGGTGCGCAGTCTCTATGCCGAACGGTTCCCAGGCAAACCCTGTGTCATCGTTCATGCGCCGGTGTGCCGCCCTGGGTGGCTCATCGAGATGGAGTGCATGGCTGTTAAGGCCGTGTGCTTGCCCAACATGCCTCAGTTCTAATAGCCTTTTAGCATGAAACCCCTTCGCTTGGCCTTCAAGCTGCTGGCAGCCTTCCTGCTGCTGGTAGTATTGTTGGTGGGTGCAGGTGTGGTGCTGGTAAATACCAAGGCTTTCCAGCAGCGTGTGCTTAAGCAAACCACCCAGATGCTGAGCGAGCGCCTGCAAACGCAGGTCAGTATCGATAGTGTCGATATCCGCTTTATGGCACAGCAGCTGCGCTTGTACGGACTGCATGTAGCCGACCAACAGCAGCGCCCCCTGCTCACTGTTCGCCAGGCTGGGGTAGATGTAGATATCAGCGAACTGTTAGGTAATAAGTTTACCATCAAGGATGTCGAGTTGTCGGGTGCCCGTGCCCTGCTGCTCAAGCCCTCAAAGGATTCGGTATCCAACTTCCAGTTCATCATCGATGCCTTTAAAAAGCAACCCAAGGCCAAACGTGATACCACGGTGGCGCCCCGCAAGCGTATCCAGTTCGATATCCACAGCGTGCGCCTTAACGACATTCAGGTAACCTATAATCAGCTGTCGTTGCAGCTCGCCCAGGCACTCATCAAGGGCCGTAAGGGTAAGTATCAGGCGCAGATCCAGTTGCAGCTGGCTACCGATAATCACAAGCCCCGCAAAAATGCGGGCAAGCCCAAACGCGGTTTCTTCGATGTAGGTCATCTCGATGTCACCTGCCATTTCAAGGCCGCTATCGATGCCACCGAAAAGGATACCCTCCGCTTTAATCTCTCTGAGTTGCAGGCTCGCGATTCCATCACCGGTATCGATATCCGCAACCTGCAGGCCCAGGTGCGCTTGGCAGGTAAAAAGCTGCTTTTAAACAATGTGCAGGTACAGCAAAAGCACACCCAGCTGCACATCGCTCATGCCGCTATGCAGTTGCCCAGTAAGCGCGATAGCATCCCCCTCAGTTTCAGTACAGGTTCCATCGCTGGCACCGTTTATCTCCAGGATATCTCGCGTGCCTTTGCCCCCGTGCTCAGTAAGTTCACGCTGCCCCTCCAGCTCAGTTGTACCATGAGTGGTAATCAGAATGTGCTCAGCTTCCGTCAGGTAAGGGTCGGTACTGCCGATAAACGCCTGGCCATCGCTGCCACCGGCGATATCACCAACCTCAAGAGCAAGGAAAAGCTCACTGTGCTGTTCCATGTCAACCGGATGACCGCCAAGAGTGGTATCAAGGAGCGCATCATCAGCCAGTTCCCCGTTAAGCGCCTCATGATGGCGCAGCTGCACAATCTGGGTAATATCAGCTATACGGGTAGTTTCCGTGTCATCCGCAAGGAAGAGCGCTTCTGGGGTACCCTTGGCACCGCCGTGGGTAGTCTTAAGTTCCAGTTCTGGCTCGACGAGCGCAACAAGTATGTCGTAGGTAATGCCAGCACCCAAAAGTTGCATTTTGGTAAGGTGATGGGCATGAAGGATGTCGGTTCCCTGGCAGCCAAGGCCGATTTCAAGATTGATATCAGCAAGCCCCGCACCGCCGCCATGCGTCGCAAGTTAGGTGGCAAGTTGCCTATAGGTGCTGTTAATGCCACCATCGATGATTGCAGTTATAAAGGCGTTCATGTGCGCAATATCGATGTTACTGTTAATAGCAATGGCGCTGAGGCTACCGGCGATGTCATCCAGCGTGGCAACTGGCGCGACATCTCCTGTTCGTTCTCTTTTATCGATACCAATCAGATGCACAAGCTCAAGGTAAGTCGTGGTCGTATGAAGTTCCATAAGATGACCGACGAGGCCAAGCAGGCCAAACGTGAGCGCAAAGAGGCCCGCAAAGCCGAGCGCCAGGCCAAGCGCGAAGCCAAGAAAGCCGAGAAAGCCGCCAAGAAAGAGGCCAAGAAAGCCGAGAAACCAAACAAAAAGTCGTTTTTGTTTTTTTAGCGCCAATAACTTGCAACTTTCAAATATCTTTCGTATATTTGCCCCAATCTAATCGTTATCATATTATTTATACTAAAACTAAAAGCTTATGAAAAAACTATTATTACTATTGTTGGCTATGATTGCTTTTAGTGCAACGGCCGATGCGCAGGGCTTTCTGAAGAAGCTAAAGGATAAAGCCCTCGAAAAAGCAAAAGACAAGATTGAGAACAAGGTTGAGCGCGCCGTTGATAGCGAGATGGATGCTGTGCTCGACGGTAAAAAGGGCCAGAAAAACTCGAAAGCTAAAAACCAGGCCGACGATGCCGAAGCGGTCGACGACACCCCCGATGCCGTAGGTCAGAACCAGAAGAGCGACTTTGTTCGTGGAAGCGTTATTCTGTTCCAGGACGACTTTGCTAACGAACAGATGGGTGAGTTCCCTTCAAAATGGGATGTCAGTGATGGTAGCTTGGAGACAGCCTCTATTAATGGTAAGAAGTATGCGCATAGTAATGCCCCCGACTCACGATTCTCGCCGCTGATGGAGAATATGAAGTCGTACCTGCCCGATGTGTTCACCCTCGAGTGGGATGAGTTCTTCTGTAAGGCTGGCGAAATCCCCGATTTCCCCTTCGAGTTCCAGTTCCTTGATGCAAGTGGCAATCAGACGGGCCATATCTATCTGCGCTATCGCCCAGGCAATCCCGATTGTTACGGCAACTATACCTTTAAGAAGGGTGGTGGTATCGATCAGCATGTTGGTGGCAGCATGGATTGGGATCATTTAAAGCAATACACCAAGGTTGGCCAGTGGAATCATTTCGCCATCTCGTTCAACAAGCGTGCTTTTAAGTTCTACCTCAATGGCACGCGCATCATCAATCTGCCTAATGTTGCAGCCCCCGCTCGTTTCGAATTCATTATCCAGGACGAGAATCCCTATCGTGGCGTTGCCAATGTGGTGCTTGCCAAGGGTGCAGTAGAGCTCTATCAGCGCCAGGCTACCGATCTCTCAGCTGTAGAGAAAGCCATCGCTGAGACGGGTAAGTTCGTCACCAATAACATCCTGTTCGAAACGGGCAAGGCTACCCTGAAGCCCGAGTCGATGGAAGAGATTCAGAAGGTGGCTGACTATATGAAGAAGAACCCCAGTGTGCGTTTCGAGGTGCAGGGCCATACCGATAATCAGGGCTCCGATAAAATCAACGATCCCCTTTCGCAGCAGCGTGCCGAGGCTGTTGTAAAAGCCCTTGCTCAGTTAGGTTGCGACGAGTTCAACCTCCGTGCCGTAGGCAAAGGCAGTCACGAACCCGTAGCTGACAACAAGACCGATGCCGGCCGCGCCCAGAACCGCCGTGTGGAGTTTATTAAGAAATAACAAGTACCGATATGAAAAAACACTTAGTAATGCTGGCTGCCTTGCTCATGATGTGCACAGCAGGCGCCAATGCTCAGGGATTTCTGGGCAAACTAAAACAAAAGGCACAGCAAGCCGTTATCGGTAAAAAAGCAACTGCCGAGATAAGCGAGGCTGTGCAGGACGAGAGCGATGAGCCTGCCGACCCATCTAAGTTGGCTGTGGCCGCTGGCGACGATATCGTGCCTAAGCGTAAAACCCCTACAGTTACGTGGGATGGAACCTTTACCCCCTCTTCGGCCTCTTCGGCTTCGGCTTTGATGGCCGAGCTGCCACAGTTGCCATCGGCCGAGAAGATGGCCCGCAGCACCATGGAGGAGCGCGATGCCTATGCACTTAAGATAGCCCGCGTTGTGGCCCGTGCCGAGCAGTTGCAGGAGGGTGCCAACGGATGCTCCGATGCCGATATGGAAGCCCTGCGCCAAAAGTGGGAGCGCAAAGTGCAGGATATGTTTGGCCTTACCAAAGAGGAGATGGCTATCCTGAACGATGAGAACGCGCCCGACTCGAAGAAGGAGCCCATCCAGCAAAAAGTGATGGCTAAAATCATGGGTGGCAATGTTAACATGAGCGAGATGGAACGCTTTGAGAAGATGAGCGAGAAAGAGCAAGAGGCTTACATCAAGGCTCACCCCGAGTTTGTACAGAAGATGCAGAAGATGGCCATGAATGCTGGCAACTTTAGCAAGCAGATGCAGCAAACTACAGGTGCCCTTACAGGCTATGAGGCTAAGGTGGGACAGCTGGCTCAAAACTTTGCAAAGGTGATTACGCGCGAGGCCAATCACGATTACAGTGCCATTGGCAAAAAGTACGATAGTAAGTTGCAGAAGCTTTACGAGCAGATATGTGGTATAGATGATGCAGCCAAGATTGATGCCCTTTATGATGAGGCTGATCAGCTGCTATACAACTATCGTTTAGAGGCTGCCAAGGAGTATCGCGCCTCGCTTCTGCGCCTGATTTCCGAGCACAAGAAGTTTGCTGCCGAATATACCCGCTTGTCGCGTGAGGTGGTTGCCAGTGGCGATCTGCCAGAATGTGCCATCGGTCGTGCCGACCTGAATAGCGTGATTGCCGTGGGCAACATCTTAGACCAGGCCTATAAGGATCTGCCCGAGCTGCAGGCATCGCCCGTTTGTCAGGAAACCGTCTACGAACTGCCAAAAGGCTGGACATTTGGTGCCTGGGAGTGCCGTGGCTACATTGGTGGCGTAAACGATTTTAAATCACCTGGTGGCAACTGGCCTTTGTTGGCCCAGAACGCTGAGGCTGGCGAGTATGCAGTAGTCGAGAATGGCAAGTTCCGCAAGATTAACGAGGATGAGCTGAAGGCCATTAATAAAAAGGCCGATGCCCGACTGAAAAAGGGCGCTGATTCAGGCACTAACCCACCTTATGGTGTTTATAAGAGTCGTAGTGGCAAGCGCGTTGTAGAGTACTCTAAAACGGGCGAGATTATCCTGAATGGTATGACCACCTACGCTCCAGCGGCCTTCACTGCTAACCCCGATCGTTTAGAGTGGATTATCTTCGATGAGGGTAAGATTGTAAAGTGTACTTACAAACTGTAAAATGGTAGGTTTGCGCTATCTCATACTGTGGTTGCTGCTCTTTATGGGCAGCACCACTGTTTTTTCCACACGTTATCAAAAAGTGTTTGGTAGCGATTGGACCTCGGCAGCACGTTATGTGGCCGATCACCACGCCGAGTGGCAGCAGGAGTTTGCGCCCTTTGGTGTGGATGCACGTTTGGCCGAGGCTATCGTGTTTCCAGAGCTTATCCGCTATTCCATGTGGCAGGACGAGATAGAGCGAGCCGCCGTTAATGGCCTTTATGTTACCAAAGGCAGTCAGGGTGCCGACTTCTCTATTGGTCGGTTCCAGATGAAACCCTCGTTTGCCGAGCAGGTAGAGCAGGCGTGGAACCGTTCTTCGTTATCCAAGCAATACGGCTTTGTGTTCAACCTGCAGCCCAACAACCAAGCCCGTCGCTCGCGCATTCGCCGACTCTCCACCATGCAAGGCCAGTGCCGTTATCTGGCCATTTTTATCTTGTTACAACAGCAGCGCCATCCTCAGTTGTCCCGTTTGTCGCACAAGGACCAGGTGCGATTCTTAGCCACCGCCTATAACCGCTCCTTTACCGCCTCCTATAGTCAGATACGCAAAATGCAGCACCACCGCCATTACCACACCGATGTTATCAAAACCCGCAGCACCCACCTTTACTGCTATGCCGATATCGCCGTAGCGTATTACAATCAAATAACCGCACAAAAATAGAGCTCACAGACCATGCTGTGGGCTCTATCTCTTTTAATGGTTAATGGTTCGTGGTTGTTGTTCAACCTGCCACGCCGCTCGGCTATGCCGCTTGGCTTGTCCAAGAACTTGTGGCGCTTCGGGGCTAAGCCCCGATGCACGATGTCGCGCCAAGTGCTGTTACAATCGCCGTAGCAATGCTTGCAATCATCTGCACAATAAACTTAATCGTCTCTTTCTTTGTCATAGCTTTAATGGATTAAATTGTTAATGTTTCATGTGAAGGGTGGGGCCGAAGCCCCAACCCGCTAGTTCATGTCGCTGCC
>NZ_JHXD01000033.1 GCF_000687715.1 Xylanibacter ruminicola Ga6B6
AATGGTTCCGTAGCTCAACTGAATAGAGCATCTGACTACGGATCAGAAGGTTGTGGGTTTGAATCCCGCCGGAATCACCAAGAGGGAGAGAAAATCGAAAGGTTTTCTCTCCTTTTTTTGTGTATATCGAAATACTTTCGTATCTTTGCAAACAAAAAGAGATTGATATGGAAGATTCAGCATTAAACAGATATTTGGACGAGATTGGACGTGAGCAGTTGTTAACCAATGAGGAGGAGCGCGAGTTGGCCGAACGTATTGCTAAAGGCGACGAACGTGCGCTGTCGAAGCTGATCGAGGCTAACCTGAAGTTTGTGGTATCTATTGCACGCCAGTACAAAGGTAAAGGTGTAGATATGGAGGACCTGGTGAGCGAGGGTAATCTTGGATTGATGAAGGCTGCTGCCAAGTTTGATGCCAGCAAAGGTGTGCGTTTTGTTAACTTTGCTGTTGTTTACATCCGTCAGTCTATCGAGAAGGCTATCGACCAGCAGGGTGGGCTTTATCAGGTGCCCAAGGACGTAAAGCAAGAGGTGGCTCGCCAGCAGGCACAAGCCGTATCTGTTGATGCACCTCTGGGGCATCGTACCAACATGAGTCTGCTGTCGGTATTGGTTAACAAGGATGCGCCCTTGGCTGATGAGCGAGTACACTCTGAAGCTATCGAGGATGCCATAGAATTTGCTTTAGGCACACTTGATGCGCGCGAACGCCGTGTGATAAATGCTTTCTACGGAATTAATCAGGAGCACGAAACGATGGCCGAGATAGCCGAGGATATGGATGTCAAGCGCGAGCGTGTACGCCAGATACGCGAAAAAGCTGTTCGTAAACTGCGTAAGGCCTATCGCAACAAGCTTAAATCGCTATAGGCTTTAATTAATATATGTTAATTTATTAATATTTCTTTGAATACATCGGAAAATTATCTATCTTTGCAGAAATATTACGTTCTAACTAATTGATTATAAGACCGTGGAACTGTATTCTGTGAAGAAAGATATGAATAAGAAATGGTATGTATTGATTGCAGCATCAGTAGTTATACTGGTGGTTGTAGGTGTATCGTATTGGGCATTTAGCGCGGCTATGCGCGCAGAGACTAATGTACGTTATGCAGGCTTGCAAAGTGTAATAGCTGCACAGCTTAATAAAACCATCAGGGGTATGGAGATGAGTGCAATCAATGTGTTTAATGAGGTTGAGAAACACATGGATAGCCCCGAGTCGGTAGTACAAGCCCTCGAAGAGGAGTCGAACCTGAATCCCGATGTGCGTGGTTATTTTGCTGCATTCGAACCTAATTTCTTCCCCAGTAAGGGTCAATGGTTCGAGCCCTATATACACCATTCTGATAGCTCGGATTTCGAAATTAGTATGGTAGGTTCGGCCCGTCATGACTACACCCAGTCGGACTGGTACAAGCATGCCAAGGATATCAAGACCAGTTTCTGGTCGGAGCCTTATTATTACTATGATGGAACCTATATTAGTGGTCATTATTGTACTTTCGTAAAGCCCGTTTATACAGCCGATGGTAAACTGGCCTGCGTGTGTGGTGCTGATATCACTTTCGAGTGGCTTACTAAGGCCTTGCAGCGTATCGACGATGCTTGTCGTAACGACCAGCAGGTAAACAAATACCATTTGATGCGCGATTTCACTTTCTTCTCGATGGTTGTTGATCATGATGGCTCTTGCATTGTGCATCCCGAGGGTAAGAAAACGGTGTTTAAAGATCCTGAGATGTTGAAGAATCTTGAGCAGCAGCAATCTGGTATGATTGAGATGGAAGTGGATGGTGAGCCTTCGTTGGTTTACTACGGCCCGATTGATGGTATTGACTGGTCGGTGGCTGTTGTAGCTCCTATATCTGATGTATCGAAACCCTTCAGATGTATGCGATGGACACTCTTATTTTTGTCCATTATAGGCATTGTGGCTGTAGGTTTTATTTGTAAGCGTATGTAGTTATGCAGAAAAAGTATAAGCTTAATATACTGATAGCAGGCCAAACGTTGCTGTTGTTAGCGGTATCGCTGGGCGTATTGTTCTACTTCTCCCATAAGGCGTTGAAGAACGAGGCTATGCGCGATGCCGAGCTGACACTTGAGAGTACTGTGCAGAATATCGACAATATCCTGTTGAGCGTAGAGCAGAGTACAGGTAATATGTATTGCGATCTGCTGGAGCATGTTGATGAGCCTGAACGCATGTATGTGTATAGTCGCGAACTGGTTGAGAGTAATCCTAATATTGTAGGTTGTGCCATCGCCTTTAAGCCTGGCTATTTCCCGGGTAAGGATCTGTTTATGGCCTATGTGCATCGCCGTGCCTTTACTACCGATATCAAGAGCGATTTGGTTACTACCGATACTTTTACCGATCGTCCTTATACCGAGCAGGCTTGGTATAAGGATCCTATGAACAAAGGATGGATAGGCTGGACCGACCCATTGAAAGGTGAGGATACCGAGAATGAGCCGCTGGTAAATTTCTGTCTGCCTTTTACTGATAGAAGTGGCGAGCGTGTGGGGGTGATTTCTGTCGATGTTTCCATCAGTCAGTTGTCTAAGATTGTATTGGCAGCAAAACCCTCAGAGCGAGGCTACTGTGTGCTGATGGCTAAGAACGGCTCGTTCATTGTGCATCCCGACAAAGAGAAGTTGCAGAGTAAGACGGTATTCACACAGATGTATGAGGGTGCCGACCATTCCGTACTCGAGGCTGCCGAGGCTATGCTGTCTGGACAGAGCGGTATGAAACGTTTCTGTATGAACGACGAATCGTGGAGTGTGTTCTTCAAGCCCTTTAAGCGTGTAGAGTGGGAGGGGCGCTCTGATTGGCAGTTAGACTGGAGTGTAGGTGTGGTTTATCCTGATGCCGATATACATAGTGTGCACAACAAACTGCTTTATCTGGTGGTTGCTATCACCATTGTAGGCTTGTTGTTATTCTTCCTGCTTTGTGGCTGGCTTGTTCGTCACGAATTCAAGCCTCTCAGTCTGCTTACTCAATTAACCCAGCGTATAGCCGCTGGAAACTACGATGAATCGGTACCTGTCACCAATCGCGAAGATGAGGTTGGACATTTGCAGAACCGTTTACGTAAGATGCAGGACAGATTGAAGGAGCAGACAGCTGATTTGGAGAACGAAACGATGCAGTTGCATGAACATAGCGATGAGTTACGTGCTGCTTATGGTAGGATAGAAGAGAACGATAGGATGAAAACTTCGTTCCTGCACTATATCACAAACCAGATGGCTGTACCAGCCGAGAGTATCGACCGTAGCGTCACAACGTTGTGTAACAACTATCATGATATTAGTAAAGACGAAATAGATAAGCAGGTAGATAATATCGAGCGTAAAAGCGATATGCTGGTTGAACTGTTGAATCATATGGCTCATTTTACTGATGCCGAAACAGGAAAGGAGGCCAACCATGATTAAGGTACGTCGTAGTTTGTCGAGAGAGCTTAGCTTGGGCATCATGCTGCTGGCTATTCCCATCTTTGTAGTGGCGTTAGGCATCCTTTTCCTGCAGTCGCGTTACCTGATACATCACGAGGCTATGGAGAGTTCGCAGAGTTTACTGAACACCACCTTGCAGCGCGTTCAGAACTATATGCAAACCATTGAAACGGCAGCTGATGCTAATGTATGGATGCTCGAGGAAAACTTTGAGCCTCAAGCTATTCAGGCTGTGTCTAACCGTATTGTGCGCCTGAATGGCAATGTGATGAGTTGTTCCGTATATGCATTGCCGAACATGTTTCCGCAGTATGGCGAGAAATTCTCGGTTTACACCAAAAGAACGGGTGACACTTTGGCTACTTACCGCGAACCGGAATACGACTATCTCGGTAAGGCCTGCTATACTAAACCGGTAGAATCAGGTAAGGCTTGCTGGGTTGATCCCTTCATCGAATATTTTGATGGAAATGTAGATGTTCATCAGGCAATCGCAACCTACTGCAAGCCATTGCGACAGAAAAATGGGCGTATGATTGGTGTTGTAGCAGTAGATTTCTCGTTCAGCAAGTTGGCTAAGCTTATTAATACCGACGAACTGAATTACAATCTGGCTTACTATATGCTGATAGGGAGTGATGGACGTTATCTGATTCATCCCGACTCCACGCGTTTGTTCCGCAAAACGCTTTTTTCTGATGCCGATCCAAGTGCTAATTCTGATTTGATATCATTAGGTTATGAGATGACGGCAGGAAAGCGCGGCTCTATGCATGTGCATATAGGTAATCAGCTCTATCATGTATGTTACGAGCCTGTCGAAGGTACCAACTGGAGTCTGGCTTTGGTTTGTCCCGATAATCAGTTGATGCGTAGTTACCACAGAATGGGATACGTTATCATAGCCTTGATTGTGATAGGATTGCTGGCCATTATGTGGTTAAGTAATCGTATCGTAAAACAAACCGTCAGTCCATTGAACGATTTGCTTGATATGACGAAGGATATCTCTGATGGGCGATATGACGAGCAGATTCCTGTCAACTTGGGTAAAGGTGTGATAGCGCGACTACAGAATAGTTTTGCTCAGATGCAGATGGCTTTGAACGACAAGATGGGACATTTGCGTCAGCGTGTCGACGAGGCGCGACTGCGTAACGAAGCGCTGCAGCAGGATGTCCTGCAGGCTCAGGAGAACGTGAAGAAAAAGAACCAGTTCATGCAGCAGGTGGCCCAACACATGCGTTCGCCATTAAATGTGATTACTGGTTTTGCCAGCATGCTACGCGAGAGCAGCAACAATAAGGATATGATAGGCGAGGAGGAACTGGCCAATATCTCAAGTATGATGAAGAGCAACGCCATCAATCTTAACAGTATGGTGCTGATGCTGTTCGATGCTTCGGAGAGCGATGCCAACGAGGCCTTGAAGTGTAAGAAACAGGACGAGGAGTCGGTTAATGCGTTGGCCCACGAGTGTATCCTTTATACGCACGCCCACTTCCCCGATGCCAATATCGAGCTCTCTTCAACCGTATCCGATACGCTTTGCATCGTTACTAATCATATTTACCTGATGCGTACGCTGCGTGAGTTGCTTTATAATGCTGCGAAATATTCAGATGGTCAGCATATCAAGTTGAGTATTACCGATACCGATAATACCGTTAGCTATACGGTAGAGGATGTAGGTCCGGGATTGCCCGACGACAAGAAAGAGCTTCTGTTCGAGCCATTTACCCGCGAAGGCGATTTGTCCGAAGGTCTCGGCTTAGGTCTCCCATTGGCCAAACGCCATGCTAAGAGCTTGGGTGGAAATCTGGTTTTCGATGCCGATTATCATCAAGGTTGTCGTGTAACACTCGAGTTACCTAAATAAAAAAAGGCTCCCAATCGGGAGCCTTCATGATGCCTATTCGGTTTATTTAATCAAATCAACAGAACGCTTCAGGAATGCATCGAGGGCCTCACCTTTAAGCATACCGTTCTGCAGCAGAGCCAGGTCGATCAGCTGGTGAACTACCGAGTTGCCCTTGGCATATTCGGCAATTACAGCCTGCTTCTTGTCCTTTTGCTCCTGTACGGCTTTCTCTGCCTCGGCCTTCTGGTCCTTATCCTCCTGTGTCAGCTCGTCGTACTTCTTCTTATCCTGCTGGGCGCGGATGGCTGCCAAACGGGCTTCCTGACCCTTCAGCTCGGCTACGATTGGCTTCAGAGTCTCCTCGGTAGCTGCGCTGCTCTCATCAAGCACCTTCTTTACCAATGGGTGGTCTGAGTTCAGAACAAGGTTGAACGAGTCGGGCATCTGACCATAGAAGCTCATACCTGGCTGGAATCGGCTCATCTCCTTCATACGGCGCATGTACTCGTTCTGAGTAATAACTACAGGACGGGCCTCGGCACCAAGGGCATCTACCTGAACCATAAACTCTGTATGCTCAATCTTTGGCAGCTGAGTGCGGAATACGGCTGACAAATTGTCACTCTGATCCTCGCTCAGGTTGTTCTTGGGCGCATCGCTCTTTACAATCAGGCGGTCGATGATATCGCTGTCGACACGTGTGAAGCGACTCTTCTCAAACTTCTGCTCCAGCGTCTGGATGGTTGGTACGTCGAGCTGTCCGTCAAGCAGCAGCACGCTGTAGCCCTTATCCTGGGCGCCCTTGATGTAGCTGTACTGCTCCTCCTTGTCGGTAGCGTACAGATATACCAGCTGGTCGTCCTTATCCTTCTGGTTGGCCTCAATCAGAGTCTTATACTCGTCGAAGGTAAAGTACTTACCCTCAGTATCCTTGAAGAGTGCAAACTCCTTGGCGCGATCGTAGAAACCGTCCTCGCTCAGGATACCGTAGTTGATAAACAGCTTCAGGTCGTCCCACTTCTCCTCGTACTCCTTACGGTTCTCGTTGAAGATGGCCTTCAAACGGTCGGCTACCTTCTTAGTGATATAGGTCGAGATCTTCTTTACCTCGCGGTCGCTCTGCAGGTACGAACGTGATACGTTCAGAGGGATATCTGGTGAGTCGATCACACCATGAAGCAGGGTCAGGAACTCTGGTACGATGCCCTCTACCTGGTCGGTCACGAATACCTGGTTGCAATACAACTGAATCTTGTTCTTCTGCAGCTCGATGTTGTTCTTGATTTTTGGGAAGTAGAGGATACCTGTGAGGTTGAATGGGTAATCCACGTTCAGGTGAATCCAGAACAGAGGCTCATCGCTCATGGGGTATAGTGTGCGGTAGAAGCTCTTGTAGTCCTCGTCCTTCAAGGTGCTTGGAGTCTTGGTCCACAGGGGCTCTACGCTGTTGATGATGTTGTCCTCGTCGGTATCAACCTGCTTGCCGTCCTTCCATTCGGTCTTCTTACCAAAGGCCACGGGTACAGCCATGAACTTGCAGTACTTGTTGAGCAATCCCTCGAGCTTGAACTTGTCGAGGAACTCCTTGCAGTCGTCATCTACGTACAGGATGATGTCCGATCCGTGCTGCTCGCGCTCAGCATCGTCAATCTCGTAGGCTGGTGAGCCGTCGCAGCTCCACTTAACAGCCTTCGAGCCTTCCTTCCAGCTCTTGGTAATAATCTCAACCTTCTTGGCTACCATGAAGCTAGAGTAGAAACCAAGTCCGAAGTGACCGATGATATTGTTTGCGTTGTCCTTATACTTCTCCAGGAAGTCGGTAACGCCCGAGAAAGCAATCTGGTTGATATACTTGTCGATTTCCTCCTCGGTCATGCCGATACCATGGTCGCTGATGGTGATGGTACCCTTGTCGGTATCCAGGTTTACGCGTACGGTCAGGTCGCCAAGCTCCTGCTTGTATTCGCCCTGAGCGGCCAGTGTCTTCAACTTCTGTGTAGCGTCAACGGCGTTCGACACCATTTCGCGGAGGAATATCTCGTGATCAGAATAGAGAAACTTTTTGATGACGGGGAAAATGTTCTCGGTTGTAACCCCGATGTTACCTTTTTGCATAATCTTATGTATTTATGTTCTTATTATCAAAATAATATTTATTCTTATTCTCTAATCCACGATTATGCAAATAGCGTGCCAAAGTCACAACCACCCAACCCTCCTTCATCCTAAGGAGGACTTTTCATTTTCTTTCTGTCACCAGAAAGAAAACCGAAACAAAAGAAAGAGTGCGAAAAATCCCCCCGATGTGAATCGGAGGGATTGGTTTTTATAGGGTAGGGGTGAGAATTACTTCTCAGCCTTCTCCATCTTAGCCTTCAACTCAGCCAGAGCGTCGATATCACCGAGAGTTGTGCTAGCGGCGATATTCTCGATCTTTGGAGTATCGTTCTTGCGACCGCCCTTCTTAGCAGCTGCCTTCTTCTCCTCGCGAGCGGGATCCTCGAATGTGCGGCTGTGTGACAGGATGATGCGCTTAGAGTCCTTGTTGAACTCGATAACCTTGAACTGGAGAGTCTCACCAGCCTGAGCCTGTGAACCATCCTCCTTAACGAGGTGCTTAGGAGTAGCAAAGCCCTCTACGTTCTCCTCGAGAGCTACAACGGCGCCCTTCTCGAGCATCTCGCTGATCTTACCCTCGTGGATTGAACCTACAGCGTACTTACCCTCGAATACATCCCAAGGATTCTCCTCGAGCTGCTTGTGACCGAGAGAAAGACGACGGTTCTCCTTATCGATATCCAGAACTACAACCTCAATCTGCTCACCTACCTGTGTGAACTCTGAAGGATGCTTAACCTTCTTAGTCCAGCTCAGGTCGCTGATGTGAATCAGACCGTCAACACCCTCCTCGAGCTCAACAAATACACCGAAGTTGGTGAAGTTGCGAACCTTAGCGGTGTGCTTGCTGCCTACAGGATACTTGGTCTCGATAGCCTCCCATGGATCCTCGCGGAGCTGCTTGATACCCAGAGACATCTTGCGCTCGTCGCGGTCCAGAGTCAGGATAACAGCCTCTACATCGTCGCCAACCTTCAGGAACTCCTGAGCTGAACGGAGGTGCTGGCTCCATGACATCTCTGAAACGTGAATCAGACCCTCAACACCAGGCTGGATCTCAACGAATGCACCGTAGTCGGCAATAACAACTACCTTACCCTTAACGTGGTCGCCCACCTTGAGGTCAGCATCCAGAGCATCCCAAGGATGTGGAGTGAGCTGCTTCAGACCGAGAGCGATACGACGCTTCTCGTCGTCGAAGTCGAGAATTACAACGTTGATCTTCTGATCGAGCTCAACAACCTTGTGAGGATCGTCTACGCGGCCCCAAGAAAGGTCTGTGATGTGGATCAGTCCGTCAACACCACCGAGGTCAACGAATACACCGTAAGAAGTGATGTTCTTAACGGTACCCTCGAGGATCTGACCCTTTTCGAGCTTACCGATAATCTCCTTCTTCTGTGCCTCGAGCTCAGCCTCGATGAGAGCCTTGTGAGATACAACTACATTGCGGAACTCCTGGTTGATCTTTACAACCTTGAACTCCATTGTCTTACCTACGAACTGGTCGTAGTCGCGTATTGGGTGAACGTCAATCTGTGATCCGGGGAGGAAGGCCTCGATACCGAATACGTCAACGATCATACCGCCCTTAGTGCGGCACTTGATGTAACCCTGGATGATAGCGTCTGCCTCGAGAGCCTCGTTAACCTTCTCCCAAGACTGGCTCAGACGTGCCTTCTTGTGAGAGAGGATCAGCTGACCTTTCTTGTCCTCTGCACTCTCAACGTAAACCTCTACCTTGTCGCCGATCTTCAGATCAGGGTTGTAGCGGAATTCAGAAGCGGGGATGATACCGTCGCTCTTGTAGCCGATGTTGACAACTACTTCCTTCTTGTCAATAGAGATTACTGTGCCCTCTACTACCTGATGGTCGGCAACCTTGTTCAGGGTTTCGTCGTAAGCCTTGTCGAGCTCTTCCTTGCTAACATTAGCAACTGTTCCATTCTCGAACTCGTCCCAATTAAAATCGTCGAGTGGCTTAACGTTCTTTGTTAATTCTGACATAATTAAATAAATTTGTGCTCCTCGTTTTTTTGTCGGAGCGGGATCTGGACAGACGTTTACCAGACCATATTTTAAAGGGTTATTATTGATAGGAGCGGGCGCCTGTTCCTACACCTATTGCCCCTATGGGGCGAAAATCGGGTGCAAAGGTACTGATTTTTAGCGAGATAGCTCGTTTTAGACGGTTGATAATTTAAAGATTTATGAATTATTAACAAAAAGAAGAGCCAACTCTCACGAGCTGGCCCCTCCCATTCCAGTTTTAACCTTTTATACTTTACTTTTACTAACTATTTACAAGTTAATGGCGATTTATATTGAAATTTAAACAAATTCCAAGGTTATTACGGTGCATTTATACGATGCCCTGAGCCATCATGGCATTGGCAACCTTCATGAAGCCGGCTACGTTAGCACCCTTCACATAGTTGATATAGCCATCAGCCTGAGTACCATACTTCACGCAGTTCTCGTGAATATCGTTCATGATGCGCTTCAGATAGTCATCAACCTCCTTAGAAGTCCAGCTCAGACGCTCAGAGTTCTGTGACATCTCAAGACCAGATACTGATACACCACCAGCGTTAGAAGCCTTACCAGGAGCATAGAGGATCTTGGCATCCTGGAAGATCTTGATAGCCTCAGGCAGTGAAGGCATGTTAGCACCCTCAGCAACAGCAATCACACCGTTGTCGATCAGGGCCTGAGCCTGCTCACCATTGATCTCATTCTGAGTAGCGCAAGGCAGAGCGATATCAGCCTTCTCGTGCCAAGGACGCTCACCAGCGTGATATACAGCGTTAGGATACTCCTCAGCATACTCCTTAATACGTCCGCGCTCAACGTTCTTCAGCTCCTTCACATAAGCGAGCTTAGCCTCGTCGATACCATCTGGATCGTAGATGTAACCGTCTGAGTCAGAGAGAGTCAAGGGGATAGCACCCAGCTGGATGCACTTCTCAGTAGCATACTGAGCCACGTTACCTGAACCAGAAATCAGCACCTTCTTACCCTTCAGCTCGATGCCACGAGTAGCGAGCATAGAGGTCAGGAAGTAAACACAACCGTAACCAGTAGCCTCAGGACGGATCAGTGAACCACCGAAAGAAAGACCCTTACCAGTGAGCACACCCTGGAACTGATGAGTGAGCTTCTTGTACTGTCCGAAGAGGTAACCAACCTCACGACCACCTACACCGATATCACCAGCGGGAACATCCTCATCAGGACCGATCACGCGATACAGTTCATTCATGAATGCCTGGCAGAAACGCATGACCTCAGCGTCGCTCTTGCCACGGGGAGAGAAGTCTGAACCACCCTTAGCACCACCCATAGGAAGTGTTGTCAGAGAGTTCTTGAAAGTCTGCTCGAAAGCAAGGAACTTCAGAATACCCAGGTTTACACTCTTGTGATAACGCAGACCACCTTTGTAAGGGCCAATAGCGTTGTTATGCTGGATACGGTAACCCATGTTGGTCTGAACCTTACCCTGGTCGTCAACCCATGTGATACGGAACTCACATACGCGATCGGGGATACACAGACGCTCGATGAGGTTAGCCTTCTCGAACTCGGGATGCTTGTTGTACTCTTCTTCGATAGTGGGGAGTACCTGACTTACTGCCTGAATGTACTCAGGCTCATTGGGAAATCTCTGCTTCAGATCTTCTACAACTTTTGCTGCATTCATAATCTTAATACCTTTTTTTAGTTGTTGTTTGTTTGTGATTTAATTTTTTAATTCTGGTTGCAAAATTACAGCTTTTTTCTGAAATAACAAACTTTTTATCACTTTTTTCTCAAAAATGCTTTCATTTTGAAAGATTATTGATTTAAGTCAATTCAAAATGGCAAAAAATAGCCCCTTTTTTGTGTTCGAGCACAAAAAAGAGGCCTATATAATATAATAATGTGTAAGCGATTATTTGCCTATTACTGACAATTTGCTCTTAATTTTGTCCACATACGCATCAATTGTCGCTACAGCCACGATATTTACGACATCTCGTACACTGGCACCAAAGTCGATAAAGTGGATAGGTTTGTTCAGTCCCATCTGGATCGGGCCGATGATTTCAGCGTCGCTGCCAAGCATCTGCAGCATCTTGTACGATGAGCGTGCCGATGTCAGGTTGGGGAATACCAGTGTGTTCACCTTCTGACCCTTCAGTTTGGTGAATGGGTACTCCTGATCGCGCAGCTCGTTGTCGAGTGCAAAGCTCAGCAGCATCTCACCGTCGATAGGCAGATCAGGATACAGCTCGTGCATCTTAGCTACGGTGTCCTTTACCTTCAGGGCGCCATCGCTGGTGCTGCTACCGAAGTTAGAGTGCGATACCATTGCAATCACAGGCTTCTCGTTAAAGAAACGTACGGCAGTCGAAATCAGTTTCGAGATATCCAGCAGTGCCTCGCGGTCGGGGTTCTCGTTCACCATGGTGTCGGCAATATAGTAAGTACCCTTTGGCGAGTTGATGATGTGCATCGTACCGAAGTGCTTGTACTCGGGACGGATACCAATCACCTCCTTTACAACCTTAACTGTATTCGAGTACTTGGTGTACAATCCGGTGATAAAGGCATCGGCTTCGCCGGTCTCAACCATCATCATACCAAAGTAGTTACGCTCAAACATCTTGTCGTTAGCCTCCTGGAAGGTGTAACCCTCGCGCTGGCGCTTCTCGGCCAGTATGCGGGCATAACGCTCACGGCGCTCCTGCTGGTTGGGGTGGCGCAGGTTTACAATCTCAATGCCGTCCAGGTTCAGGTCCATCTGTGCAGCCATCTTGGTAATCACCTCGTCGTTACCCAGTAGGATGGGGTAGCAGATACCTTCGGCCTTAGCCTGTACAGCAGCCTTCAGCATGGTGGGGTGAACAGCCTCGGCAAATACCACACGCTGTGGGTGAGCGGCTGCTGTAGCGTAAAGCTTCTGGGTGAGCTTGGTTTCCTGTCCCAGCAGAACAGAGAGCGAACGCTTGTACTCGTCCCAGTCCTTAATCTCCTTGCGGGCCACGCCACTCTCGATGGCAGCCTTGGCAACAGCCGACGATACCTCGGTAATCAGTCGTGGGTCAACAGGCTTTGGGATAAAGTAGTTGCGGCCGAAAGTCAGGTTGTTAACCTTATATACGTCGTTTACCACATCGGGTACAGGCTGCTTGGCCAGGTCGGCGATGGCGTGTACGGCAGCCAGCTTCATCTCCTCGTTGATAGCCTTGGCGTGAACGTCAAGCGCACCACGGAAGATGTAGGGGAATCCGATCACGTTGTTAATCTGGTTAGGATAGTCGGTACGACCGGTCGACATCAGTACGTCGGGACGTGCCTCCATGGCATCCTCGTAGCTGATCTCGGGTACAGGGTTGGCTAGCGCAAAGATCACGGGATCCTTAGCCATCGACTTCACCATATCCTTTGAGAGTACATTACCCTTCGAGAGTCCTACGAATACGTCGGCATCCTTCACGGCCTCGGCCAGTGTGTGAATGTCGGTACGGTCGGTAGCAAAGAACTTCTTCTGCTCGTTCAGGTCGGTACGCTCCTTCGAGATAACACCCTTAGAGTCGAGCATCACGATGTTCTCCTTCTTGGCGCCGATAGCCATATACAGCTTGGTACAGCTGATAGCAGCAGCACCTGCACCGTTAACTACAATCTTAACCTTGGTTATATCCTTGCCGATTACCTCCATGGCGTTCTTCAATCCGGCTGCGCTGATAATGGCAGTACCGTGCTGGTCGTCGTGCATCACGGGGATATCGAGAGTCTTCTTCAGTCGGTCCTCAATATAGAAGCACTCAGGGGCTTTGATATCTTCCAGGTTAATACCGCCAAAGGTGGGAGCGATACGCTCTACGGCCTCGCAGAACTTCTCGGGATCCTTCTCGGCTACCTCGATATCGAATACGTCGATACCGCCATAAATCTTAAACAGCAGTCCTTTACCCTCCATTACGGGTTTGCCGCTCAGGGCACCAATGTCGCCCAGTCCCAGCACAGCTGTACCGTTCGAGATAACTGCTACCAGATTACCCTTATCGGTGTATTTATATGCATCGTCGGGGCGCTCCTGAATTTCCAGACAAGGATATGCTACTCCTGGAGAGTAGGCTAAGCTTAAGTCTGTTTGTGTACGATAAGCCTTTGTTGGCTTTACTTCGATTTTGCCTGGTCGTCCGCTCTCGTGATATTCGAGTGCGGCTTCTTTCGAGATCTTTACCATAAAGTGTATTATTAATAATGTTATTATTCTGAAATACGACCGCAAAAATACAAAAAACTATTGAAAATCATTTGGGTTTTTAGATTTTTTTGTAACTTTGCCACCAAATTGGAAGATTATGCAAGAAATAAAAGACATTTCGGACTACAAATTAAATTTAAAGGAGCGAATTCCCGATGTTGCTATGCAACTTTTTACCGAGCGAGGCATCAATGCCGTGAGGATGGATGATGTCGCACAGGCCATGAGTATTTCAAAACGCACCATTTACGAACTTTATGCTACAAAAGAGGAGCTGCTCTTCGAGGTGGTTGTAAAACACTTCAAGCAGCGCGTTGATAATATGGAGCTGGCTTTGGCCCATTGTACCAATGTGATGGAGATTCTCCTTGAGGTATATCGCATGAAAGTGCGCGACTTTAAGAATACCAATCCCCTGTTCTTTACCGAGATGGTCAAATATCCTCAGGTAAAGCGTTTTTTGGATGAGCAGAATAATGTCATGCGCGATAACAGTTATGAGTTTATTCAGCGTGGGGTAGACGAGGGCTATTTCCGTGCCGATTTGAACTACCAGATGGCTGTACTGCAGTTCGACGCCATGGGTGAGTATGTTATGCAGAAAGAGCTGTACCGCCAGTATTCCATCGAGGATATCTTCCGCAATCTCGTGTTTGTGTCCCTCCGAGGGCTCTGTACCGACAAGGGCATCAAAGCCATCGACGAGATGCTGTTCCAGTAAAGTAAACATAAAATCATCCCTGATCATCTTTGGCAGGGATGATTTTTTTGTTGTTAGGCCATAAAAAACTTACTCGTAAACTAAGAAAAATTTTCTGCATAGCCAAAGCGCAGATAGCAGACGTTTTAGTCCTATTGGTGTATATCTTGTGATTGTGTGGTTTTTTCAAGTAACTGGGTAAGTTTGGCTAAGCTATATCTGAAATGTAAAAACAATAATCCCCGTTCACACTTGAATGAGAACAGGGATTTGTTGCTTGTTTAACGATATTGATTACTGATGCTGTTCGCGCAGCAGGTCGTTAACAGTCTTAACGGGATTGAAGGTGCCCAGAGGAACCTCAACAAATACGGTGCTCCAGTTGCTCATGGCACCATTCCACAAGCCTGGCAACTCGAGGGCTTTGAGCTCCTTACCAGCCTTTGACTTTGACGAGATGAAACCTGTGGTCTTGTCGACAAACTCGGGCAGGTTGAATGGCTTACCCTGATAGTCCTTAACAGCGCAAACCAGATCAACTGGGTTGAAGTGGGTGCCCTGGGTAAACATCTTCATGTAGGCCTCGTTGTTGGTATCAATCTGGCTGCTCTCCAGGATCTGCAGGCTAACGGTACCATCCTGGTTGTAGGTAAGGAATGGGCCGCCACCAGGCTCGCCTACATTCTTAACTACACCGCACACACGCATGGGGCGATTGAGCTTGCCACGCAGATAAGCGGCATCTACCTTATTATTCTTGGCATCGGTACACAGGTTGTTGGCTACAAACTGGGCAATCTCCTGCAGCTGGGCCTCGCTGGCACCTGCATCCAATACCTTGAGATACTCGAAGGCCTGCTTCTGCAGGGTTACCAATACGCCTGCCAGTACCTGCTTCCACTCTACAGTCTCGGGCTTCAAACGGTCGGGTACTACGTTGTCGATATTCTTAATGAAGATCACATCGGCCTCGATCTCGTTGAGATTCTCGATGAGGGCACCGTGACCGCCTGGACGGAACAGCAGACTGCCATCCTCGTTGCGGAATGGGGTGTTGTCGGGGTTAGCGGCAACGGTATCGGTTGATGGCTTCTGCTCAGAGAAGCTGATATCGTACTTGATGCCGTATTTCTGTGCGAAGAAGTCGGCCTTCTCGGCTACCTTAGCCTTAAACAGCTCCATGTGCTCGTGACTGACGGTGAAGTGTACGTGAGCCTCGCCGTTGGATGCAGCATAAAGGGCACCCTCTACCAGATGCTCCTCCATAGGAGTGCGTGCACCTTCGGGGTACTTATGGAACAGCAGCAGGCCCTTTGGCAGCTGACCGTAGTTCAGTCCCTCGGCTTTCAGCATGTTGGCTGCTACAGCCTTATAGTTGCCTTCGGTCATCAAAGCCTTGATGCCCTTACCCTCGTTCTTCAGACAAACAGCATCGAGTGCCTCGAAGAAGGCAAAGTTTTCTATCTGGTCGAAATATTTCTTCTCGAAGTCGGTGGTGGGCACATCGTAGTCGGCATCAACAAATGCAAACATGTTTTTGAACATACGACTGGCGGCACCGCTGGCGGGCACAAACTTTACCACGCGCTTGCCTGCTGCCTTGTACTCGTTCCATGCGGCAACCAGCTTCTGGCGCTCGGCTGCGTCGGGAGCAATAATACCGTTACCGATACCTGCAGCTGCCTCCAGCTTCAGGAATGGGAAACCTGTCTTAAACTCGTTCAATTGATTTTCGATCTGCTCCTTGGTAATACCTTTTTGAGCAATTTGCTTCAAGTCTTTCTCCTCTAACATAATAAAAATGGTATTTAATCAATAAACTACGGCAAAAGTAACCATTTTTTTCGAAAAATGCGAATTAATCCAAAGAAAAATGTATCTTTGTAGCAAAATTTAGAAATTATGGCGGAAAAATTCGCATTTACATACGAGGAAAGAAAACGAATGGCATCGCAGACAGCCGAGATTCTGACTGAGGAGATTGGTTTGAAAGGCGATGCAATACAGGCTGTGCAGCTGATACCTGAATTAGAGGCGGGAAACATTGCGCTGGAAGAGGTAGAGCAGAAGTACGGCGAATCGGTGTCGCGTATATTACATGGACTAAAACGTATAGAGCAACTGTACGATAAGAATCCGGCGGTTGAGAGTGAGAACTTCAGAAATCTGCTGCTCTCGTTTGCCGAGGATATGCGTGTAATACTGATTATGATTGCCTATCGCGTGAACCTGATGCGACAGATTCGCGATACGGAGAACGTGGAGGCAAAGCTGGAGGTATCGCAAGAGGCGGCTTATCTCTATGCTCCGTTGGCGCATAAGCTGGGACTCTATAAACTGAAGAGCGAGCTTGAGGACCTGTCGCTGAAGTATATGGAGCACGATGCCTATTACCATATTCGCGAAAAACTGAGTGCTACCAAGGCGGCACGTGATGCTTATATAGATAGGTTTATTAAGCCTGTTGAGCAGAAGATGATGGCTGCGGGTATCCGTTGCCATATTAAGGGGCGTACCAAATCGATCCACTCTATCTGGCAGAAGATGCAGAAGCAGAAGTGTCCGTTCGAGGGTGTATACGATCTGTTTGCCATCCGAATTATTATCGATTGTCCGCTGGAGCAGGAAAAAATGCAATGCTGGCAGGCATACTCGATTATTACCGATATGTATCAGCCAAACCCCAAACGACTGCGCGACTGGCTGTCGGTACCCAAATCGAATGGCTACGAGAGTCTGCACATTACGGTGCTGGGTCCAGAGCAGAAGTGGGTTGAAGTACAGATACGTACCGAACGTATGGACGAGATTGCCGAACGTGGTGTGGCTGCCCACTGGCGCTATAAAGGCGTGAAGGGCGAGACCGGACTGGATGAGTGGCTGACGAATATCCGTACGATGCTGGAGCATGCCGACGGACTGGATGCTATGGATCAGTTTAAGATGGAGCTGTACGAAGACGAGGTGTTTGTGTTTACACCTGCAGGCGATTTGTGGAAGTTCCCCTTGGGTGCTACGGTACTTGATTTTGCCTATCATATCCACTCAAAATTGGGCAACCAGTGTACGGGTGGCCGCATTGGCGGAAAAGTAGTGCCGATACGCTATGAGTTGAAGAGTGGCGACCAGGTTGAAATCTTAACGTCGGCTAACCAGAAACCCCGACAAGAGTGGCTGAATATCGTCAAGACCTCGCGTGCCAAATCCAAGATTCGTTTAGCGCTCAAGGAAACCCAGGTAAAGGACGGACTCTTTGCCAAGGAGATGTTGGAGCGTAAGTTCCGAAATCGTAAGATTGAACAGGACGACAGCATCATGTTCAACGTGATCCGTAAGATGGGTTACAAGGAGGTGAGCGACTTCTATAAGGCTATTGCCGATGGCGTTTTGGATACAAATGATGTGCTTGATAAGTTCTTGGAACTCAGGGGTAAAGAAGCTGTTGTTACAGGAGATAATCAAGCCCGTTCGGCTTCTGAATTCGAACTAGACGAGTCGAAGATTGCGGGCCTGAATCAGCAGGTGAACGATGACGTTCTGGTGATTGACCGCAACCTGAAAGGCTTGGATTATCAGCTGGCAAAATGCTGTTCGCCCATCTATGGCGACGATGTGTTTGGCTTTGTTACCGTTAATGGCGGTATCAAGATTCATCGTTGCGATTGTCCGAATGCTCCCGAGTTGCGTCGCCGTTTTGGCTATCGCATTGTTAAGGCCAAGTGGAGTGGTAAGGGATCGTCGCAATATAGCATCGCCCTGCGTGTGATAGGTAACGACGATATCGGTATCGTGAACAATCTAACGAGCATTATTTCGAAGGAAGAGAAACTGGTGCTTCGTAGCATCAATATTGATAGTCACGACGGTTTGTTTAGTGGTAATATTGTGGTGATGCTTGAGGATACCTCACGACTCGAGGCGCTCATTAAGAAACTGCGTACCGTTAAGGGTGTTAAGCAAGTAGATAGAATATAAATAAGGCAATTTTATGAATACGAAACTTTTATTTGTTGCATTGGTAGTGCTGTCGCTGTCGGCTTGTCGTGGTCGTGGTTCTCAGCGCGAGGAGTTTGTTGAGGAGAAGGTGGAATATCATCCATTGGTAACTGATTCGGCTGCTATCGATTCGATTGCAAATTCGGGTTTGATTGATAACGAGGCTGCTCTGGAGATGCCTGATATCCCCAAGGATAAGCAGGTAAACATGAATGCTAACGATGCCAGCGTGGTGGATCTGATGAGTGGCAGCGGCGATGGCGACCTGGATAAAGAGGCCGACCCGCTAAAATAACCCACTTGTTAAAGCGGGCTATCTACTCGCGATAAATCCATGCTAACAGCTTGTTTACCCACCTGATGGAGAATCGGAACCATCGGTAGGTGCTTTGTTCCTTGCCTCCGAAACGCAATATGAATTCGCGGTAAGGATTCTTGTGGAAAGGTAGGCCCACATCCATGAAACGCATGTGCTGATAACCCTCGTTGTAAGCGTGCTTCATGACATCCCACACCACAATAGTGTCGGGGTGCAAATGGTGGAATGTCTTGCGCCTGAAGGCAGAATACCATAGGTAGGCATCGCCCTGACTATATACGCAGGCGGCACAGGCAATCACTTTTTCGTGATACTTGGTAATAAACAGGTTGCCGTTTTTGCCGTCCATCAGCTCGCGGAAGAAAATATCGTCGGGGATATAGCGCTTGGGCTTCAGGATATGGTGCTTACGTAGTAGTTTCGAGAAAGCTTTATAGTCTTGTTCGTTGCTGACTATCTCGGTTTGTGCACCTCGCTCGTGGGCGTGGTCAATGCGTTTCTGCAGTTTGGGTGTGATGCGTTCTTCGGGTGCGCGACGATGCAACGAGTTGTGTATCGACATCCAGTTTACGGGGTAGTAGCCGTTTTCGCGCAGAACCTTATAGCCAAACATCTTGGTGCTCAGGTTACTCATCTCCATAAACAGTACGCGTTTGTTGAGTTTGCGTGTCAGCGCACTTAGCATCCGGTCGAACAGCTCGTCTTTCTTGTAGCCGCAGTCTTCGTTGTACACACCTTCGCCTAATATCCGGCAATGTATCAGCAGGAATGGTGGTAGTATCAGTGTGCGGAATCTGACGATGCCCAGCATGTGACATAGCTCGCGGCCCGATTCGTCGTTAATTACCACCATATAAGGTCGCTGGCGTGGGGCTGCCTCGCATACTTCCATCAGTTCCTGACTGTGGAAATAGCTGCCCTGACGGAGTGCTGGCATACCTTTGGATTTGGTGTATATGGTGGTAATCAGTTGGTCCATACTGCAAAGATAGATATTTTTGGGCACGAATGGCACGAATTTCACGAATTTTTTAGTTTTAAAATCTTTTTTCGCGTTAATTCTCGTGATTCATGCCAAATAATCACTATCTTTGCACAAAAATTAGGTAGATTATGACAAGTTTTAAAGATTTGGCGCAGTTGCGCCGCAGCCATCGCAAGTTCTCTGATAAGGAGGTTGATCCCGAACATCTTAAGCTTATTCTGCGTGCAGCCTTGATGTCGCCCACGTCGAAGAGTCAGCGTGCCTGGCAGTTCGTGGTTGTTGATGATAAAATGGATCTTGAGAAATTGGCTGATGCCAAGAATATGGGTTCACAATTCCTGAAGGATGCCCCTGTGGCTATTGCCGTATTGGGCGACCCCATGCAGAACGACTGTTGGATAGAGGATGGCTCGATTGCTACCATCTCTATGCAATATCAGGCAGAAGAACTGGGATTGGGCTCTTGCTGGATTCAGATGCGAGGTCGTGGATTGAGCGATGGTACCAGCGCCGACGAGGTGATTCGTGGCGTGTTGGGTATTCCTGATAACTACAATTGTCTGTGTATTCTTGCAATAGGTCATTGGACCGATGAACGCAAACCTCAGGACGAAGAGAAACTGAAGTGGGAAAACGTTCACTTGAACAAGTTTTAATATTTAATCTTTAATGTTTAATCTTTAACGTGATTAACTACGATTTAAATAAAATCAAGGCCATCATTTTTGATATTGATGGCGTGTTGAGTGCCGAGACGATTAATCTGAGTGCCGACGGTACACCGCTGCGTACGGTGAATATCAAGGATGGTTATGCCATTCAGTTGGCCATGAAGTTAGGCTTGCGTATTGCCATTCTTTCTGGCGCAAAGGTAGATAGTCTGCGTGTGCGCTACGAGGGGCTAGGTGTTGAAGATATTTACCTGGGTTGTGCCGTGAAGATTGCCACCTACGATGAGTTCCTGGCCATCTATGGCTATACCGACGAGGAGGTAATGTACATGGGTGATGATATTCCCGACTTGGAGATTATGCGTAGGGTAGGTTGTCCTGTATGCCCCAAAGATGCCTGCGCAGAGATTCGTGAGGTGAGTGTGTATGTGTCGGATCGTGATGGCGGTTATGGTTGTGGTCGCGATGTGATAGAGCAGGTATTACGTGCCCAGGGAAAGTGGGTAATGAATGCTAAAGCATTTGGGTGGTAAATGTTTGATAATTAGTGATTTGTAATGAATAGATATAAATATGTTTTGGCGAGTAATTCGCCACGCAGAAAAGAATTGTTGGCAGGATTGGGGCTGGATTTCGAGGTGCGTGTGATTGATGGTATCGACGAGTCGTACCCCGCTAATCTGCCCGCAGCCGAGGTGGCACAGTTTATTGCCGAAAAGAAGGCTGCTGCTTACAAACCAGCACTCCAGACTGGTGAGCTGATTATTACTGCCGATACGGTGGTGATAGTAGGCAATGATATTTTAGGGAAACCACACGACGAGGCTGATGCCGTACGTATGCTTCGTGAAATCAGCGGTCGTACCCATCAGGTTACTACAGGTGTGTCGCTGCTTACCGCTACCAGTCAGCGTTCGTTTTCGGTTACTACCGATGTAACCTTTAAACAGCTTACCGATGCTGAGATTCAGCACTATGTGAGCCACTATCGTCCTTTTGATAAGGCTGGTGCTTACGGCATTCAGGAGTGGATTGGCTACATAGGTGTTACAGGACTTAACGGCAGTTATTATAATGTGATGGGCTTGCCCGTACAGCGCATTTATACCGAACTGCAAAATTTGTAATAAAAATTATGGCTGCAGGAAAATGGATTGGCGGATTTGCCGGTTGGATGGCTGGTGGTCCACTTGGTGCATTGGCAGGTTATCTGCTGGGTTCGCTATTTGATACCGTGCTGAATGGGGTGAATACCCCCGAAAACTCTGGTACCTGGCAATCGTATAACGAGAACTACCAGCAGGCTTATCAAAGGCAACAGCAGCAAGGACAGCGCAATAGTTTTATGTTTTCGCTCCTGGTACTGTCGTCGTATATCATCAAGGCCGATGGTAAGGCTATGCACTCTGAGATGGAAATGGTTCGTCAGATGTTGCGCCAGAACTTCGGTAATGCTGCCGTACAGCAGGGTAACGAGGTGTTGAACCGCTTGTTTGAGGAACAGAAACGCGAAGGCTGGCAGCAGTTCAAGCAGACGGTATGCGACTGTTGTGCACAGATAAGTCGACAGATGGATTACTCGCAGCGTTTGCAGCTGCTTAACTATCTGGTGATGGTGGCAAAGGCCGATGGTAGCGTGCCCCAGAGCGAGATAACAGCCCTGAAAGAGTGTGCCCAGTGGATGGGATTGCAGGTTAATGAGGTTGACTCGATGCTGCATCTTGAGGGTGGTAGTCTCGACGATGCCTACAAGGTGCTGGGTGTGAGTCCGGATGCCAGCGACGATGAGGTGAAGAAGGCCTACCGCAAGCAGGCTCTGCAGCACCATCCCGACAAGGTGGCTGCTTTGGGCGAGGATGTACGCAAGGCTGCTGAGAAGAAATTCCAGGAGATTAATGCCGCCAAAGACCGCATTTGGAAGGCGCGTGGACTTTAATTTGCCGCTTTTGTTCCTCTAATTTACCACTTTTTCAAGAAAAAGTTTGGAGGTTTAAAGTATTTTTTCTACTTTTGTACCCATCAAGCATAAGCTTGAGGTTGATAATTTATGAAGCTGAGACTGATTAACATTCTACTTATATTAACGTTTGCCCTCAAGGTAAATGCTAATAATCTCGGCTATTCGGATTCTAAGCCCTTGATATTCGGAATAGATCAGGATTATCCCCCATTGGAGTATGTGAACGAGAAAGGCAATCCCAGCGGTGCCGATGTGGAATTTACCAAGATTCTGATGAAACGCATGGGTATTCCTTTCAAGTATGCGCCAAACACATGGGGAGCTATTGCCAACGAAATATTAGGTGGTAAGGTTGACCTGGGTATGATGGTATATTCGCCTTATCGCAAGGATATCACCAATTACTCGCGTGCCGTGATTCGCCTGTACTACCAGTTGGTAACACGTAAGGGTAGCAAGAAGAACTACGGACTGCGCGACATGCACAACATGGAGGTGGCCCTGATGGCCAGTCGCCCGGTACGCGACACGCTGCAGAAGATTGGTGCACGACTGGTGATTGTGGAAGATCTGACCAAGGCGATGAGGGAGTTGTCGGCAGGTAAATACGATGCGGTGGTGTGCTATCGTTATCAGGCTAAGTATCTGATAGGTAAGCATAAACTGCAGAATCTGGAACAGGAAGACCTGACGCTGACACCACGCGAATACTGCTACGTGAGCAATAATAAAAAGCTGATAAATGCCATCGACAAGGAGCTCGACAAGATGGAGGAAGAGGGCCTGATGGACGAGGTGTATGGCAATGTGGCTTCAACCTTCAACGGCGTGATTATACCCCGATGGGTGTATATTGCCATTGTAGCCTTTGTGATTGTGGTGCTGCTGGTTGTGATATTAAACCAGATGCACAACACGCGACAGCTGAAGAAAGCGCTGGATATAGCCCGCGAAAACGAGGAGAAGGCCAAAGCTAACGAGGAAAAAGCTAAAGCCAGCGAGGAAAAGGCCCGAAAGAGTGAGGAGGAAGCACGAGCCAGTGCCGAGAAGGCCAGGGAGAGTGAGGCTATCGCTAAGGCTAATGCCGAAAAGGCCAGAGCCAGCGAAGCTGAGGCGCAGCGTATTGCCGATGTGGCTAGGCGAAACGCCAAGGAGGCTGAACACAATGCGATGGTGGCC
>NZ_JHXD01000034.1 GCF_000687715.1 Xylanibacter ruminicola Ga6B6
GAGACTTCCAACTCGGGTAATACCAGCGGCAGTGGTTCTACCACACCAAGCAATAGCGGCAATACCGGTGGCAATACCGAAGGCGGAGGCAATAACCCTGGCGGCGGAGGAAGTGATATGAATTAATTAAATACGTGTACGAAAACTAAACCAGACTTAACATGAAGGCAAAAGTTAATTGGACCAAGGTAGCAAAAGTCCTAAAATTCATCGCTACAGTAATAACCTCTGTTCTCGGATCGATAGCCGTACAGTCATGCGCACAGTAAGTCGCTTGTGCTTGTGCTGTAGGCCTTGATTATCCTCTCCCAAACGGGGGAGGATTTTTTTTGTTTCGATATTATTTGGCGCGTACAAAAAAAAGTAGTACCTTTGCACCCAAATTTAATAATTAAATAGGTGAAATGAGTGCATTTAAGAAAAAGAAAAGATGGCACTGCCTGCCAGGACAGGAACCTACAGAGATGGACAAAACCATCATGTACTGGGAGAACAAAGGTAAGCTGGTACCAACACGTGAACTGATTAAAACCCCTGAACAGATAGAAGGCATCCGTAAGGCGGGTGTAGTGAATACCGCTGTGCTCGACGCAGTGGCAAAGGAGATTCATGCCGGCATGAACACACTGGAGATCGACCAGATTTGTCGCAAGGTGTGTGAGGATGCTGGTGCTATCCCAGCCTGCTTGAATTACGAAGGATTCCCCATGAGCGTGTGCACCTCGATCAATGAGGTGGTTTGTCACGGTATCCCCAAGGAGGAAGATGTGCTCGAAGAGGGCGATATCATCAATGTTGACTTTACTACCATCCTTGATGGCTATTATGCCGACGCCAGTCGTATGTTTATCATCGGCAAGACTACTCCTGAGAAGGAGCAGCTGGTGCGTGTAGCTAAGGAGTGTCTGGAGATTGGTATGGAGGCCGCTAAGCCTTATAGCTTTGTGGGCGATATCGGTCATGCCATCGAGAAGCACTGTAAGAAATACGGCTATGGTATCGTTCGCGATCTGGCCGGACACGGCGTGGGACTGAAATTCCACGAGGAGCCCGATGTAGAGCACTACGGACATTGTGGTACCGGTATGCTGCTGGTTCCTGGTATGGTGTTCACCATCGAGCCTATGATTAACATGGGTACCTGGAAGGTATTCATCGATGCCGACGATCCATACGGATGGGAGGTGATTACCGAAGACGAACTGCCCAGCGCACAGTGGGAGCATACACTCGTGATGACAGAACATGGTGTAGAGATACTGACGTACTAAGATGAAGGATATATATATATTAGGTATAGAAAGCTCGTGTGATGATACTTCGGCAGCTGTACTGAAGAATGGTATTCTGCTGTCGAACGTCACAGCATCGCAGGCTGTACACGAGGCATACGGTGGCGTAGTGCCCGAGTTGGCATCGAGAGCACACCAACAGAATGTGGTGCCTGTAGTTGATCAGGCCATCAAGAAAGCTGGTATTACCAAAGAGGATTTAACAGCTATTGCATTTACCCGCGGTCCCGGACTGATGGGTTCGTTGCTGGTAGGTGTAAGCTTTGCCAAAGGCTTTGCCCGCTCATTAGGTATCCCTATGATTGATGTAAACCATCTGCAGGGACACGTGATGGCGCATTTCATCAAGGAGAGCGAGGACGATCAGCACCAGCCACCATTGCCATTCCTGTGCCTGCTGGTATCAGGTGGAAACTCGCAGATTGTTAAGGTGAATGCCTATAACGATATGGAGGTGCTCGGCCAGACTATTGACGATGCTGCCGGTGAGGCTATCGACAAATGCTCGAAGGTGATGGGACTGGGTTATCCCGGTGGTCCTATTATCGACCGTTTGGCTCGTCAGGGTAATCCCAAGGCCTATCAGTTTGCCGAGCCTAATATCCCTGGTCTCGATTATAGTTTCTCGGGCTTGAAGACCTCGTTCCTGTATTCGATGCAGAAGTGGGTGGCCGAGGATCCCGACTTTATCGAGAAGCATAAGGAAGATATCGCTGCTTCGCTGGAGTGGACGATTGTTGATATCCTGATGAAGAAACTGAAGAAGGCTGTAAAGCAGACTGGTATCAAGCATGTGGCTGTGGCTGGTGGTGTGAGCGCCAATAACGGCTTGCGTAATGCGTTCTACGACGCCGAGAAGCGTTATGGTTGGACGATTTATATCCCCAAGTTCAGTTATACTACCGATAATGCGGCCATGATTGGTATCGTGGGCTATTATAAGTATCAGGATCAGCAGTTCTGTTCGATCGATGCCCCTGCATTCAGTAAAGTAACATTTAAATAATAAAAACTAGATATGGATTTTGAAAGTAAGATAACAAGTAGAGAGGTAAGTGAAATCCTCTGGGAAACAGAGAAGACTGTAAGTACCGCTGAGAGTTGTACTGGCGGCCGTATAGCTGAGGCTATCATTGCTGTGCCAGGTGCATCAAAATATTTCAAGGGTGGTATTATCTCATATATCAACGAGGTTAAGGAGAATCTGCTGGGTGTTGACCATCAGTTGCTCGAAGAGAAAACCGCTGTGTGTGAGGAGGTTGCAATAGCTATGGTAAAGGGAGCATGTAAGGCACTGAATACCGATTATGCCATTGCTGCAACCGGTTTTGCTGGTCCTACCGGCGGTACCAAAGAAATACCTGTTGGCACCATCTGGTTGGCATGTGGACGTCCCGAAAAAGTGGTAACAATGAAGCTGGAAGAAGACTATGGTCGCGACATTAATCTGGCTATTGCCACCAACCGTGCTATGGAGATGTTTTTGGCCTTTTTGAAGGAGGAAGATGCCCCCAGACCCATGCGAGAAGGTTAAAAATTATTAATTCTTTAAATTTCCGGTCGTGTAATTATCTGAATCTCAATAAAATTGTGTAATTTTGCACGCTGTTTGGAATAAGTAAGTGTAAATCACAAGTAAAAAGGTAGATAGAAATGTCTAAGATTTGTCAAATTACAGGAAAGAAGGCACAGATAGGTTGCAATGTGTCTCACTCAAAGCACCGTACAAAGAGAAGCTTTGACGTTAACCTTTTCAGCAAGAAGTTCTACTACGTAGAGGAGGGTTGCTGGATTCAGTTGAAGATTAGCGCTGCTGGTCTTCGTATGATCAATAAAGTAGGTCTGGATGCTGCCTTGAAGCAGGCTGTTGCCAAAGGATTTGTAGACTGGAAGGACATTAAAGTGATAGGAGATTAAAATCATGGCAGGAAAGAAAGCTAAAGGTAATCGCGTTCAGGTTATCCTGGAGTGCACAGAGCACAAGAATAGTGGTATGCCCGGTACTAGCCGTTACGTAACCACCAAGAATCGTAAGAATACGCCAGAGCGTATGGAGCTTATGAAGTATAACCCAATCCTGAAGAAGATGACTCTTCACAAGGAGATTAAATAATACGACTGAAGTATGGCAAAGAAAACCGTCGCTACCCTCCACGAAGGCTCAAAGGATGGTCGCGCTTACACAAAGGTAATCAAGATGGTTAAGAGCCCCAAGACTGGTGCTTACATCTTCGACGAGCAGATGGTTCCCAACGAGGCCGTTAAGGACTTTTTCAAGTAATCGGCGAAGCCGCTTACAACCGAAGGGACGTAAGAACTAATGCAAAATAAAAATAATTAGAGGTCGCAAGGAAATTTGCGGCCTCTTTTTTTGGTTGTGTCGTAAATTATACCTATCTTTGCAATCGAAAATATTGCAATATGGGATTATTTGGTTTTTTTAGTAAGGATAAAAAAGAGACACTCGATAAGGGTTTGGAGAAAACCAAAACGAGTGTGTTCGATAAACTGACTCGTGCCGTAGCCGGTAAGTCGAAGGTTGATGATGATGTATTGGATAATCTTGAAGAGGTGCTCATCACCAGCGATGTGGGTGTAGATACCACGTTGAAGATTATTCAGCGCATCGAGGAGCGTGTGGCTCGCGATAAATATGTCAGCACTTCTGAACTTAACCGCATTCTCCGTGAGGAAATTGCCGAGTTGCTGGCCGAGAATAATTCAGATGACAATGATAATTGGGATTTGCCCGCCGATCATAAGCCCTACGTTATTCTGGTGGTAGGTGTGAACGGTGTAGGTAAAACCACAACCATAGGTAAGCTGGCTTGGCAGTTCAAGCAGGCCGGTAAGAAGGTTTATTTAGGTGCTGCTGATACATTCCGTGCAGCTGCTGTAGAGCAGTTGTGTATCTGGGGCGAGCGCGTGGGCGTGCCTGTTATCAAGCAGCAGATGGGTAGCGATCCCGCCAGTGTGGCATTCGATACCCTGCAGAGTGCCAAGGCTAATGGTGCCGATGTGGTATTGATTGATACCGCAGGCCGTCTGCACAATAAGGTAGGCTTGATGAACGAGCTGAAGAAGATTAAGGATGTGATGAAGAAGGTACTGCCCGAGGCTCCCGACGAGGTGATGCTGGTGCTTGATGGCTCTACCGGTCAGAATGCCTTTGAACAGGCTAAGCAGTTTGCTGCTGTTACACAGATTACCTCGTTGGCTATCACCAAGCTTGATGGTACAGCCAAGGGTGGTGTGGTAATTGGTATTTCTGACCAGTTGAAGGTACCTGTAAAATATATCGGACTGGGCGAGGGTATGACCGACCTCCAGCTGTTTAATAAACGTCAGTTTGTAGATTCGCTGTTCAATGAGTAAGACGATAGATATCATTTCACTGGGCTGCTCAAAGAATCTGGTTGATAGTGAGACTCTGATGGGCTTGATGGAGGCCAATGGCTATCAGTGTACACACGATAGCGACGACCCTCAGGGCGAAATCGTAGTGGTAAACACCTGCGGTTTTATCAACGATGCTAAGGAAGAAAGTATCAATACCATCTTGGAATTTGCTCAGGCCAAGACCGAAGGTCGTATCGAGAAACTCTTCGTGATGGGCTGTCTTTCTGAGCGCTATCTGGCCGACTTGGAAAAAGAGATTCCAGAGGTTGACGGCTGGTACGGCAAATTTAATTATAAGAAACTTTTGAAAGACCTGAATGGCGAAGAGTATAACGCTTGCGAAGGTAAGCGCCATATCACTACGCCACGTCATTATGCTTATATCAAGATTAGCGAGGGTTGCGATCGCCATTGTGCTTATTGCGCCATTCCGCTGATTACTGGCAAGCATCAGAGTCGTCCCATGCAGGATATTCTGGATGAGGTTCGATATCTGGTTAGTCAGGGCACTAAGGAGTTTAATGTCATTGCCCAGGAGTTAACCTATTATGGTGTTGACTTGGATGGCAAGCAGCATATCGCCGAGCTCATCGAGCAGATGGCCGATATTCCTGGTGTAGAGTGGATTCGTTTGCATTATGCTTATCCCACACACTTCCCTTGGGATCTGCTGCGTGTGATTCGTGAAAAGCAGAACGTATGTAAGTATCTTGATATCGCACTCCAGCATGTATCAGATAACATGCTTACCCGTATGCGTCGCCACGTTACTAAGGACGAGACTTATGAGCTGGTTCGTCGCATGCGCGAAGAGGTGCCCGGTATCCACATCCGCACAACCCTGATGGTGGGTTTCCCTGGCGAGACCGACGAGGATTTCGAGGAGCTCAAGGCTTTTGTTAAGTGGGCTCGTTTTGAGCGTATGGGTGCTTTTGCTTATTCAGAGGAAGAAGGAACCTATTCGGCCGACAACTTCGAGGACGACGTACCCGAGGATGTGAAGCAGAGCCGACTGGATAAGATTATGCGTATCCAGCAGAATATCAGCGCCGAACTCGAGGCAGAGAAAGTTGGAAAGGTATTCAAGGTGATTATCGACCGACGTGAGGGCGATTATTATATTGGTCGTACCGAGTTCTGTTCGCCTGAAGTTGATCCTGAGGTGTTGATTCCAGCAGCTGAGGCAAAACTTACCATCGGTAACTTCTATGATGTATTGATTACAGATTCGGAAGAATTTGATTTATATGGAACCACAATCATTAAAACATATGAACAATAAAGACTTTATCACAGAATTGGCGCAACGCACGGGGTATTCGGCTGATGAAACCCAGCAGTTTGTGAATTGTGTAGTTGAGGCAATGGGCGACCATTTTCAGGACGACGACTCAGTGCTGATTCCTACATTCGGTACATTCGAAGTTAAGAAGAAGATGGAGCGCATCATGGTAAATCCTTCTACAGGACAGCGCATGCTGGTGCCACCAAAACTGGTGCTTACATTTAAGCCAAATGTAAGTTGGAAAGAACGTGTAAAGAATGGAGGAGCTGAGTGATGGGAAAGATTTCTATACAAGAATTAGCCAATGTGCTGGTTGAGCGCAGAAAGATGAACAGACGCGATGCAAGTTTGTTTGTAAGTGCTATGTTCGATATCGTACAACAGCGACTTGAAACCGATAAACTGGTAAAAGTCAAAGGCCTGGGTACGTTCAAGATTATTGATGTTGAAGATCGCGAAAGCGTAAACGTAAATACAGGTGAGCGTGTTCTGATCGAGGGTCACGGAAAAATTACCTTTGTGCCCGATGCTCTGCTGAAGGAGCTGGTAAACAAACCATTTGCCCAGTTCGAGACGGTGGTGCTGAACGATGGTGTGGATTTCGACGATGTTGATACTACAACCACCGATGCTCCCGAGCCAGAAGTTGATTCTGAGCCAATCGTTGAGCCAGAACCAGAGCCCGTGGTAGAGCCCGAACCAATTGTTGAGCCAGAGCCAGCTCCGGTAGTTGCTCCAGAACCAGCGCCTGCTCCTGTGGTTGAGCCAGAGCCAGCTCCGGTAGTTGCTCCAGAACCAGCGCCTGCTCCTGTGGTTGAGCCAGAACCAGAGCCCGTGGTAGAGCCAGAGCCCATTGTGACTCCCGACGTCGATCATGCAGCAATGCCATTGGTTGATTTTGGTGGCAACGAGGAGCCTGAGCCAATTGTAGCCCCGGAACCCGTTGTGATTCCAGAGCCAATTGTTGCTCCTGAGGCTGTCGTGGTTCCTGAGTCAGAGCCAGTAGCCGAGCCTGTAGATGATATGGCACTTGATGATGAATTCGACGACGATATCGATGATGAACTCGAGGAGGAACTTAAGTTAGGAATGACTATCCGTCCCGAAACTACTGTTCGTCCAAAGGAAGAACCAAAAGTTCTGGATGATATCGCTGATGAAGATATTCCTGAGTGGGTTATCGAACCTTATGTTGCTTCGCCTGCCGAAGAGCCCAAGGTTGAACCCGAGCCCGTGGTAGCACCCGAGCCCGTGGTAGCACCCGAGCCAGAGCCAGTGGTGGCCCCTGAACCGTTTGTAGCTCCAGAGCCCGTAGTTGCTCCCGAGCCAATTGCTCAGCCTGTGGTTGAAACACCAAGACCTACTGCAAACTCAAATCTGCAGTCGATTCTTAGTTCGTTCCAAACCATTAAGAAACCAGCTCCTGCACCCGAGCCAATCCCAGAACCCATTCCTGAGCCAGAGCCTGCTCCTGTGGTAGCACCTGAGCCTGTAGTAATCCCTGAGCCAACACCTGTTGTTGAGCCTGTTTATACCCCAGAGCCCGAGCCTGTTGTGGCTCCCGAGCCCGTATATACTCCCGAGCCAGAACCCGTTTATGCTCCTGAACCCGAGCCCGTTAGACCTGTTGTAACACAACTTTCTGACGAGACAAGGATTACCGAAGAGTCGCTGCGTGATATGCTTGAGGATGATCCCGAGCCCGTCGTAATTCCTGAGCGAGCACACGTGGTAGAGCCCGAACCCGTAGTTCTGGATGAACCTGCTCCCGTAGTAGAGAATCGCAAGATGACTGCCGACGAAGAGCTTGCTGCAGCCTTTAAGAGTATGGGCGTAACAGACGAGGTCGTTTCTGAACCGGCACCTAAAGAGGTAGTAGTGGAGGAAGAACCAGAGAGCGAGGAACCTGAATATGAGTTTGAGTCAGCCCGTCCACGCAAGTCGGCTGGTAAATGGGTACTGGCCTTGCTGGCATGTATCATTGGCTTAGGTTGTGGCTATCTGTTGGGTAACCATTATCCATACGCCAACTTCCTGCCTGATGAGAGCAGCGAGACTGTGATCCACGTTCAGAAGGAGACTGCTCCCGAACCACAGGTTGCTCCTGAGGTTGAAGCTGTAGCGGATGAGGTCCCAGCTGAACAGCCTGCTGTTGAAGTTGATACCAAAGCTGCTGAGGCAAAGGCTGCCGAGGAGGCAAAGGCTGCTGAGACTAAAGCCAAAGCAGAAGCCGAAGCAAAGGCCAAAGCCGACGCTGAAGCAAAAGCCAAGGCAGAGGCAGAAGCCAAGGCTAAGAAAGAGGCCGAGGCCAAAAATCCCACTGCCGAAAAGTACGACGCGATGGACGTAAGAGTACGTTTGGGCGCTTATCGTATTGTAGGTACCGACCGCACAATAAAGGTAAAGGAAGGCGAGAATCTTGTAAAGATTTCACGTCGTGTTCTGGGCCCCGATATGGAGTGTTATCTGGAGGTATACAACAACATCAAAGCCTCTACACCACTCAAGGTTGGTCAGGAAATCAAAATCCCCAAATTGCAGTTGAAGAAGAAAAAGAAGGCCGCAACAGCCAACTAAATCAGCAAATAATGAAAAAGTTTCTTAAAACTTAGGTTTTGGGAAACTTTTTTAATATTATTTAGACTGATAAAGTGTGGCAAAGTCCTTTAAAAAAAGTATTTTTGCAGTCAAATTTAGAAAACAATTAAAGATATAAATATTATGGCAGAAGCTATTGATATCCGAGAGTTAAATATTCGGATTGAACAACAAAGCGCATTTGTAACAAATCTTGTAAGTGGAATGGACCGCGTTATCGTGGGTCAGAAACATCTTGTTGATTCGCTTTTGATAGGTTTGTTGAGTGATGGACATATTTTGCTGGAAGGTGTGCCAGGTCTGGCTAAGACATTGGCCATTAAGACCCTTTCGCAGTTAATCGATTCAGATTACAGCCGTATTCAGTTTACCCCCGACTTGCTCCCTGCTGACGTGATCGGTACCATGATCTACTCGCAGAAGGACGAGAAGTTCCAGGTAAAGCAGGGTCCCGTATTTGCTAACTTCGTGCTGGCCGATGAAATTAACCGTGCCCCAGCCAAGGTGCAGAGTGCACTGCTCGAGGCCATGCAGGAAAAGCAGGTTACCATCGGTAGTCAGACCTTTAAGTTACCTAATCCATTCTTGGTGATGGCTACTCAGAACCCCATCGAGCAGGAGGGAACCTATCCTCTGCCTGAGGCACAGGTCGACCGTTTCATGCTTAAGGTGGTGATCGATTATCCAACACTTGAGGAGGAGAAGAAGATTATCCGCGAGAATATCACAGGCGAGATGCCTACCGTTACCCCTGTAACTACAGCCGAGGAGATTCTGAAGGCTCGCAGCGTGGTTCGCGAGGTTTATATCGACGAGAAGATCGAGCAGTATATTGCTGATATCGTGTTCGCCACCCGTTATCCCGAGCGTTATGGCTTGAAGGACCTCAAGGATATGATTTCGTTTGGTGGTTCGCCTCGTGCCAGCATCAATCTGGCTAAGGCCGCTCGCGCTTACGCTTTCATTAAGCGTCGTGGCTATGTGGTTCCCGAGGATGTGCGTGCTGTGGCTCATGATGTATTGCGCCATCGTATCGGGCTTACCTACGAGGCCGAGGCCAGCAATATTACCAGCGAGGAGATTGTTTCGAAGATTATCAATAAGGTTGAAGTGCCTTGATAGTGAATAGTGATTAGTGAATAGAGAATAGTGGAAACTTCTGAAATAATAAAGAAAGTCCGTAAGATCGAGATCAAGACCCGTGGCTTGAGCTCAAACATCTTTGCAGGTCAGTACCACTCTGCCTTTAAGGGTAGGGGTATGGCCTTTAGCGAGGTGCGTGAGTATCAGTTCGGTGATGATGTGCGAGATATCGACTGGAATGTGACTGCTCGTTTCCATCGTCCTTATGTGAAGGTGTTCGAAGAGGAGCGCGAGTTGACGGTGATGCTGCTTATCGACGTCAGTGGATCGCTTGATTTCGGCACCCAGAAGCAGATGAAGCGCGATATGGTGACCGAGATTGCTGCCACCCTTGCCTTCAGTGCTATTCAGAACAACGATAAGATTGGCGTGATTTTCTTCTCCGACAAGATCGAGAAGTACATCCCGCCCAAGAAAGGCCGCAAGCATATCCTGTACATTATCCGTGAGATGCTCGACTTTAAGCCCGAGTCAACACGTACGGATATCAAGCAGGCCATCGAGTTCTTGTCGAGTGTCCAGAAACGTCGTACCACAGCCTTTATCCTGAGCGACTTCTATGTGCGTAGCGATTTCCAGCAGTCGTTGCAGATTGCCAATCGCAAGCACGATGTGGTAGCTATCCAGGTGTACGACCAGCGTGCCCGCGAGTTGCCCGATGTGGGATTGATGAAGGTTGTAGATGCCGAAACTGGCTACGAGCAGTATGTGGATACGAGTTCCAAGAAACTGCGCCAGGCTTACCAGAAATACTGGTTAACCCGCCAGGCCCAGTTGCAGGATACTTTTAATAAGAGCAATGTAGACAATGTGAGCATAGCCACTAACGAGGACTTTGTGAAATCGTTGCTGTTGCTATTTAAACAACGTAGTTAAATGAAACGTATTTTTCTTCTTATATCGCTGATAGCCAATGTGCTGCTGATTTCTGCGCAAGTATCTGTCGAGGCTGAGATCGACTCGATTCAGATATTTGTTGGTCAGCAGACTCACCTGCGACTCACTACCAATGTGCAGCCCAGTCAGAAGGTTGAGTTCCCGCAGTTTCAGCCTACACAGATGATCACACCTGGTGTTGAGGTGCTGAAGTGCGAGGAGCAGAAGCAGGATATCGGTGATGGATTCGAAGCCCGCACGATGGTGTACACACTCACCTCGTTCGACGATACCCTTTATTATCTGCCACCACTTACCGTTAAGGTGGATGGTAAGCAGTACAAGAGTAAGAGTCTGGCCCTGAAGGTGCTCACCATCGACGTGGATACCACCAAGGTCGACCAGTTCTTTGGTCCTAAGGATGTGCAGGACAACCCGTTCCTTTGGAGCGAGTGGAGCTTGCCATTCTGGTTGAGCGTATTGATGCTGGTACTGTTGGCTCTGTGCTATTATCTGTATCTGCGTTTGCGCGACAACAAACCCATCATTACCCATATCCGCATTGTTAAGCGCCTGTTGCCACATCAGAAGGCCATGCAGGAGATTGAGCAGATTAAGGCCGATAAGATGGTGGCTTCGGAGAACTCGAAGGAGTACTACACCAAGCTTACCGATACCCTGCGTAAGTATATCGAGGAGCGTTACGGATTCAATGCGATGGAGATGACAAGTAGCGAGATTATCGAACGCCTCACCGCCTCGCAGGATCAGAAAGCACTCGACGAGTTGCGCGAGCTGTTTATGACAGCCGACCTGGTTAAGTTCGCCAAGTATTCTACGCTCATCAACGAGAACGATAAGAATCTGGTGAGCGCCATCGACTTCATTAACCAGACCAAGCTCGAGAATCAGCCTGTAGAAGAAAAGGTTAAACCACAACTCTCTGAGGAGGATCAGCGCACCCAGAAGTCGCGCCGCCTGCTCAAAACCGTCATCACACTTATTTCGGTGGTATGTGCTGGTCTGTTCGGCTTTGTGGCTTACACCCTTTATCAGTTATTGAATTAAAACAGAACAAATGGAATTTGCTAATAAAGAATATCTGCTGTTGCTTCTGCTCATCATACCTTATATTATATGGTATGTGATGTACAGAAAGAAAACCGAGCCCACGCTGCGGATGAGCGATACGTTTGCCTTCCGCTATGCGCCCCGAAGCTGGAAGGTTACGCTGATGCCCCTTTCCATGCTGCTCCGACTGCTGGTATTTGTTATGATAGTAATGGTGCTGGCCCGCCCTCAAACCCAGAACTCGTGGGATAGCAAAACTGTCGAGGGTATTGATATCATGCTGGCTATGGACGTATCTACCAGTATGCTGGCCGAGGACTTGCGCCCAAATCGTATCGAGGCTGCCAAGCAGGTGGCTTCTGAGTTTGTGATTGGTCGCCCCAACGATAATATCGGATTGGTGATTTTTGCCGGCGAATCGTTCACCCAGTGCCCGATGACCACCGATCATGCCTCGCTGCTGAATCTGCTGCAGAATGTGCGTACCGATATCGCCGCTCGCGGACTCATCGAGGATGGTACCGCCATCGGTATGGGACTGGCCAACGCCGTGAGCCGACTCAAGGATTCGAAGGCTAAGAGCAAGGTGGTAATTCTGCTTACCGATGGTAGTAACAACCGTGGTGATATCTCGCCATCTACCGCTGCCGAGATTGCCAAGAGTCTGGGCATCCGCGTTTATACCATTGGTGTGGGTACCAATAAGGTGGCACCTTATCCTATGCCTGTGGCCGGTGGTGTGCAGTATGTGAATGTGCCCGTTGAGATTGATACCAAGACGCTGAGCGAGATTGCCAGCATCACTGAGGGCGATTTCTATCGCGCCACCAATACCAACGAACTTCGTAAAATCTATAAGGAAATCGACCAGCTCGAAAAGTCGAAGCTCAACGTCAAGACCTTCAGCAAGCGTTACGAGGCCTATCAGCCTTTTGCACTTGTGGCTGTGTTGGCGCTGTTGCTCGAGATTCTGCTGCGTGTAACTATATTTAGGAGGATACCGTAATTATGTTTAGATTTGCTGACCCTACATATCTCTATCTTTTAGCGGTGATACCAGTGCTGGCCATCATCCGCTTTCTCACGTATCGCAATCAGAAGAAACGCTTGCTTAAGTTTGGCGATCCCAAACTGCTGCGTTCGCTCATGCCCGATGTGTCGCGATTCCGCCCGGCTGTAAAATTCTGGATCCTGCAGGGCGCTTTGGCGTTGTTGGTAGTTATGCTGGCCCGTCCGCAGTTCGGCACCAAGATCAGTAACGAGCAGCGTACTGGCATTGAGACCATTATTGCGATGGATATCAGTAATTCTATGCTGGCCGAGGATATTGTGCCCAGCCGTTTGGATCGCAGTAAGATGATGGTCGAGAATCTGGTCGACCACTTCACTAATGATAAGATTGGACTGATTGTGTTTGCTGGCGACGCCTTCGTACAGCTGCCTATCACCAGCGATTACGTGTCGGCCAAGATGTTCCTCTCCAGCATCGACCCCTCGATGATAGCTACCCAGGGTACCGATATTGCCCGTGCCATTGATATGGCTACCCATAGCTTTACGCAGGAAGAGGGTATTGGCAAGGCTATCATCGTGATTACCGATGGTGAGGACCACGAGGGTGGGGCACTCGAGGCTGCCAAAGCAGCTAAGGATGCCGGCATGCGTGTGTATGTGCTGGGTGTTGGCTCAACCCAAGGTGCACCAATCCCCATTCCCGGCACAGGCGATTATATGAAGGACAATACGGGCAACACGGTGATGTCGGCCCTTAACGAGGATATGTGTCGTCAGGTGGCTCAGGCTGGTGGTGGTGCCTATATCCATGTAGAGAATAACAGTGCTGCTCAGGACCAGTTGGATAACGAGCTTAACAAACTGGCTAAGAAAGAGACTACCAGCACCGTTTACAGCGAGTTCGACGAGCAGTTCCAGGCTGTGGCCATCCTGGCCTTGCTGCTGCTCATTCTCGAAATCTGCATCTACGATCGTCGCAATCCGCTGCTCAAGCGCCTGTCGCTGTTCGGTTCTAAGAAGAAGGCCGCTGCTACAGTAGCTTTGTTGCTGGTGGCTATGACTGCCAGCGCCCAGACCGATCGCCAGTATATCCGCGAGGGTAACAAGCAGTTCCGTGTGGGGCAGTATGATAAGGCCGAGGTGTCGTATCGTAAGGCAGTAGAGAAGAATCCCAAGAATCCGCAGGCAGCCTATAACCTGGGTAATGCGCTGATGGCACAGAAGAAGGATTCGGCTGCTGTGCAGCAGTTCGAGCAGGCCACCCACATCGAGACCAACCCGCTGCGTAAGGCTGCCGCCTATCATAACATGGGTGTTATCTGTCAGACGCATAAGATGTATGGCGAGGCCATCGAGGCTTACAAGAATGCCCTGCGCCTGAATCCTAACGACGATGAAACCCGCTATAACCTGGTTCTCTGCAAGAAGCAGAAACAGAAGCAGGATCAGAACCAGCAGAATCAGAACAACAAGGACGATCAGAAGAAAGACAATCAGAAGAAGGACGATCAGAAAGATCAGAACAAAGATAAGAAAGACGACAAGCAGCAACAGCAGCAGAAGCCTCAGATGAGTAAGGATAATGCCGAGCAGCTCTTGAATGCCGCCATCCAGAACGAGAAGATGACGCAGGATAAGATGAAGAAACAGCAGCAGAAGCCGCAGCGTCGTAATGTATTAAAGAATTGGTAATGAAACGTATAGCGATATTTATAGCAATGGTAATGACCACGGTTTTGGCCGTGGCCCAAACATTAACAGCATCGGCACCATCGCATGTAGCGGTGGGCGAGCAGTTCCGATTGTCGTACACGATCAACACACAGAACGTGTCCGACTTCCGTGCTGGTAATATCCCCTCTGAGTTCGAGGTGCTCATTGGTCCTAACCGCTCTATGCAGTCGAGCTATCAGATGATTAATGGTCACACCTCGTCAACCTCATCTATTACCTATACTTATATAGTAGCAGCTACCAAGGGTGGTACGTTCACTATCCCTGCAGCTTATGCGGTGGTAGATGGCAAGAAGATTACCTCAAAATCGCTCACCATCAAGGTTTCGGGCTCGGTTTCGGGCTCAGGCTCTAATTCGCGCCAGAATAGCGACGATGGTGCTGAGATGCGCGATGCGGGTAGTCGTATCTCGGGGAGCGACCTGTTTATCAAGGTCAGCGCCAACAAGAAACGTGTTTACGAGCAGGAGCCAATCCTGCTTACCTATAAGGTTTATACACTGGTACAGCTCACCCAGCTGCGTGGCGATATGCCCGACCTGAAGAGTTTCTATACCCAGGAGGTAGACCTGCCACAGCAGAAGTCGTTCTCGATTGAGACCGTCAATGGTCGTCCGTACCGCACCTGCACCTGGAGCCAGTATGTGATGTTCCCACAAACCACAGGTAAGTTGCAGATTCCGTCGATTACCTTCGAGGGTATCGTGGTGCAGCAGAACCGTAATGTCGATCCGTTCGAGGCATTCTTCAACGGTGGCTCAGGCTACGTAGAGGTGAAGAAAAAGATTGTGGCTCCTGGTATTGATATTCAGGTTGATCCGCTGCCACAGCGCCCAGCCACATTCTCGGGTGGAGTAGGTAAGTTTAATATCTCGGCCCAGCTCGATAAGACAGAGACCAAGGCCAACGATCCTATCAAACTGCGTGTGATTGTGAGTGGTACAGGTAACCTCAAGCTCATCAAAGAGCCTGTATTGAACTTGCCTAAGGACTTTGATAAGTACGAGCCTAAGGTGACTGATCAGACCAAGCTGACCACTGCTGGACTTGAGGGTTCGAAGATTTACGATATCCTGATTGTACCACGCCATCAGGGGCAGTACGATATTCCACCCGTTGAGTTTACCTATTTCGATACCGCTACCAAGCGTTACGAAACGGTAAAGAGCGAAGGCTTCCATCTCGATGTGGCCAAGGGGGCGGGTAGTGCTTCGGTCAGCGATTTCTCTGGTCAGGAGGATGTCGATGAGCTGAATAAGGATATCCGCTTTATCAAGACGGGCGATGCCGATCAGCATCTCACCAACGATTTCTTCTTCGGCTCAACTGCTTATTGGGTCATCATCGCTGCGCTGGTAGTGGTGTTCATCACACTGTTTGTCATCTTCCGTCAGCGTGCCATCGACAACGCCAATGTTACCAAGATGCGTGGTAAGAAGGCCAACAAGGTGGCTACCAAGCGCCTGAAGCTGGCAGCCCGATTGATGACCGACAACAAGCCCAACGAGTTCTACGACGAGGTACTGCGTGCCCTGTGGGGTTATGTGGGCGATAAGCTCAACATCCCTGTGGCTCAGCTGTCACACGATAACATCAGTCAGAAGCTGGCCGATCGTGGCGTACACCAGTCAATCATCGATAAGTTCATCGGTGCTATCGACGAGTGCGAGTTCGAACGTTATGCCCCAGGCGATCCAAAGGGAAATATGAGTAAGGTTTACGATAAGGCCATGCTGGCCATCGAGAAGATCGAGGAGGTAATGAAGAAGGGTAGTAAGAAAGCCGCTACTTTGGTGTTGTTGCTGCTGTTGGCACCTATGGCTGCCCATGCCGCTACCAAGGCCGAGGTTGATAGCGCCTATGTGAATGGCGAATACCAGACAGCTATCAAGGGCTACGAGCAGCTGCTTAAGCAGGGTGCTTCGGCCGAACTGTATTATAATCTGGGTAATGCCTACTATCGCACCGAGAATATCACCCGTGCCGTGCTTAACTACGAGCGCGCCCTGTTGCTCTCGCCAGGCGATGCCGACATCCGTTTTAACCTGCAGTTGGCCCGTTCTAAAACCATCGATAAGATTGTGCCTGAGAGCGAGATGTTCTTCGTTACCTGGTACCGCTCGTTGGTAAATCTGATGAGTGTCGACGGGTGGGGACGTATGGCCCTCGTGTCGCTGGCCATTGTGATTGTGCTGTTCCTGGTTTACCTGTTCTCGGCCCGTGTATTGTTGCAGAAGTTAGGTTTCTTTGGCGGCATCGCCTTGCTGGTGGTGTTCGTGTTCAGCAATTTCTTTGCTTGGCAGCAGCGCCAGCAGTTGCTGTATCGTCAGGGTGCCATCGTTATAGCCCCATCTGTAGCCGTCAAGAGCACGCCTGCCCAGAACGGTACCGACCTGTTTATCCTGCACGAGGGTACCAAGGTAGTGATTACCGATGGTTCGATGAAGAACTGGCGCGAGGTACGTTTGGCCGACGGAAAGAAAGGTTGGCTGGAGAGTAAGAAAATAGAAATGATTTAATACCCTATGTTTGAGACGTTGATTGATTTCGACCGCGAGTTATTGTTGGCCGTTAACGGCAGCGATTCGCTGTTCCTCGACCGTATGGTGCGCATGCTTACCAACGGTCTTACATGGATACCGCTCTATCTGTCGCTGTTCTATATGGTGATGAAGAATAACGATAATTTCCGCCGTTTGCTGTATGTGCTGCTGGGTGCTGGGTTGTGCATCCTGATAGCAGGTACGCTTAACGACGAAATCGTAAAACCCCTTGTGGCCCGTTGGCGCCCCACGCACGATCCCCAGATTGGCACGCTGGTCGACATCGTTGATGGCTATCGTGGCGGCAAGTACGGTTTCTTCTCGTCGCATGCAGCCAACACCATGAGTATTGCTGTTTACTTCTGCTGGATGGTTCGCAGTCGTCGCTTGTCAATCGCACTGGTCATCTGGTCGCTCCTTAACTGCTGGACCCGCATGTATCTGGGTGTTCACTTCCCAGGCGACATTATGGTGGGCCTGCTGTGGGGTGTTGCTGTAGGCACGGGTGTTTATTTCTTCTATGGTCGTATTACCCGTGGCATGTACATACCTCGTAATCTTAATCCCGACCAATACACCCCGGGCTGCTATCGCCGTTTAGATTGTAACTGGCCTGTAGGTGTGCTTGTTTTAACCGTAATTTTTGTATTTATTAAAGCTTGTATTATATGAATTCCGATCCACGACATATTCGTATCAGCGATTATAACTATCCGCTCCCCGATGAGCGTATTGCTAAGTTCCCTCTTGCCCAGCGCGACCACTCTAAGCTGCTGGTTTACCGCCAGGGGCAGGTAAGTCACGATGTATTTTATAACCTGCCCGAGTATCTGCCCAAGGGTGCCCTCATGGTGTTTAATAACACCAAGGTAATCCAGGCACGTATGCATTTCCGCAAGGATACAGGCGCACTCATCGAGGTGTTCCTGCTCGAGCCTGCTCAGCCTTCGGATTACGAGCTGATGTTCCAGACCTCCGAGAAGTGTGCGTGGTATTGCTTGGTGGGCAACCTCAAGAAGTGGAAGGAAGGTACCCTGCGTCGCGAAATCGAGATAAAGGGTCAGCAGGTGGTTGTTTCAGCTACCCGTGGTCCCATCCACGGCACCTCGCATCGCATCGATTTCGAGTGGACCGGTGGTTTCTCGTTTGCCGAGATTATCGATGCCATGGGTGAGCTGCCCATCCCACCATACTTGAACCGCGAAACCCAGGAGAGCGACAAGACCACCTACCAGACCGTTTACTCAAAAATCAAGGGTAGTGTGGCTGCACCTACTGCAGGTTTGCATTTCACCCCCGAGGTGCTGGCAGCTGTTGATGCCCACGGCATCGAGCGCGAGGAGCTCACCCTGCATGTGGGTGCCGGAACCTTTAAGCCCGTAAAGAGCGAGGAGATTCAGGGTCACGAGATGCACACCGAGTATATCTCGGTTCGTCGCGACACCATTCGCAAGCTGCTGGCTCACGATGGCTGTGCCATTGCGGTAGGTACCACCAGCGTGCGTACACTCGAGAGTCTTTATTATATGGGCCTGAAGGTGATGCAGAACCCCGAGGCTTCGGAGGACGATCTGCATGTAAACCAGTGGGAGCCATACGATACCGATACCCAGACGAGCACCGTTGAGTCGCTCACTGCCCTTGGTGCCTGGATGGATGCCCACGGTCTCGAGGTGCTGCACAGCAGTACTCAGATTATCATCGCCCCTGGCTATAACTATCACATCGTGAAAATGCTGGTAACCAATTTCCATCAGCCACAGTCCACGCTGCTGCTCCTTGTGAGCGCCTTTGTAAAGGGCGACTGGCACAAGATCTACGATTATGCGCTGGCCAACGATTTCCGATTCCTGAGTTACGGCGATTCATCGCTGCTTATTCCATAACACAAAAAAATAGGAGCCCCATTCACGGAGCTCCTATTCTTTTTATAAGTATTACCAAAAATTACTTCTTCTCTTCAGCCTTCTTCTCTTCAGCCTTCTTCTCCTCGGCCTTCTCGGCAGCAGGCTTAGCTGTTGGCTTGTAACGCTTGTTCAGTCCGTTAATTACGTCCTGAGTAATATCCAGCTTCTTGTTGCCCATCAGGATGTTGTCACCAGCCTTCGAAAGGATCAGGTCAAACTTCTTATCCTCGTTGTAAGCCTTCAGGAAGTTCTGCAGTGAGTCGCGCAGAGCCTCGTTAAACTTAGCTGTCTCGCTGGCCAGCTCGTTCTCCAAACGTGCCTGCAACTCCTGCAGGTCGTTCTGCTGACGCTGTATGGCGGCCTGCTGACTGGCTGCCTGCTCACGGCTCTGGAAACCGTTGTTGTTCAACTTCTGCTGGAAGTTAGCCATAGCAGCCTGCAGGGCATTACCTTTCTGGTTCAGGGTGTTACGGGCGTTGTTGCTCTTCTTCTGCAGGGTTACGCTGTAGTCCTTAGCAAAGTTGTACTGAGTCATCAGCGAGTCAACCTCTACATATGCAATCTTCATACCCTCGCCGCTAGCAGTAGCGGGCTGTTCATCCATCTTAGGACTCTGGTTGTTGCACGATACCATCATAGCTGCGATGGCCAGTGCTGGAAAAATGTACTTTTTCATTTTCTGTTTTTAATTATTATTTTTTTGAATTTTCAATTTTTACATTCTTACATTTTTGAATTATTACATTCTCAATGTTTTACTTCTCCGAGACTGCAAACTTACTCTTGGTGCGAAGCTCGCGATCCTGATCCATCACACAGTGTATACCTCGGTCTTTCATCGCCTGCGAATCGTGAATGTGCTGCGATGAGAACTCGCCGTTGCGCTTTAAAAGCACCTTTACGAGCAAAAATGCCATACATATAGCAATTATTAACGTGGTTATGAGTAGAGTCTCAATCATTTTTTATATCTTTGCGGCTGCAAAGTTAAGCATTTTATAGCGAAATCAAACAAAAAAAGCATTAATAATGAATAAAAACGATTTAAAACCTGCAGTTGTGTTCGCAGAATTTGCGAAGATTAACGAAATTCCGCGTCCATCTAAGCGCGAAGAGAAGATGATTGAGTATCTGAAGTCATGGGGCGAGAGCCACAATCTGGATACAAAAGTCGACGAAACCGGTAATGTGATTATACGTAAGCCTGCCACCAAGGGTATGGAGAACTGCAAGACCGTTATCCTGCAGAGCCATATGGATATGGTGTGCGATAAGCTGGTAGATGTAGAGTTCGATTTTGATAAAGACGCCATCAAGACTTATGTAGATGGTGAGTGGCTCACAGCCGAGGGTACCACACTGGGTGCCGACGACGGTATCGGTTGTGCCATCGAGCTGGCCATCCTGGCATCTGATGATATCGAGCATGGTCCTATCGAGTGCGTGTTCACCCGCGACGAGGAGACTGGTCTGAGCGGTGCCGAGGGCATGAAGGCAGGTTTCATGACTGGCGATTACCTCATCAACCTCGACTCTGAGGACGAGGGCGAAATATTCGTGTCATGTGCCGGTGGTCGTAACACCACAGCCAAGTTCACTTTCCAGCGCCAGCAGGCTGCCGAAGGTAGCTTCTTCATGAAGGCTCAGCTCAAAGGTCTGGTTGGTGGTCACTCAGGCGACGACATCAACAAGAAGCGTGCTAATGCCATCAAGATCCTCGCTCGTTTCCTGTATCAGGAGATGAACCGTTACGAGGGCATCCAGCTCGCTCAGTTCCATAGTGGTAAGCTTCACAACGCCATCCCACGCGATGGTCAGTTCGTGATTGCCGTGCCTCACGATGTAAAGGAGAACGTAAAGGCCGACTGGAATGTGTTTGCAGCCGAGGTTGAGGACGAGTTCCATGTTACCGACACCCAGATGGTTTGGAGCATGGAGAGCACCGATGCCGAGCCCGTTATCGATCCTGCTGTTGCCAAGAACTTTGTTTGGGCTGTTCAGGCTGTTGATAATGGCATCTACGCCATCTGTCAGGACGAGGAACTCGGCGGTATGGTCGAGACCTCTTCAAACATCGCCAGCATCCACTCTTCCGAGGATGCCATCGAGATTCTGTCAAGCCAGCGTAGTAACGTCATGTCAAACCTCGACAATATGTGTGCCACCATCCGTGCCGCCTTCCAACTGGCAGGTGCCGAGGCCACATCAGGCGACGGCTATCCCGCTTGGAAGATGAAGGCCAACTCAGAGCTGCAGAAGATTGTTCGCGAGAGCTACGTAAAACTGTTCGGTAAGGAGCCCGTGGTTCGTGGTATCCATGCTGGTTTGGAGTGCGGTTTGTTCTCAGAGCGCTATCCTCAGTTGGATATGGTAAGCTTCGGTCCTACATTGCGCTATGTGCACACCCCCGACGAGCGTCTGCTCATTCCAACCGTACAGATGGTATGGGATCATCTGCTTGATGTACTTAAAAACATTCCGCAGAAATGATGCATGCGCGCGCGTACATTATAAATATAACCCTTTGCTTGGGTGGGCTGCTTTTCGCCTCGTGCGGAAGGCAGTACACCGCCGAGCAGACGGTGAAGGATTTTGTGGCCGAGAATATGCAGGATGGGGTAGAGACCTCGGGTGTTGATTTTGCCGATTTGGGCACCACACGTCACGTTAACGACACACTTGTGGCAAAAATGCGAAAAAATGGTGCACCCCTGTTCAAAAGCGGCATTCAGTATGCTCAAGCACCCGCTGGCGATCTGTTCTATCTGAGAATGAGATACTTATATCAGGGCGACACGTTGCAGAATACCTTTTATCTCGACTCTACGCTTACCCAGGTGGTAGCTTTCAAATAACTTTTTCGAAAAAAAGTCGAATAAAAATTTGGAGGATTCAAAAAATAGTCGTAACTTTGCACCCGCAATCGAGGAGATGCCCCAAGGTTTGGTACTCTAAGGTCCTTTGGAAGGATGGGTGAGTGGCTGAAACCAGCAGTTTGCTAAACTGCCGTACGGGTTCCCGTACCGGGGGTTCGAATCCCCCTCCTTCCGCCAAAGGAGATCTCCGAGATTGGTCTTTGACATGCTGTTGGTCGATTCATCTAATGGTTAGGATACAAGATTCTCAATCTTGGCATAGGGGTTCGATTCCCCTATCGACTACAACATCTTTGACATACTGGT
>NZ_JHXD01000035.1 GCF_000687715.1 Xylanibacter ruminicola Ga6B6
TTTCTTGCAAAAAGTACACCCGCAGAGGCTCGAACTCTGGACACCCTGATTAAGAGTCAGGTGCTCTACCAACTGAGCTACGGGTGCATCATTTTTTGCTTTGTATCAGCTCTCTTGCTGAATTGCGGGTGCAAAGGTACGACTATTTTTTGAAACCACCAAACATTTTCGCGATTTTCTTTCAAAAAACTCAAAAAAAGCCTAGAAATCGCGTGTATTCATGAATCCTTCGAGGTTTTCATACCTTCTTTTCATCATTCTGGTGTAAATGTTGCGAATCCAAATGGGGTGTGCAATTATGAATGCCAAACCCACAATACACATAAAAATATAGGTATATGTAAGACCCACTAACAAATATCCGAGACCAGTAATGAGCACAGGACCAAAAAGTGCAAACAACTCGATGACCAACTGCATACCATTTTCGAAGTTACCCTTGGCTGTTACCTTGAGTTGCAAGGGCAAGGTCTGCTTATTGTAAACTGCCAGCTGGAAGATGACGAAATGCAGGAATCCGGCCGTAAGCAACATGTAAGCAAACAACATCAGTATGGTGTACTTGCCAGTGAACACAGCAGGTAGCATGATAACGAAGGGAATAATGAGCACGGCGCTATAGAATATGAACTTGGCGCGCAGCAAGGCGATGATGTTTTCGCGGTGCATCATCAGCAGCTCGATATAGTTACCTTCCTGGCCCATAATCTTAATCAGGGCTGTAACGCCATAAAGGGCAAAGCAGTACAGACACCAGAAGTTCTGCATCAGCTCACTGTCGTAAAGAGTGGTATAAGCCACCAGCAGCGAGAAAGCAATCACGGCACACAGACTATAGATGCAGCGTGTGCGCATGGTTTTGTTGCGGATATTCGACTTAAGCTCGATTTTGAGATATTCGCCAATCAATCCGAAGCGATTAAAGAATGCGAACTCTGACACATGCTTGAGTGCACGCTCGGTTTTCTTCGAGATTTCTTCATACACAAAGATAAACTGCATGTGACGGTTTACAAAGAACAAACCGCAAATAACCAGCAGCACAATTGGCAGGGCGTACCACGACAAACCATGAGCAATAATTATATCGAACATTTTATCGAAGGTGTCGTCCTTTGGCGACAGCATCAGCGGTGTAAATGGCAGAGCGTAGAACACCAAACCAGGAATAAGCCACAGCACACTGCGATTAATCAGCGTACGGAAAAACAGATAAATCTGACTGTTCAGAACCATGAGCAACTCGCAGGTTACCAATTCGAGCAGTACCAGCCCGAAGCTCTCGCCAGCAAACAGCAGGATGATAGAGTAGGGTACAAACATGCAAAGCCACAGCAGGTTGTAGCCACTCACGTGCTCGCCAATCAAGAAACACTCGATGGCGGTATAGCGCGAAATAGGTTGCAGAATGTAAGGTTTAACCATCATGCCAGGTGTGGTTTGCACGATGAAACGCAGCAGGAAATCAATGGCCATATAAAAGGGCGCAAAAGCCAGCATCATGCCCGCCTCACCTTTGGCTGACATACCCAGTATGCAACCATACATAATAAGGTAAAAGGCAAACATACCAGCACCTAAATAAATAAGTAGCTTGGCCCATTTATTCTGCTCGAAAGCAGGACTACGTTTATAACTCAGGTTAGTGTTCTTACGAAGAAGTCGGTACAGTTGAAATTTGTTCATTGTTTAAGTTTTGTTTTTATCTAAGATCGATGATTTCGGCTTTGGGGAAGTCTTTTGAGTTGAAGCGGAACTGACCGTCGGCCAGCTTCTCCTTCTTAATATTGGTGATATCGAAGGTGGTCCACTTCTTACCCTGTAACATTTTTACCTGCTTGGGCTGATAGTTCTTCTTATCAACGGTAACAAACAGTTCCTTGATTTTGCGTTCACCGCTGTTGGCCAGCAGATGTACCACATAATCCTTACCAGCTGTGTTGATAGTGTAGTTATAACCACGCTTGTACAGATTGATAAAGTTGTAGGGATTGATAGCCTGCAACTGAGCCTCGGTAGGATTGCTCACGTTCACCTCGTCGTTATTCTTCATATAGGTCCACTGTGTTTTACCGTCGAACCATACGGTGGCCTGAGGTGTGGTGGCATAAAACTTCTTACCTTTGATGGCGATGGTGCCACTGGTACTGCCACTAGTGGCATTCATCTTAAAGTTTGCTTTTACGCCCTGTGGGGCAGTAATGGTGGCAGCAGCCTTATCCAATACGCTCTTTGCCGACTGCGCATAGCCACCTACAGCCAGTAGCGCAGCAACCAGCATCATGCTTAATCGTTTCATTTTATCGTAAACTATTTAAAAGATTATTCAAACTATTTTCATCCTGAATCAGTACCTCACGAGGTTTCGAACCCATGGCGGCACCTACCACACCGGCTTTCTCGAGCTGGTCCATCAGTCGGCCAGCACGGTTATAACCGATAGCGAACTTACGCTGTATGAGTGATGTAGAACCACTCTGGTTCATAACAATCAGTCGGGCAGCATCGTCGAACAATGGGTCGAGATGAGCCATATCCACATCTCTATCGCCACCGTCGCCCATATCTGCCTCAGGCATATCAGGCTCAGGCAGCTCGAATGGTGCGCCGTAACTCTGCTGCTCGCTGATGTACTCGTTAATACGCTCAACTTCGGGTGTATCCACAAAGGCACACTGTACACGCTCAGGCTCTGAACCGCCTACCAGCGCCAGCATATCACCACGACCAATCAGCTGCTGAGCACCTGTACGGTCGAGAATAGTCTTTGAGTCGATACCAGCCGAAACCTTAAAGGCGATACGGCTTGGGAAGTTAGCCTTGATGGTACCGGTAATGATATTGGTTGTTGGACGCTGGGTAGCGATAATCATGTGGATACCCACGGCACGTGCCAGCTGGGCGATACGTGCGATAGGCAGCTCAACCTCCTTACCGGCAGTCATAATCAGATCACCGAACTCATCGATCACCACCACAATGTATGGCAGGAAACGGTGACCGTTGTTAGGATTCAGCTGACGGGCTGTAAACTTCTGGTTGTACTCCTTGATGTTATGCGCACGGGCTACCTTCAGCAGGTCGTAACGTGTATCCATCTCCTTACACAGCGAGTTCAAGGTACGTACCACCTTGGTTACGTCGGTAATAATAGGATCGGCCTCTTCGTCGGGCACCTGTGCCAGGAAGTGATTGCAGATAGGCTCGTAGAAGCTGAACTCCACCTTCTTCGGGTCAACCAGCACAATCTTCAGCTCGGCTGGGTGCTTCTTATATAATAAAGAGGTAATGATGGCGTTCAAACCAACCGACTTACCCTGACCAGTAGCACCAGCCACCAGCAAGTGTGGCGCTTTGGCCAAATCGAACATAAACACCTCGTTGGTAATCGTTTTACCGATAGCACAAGGCAACTCCATCTTCGACTCCTGGAACTTCTTTGAGTTCAGGATCGACTCCATCGATACGGTTGATGGCTTGGCATTTGGTACCTCGATACCCACCGTACCCTTACCAGGCATTGGAGCGATGATACGAATGCCGAGAGCAGCCAGACTCAGAGCGATATCATCCTCAAGGTTCTTCACCTTCTGGATACGAACGCCTTGTGCCAGTGTAATCTCGTAAAGTGTAATGGTAGGACCTACGGTAGCCTTAATGCTGCTGATTTCTACACCAAAGGTGCGCAGCACATCCACGATACGGTTCTTGTTGGCATTCTGCTCAGCCATATCGATATAGGGTTTACCATCGTTATCGTATTTCTTCAGCAAATCGAGGGTGGGGTATTTGTAGTGCTCCAAATCGCGCTTGGGATCGTAAGGCTCGTTGCTCTCCACTGCATCGGCCACTGTCTTGGCATTAGCAGTCTCGGTGTCGCCCTTAGCCTCTTCAACCACCATCTCAATCTCGCCTGCAGCTTCGGGCTGCTTAGGCTCGGGCTTGGCAGGCTTAGGCATCGGACCTTCCTTTATATTAATATCCTCATTCTGGTAGCCCTCGTCGATAACAACAGCACCGCCATTATCGTCGAATATAACCTCCTGCTTGGCGGGGTCATCAAATACCAATGTCTCGGCTTCCTCGTCCTCATACTCATTAGTATCCGTCTGCTCACCGCCCTTGTTAACGGTAAACTTTACCTTATTATAATAGATGGCGGGGTTAAGCAGTTTGCGGATAAAGATAACCGTAGCAGCGCTGAAGTAGGTAAGAAATGCCACAGCCACCAGAACAAGTAAGGCTGTGAGACCTGGAGCCCCCACCAAGTTACCAATAAAACTGCTAATATACAAACCGTGATCGCCACCAGGATTGTAGCTGGCGTTAGCAAACAATGGCTCCAGGAATGTAGCCAGTGCTACCGATGCCCATAACATGAGCAGCATCGACGCGAGTGCCCACTTAAGCAGGTTTACACGATAAGCTTTCATCAGGTGGATGGCTATTACAAACAGCAGTACCGGTATCAGGAATGCTGGCAAACCAAAGCAATGCTTAATAAAGAACCACGACGCATAAGCACCAAGCGATCCGCAGGTATTGGCAAACTCATGGTGTTCGTTCATCAACTCACCGGCACGAGGTTCTTCTATCAGGGTTTGGTCGGCCGCACCTGTAGTAAAGTACGACACGAATGCAAAACACAGATAGATAGATATACCAAATATGATTGCACCGAGTATAAAACTCAAGCGCTCTTTATTTTCGTTGTTTGAGGTCTTTTTCTTTCCTTTCTTCATATAGTTTATGATATTTTCGTGCAAAAGTAGCTAAAATCGCTCATATTTCATCATAAATCGGGATTTTTTTTATAATTTTGCACGCAGAAATGAAAAAGTTAATACAAAACAAGGTAGATAAGAAGGCAATTTCGCAATTTCCACGTGCCTGTTTCGACGGAAAGATTGTGGTAGTGGTGTCGCAAGCCGAAGCCGAGCGGGCAGTTGATTACCTGCTGGCTCAACCCGTGCTTGGGTTCGATACCGAAACTCGCCCCAGTTTTAAAAAGGGCGTACATCACAAGTGCTCATTGCTGCAGGTTTCAACCAACAACTGCTGTTTCCTATTCCGTTTGAATCACATAGGTCTTTGCCCTGCTGTTAAACGCTTGCTAGCCGACAACACCGTAACCAAGGTGGGCCTGGCATGGCGAAACGATGCATTAGGCTTGCACCAGTTAGGCGATTTTGAAATGGGCGAGTTTGTTGATTTGCAGGATATGGCCCGAAAGATTGGTATCGAGGATCAGAGTCTGGCTAAGCTCTACGCCAACGTATTTGGCGAGCGCATCAGCAAACGCGAGCAGCTAACCAACTGGGAGCGCGACGTGCTCGACGACCATCAGAAGCGCTATGCAGCCACCGATGCGTGGGCCTGCGTACAGCTTTATAACGAGTTTAAAAGAATGATTGAAAATAATGATTATCAACTGGTTATCGTACCAGAAATAACAACTAAGAATAATGAAGAAACTATATCTTAAGCGAGGTAAGGAAGAGAGTTTATTGCGTTTCCACCCATGGGTATTCTCGGGCGCCATTGCACAGGCCGACGAAGATTTGAAGGATGGTGACCTGGTTCGCGTTTTAACCAATCATGGCGATTTCATCGCTGTTGGTCACTTCCAGATGGGTTCTATCGCCGTACGTATTCTCTCGTTCCGCGATGTTGATATCGATGCCGATTTTTGGGCATCACGACTGGCCTCGGCACTTAAAGTGCGCCAATCCATCGGCATTGCCGACAATCCAAAGAACAACACCTACCGTTTGGTACACGGCGAGGGCGACAACCTGCCAGGACTGATTATCGACGTTTACGACCGCACCGCCGTTATGCAGGCTCACAGCATTGGCATGCACTTGCAGCGCAAGCAGATAGCCGAGCAACTGGTAAAGGTAATGGGCAGCCGTATTGATAATGTATATTACAAGAGCGAAACCACACTGCCGTTTATGGACGACATGGAGAACGGCTTTGTATATGGAGGCAGCGAGGATAACGTGGCACTCGAGAATGGCTTAAAGTTCTACGTAGACTGGTTGCGCGGACAGAAAACCGGTTTCTTTGTTGACCAGCGCGACAACCGTTCGCTGCTCGAGCGTTATTCGGCCGGCAAGAGCGTGCTCAATATGTTCTGTTACACCGGTGGATTCTCGGTTTACGCCATGCGTGGCGGCGCCAAACTGGTACACTCGGTAGATAGCAGCGCTAAGGCCATCGAGCTTACCAACCGCAATATAACCCTTAACTTTGAGGGCGACAACCGCCACGAGGCCTTCTGCGAAGATGCCTTTAAGTATCTTGAGCAGGCTGGCAATAATTACGATCTGATTATTCTCGACCCACCAGCATTTGCCAAGCACCGTGGTGCCCTGCACAATGCACTTAAGGGTTATACCCGCCTGAACAACAAGGCTTTCCAGAAGATTCAGCCAGGCGGCATACTCTTTACATTCAGCTGCTCACAGGTGGTTACGAAGGATCACTTCCGCAATGCCGTATTCACAGCTGCAGCCCAGGCCGGCCGCAAGGTTCGCATTCTGCACCAGCTGCACCAGCCAGCCGACCATCCTATTAACATTTATCATCCCGAGGGCGAATATCTGAAAGGACTAGTGTTGTATGTTGAATAAGGTTAGAAAGTTTATTGAGCGCGAGAAGCTTCTTTATCGCTACGACCTGCATTTGGTAGGACTGAGCGGTGGGGCCGACTCAGTAGCCTTGCTCTTGATTTTAAAGGATTTGGGCTATAGAATCGAGGCTGCACATTGTAATTTCCGTTTACGTGGCGAAGAGAGCGATCGCGACGAGCAGTTTGTACGTAACCTTTGTAAGCAGCACGATATTCCGCTTCACGTAATTCATTTCGACACAAAAGAATATGCTGCACTACATAAAGTAAGTATTGAGATGGCTGCGCGCGATTTGCGCTACGGATATTTTCGTCAGCTTTGTCAGGATATCGGAGCTAACGACGTGTGCATCGCCCATCATCGCGACGATGCTGTTGAGACGCTGATGATGAACCTGTCACGTGGTGCTGGCATACATGGTCTTACAGGCATCCGTCCTAAGAACGATATCGTGCGCCGTCCATTATTGTGTATTGATCGACAGGAGATCCTACAATATCTCGATTCCATCGGACAAGCCTTCGTTACCGATTCAAGCAATCTCGAGGCCGACGTGCTGCGTAACAAAATTCGTCTTATGGTGTTGCCGCTTCTCGAAGATATCGCCCCTGGCGCTATGGCCAACATCTATAAAACCGCCAATTACCTGCGCGAGGCCGAGGAGGTATATAATAAGAAAATCGAAGATTATAAAGATAACTTTATATCTGATAATAAATTCTACAAAGATTCAGACATAACACTGTCAATGCCGTCGATACTTCACGAGTGGCTGTCGCCTTTTGGCTTTAACTCTACGCAAACCGAACAGATACTCGATAGCATGAACGAGACTGGGCGTGAATTTCTTTCGGCAACACATAGGTTAGTGGTTGATCGCGAATTCTTTGAGGTTGAGCCTATTGTAGATCCGATTAAACCGCTTAAAATACCCGAGACAGGTACCTATCGTGACGAAGACCAAACGGCCTTTAAGTTCGAGATAACCACCGATACCACCGTATCGCGTGAGCCCTATGTGGCTACGCTTGATGCCGATAAGGTGCAGTTCCCGCTCACGGTGCGCCTTGTAGAGCAGGGCGACAGATTCATACCTTTTGGTATGAAAGGCAGCAAACTGGTGAGCGACTATCTTACCGACCAGAAGGTCAGTATCTTGGATAAACGCCACCAGGAGGTAGTAACCGATGCCACAGGCGCCATTATGTGGCTAATTGGTCGCCGCACCGATAACCGTTTCCGTGTGAGCAAAGAAACCACAAACGTATTGCGAATAACAGTTACTTTTTAGATAGGTTATGAAAAAGTTAGTTATCTTTTTGGTGATTATAGGCGCCATTGCATTAGGTTTAATGGCCACCACGCCCGATCGTCAGCAACATGTTGATGCCATTCAATCGGTAATGAAAGGCGCTGTAAGTGCCGAATTGCGCGATAACAATATCGATGGTGCATTGGGCTCGATAGCTTCGGTTGCCGCCACCACTGCCGTTAATCAGTTTCTGAACACCAGCTTTATGGTTCGCGACCACCGTTTTTATAGTCTTGGTTTTGTAGATTACAATGGCGAGTTCATCATGGTATCCGTAGGCGTGTTTAATCACGTTTACACCCTCGACGAGGACCAGGCCCGCCAGTTCATTAAAAAGAAACTTGAGGAAATAAATCCATTAGACTTTCTTAAGAAAGACTGACCACAAAGTATTACAAATAGCCATCAAACAAGAGTTGTTTAGGAGAATTTCTAACAAATTTTATAAAAACAACGGGATTCTTTTGGAGTCTCGTTATTTTTTTTGTACCTTTGCAGCGGACTTATATTAAGAATGCGGATTAATGCTCATGTTCTATACCGAACTTTAACCTCGAGCACAAAAATGAAATATTAACAAAATTATAATACACGTATGAAACCTATGACAACCGACTGGGAAACCGGTGAAATCGTAACTCTTCAGCGCATCGACAAAATGCTGAAGAAAAATCGCACGACTGCATATAAGGAGTTTGTCTCGTCGCGATATATATGCATTCGCAAAGCATCTAACGGAAAGCCAGGCATATTAGTAAAGACTCTGGGCAAAACACCTGCAACGTTCCTTAATATAGTTGATGGCTTGCCGTTTGTGAAAGACGATGTTGAACAACTGTTTTATGACACCAATTATTACAGTTTTCCTTTCCCGAAAGCAAGCGAAGTAGAAGAGGTACTTACAATCATCCGCAACAATCAGGAGTTGCTTAATCAGTTCGAATCTATTTCAATGAAAATCAACACCGAAAGCACATTCTGGGTTAGAGAAACAACACACAATCTACTATATATGAGACGACTGCAATTTTTTGATGCAAAATCTTGCCAAACCTATACGGCTAAGGGAAACGATGCGCACTACCGACTTTCGATAGTGTATTATGACGATTCACAATTAATCTGGTAACTCATCGAGCAGCGCTTGGCAGCCGCGGAGGACGTCTTGCCAGGTGGCTTCGAAGTTGCCGGTGTACCATGGGTCGGCAACGTCCTTATCGTAGAGTAGGGGGCGGATTTTACCTTCGGGATCGCCACCGGCTATACGAGTCATATTGCGTAGATTGGCAGAATCCATGCCTATAAGCAGGTCGTAACGACTATAGTCAGCGCGGGTCATCTGGCGGGCGGCATGGCCGTTACAGCTGATGCCGTGCTCGGCCAGCTTGCGGCGTGCGGGTGGATATACGGGATTGCCAATCTCCTCGGTAGAAGTTGCAGCTGACGCGATCATGTACTGATCGGTCAGCTGCGCCTGTTCTACTAGGTATTTCATCACGTACTCTGCCATCGGACTGCGACAGATGTTTCCGTGACAAACGAAAAGAATCTTCTTCATCATTTATCCGTTCATCGACAGGAGGAACTCCTCGTTAGTGCGGGTGGTTACCAAGCGATCGCGAACGGTGCTCATGGCCTCGATAGGATTCATATCGGCAATGAACTTACGCATAATCCACATGCGGTTAAGTGTGGTATCATCAAGCAGCAGATCGTCGCGGCGTGTTGAAGACAGCACGATATCGATAGCTGGGAAGATGCGCTTGTTGGCCAGCGAGCGGTTAAGCTGGATTTCAGAGTTACCTGTACCCTTGAACTCCTCGAAGATAACCTCGTCCATCTTAGAACCGGTATCAACCAGAGCGGTAGCAATAATGGTGAGCGAACCGCCACCCTCGATGTTACGAGCTGCTCCGAAGAAACGCTTTGGCTTCTGCAGGGCGTTGCTATCCACACCACCGGTAAGGATTTTACCTGAAGTGGGTGCTACGGTGTTATAAGCACGAGCCAGACGGGTGATTGAATCGAGGAAGATAACTACATCGTGACCACACTCTACCATACGCTTGGCCTTTTCGAGCACGATACCGGCAATCTTTACGTGGCGCTCGGCAGGCTCGTCGAAGGTTGAGGCTATCACCTCGGCATTTACGGTGCGGGCCATGTCGGTAACCTCCTCAGGGCGCTCGTCGATGAGCAGCATCATGATATAAGCCTCGGGGTGGTTGGCGGCAATGGCGTTGGCAATATCCTTCATGAGCACGGTTTTACCGGTCTTAGGCTGGGCCACAATCAGGGCACGCTGACCTTTACCGATTGGCGAGAAGAGATCGACAATACGAACCGATGGGTTGGTAGTGGCACGATCACCGCAAAGGGTGAACTTCTCCTCGGGGAACAGTGGTGTAAGGTGCTCGAAAGCTACACGATTGCGGACCTCGTCGGGGTGACGACCGTTGATGCTCTTAACATCAGTCATAGCAAAGAATTTCTCACCCTCGTGTGGTGGACGAACGGTACACTCCACCACGTCGCCAGTCTTTAAACCGTAACGCTTAATCTGCTGGGGCGATACGTATACATCATCAGGCGATGACAGGTAGTTATAATCGCTAGAACGCAGGAATCCGTAGCCATCGGTAAGAATCTCCAATACGCCGTTTGCATCAATCAGGTCGGCGAAGTCGTAGCGTGGCTGCGAGCTGGGAACGACATTACGATTGATTACGGGCTGATCGGTAGCAACGGGCACTACAGGACGATCGAACATATCGAGTGTAGGTATAGCGCTCTGGTCCTCAATGGGGATATCAAGGATAGTAATAAAATCGGTACCATCACCTGGGTCACCCATCCAGACGCCGTTCTCATCAACCTCGTCGGTCATTGGGTCGGGGGCAGTCTCCTGGTCTACAGGTGCCTGCTCTGGCTCGGCCTCGGGCTCAAACTCTGGCTCGGGGGCGGCAACCTTAGTTGCAGCCATTTTTTCGCGCAGCTGCTCGATTGCATTAGGTGCAACCTCGTCGTCGGCATCATCGGCACCAACGGCAAACTGGGCAGCCTCGGGTACTACGAAATCCTCGGCCTCGGCTGCAGCTTTGGCAGCAGCAGCCTCAATGGCAGCACGTGCAGCTGCCTCTTCGGCCTCTTTCTCTGCCTTGCTCTTACGTCCGCGCTTCTTAGGTTTAGGTGCTTCTTCGGCTGCAGCCTCATCAGGGGCTGCGGGGGCAGCAGGCATATCGGCAAACAGCTGTGGCTGCTCGGCCTTTTTGCGGGTACGGTTGCTCTTCGAGTCAAGATTCTCACCGTCCTCGCCGTTTACTGTATAAACTTTGCTAGTATCTTTTTTTGCAATACGTGTACGCTTGCGTTTGGGCGAATCCTCGGCGGCAGTGGCGCTCTGTTCGGCAGCCTTGTCGAGTATGGCATACACCACGTCAGTAAGCTGGTCGTCGGGCGAAACCTTAATACCAAGCTCGTCGGCAATACCCACAAGCTGGGGTATGTCCATAGATTCTAATTCTTCTTTTGTATACATACAATATGTACTTAAATTACATTTATGATTCTGAAAAGATTTTGTGGAAATGCTTCGCGAACGGAAGCACTGATTAGAAAAATCGTTGCAAAGGTACGCATATTTTTGCGAACCACCAAACTTTTTCGGAAAAATTTCGTATCTTTGCACCCAAAATTGATATAACTTATGGAAATTAAGAAAGCCGAATTTACATTAAGTGCTCCGATGGAGTCGATGTGTCCGAAGGATACCAAGCCCGAATACGCCTTTATTGGTCGTTCGAACGTGGGTAAGTCGAGCCTGATAAACATGCTTACCGGCAAGAAAAATCTGGCTAAAACCAGCGCTACCCCCGGTAAAACGCTGCTCATTAACCACTTTATTATTAATAACGAGTGGTACCTTGTAGATTTACCCGGCTACGGTTTTGCCAAACGCTCGAAGAAAGAGGTGCAGAAGCTGGAGCAGATGATTAACGGCTACATACTGCAGCGCGAGCAGCTGGTAAACGTGTTTCTGCTGATTGACATACGCTTGGAGGCACAGAAGATTGATCTTGAGTTTATAGAGTGGCTGGGTACCAGCAGTGTGCCTTTTGCCATTATATTTACCAAGGCCGACAAACTGAGCGCCAGCAAGGTGCTGCAAAACCTGAATGCCTACAAAAAGGTGCTGAGCGAAACATGGGAGGAGCTACCCCCAATTTTTGTTACCTCATCGGAAAAGAAACAAGGCCGCGACGAGGTACTTGATTATATCGAGGAAATTAATAAAGGTTTAAATGAATAATGGCGAAAGAAAATCCATACTTAGACGTACAGCACCTGACGAAGTCGTTTGGATCGTTAGTGCTGTTTCGCGATTTAAGCTTTTCGATAGCCGAAGGACAAAAGGTAGGACTGATAGCCAAGAACGGTACCGGCAAGAGTACACTGCTATCTATTCTGAGCGGTAAAGAGGGTTACGACGAAGGCGAGATTATCTTCCGTCGCGACCTGCGTGTGGGTATGCTGGAGCAGAGTCCCGCGTTCGACCCTAACGAGAGTGTGCTGGATGCGTGCTTTAATCACCAGGGCGACCCCGAGAAGGTACTGAAGGCCAAGCAGGTGCTGACACAACTGAAGATTCGCGATCTGGAGCAGCCTATGCGCCAGCTGAGCGGAGGCCAGCAGAAGCGCGTGGCACTGGCCAACGTACTGATTACCGACCCCGACCTGCTGATACTGGACGAGCCAACAAACCACCTGGATCTGGAAATGATTGAGTGGCTGGAAGGCTACCTGAACCGCGGCAACAAAACACTGCTGATGGTTACACACGACCGATTCTTCCTGGACCGCGTATGCTCAGTAATTCTGGAGCTCGACGATCAAACCGTCTATACTTATCGCGGCAACTACAGTTACTACTTAGAGAAACGTCAGGAGCGTATCGATAACCGTCGCGCCGAGATAGCACGCGCCAACAACCTGTATCGCACCGAATTGGAGTGGATGCGCCGCATGCCTCAGGCCCGTGGCCATAAAGCCCGTTACCGCGAAGAAGCTTTCTATGAACTTGAAAAGATAGCCAAGCAGCGCATAGAGGAGCGACAGGTGCGACTGAAATCGCGAAACGTATATATCGGCTCGAAAATCTTTGAGTGCCAATACGTATCGAAGGCCTTTGAGCGCCCCGATGCTGAGCCGCTGACGATACTCAAGGATTTTTATTACAACTTCTCACGCTTCGAGAAAATGGGTATCGTGGGCAATAACGGCACAGGCAAATCTACATTTATAAAAATGCTGTTAGGCCAGGTGGCCCCCGATAGCGGAAAGTTTGATATTGGCGACACCGTACGTTTCGGTTATTTCTCGCAGGAGGGTCTGCATTTTGATGATACACAGAAGGTTATCGATGTGGTAAAAGATATTGCAGAGTATATCGACATGGGTGGTGGCAAGCACTTAACAGCCTCGCAGTTTCTGCAGCACTTTATGTTCACACCCGAGCAGCAGCACAACTACGTGTATAAGCTGAGCGGTGGCGAACGCCGCAAGCTGTACCTCTGCACGGTGCTGATGAAGAATCCCAACTTCCTGGTGCTCGACGAGCCCACGAACGACCTCGACATTGTTACCCTGCAAATACTGGAGGAATACCTACAGGACTTCCCCGGATGCGTAATCGTGGTAAGTCACGACCGCTACTTTATGGATAAGGTGGTTGACCATCTGCTGGTATTTAAAGGCATGGGCGACATCAAGGATTTTCCAGGCAACTACACACAGTATCGCGAATGGGAGAAACTACAACCCAACGAGCCCAAAAGCGCCCGATCGGGCGCTGGAAAAGATTCCAGGGAAGCTAGAAGTTCTAGCCCTGCTAGTTCCTCTAGCTCCACAGCTGGCGATGTCGCCAGCAGCGGTAAGCGAAAGCTTACCTACAAGGAGAAACGCGAGTTGGAGCAGCTGGAAAAGGACATCGAGGCACTCGAGGCCGAGAAGAAACAGATAGAAGAAGCCCTTTGTGGTGGCACCACATCGGTTGACGAAATAACAACAATGAGCAAGCGTCTGCCCGTGCTTAACGACGAACTCGACGAGAAGAGCATGCGCTGGCTGGAACTTTCGGAGATATGATACAACAACAATACCCATCGCAACTGCTCGAAAAGGCCGTACAGGAGTTTTCTAAACTGCCTGGCATCGGTAGGAAAACCGCCCTACGCCTGGTGCTCTGGATGTTGCGCCAGGACGATAGCGACGTAACACAGTTTACTGCGGCTGTAAACGAGCTGAAGAGTGGCGTAAAATACTGCAAGGTGTGTCACAATATCAGCGATACCGACATCTGTCCCATCTGCGCCGACCAGCGTCGCGACCAAACAACGGTATGCGTGGTTGAGAACATACAGGATGTGATGGCCATTGAGAACACCCAACAGTTCAACGGCCTGTACCACGTACTAGGCGGTGTGATATCGCCCATGGACGGCATGGGTCCAGCCGACATCGAGATCGACTCGTTGATACAGCGTGTGGCCGAGGGCATGGTACAGGAGGTGATATTAGCCCTGAGTCCAACCATGGAGGGCGACACCACCAATTTCTACATCTATCGCAAGCTGGCACCTACAGGCATAAAGGTAAGTGTGATTGCCCGAGGTATAGCCGTGGGCAACGAGCTGGAATATGCCGACGAGGTTACGCTGGGCCGATCGATTACAAACCGAACATTGTTTGAAGAAAAATAGGAAGATATGAACTGTAATAAAGAAAATGAAAATAGTTAACGATAATTAGCACTTAGTGCTGATTCGTACCCTCTCATGGGGGCTTCTCGCCCCCACACCCCTCGGTGTTTTCTGGTATAAGATTTTCTAACCTGATGCACTTTGGAAAAATTCAGGAGTTACTTTTTTGAAGATATGTAACCATCAACATAGGGTTTCTCCTGAGTGACAACGGCAAAAGCCTGACGGATGAGTTTGTTAGCCACAGCTATGACAGCGACTTTTCCAGGCTTGCCATTAGACCGCAAACGGTCATAACAGGCTCTGCATTCAGTGTTGCATCTCAGAGATGCGAATGCTGCCACATAGAGCTGACTCCTTAAAGAAGAGTCCCCGTTGCGGTTGATGTGACCTTTGAAATTGACTGAAGTACCGGACTGCTGATAAGTCGGCGACAATCCCAAATGACGGGTGAGTTGCTTGGCATTATCAAAGTAAGTGAAGCCGCCAGTGGCCATGATGAGTGCAGCTGCAAGCGTTATACCTATGCCTTTTACAGAGGTGAGTAAATCCATCTGCTTCTTGTATTCAGATTTGGCAAGAGATGTAAGATCTTCTTCTAGGTCTTTGATCTGCTTCTCAAGGAAAGCAATGGTCTTGTCAATAGACTTCTTGCACTTGGCATCAAAGAACGGCAGCACCTCCATGGAGCCTTTGAGGTTCCTTGTGGCAATGAGTTGTTTCTTGAGCTGGCGGATGACTGTACGCTTCTGCTTTAAGGTGAGAATGGCATCACTGCGGAGCTTGTATGGCGCAGGTTGCATTTTCTCTCCATAGAGAGCAATCAGACGGGCATCTATCTCATCCGTTTTGACGGTAGATAGCATTGCACGAGCAAAGT
>NZ_JHXD01000036.1 GCF_000687715.1 Xylanibacter ruminicola Ga6B6
CGGGAGCATCATCTCTATCTTTATCTTGACAATGCAAAGGTACGAAATTTTCGTCATATATTGAAATATTAATTGTTAATGAATTGTTAAAATATGAAGGTGAATAAAAAGTGGAAACAGGAAACAGAAACAGTTTTTATTTTAAGCCCACTTATCAAGCCATTCTGAAGATTATATTTTATATAATATATATATTATATAAAATATAAATAATAATCGTAATAATTACACTATTCTATACATCCCCTCGCGATTTTAAAACTGTTTCTGTTTCCTGTGTCACTTTTCTCCCAACAAAATTTGGCTAAATCAAAGATTTGTGCTATCTTTGCATGCAAATCAACAATTGAATGAATATGAAGTATGGAATAGTTTACCTACTTTCTAACCCATATATGCCAGGTTTGGTAAAGATTGGCATGACGGCCCAAGAGGATATAGAGAAGCGAATGCGCGAACTCTATACTACAGGAGTCCCTGCGCCATTTGAGTGCCAGTTTGCTTGTAAGGTTGATATTAAAGATTGTGCTAAGATAGAGAAAGCACTCCATACAGCTTTTGAACCTCAGCGCGTTAATAAGAATAGGGAATTCTTCCGAATTCAGGTTGTACAAGCAAAAGCTATTCTCGAATTGTTCCATCATACCGACGTTACCGCTGAGGTGACTGATGAAATTCAGAATGACCTTACTCAAGAAGATAAGGATGCATCAACAAAAGCAAAAGAGCACCGCCCGCCATTGAACTTTTACAAGATGGGTATGGCAAAGGGAGATGTACTGCATTGGAAAGAAGATCCCAATATTACCATCTCAGTTTATACAGATAGAACTGTTCTGTATAACAACGAAGAAATGGCAATAAGTGCTGTTACAAGAGACCTTAAAGGTTCGAAATGGTATGTGGCACCTGGCTCATATTGGGTTTATAACGACCGTTTGTTGAGTGAGATATACGATGAAACTTACCCTGTAGAAGAATAGAATAATATATTTAAATACATTCACAGAGATTGTTAAGATAACGATAAAATATGGCAAAGAAAACAATAAAACCCGCTAAGGAGGAAACTTTGGAGACTATTCTCTTTAACTGTCGAAACAGTTTGAGGGGTAGGGCTGCTATGACTGATAAGCGCGATATGCTGCTCACATTGGTATTCTTAAAGTTTATTGGTGAACGTTTTAAAGATCAGCAGGAGAAGATTCGTAAGAGCTTCAAGGAGCAGGGTATTGATGACGAAGGATTCATCGAGATGCAGCTGAAGCGCCCCCAGCACTATTTGCAGGATGGTGTATTCTTCTTGAGTGATGAAACCTTTTGGGATAAGCTGATTCTTACTCCTTCAACCAGTATGGCTGTAGCATTCGATACTGCCATCAAACAGCTTGATGATAATGAGCCAAAGCTTAAGAATGCACTTCCTCAGCAGATATTCACCAAAACACAATTGGAGGCAGGTGTGCTGAAGAGTGTAGTTGATGAGATTGAGAAGATTGATCCCAAACGTTTTGTTGAACACGATTTGATAGGTCGAGTATATGAGTATTTCCTGCAGGCATTCTCTATTAATGCTGATAAGGAGGAGGGCGAGTTCTATACGCCACATAGCATCGTAGAGTTGATTGCGGCTCTGATTGAACCCTTTGATGGTACTGTTTACGACCCATGCTGCGGTTCTGGCGGTATGTTTGTACAGGCTACCAAGTTTATCGAGGCGCATGGTGGCAATACCCAGGCAGTTAATGTTTATGGTCAGGAGTCAGAGCCTGCAACATATCGCTTGGCTAAGATGAACCTTGCCATTCGTGGTATCAGCTACCACCTTGGTGAGCGTGCTGTTTCTACCTTTAGCAACGACCAGCATAAGGATATAAAGGTGGATTATATTATGGCTAACCCACCATTCAATTTGAAGCGATACGCTGATTATAGTGATTTTGATGACGATCCACGATGGAAAGGTTATGGAGTACCACCAACTAGCAACGCTAACTATGCATGGATACTCCACATGCTGAATAAGCTTGATAAGGATAATGGTGTAGCAGGATTTTTGCTGGCTAATGGTGCACTCGATGATGATGATGCAAAAGATATACGTCAGAAGTTGATTGAGAATGATAAGGTAGAAGCTATTATTGTATTACCTCGCCAGATGTTCTACTCAACAGACATCAGTGTAACTCTTTGGATTCTGAACAACAACAAGAAGGGTGGCCCTCGTCATGGACGTATGCTCCGTAACCGACAGGGTGAAATCCTGTTTGTCGATCTCCGTACTTGGAGTGAAAACATCTACGAGAAAAAGTATGTAAAACTGTCGGAAGAGCAGATTACCGAAGTATGTAAGATATACTTTGATTGGGCTACGACTGGTTCTAAGAACTATGCAAAGCCAGAGTTATACTATGCTGCCAATATAGATGAAATCCGTGAGAAAGACTTCTCCTTGATTCCCAGTCGTTATATAGAGTTCGTTGATCATGATACAGAAATGGATTATCAGTCAGCTCTGACTCAGATGAGTGAGCAGTTTGATGCACTCAAAAAGCGTTGGGACGATAACGAATCTGCTTTGATTGATGCATTTAAGGTATTGGGATATGGGAAGTAAGATAAGAATAGTTAGGTTAGGGGATTATATAGAACAGTGCGACGATAGAAACGAAGCATTGACCTATGGATTAGACGCCGTCAGAGGTGTTTCTAATACAAAGCTTATACAGAAGACAAAAGCTAACATGACTGGTAGAAATCTTTCTACATTTCATGTCGTAAGCAAGAACCATTTTGTATTTAACCGAAGAACGACAAGAAATGGTGAACGTTTGGGCTTAGGTTTTAATAATACCGACTCTATTTATATATTCACAGAGGATTACGTTCATTTTAAGGTTTCTGATGAAAGTATTTTAAACCCGACATATTTATACCTGTTTTTCCTCCGTGATGAATTTGACCGTTTAGTTCGTTACCATTCTTGGGGGAGTGCCACAGAATTCTTTAATTGGGAAGATATGCAACGTGTTTATATTCCACTTCCTTCGGCAAAAGAACAAGAGAAAGTGGTGAATGCTTGGAAGGCGTTGAGAGAAATCAAAGAGCAGAACGAAGCTAAAGCTGCTCCGTTGATGCAGCTGTGCCAAAGCTATATACAGGAGTTGAAGCATAAATACCCTCTTCAAGAGATAGGGCCTTATATAGAGGAATACGATTTGAGAAATAAAGATTCGATTTACAATATTGATGATGTAAGAGGTATAAGTATTGAGAAAAAGATTATCGATACAAAAGCTAATATGGATGGAGTTAAGCTTACTCCGTACAAAATATTCAAGCATGGCACTTTCTGTTATGTTACTATTACTTCAAGAAATAGCGACAAAATAACATTATCATTGAATCCTAATGAGAGGGATTATATTGTTTCTTCATCATATATCACCTTCAAAGTAAAAGATGAAGATAAGACTGTTCCAGAGTTCCTTTATCTCTGGTTCTGTCGTTCTGAGTTTGACAGATACGCTCGATTTAATTCATGGGGAAGTGCAAGAGAGGCATTCTCGTTTGAAGATATGAAGCGTACAGAGATTCCTTTACCCCCGCCTGATGTTCAACGTGCAATTGTAAATATCTACAAGTGCGCTAATGAGGCTAAGCAAATAGCAGCAGAAGCAGACCGTCTTTCACGAGAGGTTTGCCCTGCTCTGATACAACATACTATAAATAATTAAAACCCATCGTTATGTATTGCAAAGAATGTGGAAAAGAAATTCCTGAGAATTCTAAGTTTTGTCAGCATTGTGGCTGTCGTCAATCCAGCAATGATAATGTTCAAGCAAATAAAGATGTTTGTACCTTTCCTTCTGATAGTGGTCAATCTAATCAGAACATCATCATTAATTTTCTAAGCAAAAACAAAAAAAATACCAGCATTTATACTTTATGGTTGATAATTAATATTATACTTTTTTGCTTTGGAGAAGAATATGTTGAAAACTATTTGAACTTATATTGTAAAAATTTCTTTTTCCCATTTACATATACTTCAGAATATTTTTATCAGACAAAAATGTTTGATGCTAGATTCTACGATGTTACAGAGTTGTTGTTTTATTGTATTCTCTTCCCATTGGTATTATATTTTTCTATTACTTTAATAAAAAAATGGAAAAATAAGCAAAAATAACCAATGTCTGGCAAAGGGAATTAATGTAATTTAGGCGTAATATGGAAAAGACAAGAGAAGAGTGCCTAAAACTCGTAAAAGAGGATATTAAATGTAAACATAGTAAAGCTTGGACTCTGCTATGTTTCGCCGTGCTTTTCTCTATAGTATCAGCAGCATTTATAGCGTATTATACTTTTAATGGTTATATGTATAGCGGCTGGGGAGCGGTAGCTACTTATGCATTGATGTTTATTCTTAGTACTTTCTCTATTGGCTATATTTCTGCTTTTATATTCTATTATTATCATGACTATCTATCAATGGCATCAGAGATGTTGGAGGATTACCAGATAGCATATGCTCCAGTAAAAATTATCTATCAGTATAGTAAGATGATAGAAAAAACGGTTTTTGAAGATAAAAAACCTTCTGATAATTACGATAGTGAGTTTGCTGATAGTATTATTGTTGAAAAACCTGTAAATGGAATAATTGAAATTAATCCTGCAATATGGAAAATGATGCGGCTCAATAGTTCAATGATAAAGGAGAGTGTTGATGAACTAAAATTGGTTAGAAGCGATTTAAATCAAATTACTTTTATTACATTATCAAAGTCTCTCGATATATATCATCAACTTTCAGAGAAGAATTGGGCTTTAGAAAATGATGACAATCCGAATGCAAAATATGAGGATTTAAAACTCGTCTTAAGAAACTACAAACAGAGTTTAGAAGATTATCAGGGAATAATGTTAAACCTGAAACGATATGTTTATTTTGATATAGAGAAGGATGAATAGAAACGGAAAGTATTACGAAAGCCAGTTTGAGGAGGCTACCATTGAGCTGCTAACAGAAGCCCAGTGGCAGTATACTTTTGGCGATGAACTGCATCGTAAGTTCACAGACCCTCTGATTGAAGAAGATTTACGAACATTCCTCAATGCTCAGTATGCCAAGAAAGGACTGACAGAGGCTGAGATGGATAACGTGGTGGCAAACCTCAGGAATGTTGGTGGCCAGAACGACTACTATACCTGTCAGAATGCCTTCCTGCTATATCGTGATGGCTACGACTTTACCTATAGCGACAATCGTGATACTCCTTTCCGTATGGAGTACATCGACTTTGAGCATCCAAATCGTAATATCTTCCGTTGTGTCAACCAATTTGTCATGGAACAAGGTCAGGAAAATCGCCGTCCTGACATTCTGCTTTTCGTGAACGGTATTCCCGTCTGCATCATCGAACTTAAGAATCCCACAAAAGCTAATGCTACTGTGCGAGATGCACATAGACAAATATGTACCAGATATATGAGAGATATCCCATCGCTGCTAAGATTCTGTGCTATAGCTGTAATAAGTGATGGTGCAAAGAATGCTTTGGGTACGCCATTTACGCCATTTGAATTCTATTATGAGTGGAAGAAGGTTGATAACGAGGATAAAGCCGGCAAAGGTCTTGACACCTTAAAGACTCTTGTAAAAGGTGCATTGTCGCCAACAAGACTCCTGGAGATTCTTCGCGATTATGTTTATTTCCCTGATCCATCAAAAGAAGATGATACTACCGAGGTGGTTTGTCGCTATCCCCAATTCTTTGCAACTCGTAAGTTGAGAGATAATATATTGGCACATCTGCGTAGTGTAGGTGGCGATGGTAAAGGTGGTACTTATTTTGGTGCTACAGGTTGTGGTAAAACCTATACTATGCTGTTTTTGGCACGTCAGTTAGCACTTCGCTGTAAAACACAATTAGGTAGTCCTACTATCCTGATTATTGTCGACCGTGAGGATTTGGAAACCCAGAGTGGCAAACTGTTCGGACGCTCAAAACGATTCCTTGAAGATGAGGCTGTTAAGGTGTTTGAGAGTCGCCAAGAACTCGCTACCGAGATGACTTTACGTAAATCGGGTGGAGTATATATCACAACTATACAGAAGTTCGCTGAATCAACAGGGCTACTGACTGAACGCAGTAACGTGATATGTATGAGTGATGAGGCTCATAGAACTCAGAATAATCTTGGTACTCGCCTTGTTATAAACCAAAATGATGACAATCCAGGCGCTAAGGTTACATATGGCTTTGCAAAATACTTGCGCGATGCGCTACCTAATGCCACTTATGTAGGATTTACAGGGACACCAATCGATGAGACGGTGCATGTGTTTGGAGAGGTGGTTGACCAATACACCATGAAGGAATCAGAAGAAGATGGTATCACTGTACCTATTAAATACGATCCCCGATTGGCTCGCGTGTTCATGAACAAGGAACAGGCTGAAAAGGTAGAGGCATATTATAAAATGTGCGCCGACGAAGGTGCTACTCCCGAAGATATTGCCAAGAGTAAGGCTGCTATGGCCAGCATGCAGGTAATTATCGGCGACGATGATGTAATTGAGCGCGTGGCTAATGATATTATAGTCGATTATATTAAGCGTACTGAGGGTATCGACCGTTTGCAGAAAGCAATGATTACCTGTATCGATCGTCCTACAGCCTTCAAACTCTACAAAAAGATGCGCGAACTGATGCCTATCTGGTTTGAGAAGAAGAAGGCACTTAATGAACTGACGCTAACAGCCGACGAGAAAGAGAAATTGCACGATGTGGCATTTGTAAACATGGTGATGACCACCGATAAGGATGATGAGAAGGAACTCTATCAATTATTGGGTGGTGGTGCCAGCAAGGAGTATCGTAAATTCTTGGACACAGAGTACAAGTCATTGAAATCAAACTTCCGCATTGCGATTGTAGTAGATATGTGGGTTACCGGTTTCGATGTCCCAAGTCTTACATTGCTTTATAATGATAAACCACTCTCTAAGCATACATTGATTCAAACTATATCGCGTGTTAACCGTAAGTTTATGGATAAGGAATATGGTTTCGTTATCGATTATATCGGCATACGCGAGGAGATGAAAAAAGCGATGAAGAGATATGGTGGCGAAGTGCCACCTGCCGAAGACCTTGATATTGCTCATAGCGTATTGCAGAACGAATTGCAGATACTGAAAGAGATGCTTGCCAAATTGGATTTCGACCCATTCTTTGGCGACAAGGACCTAGTGCGACTGCAGTTTCTGCAGACTGCTGCAGAGTATATCCTGGCTAATAGTATTGAGAAAAGGGGTGAAGTTTCGTTTATAAAACGCTTTAAGGCGCATGTAAAACGTCTGCGCTCTGCCTTTAATATCTGTAGTCCTGCTGGTATCTTGCCTGATGACGAAGTTATGTGGTGCCAGTGTATGATGGGAATCTGCTCGTACGTAGCGAAGATGACTGCTACCGAACACGATGTAGAAAGCATGAACAAACATATAGAGCAGATGGTTAAGGAAGCTATATTAGCCAGCGGCGTAGAGAAGTTCTTTGAAGATGGTAAGGAAGAAAACATCTTTGGAGATACTTTTGTACAGGAGTTGGACGATGTAAAGATGCCTTTTACCAAGTTCCAGCTATTATGCAAGCTGGTAGCAAAAGCCATCAAGGCTTATCGCAAAACCAATAAAATACAAGCAGAAAAGTTCCAAATAATGCTTGAAAAGGTTATCGACGACTATAATACTCGCGATAAGTTGACCTTTACTAACCAGGTAACCCAAGGTGTGGTAGATGGTGTTGTGAACATTGTAGATGATAAGATTAACTCGCTTACAGATAGGCTGCAACAGATACTAAAAGACCTAAAGGTTGATAGCGAGAAGTTTAAAGAACTGGGCATTACCTTCGAGGAAAAGGCATTCTTTGATGTGCTTACCGAAGTTAGAGATACTCACCAGTTTGAATATCCTGATGATCGTTGCATCGAATTAGCCAAGAAGATTAAGTTGCTGATTGATGATACCGCTGTTTATGCAGATTGGTTGAACAACGACAACTTGAAGAATAAACTTGCCTCGCAGTTGACTGTACTTATTTATAAGGAAGGTTATCCACCCGAGTGGGATGATGAGGTGTTTAAGAAAGTACTCGACCAGGTAGAGAATTACAAGAAGAACGGTTCTTCTAAGCTGTCCTATACGGTACAGGAGATGCCTGAACATAAAGAGATAAGGTATGACGATTACGAAGAACAGCTCCCAATGGCAGCCGAAACGGCCAAACCATACGGAGTGGAATAATTCTGTAAGTTGAAAATATGAATTGCAGGGAGATATATAATGCATTTGAATATGACCTTCCTAGGGTAAAGTATAGAACAAAATATATGATGCCAAAGGTGGTCAAGGAACTTGAGAAAGAACTTAAGTTCCCTGCATGGCGTATCTGTAAATATACTGTTCCTGAATCTTGCAACACATATAATCTGTGTTATTACGCAGAATTTCCTGAAAACGCTCAAAGTCCTACAAATATACATTATTGTATAGTTGATACAGATGAAGTTGTAGCCATAATCAGAGCTTTGACAGGCAAATACTTAAAACCGGATGGTGCAATAACTGAATTAAAACAGATTCATTTGTATACGTATCATTTCTTGGAGCAGTATAACAAACGTTTCCTGAAAAATGATGCTTTATCACATGAAGAAATAGCATGTATGTATTCGTGTAGGAATAAGGTTATTACGCCAACAAGGATGAACGAGAGGATAAATAGAAACTATAAAAAGCATGGTAGATTTAACTCTCACGTGTACGAAGTACGAGATGGTGTTTGCTTTGCTCAAACCTCTTTTGAAGATGCTAAAGATGAGGAGGGTAATTTGATTCCAGATGACGTAGGTACACTTCTGATACTTTTTACAACGTTCATGAATGAAAACGACATGAGTGAAGAACAAAAAAAAGGTATTGAAGATGAACAGAAGATATTGTATGATACTGTAGACGAACTGTTCTTCAAAAGCTTAGTTAAATAGAAAGCTTTAGACAAGATTAACCCACAAAAAAAGCGAGGAGCGAACATCACTGTTGGCTCCTCGTATTACTTAAAAACTGTTTATGTTAATCAACTTAAACCTTAACTATAAATATTTTTTCAACGGTGCAAATATAATACTTTTTTGGGACTATCAGCAATAAATCGGAAAAAAGTTTTGTTAATTCTTTTAAATTGATTACTTTTGTCCCCCGACAATCAGGATATAATAACTTAAAACGGAATTAAAAATGACTGAAGAAATTAAAGGTCAACCGAAATGCCACCCATTAAACGAGGGTGGCGCAGTATTGCTTGACAAATTAAAGAAAGAGGGGTGGAATCCCCAAGTGTGTGATGCTGAATTCAGCTATATGCCGCAGGATGACGACGATGGCTTTGGCTGTGCGGCGCATGAATCGTTCGAAGAACGACTGATGCTACCTCTAGAAGTGTTGCCATTATTTCCGATGACGGGTATCTCGATGATCGACGATTCGATGTCTGCCGCTGGCATTCGTAAAGGTGACATACTTATTATGGTGTATGATGACGATCCTGACGACGGCAATGTGGTACTTGCCAGCGTAGCCGGTAAACAGATGGTAAGATTTTACTACGAGGATGACGAGGGCAATAAGTGGTTGCTATCGAAAAACGAAGGTGTTGAGCCCATCTGTATCAGTGATAGAGATGATACTAAATTATTAGCCAGGATAATGCGTTATATCAGTAACGCTCCAAGCTTAAAGTATAGCGAGGCAAACAAACTCACAAAAGATGCCAAGAGATTGGTAAAGAAACCAAAGGTGGTTTCGCTGAAGCATGCCCAGTGGGTGATAAAACAGCTAGGCCCTGATGTGAAAATAATACGCGACTGGTTCTCGTTTTACCGTCCGCTTGTACAGTATCATGTGGTAGATGATAAGGACTATAGGGGCTTCTGTAAGATCATAAAAGAGGCGTTGCCCGACCATGCGCCTCAGCCAAAATACGACGAGATTCAACGTTTAGACGATGGATGCTTCAGGAAGCCTGTAGAAGAATGGACGCCTATAAGCTCTCCATATAAGAACTTTAATCGTTTCTATGCTTGCCGAAATAGGGCGATGCAAGTGATAAGTTTTCTGGAACTTGAAGAATCTCACGAAGATCTCACGAAAACTCACGAAAAAATGGCCTGATTCGGGCAAAATCTCACGAGAATCACCAAAACTTTACGCAGATCTCACGAAAGCTTTACGGCGATGGAATTTTACTTCCGTCGCTGTTTTTTTTTGTCTAATTTTGTCCTCGGAAATCAGATGATAGTCGTCTGATAAGATTTAAAAATTAAAGTATTAAAAATGAAAAAGAAAATGAACATTATCGGTTACTTTACTGTACCGATTAAGGTGATTGAGGGTGAAATTAGTTGTGATCAGGACATCGACAGCTATGCACTCGACGTGAAGGATCTGCTAGACCAGCAGGTGAGTCAGGAACTAAGCGAAAAGCTTAATGAAATGCTACTTGGGTTTAATGAAGATGTGCAACTGGAAATGGTTGAAGACATGCTCAGTTTTATCTGTGCAAAGGTGCTACACACTACGGGTTGCTACTCGGTTGATACCGCTCTAGAGATGTGCTACAAGTGGATAGGCGAGGAGCAGGGTATGGTAACCACGGGATTTGGGAAACTGATGAACCGACTGATTTAACGATGGCAGAGAACAGAATAAGAATAGAAGGCCGCGTTAAACGGATAGAGTATCTGAGATACCTGGCTGATGTAAGAGCTGAAGAACAGCAAGCGATAGATATGGGGTACCATATTACTCGCAAAAGTATCGAAGAGGTAAGAGAGGAATTCCAAGCTAAATACGGAAGCATTTGGATGGAAATTTAAAAATGTAAAAATGATAAAATGCAACAATTTGTTTAACAATTTAAAATGTAAAAGTAATTATGAACACAATGATTTTAAGAGTGAAGAAGTGCGGTGCAATGACTACCGTGCAGAGTGAGAAAAGTGAGAACGGCGTGCTTGACAAGCGTACACTGGTACTGCAGATGTTGGGCGGCAAGTATGAGGACAGCTTTGTGGTAACGGCCCTGGGCAGTTTGGCCACCATCGAGTGGACCGAGGGGGATCTGGTAGCCTGTAGCATGAGCTTCAGAACCCACGAACACAACGGGCAGGTTTTTATGGACATTATCGCGAACGAAATGGTAAAAGTTAAACATTAAAAATTTAAAAAGTTATGTATTTAGACGAAGCAATTAAAGCAATGGAGATGAACCTCCGCAGTACATGTATGATGCTGGAGACAGTGAGACACAACCAGATTGACAAGGCAATCGACTTCGACTGGCTGCCTATGCAGGATCATCTGGCCCAGTGTGTACATGGGGTTCATATTTGCCAGGAATCGAGCGTTGAGGACTGCTTGAAATACCTGGAGCAACTGTACAAAGGGCTTACCAAAGCATGGGAACACTACGAGAAGGGTAATAGAGTGCTTGGAGTTTTGGAATGCGAAGAGGCCTATATGATTGATATGCTGTATGGCTTTATAGGTCACCAGTTTAACGAAGACTATGTGAACTGTGCCCGAGAGTGCGTTAAGGCATATAACCAGACGCCTATCAATCCTAATGAGGTTAAAAATGACGAGAACGCGTATGCCTGGCGACGCAAGGTGCTTGATAAGTTCTGCGCTATCCTGAAGAAGTACGATATCGACATTACCGAGAATGGTGAGTGGAGCATCAGAGAGGGTTATCTAGTAGAATGGTTGGATAGAAAGTACTGGAGCGAATAAGATTTTAGTTTCATATTATTACTAATTTTTTGAGTTGAGGCTGAGGAGGATATTCTCGAGTAAATGGCCAAGGAATCCGAAACTTCTTCTCGCTTTAAAACTCAAAAAACAAATGAAAACAAATAACAAATTAAACAAGACAGTAACTGTTAACGGCATGATGGCCGTTACAAAGAGTGATTTGGAAATGGATTATGTGCAGTTTTTGCCAGATAATCCGAGTGTAGGACAAGTGGAAGCATTCCGTGGTCGCGGTGTAGGGCAGCTGCTGTGCAACGGATCGTTTGAGTTTATACGAAGCAAACGTCTGCGCCGTAAGCCTGTATATCAAGGATGTTATGCCAGTCTGTCGTTTGGTGCCGATGGCTTTGATCGTGTAACGTTTGTGGTGCCTAACGCGCTGCGTGCCAAGTTGCCTACCATCTTGCGCAAGGGCATTTACCAAGTAATTAACTACCTTGTAAAGAAAGGATTTAGTAAATGATTTACCGCATTGTAAATAAGGGAAAGAAGTTTGCTTATCTGGTAAAGAATCGTGAAGATTTTATAGCGCTGAGAAACACGAAGGAGAACCTGGACAATCTGGCAAAAGCCCGTAAAGGCGACGAGAAAGCCAAGGCACAACTGGTGCAGTTTGCGTACAATATTGGTGTGCTGAACAGTTCGGTTTTGGCGGGATGCAAAAGCATTGGTAGCTACTTTTTCCATGATGTGGACTGCTACGATGCCGAACAAAGTGCGGCCATGGCGCAGCAGATTCTGGCCAAGAAAGACGAGATTGGCCTGATGCTGCTGGAGAAAAGCGCGAGTGGGGGATACCATCTGGTTTGCAAGCGACTGCCCGGCACGACCATTTTAGAGAACCAGGTGCGCATAGCTACTATCCTACAGATTGAAATGGACACCAATGTGCATGATTTGCAAAGGGTGGTATTCTCGACCAGTGGCGATGAAAATGATTTACTTTATCTGAACGATGAGCTGTTTGAAGAACCCATGACGGCCGAGGAGTGTGAGGCGGAATATGCGCGCCTGAAAGAGCGTGAGCGCAAAGGTGAAGAGCAGGTGCCGGCTGGGGCTAAGAAAGCAAGGAAGCATTATAAACCGTGGTTAGAAGAATTAGGCACGAATTTCGCGAATTTACGCGAATTAATTAATAATGCTACAGAGGACAAAAACAAAATTCGTGATAATTCGTGTAATTCGTGCCAAAATAAAACCGTTGATGAGCGGGTGAGGTTTGTGATGGAGGCGGTGCTGAAGGCGAAGGGACTGGAGAAATCGGACTTTACGGATATTGGTGGCAGGCATAATGCGGTGAAGATATTCCTGAGTGGTGCTAACCAATTGCTGAGTAAGGAAGAGGCTAACGGGGCTTTGGCGGAACTGATGCCTGAACACTGGGCGGATGAGAATATCCAGGCGTGCGTGGCTGACTTTTATGATAAGTATTATAATCCTACGCAGAAGTTGACGAAAGATCAGGAGGGGATATTTACCCAAAGTCGAAGACTGAAAGAAAACGAAAGCTCCCAACCAACACTTGAATTGGACGCGAACACCCCTATGCACGAACTAACCAAACTGTTTGCCAGCGAAACGCCGCCAGCGATACCTAAGGATGTGCCCAAACTGGTAAAGGCGGTTACCTGTAACACACCTGATAAATATAAGGCAACTGTGGCGCAGGCCATGTTCCCCGGACTGATGGCATACCCCAAGAAGCTGAACTTTGTGTACATTGATAATCAGGTGCGCGAACTGCGCGCAAACTGCCTGATAGTGGCAGGTACAGGTACGGGTAAAGATTCGTGTACCAAGCAACCGCTTACGCGCATTATTGCGGATATGAAGGCACGCGACGAGGAGAACCGCAAGCGCTTGAAGGAGTTTAATGATGAATTCAACTCGAAGGCATCTAACAAACAGAAGCCACAGCGCCCAGCCGACTTGATTATCCAGACGATTAAGAGCGATATTACAAAAGCTGCATTGGTACAGCGAATGGACGAAGCGCAAGGCGCACCGCTCTATGTGCGTATCAACGAGCTGGAGCAGTGGGATAAAATTGAGGGTTCGACGGGTAGAGGCAACCAGTTTACAACCCTTAAACTGTGCGACGACGAGGGTAACGACTATGGTACCGACCGTGCTGGTACGCAGAGCGTGATGGGATCGGGTAGTTTACACCTTAACTGGAATGCCAACACCACAACGGCCAAGGCGATAAAGTACTTTCGCTATGTGCTGACCGACGGTCCGATATCGCGCCTTTGTCTGGCAACCATACCTGAAGAGGAGATTGGCGCTGAGATATCGGTGTTTGGTACCTACGACGAGAAATATGACGCCGCATTGAAGCCGTATATCGAGAATCTGAAGCAGGCCACGGGCACCATCGACTGCAAGGAAGCCAGGAAACTGGCCAGAAAGTTGAAAGACGAATGTGCTGATTTCGCACGACTGTCGCAGGATAGGGTGTTCGACAACCTTTCGCACCGTGCGTTGGTAATCGCTTTCCGTAAAGCTTGTTTGCTGTATGCTGCCAACGGCATGAAATGGGAAAAGTCGATTGAGACATTCTGCAGATGGAGTTTGTTCTACGATCTGTATATTAAGATGACGGTGTTTGGCGACTTGATACGGCATGCTGATGATGATATTCAGACCTCAAAACGCGGACCGCAGAATCTGTTAGTGATGTTACCTACTAATTTCACACTCGATGATGCTAAGCGCGTGCGACAGCAACAGGGGTACAGCACTGATACCTACCATACTAAGAAGATGATTCGAAGTTGGATTTATCGTGAGTATGTGACACAGGAAACAGAACACAGTTTTAAAAAAGCATTAATTACCGAAGGAAAAAAGTAAGAATGGAACAGATAGTACAGTTAAACAGTAACGCAAGACTCTCCCAACATTTCCAGTTGGGAGAGTTCACCAAGAGTAATCATCCTGAGGTGTATAACATTCCCAGCCATGAGGCGATTGCGAACTTGAAGCGGGTTTGCATCTGGCTTGAAGAGTTAAGAAAACGGTATAATGAGAAATATGGAGTGGGCGAGGAGCCCATCCACATAAACTCTGGGTATCGCAGTCCGCAGTTGAATAAGAAGGTTGGCGGGGTAGCTGGCAGTAACCACCTTACGGGGTGTGCGGTGGATATCAGGGTGTTGGGTGCTGAGCAGTTAATACGCTATGCTAACATACTGCTGGATTACGCGGATGAGAGCGGTCAGGACTTTGA
>NZ_JHXD01000037.1 GCF_000687715.1 Xylanibacter ruminicola Ga6B6
GTGTTAAGCCTGTAGCTAGCGTTCATCCTGAGCCAGGATCAAACTCTTCATTGTAAAAATTTGTATCTTTTACTAGATAATCTAGAAAAACTAGATTAACTAGAAGTTATCTGTCTCAGAACAACTATCCAAATTCAAGAAATTGAAACGGTTTGTTCATTTACCCAAGTACTTCGAAAAGTACTTGCTTCTTGTACTACTTCTGTCTATGTAAATCTTTCAAAGAACTCTTTCTTTTAGTGTTTGTCAGGTGGTGTTCCTGATTTGCGGGTGCAAAGGTACTGCTTTTTTTGAAACTACCAAAACTTTTCGAGAGAAATTTTCATTTTTCATGCATTTTTTTGGTTGCTCTTGACGAATATCAATCGCAAAAACGGCTTCACATTATTATATATTATATAGAGACCAGAAATACGACCTTCCATCTCCCTCCCATCTCCCTTCCATCTCCCTTCCATCTCCCTTCCATCTCCCTTGCTACGTTAATTTCTGATAATTGTTTTGTTGTTTAAGGGATTTAGCGTACTTTTGCATTAACAAAAGAAGTAAAACCGTAAAAAAGAAAAAAGTAAAATGAAGAAAGTAATGGTTGGAATTGCTGCTTTGGCATGCATCGCAATGACAAGCTGCGGCAATATGGGACAGGTACTTGGCGCCATGACCAATGGTACTGGTGTAGTTAATGCCATCACAAGTGTTATCGGTCTTGATAAGGTAAAACAACAAAATCTGATTGCCACCTGGAAGTATGCCGGTCCTGGCTGCGCATTTACCAGCGAGAACCTGTTGGCCAAAGCTGGTGGTGAAGTTGCAGCCGTACAGATCGAAGAGAAACTACTCCCCTACTATCAGCAGGTTGGTCTCTCTGCCAATAACACCTATATTACCTTTAACGAAGATGGCACCTTCTCTTCAAAAATTGCCGGCACCCCATTCAACGGCAAATACACTTTCGACGAGGCTACACAGAAAATATCATTAAAAGGATTACTGCTCTCGATGAACTGCTATGCCAAGAAGGAGGCTAACGGTATTTCAATCCTGTTCGAAGCCAAGAAGCTGTTGACTGTTCTTCAGACCATGTCGGCCATGAGCGGTAACAAAGATTTGCAAACAATTGGCGATTTGAGCAAAAATTACGATGGCGTGCGTGTTGGATTCGATTTGAAACGGTAAAATTTGCAAATATATGCAGAAATATTTGGTCGGTTGCGAAATTTTGTATAATTTTGCAACCGATTTCTGAATAAATATACTGAGATGAAAGTAAAGACCAACAGATTAGAAGCCCTGAGACTGATCATATCAAGTCAGCAGTTAGGAAGCCAGGACGAATTGTTGAACGCCCTCCAGAAGGAAGGTTTCAAACTGACGCAAGCCACACTGAGTCGCGACCTGAAGCAACTAAAGGTTGCTAAAGCCGCCTCGATGAGTGGCAACTACGTGTATGTACTGCCCAATGAGACCATGTACAAGCGAGTCAGCACTCCCAACAGCATTCGTGAGATGATGAAGGTACCTGGCTTTATCAGTATCAACTTTTCGGGCAACATGGGTATCATCAAAACACGCCCAGGCTACGCCAGCTCGATTGCCTGGAACATCGACAACAGTGATGTGCCTGAGATTCTTGGTACTATTGCTGGCGATGACACCATATTCATTGTAATTAAAGAAGGCGTAAAACATCAGGACGTGGTAGAAGCCCTGACTGATGTTGTGCCAAACATGAAATAAAGAAGAAAGACATGGAAGAAGAAATTGAAGTCTTGGTAGCAGGACCTGAGCACGAGAAGTATGTAGACACTATTCTCGACACCATTGCAGAGGCTGCGAAGGTACGTGGTACAGGTATAGCCAAGAGAACGCATGAGTATCTGGCCAAGAAGATGATGGAAGCCAAAGCTGTCATCGCCCTGACCAAAGATGGTAGATTTGCAGGATTCAGCTACATCGAGACTTGGGAGAATCAGCAATATGTAACCACCTCGGGACTGATTGTACATCCCGACTTCAGAGGTAAGCATATTGCTAAGCGCATCAAGGACATGACTTTTACACTGGCAAGAACCCGTTGGCCACACGCCAAGATTTTCTCGTTGACCAGTGGTGCTGCAGTAATGGCGATGAACACCGCATTAGGCTACCAGCCAGTGACCTTTGCCGACTTAACCGACGACGAGGCATTCTGGAAAGGTTGCGAGGGTTGTTGCAATGTTGACGTTCTGCATCGTACAGGTCGCAAATACTGCATCTGCACAGCGATGCTCTACGATCCAACAGAACATCTGCCAGCAAAGATCTCTGACGATGTACTGGAGAGAATACGCAAAATTGATTCTGTAAGTGAATAATGAAGGTTCGATACGAAGTATCAATAGTAAATAATATAAAGCAACAAAGATATGGCAAACAAGAAAGTAGTAGTCGCATTTTCAGGAGGTCTTGACACCTCTTACACCGTTATGAAACTCACCCAGGATGGCTGGGATGTATATGCAGCCTGCGCCAACACAGGTGGTTTTAGCGACGAGCAGTTGAAGAAGAACGAGGAGAACGCCTTTAAACTGGGTGCTAAGGCTTATGTAACCCTCGATGTAACCCACGAGTATTACGAGAAATCGTTGAAGTATATGATTTTCGGAAATGTACTGCGTAACAACTGCTACCCCATTTCTGTATCAAGCGAGCGTATTTTCCAGGCCATCGCCATCGCCCGCTATGCCAAAGAGATTGGTGCCGATGCCATCGCCCATGGTTCAACCGGTGCCGGTAACGATCAGATTCGTTTCGACATGACCTTCCTCGTCATGGCACCAGGCGTAGAGATTATCACCCTGACCCGCGATAAGAAACTGACTCGTAAAGAAGAGGTTGACTATCTGAACGAGCACGGATTCTTTGCTGATTTCACCAAACTGAAGTACTCATATAACGTAGGTATCTGGGGCACCAGTATCTGTGGTGGCGAATTGCTCGATCCCACACAGGGACTGCCAGAAGAGGCTTACCTGAAGCATGTTACTGCCAAGGAGCAGGAAGCACTGCTGAAGATTCAGTTCGACAAGGGTGAGATTGTAGCCGTAAACGACGAGAAATTCGACGATAAGGTGAAGGCCATCCAGAAGATTGAGGAGATTGGTGCCAGCTATGCTATCGGTCGTGATGCCAATGTTGGTGACACCATCATCGGTATTAAGGGTCGAGTAGGTTTCGAAGCTGCAGCTCCCAAGCTCATCATCGAGGCTCACCGTCTGCTGGAGAAGTCAACGCTCTCCAAGTGGCAGCAGTACTGGAAAGATCAGGTTGCCAACTGGTATGGCATGTTCCTGCACGAGAGTCAGTACCTGGAGCCAGTGATGCCCGATATCGAGGCTATGCTTACCTCTTCGCAGCGCAACGTTACTGGTACAGCAATCCTGAAGCTTCGTCCTTACGGATTTGAGACTGTTGGTATCGACAGTGCTAACGACCTAACCAAGAGCAAACTGGGCGAATACGGTGAGACTCAGACTGGTTGGACAGCCGACGAGGCCAAGGGCTTCATCAAAGTTAGCTCTACCCCACTGCGTGTATACTACGGCATCCACAAGGACGAGAAAAGATAAGAATCACAGATTACACGGATAAATACCGATTTTATGATAAAGATTGGAATACTTGGTGCAGCAGGCTACACAGGCGGCGAACTCATCCGCTTGTTGCTGAACCATCCTGAAGCAGAGATTGTGTTTGCCAACTCGGAAAGTAATGCTGGCAATCTGGTATCGGATGTGCACGAAGGTATGATTGGTGACACCGATCTGAAGTTTACCAGCGAGATGCCTTTCGACAAGGTAGATGTGGTATTCTTCTGTTTCGGTCATGGTAAGAGTGAAGCGTTCCTGAAGGAGCACACCATCCCTGCAAACGTAAAAATCATCGACCTGGCACAGGACTTCCGCATCAAAGGCGATCACGACTATGTATACGGTCTGCCCGAGATTAACAAGGAGGATATTATGAAAGCCCAGCACCTGGCTAACCCAGGATGCTTTGCTACTTGTATCCAACTCGCTCTGCTGCCAGCCGCTTATCTGAATCTGCTGAAAGAGGATGTGGCTGTGAATGCCATCACAGGTTCAACCGGTGCCGGTCAGAAGCCTGGTGCCACCACACACTTCTCGTGGCGTAACAACAACCTGAGCATCTACAAGCCCTTCCAGCACCAACACATTGCCGAGATTCGTCAGTCGTTGAAGCAGATCCAGGGCTATCTGGATGCTGACATCGACTTTATCCCCTATCGTGGCGACTTTGCCCGTGGCATTTTCTGCACAGCAGTCATCAAGACACCAGCTCCAGTAGAAGATGTGATCGAGGCGTACAAGGACTTCTATAAGAATGCAGCCTTTACCCACTATAGCGACAAGGCTATCGACCTGAAGCAGGTAGTAAACACCAACAAAGCTCTGGTACATGTAGAGAAATACGGCAACAAGTTGCTCGTTACCTCTGCTATCGACAATCTGTTGAAGGGTGCTGTTGGTCAGGCTGTACAAAACATGAATATCATGTTCGGCATCGACGAGACTGCCGGACTGAAACTTAAAGCATCAGCTTTCTAACAATTAAAAGAAAGGAAACGACATGAAACTATTCGACGTTTATCCATTGTTCGATGTGAACATCGTAAAGGGAAAAGGTTGTAAAGTGTGGGACGACAAGGGTCAGGAGTATCTTGATCTTTACGGTGGACACGCAGTTATCAGCATTGGCCACTCACACCCCCATTATATTAGTAAGGTAACAGAGCAGTTGCAGAATATCGGATTCTACTCTAACTCTGTTATCAACAAGCTTCAAGTACAACTGGCAGAGCGTTTAGGCAAGATCTCAGGCTACGACGATTATCAGTTATTCTTGATTAATTCTGGTGCCGAAGCTAACGAGAATGCCCTGAAACTGGCCTCGTTCAAAACCGGCAACACCCGCGTGCTGAGTTGCGAGAAAGCTTTCCATGGTCGTACCAGTCTGGCTGTCGAGGTAACCAACAATCCCAAGATTGTGGCTCCTATCAACGACAACCACCACGTACGTTTCCTGCCTTTGAACGATTTGGAGCCCTGGGTTCGTGAGTTGTCGAAAGGTGGCGTAGCCGCTGTTATCCTGGAGTGCATCCAGGGTGTAGGCGGTATCCAGATGGCCACACCAGAGTTTGCTCAGGGATTGGCTTACGCTTGTAAGCGTTATGGCGCCGTACTCATCTGCGACGAGATTCAGTGTGGCTATGGCCGAAGCGGAAAATTCTTTGCCCACCAGTGGTTAGGCATCAAGCCCGATATCATCACCGTTGCCAAGGGTATCGCTAATGGATTCCCCATGGGCGGTGTGCTGATTTCACCAGAGTTCGAGCCTGTTTACGGACAGTTAGGCACCACCTTTGGTGGTAACCACCTGGCTTGTGCTGCAGCCTTGGCTACGCTCGATGTATTTGAGAACGAAGGTCTGGTAGAGAATGCCCGCGTGGTGGGCGACTACCTGATGGAGGGCATCCGCAACATTGGTAGTTCACACATCAAGGAGGTTCGTGGTCGCGGTCTTATGATTGGTATCGAACTCGACATGCCACACGCCATGGTACGTAAGCCACTCATCAAACATGAGCATTGCTTTACCGGTTGTGCAGGTCAGAACATTCTGCGTTTGCTGCCACCACTCTGTCTCACCAAGGCAGAAGCCGACGACTTTATCGAAAGACTGATTAGAGTAAAACCCGAGGAATTATGAAGATTTCAGTAATAGGCGCAGGCGCCATGGGTGGCGCTACCGTCGAAGGTCTGATAAAAGGCCATCAGTTCAAGAACGAAGATATCACCGTAAGCGATCCTTCGCAGGCGGTTGTAGATAAGTTTGCCAAGTTAGGTGTTAACGTAACTACCGACAACCAGCAGGCTGCCAAAACAGCCGATATCGTTTGCGTGGTTGTAAAACCTTGGTTAGTAGAGCGTGTGCTCACCGACATCAAAGCCGAGCTCGACCCCAAGAAGCAACTCCTGATTGTGATTGCCGCTGGCGTTCCTTCAGCAAACATCAAGGAGTGGTTAGGTTCCAACTGCCCCCCACTTTTCCTGGTTATTCCAAACATCGCCATTGCCCAGTTGGCTTCGATGACCTTTATCGTACCTTGCGATACTACCCAGCAGCAGACAGAACTGATTCAGGGTATCTTTAACGATATGGGCACATCGCTCCTCACCGACGAGCAGCACCTGGCATCGGGTACCACGCTGGCCAGTTGCGGTATTGCTTATGCCATGCGCTATATCCGTGCGGCAGCCGAAGGTGGTGTAGAGCTAGGCTTCAAGGCCGATGATGCTAAGAAGATTGTAATGCAGACCATGAAGGGCGCTGTTGAACTGCTGGAAGCCAGTGGTATGCACCCCGAAGCTGCCATCGATCTGGTTACTACTCCTGGCGGTTTAACCATCAAGGGCCTCAACGAGATGGAGCATGCAGGTTTCACCTCTGCAGTTATCCGCGGTCTTAAAGCAGGACTCAAATGAAACGACTCCTTTATATTCTGCTTGTCTTATGCCTAAGTCTTACCGCAACGGCGCAGAACAACGCTAACGCCCGCCAAGCCAAGCGTGTGTTCAACACCGCTTGGAACCATATCTATGGTAAGGAGGGCGTTACATTCCATTATAAGATAGACATTCTTCACGTATACAAAGAAGAAGGCACCTCATGGAATAAAGGCGACAAAGCCAAGTCGGAATATAAGGACTCCAAGATGTGGAACGACGGTAACCTCAAATACATCCTCCGAGAAAAGAAAGGTATCGTAGAGATTCACGACCCTAAAGTAAACAAGAAGAACGAGAAGTTGCAGATGTTCAAGTTCGAACCCGACAGCTACAACTACTCTATCGCCAAAGATCCAGATGGTTTGCTGGTCACCCTCCAAGCCAAGCCAGATGCCAAGGTAAAGATGAAAAAGATAATTGCCCTGCTCAATCCAGGCAATTACTATCCCAAGAAGCTACGAATAAAAGTTAGCATTTTCTGGGCTACCATCACTTTTTCAAACTTCCAGTCTGGCAATATCGACGATAGCATTTTCGTCTTCCCCAAAGAAAAATATGCGAATTACAAAATCATAGATGAACGATAAATAACATAGAACACATGGACGAGCAATTAAAGCAAATAGGAGAACGCCTTCGCGGTTTGCGCGATGTTCTCGACATTCCAGTAAGCGAGATGGCCGAGACAATCGGTATCGACTCAGAAAAGTACGAGAAGATTGAGAAGGGTGAGCTTGATATCACCATCTCAAACCTCATGAAGATAGCCCACAAGTATGGTGTATCAGCCGAGGAGCTGATGTTTGCCGAGGCACCCCATATGAAGTCGTACTTTGTGGTACGTAAGGGACAGGGCATGAGCGTTGAGCGCACCAAGGCTTACAAGTATCAGAGTCTGGTAAGTGGTTTCGTAAACCACCAGGCTGATGTATTCATTGTAACTGTTGAGCCTAAGCCAGGCGCACGCACCATCTACAAGAACACCCACCCAGGACAGGAGTTCAACATGGTACTCGAGGGTAAGATGGAACTCTTTATCGGTGGTAAGACCATCATTCTCGACGAGGGCGACAGCATCTACTTCGACTCATCAAAGCCCCATGGTATGCTGGCAGTAGGCGACAAACCTGTGAAATTCCTCGCCTTTACAGTCGAATAGAAATGAAGAATTGAAAGATTGAAGAATAAATTTATGGTAGAAAGATTTTTAAAGCAGACACATTTCGAGTCTGTAGAGGATTACAATAAAAATCTGGAGTTTATCATTCCAGAGAACTTTAACTTTGCCTACGATGTGATGGATGCGTGGGCAGAGGAGGCACCCGAAAAGTTAGCATTGCTCTGGACCAACGACCAGGGCGAAGAGATACGTACCACCTATGGTGAGTTAAAGGAGCAGAGCGATCAGGCAGCATCATACCTGATGTCGCTGGGTATCGGTAAGGGCGATCCCGTCATGCTCATCCTGAAGCGTCACTACGAGTGGTGGGTAATCATGTTGGCGTTATGTAAGATTGGTGCCATTGTGATTCCTGCTACCCACATGCTCACCAAGCACGACTACGTCTATCGTAACACACGCGCCTCAGTAAAGGCCATCATCTGTGCTGATGACGACTATATCATCAGTCAGATCAAGCTGGCCATGCCTGAGAGTCCTACGGTAAAGCAATATATCACACTGCGCGACGAGGAAGGTTTCCACAACTGGAAGACAGAATGGCAGCAGGCCCCCAAATTCGAGCGTCCTGCTTTCGTTAATAACAACGAAGACACCATGATTATGTACTTCACCTCTGGTACCAGCGGCGAGCCAAAGATGGTGGCACACGATTATCTGTATGCCATGGGCCACCTCACCACAGGTGTATTCTGGCACAACCTGCATGAAGGCTCACTCCACCTCACCGTAGCCGATACCGGTTGGGGTAAGGCTGTATGGGGTAAGTTCTACGGTCAGTGGTTTGCCGGTGCTACCGTGTTCGTATTCGACCACGAGAAGTTTAATGCCGACACCCTGCTGCGCCAGATGGAGAAATATAAGGTTACCAGTTTCTGTGCACCTCCCACCATCTACCGTTTCATGATTCGTGAGGATTTGAGTAAGTATGACCTGAGCAGTCTCCAGTATTGCTGTACTGCAGGCGAGGCTCTGAACCCCGCGGTATATGATAAGTTCTACGAAAAGACAGGCATCCGCATGATGGAAGGATTCGGTCAGACCGAAACCACCATGACCCTCGGTACCTTCCCTTGGATGACACCCAAACCCGGTTCGATGGGTATCCCCAATGCTCAGTACAATATCGACCTGCTGCGTGCCGATGGAACTTCATGTGAGGATGGTGAGAAAGGTGAGATTGTGGTACGCGTAGGCGATAAGAAGCCTATCGGTTTGTTTAAGGGTTACTACCGTGATGAGGAGAAAACCCGCGAGGCCTGGCACGATGGCATCTATCACACCGGTGATATGGCTTGGCGCGATGAGGACGGTTACTACTGGTTCGAAGGTCGTATCGACGATGTAATCAAGAGCTCAGGTTACCGCATTGGCCCGTTCGAGGTTGAGAGCGCCCTGATGACTCACCCTGCCGTAGTTGAGTGCGCCATCACAGGTGTACCCGACGATATCCGCGGTATGGTGGTAAAGGCTACTGTTGTACTCGGCAAAGAGTGGAAGGACAAGGCTGGTGACGATCTCGTTAAGGAACTGCAGCAGCACGTTAAGAAGGAAACAGCGCCTTACAAGTACCCACGTATTGTGGAGTTTGTTGACGAACTGCCAAAGACCATCAGTGGTAAGATTCGTCGCGTAGAGATCCGCAAGAAAGACGCGGAGAAATAGTGAAGAATGAATATGAATAGTTATGGCTGCACATAATGAGTTAGGAGAATGGGGCGAAAACCAAGCCGCTGAATACCTACAGCATCATGGCTATCGTATTATAGAACGCGACTGGAAGTCGGGGCGTCGGGATATCGACATCATCGCCACAGACGGTAACGAAGTGGTATTTGTTGAGGTCAAAACCCGTCGCAACCGATTGTTCGGTGACCCTGAAGAGGCTGTCGACTACCGTAAGTTACAGAATCTCCGTCTGGCCATCAACCACTACATCAAGTATCGCCGTATCAACAGCGATGTCAGGTTCGACATTATTACTGTAGTTGGCACGATAGGTCAGCAACCAGAAATAGATCACATCAAAGATGTACGATTATATTAGAAGATGAAGAAAAGAATTGTTATCAAAGTAGGTTCGAACGTACTGACACGAGCCGATGGCAAACTGGACGTCACCCGCATGTCGGCGTTGGTCGATCAGATAGCTTGGTTGCGCAAGCAGGATATCGAGGTGATCCTTGTTACCTCGGGTGCCGTAGCCTGCGGTCGACGCGAACTCACAGTCGACCACTCGCTTGATTCGGTTGAACAGCGCCAGTTGTTCTCTGCTGTCGGTCAGGTAAAACTCGTAGGTCTTTACTACGACTTGTTCCGCGAGTTTGGTATTCACGTTGGTCAGGTGCTCACCATGAAGGAGAACTTCCAGCCAGGCGAGCAGTATCGCAACCAGCAGGCATGTATGACGGTGATGCTGGAGAACGATGTTCTCCCCATCGTTAACGAGAACGACACCGTATCAGTTACCGAGCTGATGTTTACTGATAACGATGAGCTCTCGGGCCTCATCGCACAGATGATGAAGGCCGATTCACTGATTCTGCTCTCTAACATCGATGGTATCTACACCGGTCACCCTGATGATCCTTCATCGGAACTGATACAGACCGTTGCACCTTGCACCGACCTTTCAAAATATATCCAGAAGGAGAAGAGTGCTTTCGGACGTGGTGGTATGCACTCAAAATACCACACGGCCAGCAACATACAGTCGGCAGGCATCCATGTTATCATTGCTAATGGTACCCGCGATGATATCCTGATCGACTTGATTGAAAGACCTGATTCAACACCTCACACTGAATTCCTAACATAATAGAGCTATGCAACTCAAAGATACATTCGAGCGTGTAAAACGTGCCAGCAAGAGTCTGGCTCTACTTACCGACGAGCAGCGCAACGAGATACTCAATGCCGTTGCCGATGCTATCATTAATCATAAGGCAAGAATCCTGGAGGCAAACACCCAGGATTTGGCAAAGATGTCGAAAGACAATCCGTTGTACGACCGTCTGCAACTCACAGATAGTCGTTTGGAGGGTATTGCTTCCGACATGCGCAACGTAGCCACCCTTCCCTCACCATTGGGACATGTCACCAAACAGAAAACGCTACCTAACGGACTACGTCTATGTCGTGTCAGTGTGCCCTTTGGTGTGATTGGTATGATTTACGAGGCGCGCCCTAATGTTACGTTCGATGTATTCTCGCTCTGCTTTAAGAGCGGTAATGCTTGCATACTGAAAGGTGGAAAGGATGCCGACTGCAGTAACCGCGAGGAGGTTGCACTCATTCATGAGATATTGGAACAGTTTGGTGTATCCAAAGATGTGGTTGCCCTGCTGCCCGCCACTCATGAGGCCACAGGCGAGATGCTGAATGCTGTAGGATATGTAGATCTCTGCATTCCACGTGGCGGCCGCAAGCTGATTGACTTTGTGCGCGACACAGCCCGCATACCTGTTATCGAAACAGGTGCCGGTGTGGTAAATACCTATTTCGATGCAGAGGGCGACTTAGAGATGGGATGTGCAATCATTAACAATGCCAAAACCCGTCGTGTATCTGTTTGCAATGCACTCGACTGTCTGCTAGTACACCAAGATCGACTAGTAGATCTAGCAGATCTAGTTAAGCCTTTAGCCGACAAGCATGTTATCATCTATGCCGACAAACAGGCATACCAAGCCCTCGATGGCAATTATCCTTTCTTGGAGCCAGCCACCGACGACAGTTTCGGAACCGAGTTTATGGATTATAAGCTTGCTATCAAGACTGTTGCTTCGCTTGACGAAGCTCTCGACCATATAGACCAGAACGGCAGCGGACATAGCGAAGCTATCGTTACGATGAACGAACAAACTGCCCGTAAGTTCCAGGCTCATGTTGATGCAGCCTGCGTTTACTGGAATGCCCCCACCTCGTTTACCGATGGTGCTCAGTTCGGTCTTGGTGCCGAGATTGGCATTTCTACCCAGAAGCTAGGCCCCCGTGGCCCTATGGCACTTGAGGAGATTACCACGTTCAAGTGGCTTATCGAAGGTGAAGGACAGATACGTCCATAGGTTATATATAAGGAGGGAACAAAATGAAAAGAAACATTACTATATACCTACTATTCTTTGTGCTGCCACTTATAGTGGCGGCCCAAAGTCATCAGACCGAACTTGATCGGTTGACAAAGGAGATGTACCGTCTGTACTCCTCACACGAGGTTGAGCAGTTCATGAATATCACCGACCAACTGAAAGACGCTTGCCAGAAAGCGAAAGACGAAGATCTCTACTACCGGACCTGGGCCAACCAGGCCTCCTTTGCATTTTCAAAAATCAGCAGAGACAAAGGCATTGAGATAGCCAAGGCTCTGAACGAGTATAGCCAGCAACACGACAGCAAACTAGGTATATACTATTCGTCACTCATCACAGCCAGCCAGTCCAGCATCCTCAGGATGGAAATACAGGCTGAGCAGAATTACTTAAAAGCCTTAAAATATAAACAATCTTTTTTGCCCCATATCAATGCCGCTCCGGCCTATTTGGGACTAGCAAAAATCTATCACAATCGCAGAGACCAGAAGAAAGTGCTCGAAATGGCCGACAAAGCCTTGAAAGAACCCAACCTCACAGGACCTTCGATTGTAGATGCATGGAGTTATCGATGCATCGCAGCCATGTATCATCAGGGAGCCAATCAAAAAACAGAGTTGAACAAGGCTTACGCGGAATGGAAAAAAGTCTCAGAGAAGTATCATTACCGTTCGCTCTTTGCTAACGATATTGAAATCTACCATGCCCGTGTTAACGGCGACTACGAGAAAATGCTCGAATTGGCCCAAAAAGTGAAGTTGCCCCAAGAACGAGCCCAGTTTATCTCTTACGCTTACGAATGGTTGGGGAAATGGGAAGATGCCCTCAAATACTTCAAAGAGTATAAAAGGGTTAGCGACTCCATCAACACGGCCGACATACGTAAGCAATCGGCAGAGCATACCATGCAGATGGACATCATCCGAGCCGAGAACGAAGCAAAGAAATTGAAGTTGCACAACCAGGAACTACGTTTGGAACGCCAAACCAACGAACTGGAACAAGAACGCTTGGAGAAAGAAGCATTAGATCTGACACTTAAGAATCGCGACATTGAGTTGCAGCATGCAGCAACGCTTCTGAAGAATGACAGCCTTGACCGTCACGCACAACAGCTAAAACTAAGCGAATACCAGTCGAAGCTGGAAGCGCGACAGAGTAAGGAGAAGACAGAACGCATCACCCTCTGGGCAGCCATCACTGTTGGTCTACTCATCATCACTTTCCTATGCATCTATCTATATCGCCGCAGTCGCCACATGAAGGATCTGACTGTTGCCTACGACAAACTGGAAACAGCCTATGAACAGCTTGAACAAACCACAGCTGCCAAGGAGCGCATTGAGAGTGAGCTGCGTATTGCCCGCGAAATTCAGATGTCGATGGTGCCACACGAATTCCCCAAGCGTCCCGACCTGGATCTCTACGCCTCGATGAACCCAGCCAAGGAGGTTGGTGGCGATCTATACGATTATCTGCTTGAAGATAACATCTTATATTTCTGTTTGGGCGATGTATCTGGAAAAGGAGTGCCTGCCTCACTATTTATGGCCCAGACCATCCGTCTGTTCCGTGCCCTGGCAAAGCAGCACATGATGCCAGCCTCCATAGCCACACGCTTGAATGATGAACTAACAGAGAAAAACGACAACGGCATGTTTGTCACGATGTTTATCGGACAGCTGAATCTTACCAACGGCCAACTCCATTTCTGTAATGCCGGGCACAATCCCCCTGTCATCGGAGGCGATGAGCAACAAGGTTCATTCCTTGAGATGGAGTCGAATGCCCCTATCGGTCTATGGCCGGAACTTGAATATATCGGCGAGGAGATTGCATCCATCAAGGGGCGTCCTCTCTTCATTTATTCCGATGGACTTAATGAAGCCGAGAACATCAAGCTGGAACAGTTTGGCGACGAGCATATGCTAGATATACTACGGCATACAAAATTCAAAGACGCCCGCCATGTAGTAGAACTGATGGAAGCCGAAGTGGAGCGCCATCGTAATGGTGCCGAACCTAACGACGACATGACCATCATGTGCCTCAAAGCATTAAACATTAAGGATTAAACATTGAACATTAATAAAATAAAGATATGAACTGTAATAAAGAAAATGAATATAGTTAACGATAATTAGCACTTAGTGCTGATTCGTACCCTCTCATGGGGGCTTCTCGCCCCCACACCCCTCGGTGTTTTCAGGTATTAGATTTTTCAAACCTGATACACTTTGGAAAAATGCAGGAGTTACTTTTTTGAAGATATGTAACCATCAACATAGGGTTTCTCCTGAGTGACAACGGCAAAAGCCTGACGGATGAGTTTGTTAGCCACAGCTATGACAGCGACTTTTCCAGGCTTGCCATTAGACCGCAAACGGTCATAACAGGCTCTGCATTCAGTGTTGCATCTCAGAGATGCGAATGCTGCCACATAGAGCTGACTCCTTAAAGAAGAGTCCCCGTTGCGGTTGATGTGACCTTTGAAATTGACTGAAGTACCGGACTGCTGATAAGTCGGCGACAATCCCAAATGACGGGTGAGTTGCTTGGCATTATCAAAGTAAGTGAAGCCGCCAGTGGCCATGATGAGTGCAGCTGCAAGCGTTATACCTATGCCTTTTACAGAGGTGAGTAAATCCATCTGCTTCTTGTATTCAGATTTGGCAAGAGATGTAAGATCTTCTTCTAGGTCTTTGATCTGCTTCTCAAGGAAAGCAATGGTCTTGTCAATAGACTTCTTGCACTTGGCATCAAAGAACGGCAGCACCTCCATGGAGCCTTTGAGGTTCCTTGTGGCAATGAGTTGTTTCTTGAGCTGGCGGATGACTGTACGCTTCTGCTTTAAGGTGAGAATGGCATCACTGCGGAGCTTGTATGGCGCAGGTTGCATTTTCTCTCCATAGAGAGCAATCAGACGGGCATCTATCTCATCCGTTTTGACGGTAGATAGCATTGCACGAGCAAAGT
>NZ_JHXD01000038.1 GCF_000687715.1 Xylanibacter ruminicola Ga6B6
CTCATTATCGATGACTTTGGAATCAAAGTGCTTGATGGGCAGCAACTGTTAGACTTTATGGAGATTATCGAGGACAGACATGGTCAGAAGTCCACTATCATCGTGTCTCAATTGCCAGTTTCAAACTGGTACGACGTGCTTAAGAAGAATACCACTGCTGCTGATGCCATCCTTGACAGAATCGTGCACACAGCTGTACGTTTTGACCTCAAAGGAGAGAGTATGCGGAAGAAAAAATCGACAAAAAAGAGCGATGTTACAGAAAAATGATTAAATTTGCAGCGCCATTAGGATGAACGAGTCAGAAAAGTGAACGGATATCCCCGTTTTGGGTGGGTGGATATCGACCGTTTTTTGCATTATGCTAAAGGTGGTCTATTGAACATTTCTCCATCTATTTGGAACATGATAACGAATGACAGATGTGTTGTGTGCGTATTTGTAGGAGACAAGGTAAATGAGTTCTTCTATATTCGTAACAAGCAAGATCTTCTTGACTGGATAGCTAAAGACGCTATCATCATTAAACTTACAGGTACAAAGAAAGTTGAAGCGGTCAACAGATTGTATTCGGAAATATTGAGCGATACACAAGGAACTGCTTACACTTTGATCAGAGTTGCTTACAATGAGACATATAATTCGTTATTTGCCGACATTGAATACAACAATTTTAGCCAAAATGAAATAAAAGATGATGACTATTGATTTGACAAAAATAAAAAACTATCAGTCCTTTTTTGGTGACCAAGTAAAGGAAATAGAAATTGAGCAAAAGACTCTCGTAATGTCACCAGTCTGCCAACTCTTTAAAAAGGAAGAGCTGACTTGTGGATATGTTGATCATGTCAATAGGGAAAGGGGGCATGTTGTTTTTAAGTTTCCTAAAAACAAGGCGCCACGTCTTAAAGTCCTTCGCTCGCTGGCCGTTATATCCAAGGGAGCTTGGGCTGAACTTGGTAAGCCTATTTCATCATGGAATATTGCTTTCCTTGATTTTATGAAGAATTCAAAGTATCATTCTCCAACATCTGATGTTCTCCCTTTATATTATACTAACAAAGGAAATTCGGACTATGACTACGTTGGCTGCTCTTCCATTAGTTTGTCCTTATTTGAATTGTTTGACAGAAAGTGCCAAGAAGGGAAATCATTGACGGTGCTGTTTTTTATGCCTTTCCCACCAGTCAACTATTACAACAATCTTGTAAACTACATGGAGTCGTTCCCATCAGACGAATTACTGATAGAACCAACAATAGAATATAAGAATTGGCATCCAGAGGAACTTGCTTTTAACGAGCAGCACCCTGATGCAATTGCAGATACAATAGCAGATACTCTGCATAAAGACCATTGTTGTATTGTACAAGGTCCTCCGGGAACAGGTAAAAGTTATACCATAGCTACAATTATCGCTAAATATTTGAACGAGGGGAAAACCGTTTGTGCCACCACAATGGCGAATAAGGGACTTATAGAACTGGTAAAGCAAGACCCCTTAGAGGATTTTGTAATAAAAGGAAGAATATCTAAAACTAATCTTTCCGCTGACGAAAGGAATTCCGTACCAGGACTGAAGCCTGCTATCAGTAAACTAACTGTCCCCCCTGGTGAACTACTTTGTTCAACGAACTATGTCTTGTCTTATGCTTTTGACAAGAAGAATGTTGCTGAGAACGGCATACCAACATACGATTTAGTAGTGATAGAAGAAGCATCTCAGGCATTTCTTACGACACTCATTGCTTTCAAATCCTTAGCAAAAGACTGTCTGATTGTGGGTGATCCCATGCAGTTACCTCCTATAATTTTAAGTCCAAATAAAAGCATCTATAAGACATGGAATGCAAATACTCAGATAGAAGGGCTTCAAACAGTTGCTTTGGGGACGGACATTAAAGCATATAGAATTGTAACGACTTTCCGATTGTCCTCAGAAAGCGCAAAGCTTACCTCGCTTTTTTATGGAAATCGATTCTGGTCTGTTCAAAAGAAAAAGGTAGATTTCTCCGCATGTTCAAGTAAATATTTCCCTAGAGATGGAGGTGTGCTATATTATTATACAGGTCATTATAATGGTATAATTTCGAAAGCAGGTCTCAATATTGTAGGGGAAGTCGTAAGGGAAATCGAACGAAACTATCCTACACGTTCACTGGCTATTATATCACCCTTTAAAGATACCGTTCGCCAGTTACAGAAGACCTTTCTAACAGATACCGCGATAGAAGATATTACTGTCGAAACGATAGACAGAATACAGGGCATGACCGTAGATTATGCCATTGTGTATATTCCTGGTCGTAACATCGGGTTTGCACTTGAAGAAAGAAGATTCAATGTCGCAACCAGTCGTTCAAAGAGTACGACACTCATTATATCAGATGTTCCGCTTTTGAATATGCCTGTCATAACACCAAATGTGGCGAATTTCTTAAAGAATAGTGTTTCTATTGGAGAAGATTCCTCTTGTATTTCGGAATCAGATATAGAAATCATTGAGAGTGCTATAGACAAAAACGATATTATAGTTCTATATCCAGGCATGGAGTCAATAGTAGAGCAGTTATTAGACAACAATATTCCATTTAGCCATGAAGGAGATGTTGACCTTATGGATAAGGACGGGGTTGTAATTGCCAGTGCAGGAATGTTGCTAAAAGAATACAATATTGCCATAGATCCAGTTGATGATGACTCTAAAAAGGTTTTTGAACGAGCAGGATATAAGGTGATTTCTTCAGATGAATTTAGTGTTGAACTTTTAAAACAATAAGATATGTTACCACTTCAGCAAGCACGTGAAGTACGTGATTCTATCATAGAGTATATCAAGGCAACCTTCAAGTTCAAGGAGAAGGATGTCAGTGATGCTTTCTACCGCTTTATTGAAGATAAAGAGGATGGCTTGTTCAAGGGACCATTCATATCGCTGAAAACACCTTTTGTTTCAGCTACTGAGGAAGAAAGCAAGAATATTCCATTGGATATTGCGCCGAACTTTCCACCATACAAACATCAGCTACAGGCATTCAGTCAGCTGACCATGAAGAATGGGCATCAGCCCGAACCGACATTGCTCACCACTGGTACAGGTTCCGGTAAGACGGAATGTTTTCTATACCCGATACTTGATTACTGCTACAACTGTAACAAGTATGAGCGCCAAGTGGGTGTAAAGGTGATTATCATGTATCCGATGAATGCACTTGCCAGCGATCAGGCTAAACGTCTAGCAGAAACAATATGGAACGATGAACGGCTGAAAGGGAAAGTTACAGCGGGACTTTTTGTGGGTGAAGGTACCGATCCACAGGATTATCCACGTGATATGGGCGAAAATCATATCATAGAAAATCGTGATGCCATTCTGGATACAGTGCCTGATATCTTGCTCACCAACTTCAAAATGTTGGATTATGGCCTGATGCGCCAGAGATTCAGCTGCTTGTGGAGAGGAAACATTGATACGGACTATAAAGCACTGAAATTCATTGTTCTTGATGAGTTACATACGTACGACGGAGCACAGGGTACAGATGTGGCCAACTTGATACGCCGTCTGAAACTGAAACTAAATATGCCAAAAGGCGTGCTGTGCCCAATAGGAACTTCAGCAACTATTGGAAACGGACCAGACAGTAAGAAGCGACTGTGTGATTATGCATCTGATGTGTTTGGAGAGACTTTCAAAGAAGAGAATGTGATAGAAGAGCATCGTATTCCTGTCGACCAATATGTGACTGTTACAAACAATATCCTTCCTGATGCGAAACTAATAAAAAGTTGCGAGTTCGGGGCAAATGACACTGTGGAAAGCTATATGAAACGTCTGTGCAAGGTGTGGCTGAAAGATTCCTCTATCTCTCCAATAGATGCCGGAATATCCCTTCGCAGTATGGATATTGTCAAGTCCTTATTGGAAATTCTAAGCACAGGAATCCTGTCGCTTGATGATATACAGAAGAGGTTGATTGACCAAAATAATAATTATCGTAAGCTCTATCTACAAGAAGGAGAGAAAGTGTGCATTATTACTTTGGAAAACCTCTTGGCACTGATTGCTTATGCCAAACGCCCACTGAACACTACGGGAAAACAGATACCGCTGCTATATCTTCAAGTACAGCTCTGGCAACGTGAATTAAGCGGAATCTTACGCTATTTCCAGAAAGAACCAGAATTCACATGGCGACACAGTTTGAAGAAGGACGAAGACCGCATAGCACTTCCCATGTATTTCTGTCGTGAATGTGGAGCAAGTGGGTGGTTATCCAGACGTCTGGCTACCGATGACCGTTATTGCTCTGATATAACTACCATCAACAAGGCTTTCATGAATCGAGAGAAAGAAGTGGTTCTGCTTAATATTGAATCGAAGAAACATGAAGCCATAGATGAGTATGTGAATGAAAATGCTATTAATGTTACCCATCATGTGTTCTTAAAAGATTTGCGTGAAGCAAGCGTTAGTGATAGTGATACATTGAGGGTGCGTGTATGCAGTAAGACAACATCGACAAGAGGCGGCAACCAAAAGTTTGCCTCTTATTGTCCTGAATGTAACAGTGATTCTATCTGTCAGGTAGGTGGAAGAACATCTACATTGTCGAGCGTAGCTATCAGTCAGGTTCTGTCAAGTGACTTTGACCATGCAGATGAAAAGGAAAGAAAGATTCTGGTATTCAATAACAGTGTGCAGGATGCTGCCCACCAAGCAGGTTTTTACGAGGCAAGAACGTTCCGCTTCCTGTTCCGTCAGTCCATGCAGCAATACATTAACACGTTGGATCACCCTGTAAACATTGCAGAGTTGCAGCAGGGATTTAAGGATTATTGGAAAGCGAAATTATCAGAAGAGGATTATTATAACCGCTTCCTGCCAGCTGACTTGGCTTCGCACATAGACTTACGTTATAACTATCGTGAAGGAAGTGGATTTATGCAGACTTTCAAGAATGAGTTTGATGTACGTGTTGATTGGGAAATTGTCAGCGAACTGGGTCTGACCTCACAATTAGGTCGTACATTGGAGAAAACAGGTTCATCTGCGACCTTCTTCAAAAGCGAAGATATACACAAGGTGTATGACTTGATGAAGGACTTCTTGATGGATAATAATCTCGGATACGTAGCAGATGACGAGCGGGCGTTCTGCCATTTTGTTTATGGTATTCTGCAAAGAATGAGGCGGCACGGTGCTGTAGACCATCCGTATTTGGATAAATACAGGAAAGAAGCCCTTACTCTTTGGGCACTAAACTGGAACAGAGACGGTCGACATTTCCTGAACAGGCCATTTGGAGGTATGGTCAGGTTCCCGAAGCTTATTGGCGTAAACTTCCAAGGGACCAATGACGATATGCTTGATATTGTGGTACTGAGAAGGGAAAAGCCCAATTGGTATACGAATTACTACATGCGCTATTTCAATACTCTTCCTATTGAAAAGAATCCGATGTTGTTCAATGAATTTATCCGAACGCTTTTCTGTAAGATGGAAGAAGTGGGGCTTGTCAACAAAGCGCCAGAAGGGGGCGGCAATTATGTTATCAACCCTGACCACATCTGGGTAAGTAAACAAGTTAAGCATATAAAGTGCAGCAACTGCCAGTCAACGCTTTATGTAGCCAAGAGTGACGTGCTTGCAGAAGATACTCTCTGCCTTGACTACAAATGTGCAGGAACCTATTCTGAGGAAATAAACCCAGAATTGAACTATTATCAGCAAGTATATAATAGAGCACTATCACCTCGTGTCTATGCACGGGAACATACAGGCTTACTGGAACGTAGCGATAGAGAAAAGCTGGAGAAAGACTTTAAAGAGCATCCTCATTCCAACTCCGTTAACGTTCTTACAGCTACGTCTACGCTTGAAATGGGTATTGATATTGGTGATTTGAATGTGATGGGCAATGCCAATGTTCCGCCAAAACCAAGTAACTTTCTGCAGAGGGTAGGTCGTGCTGGCCGTAAGGAAGGTGCTGCACTGGTGCTGAATTATGCTCATTCTGGTGAGCCACACGATATGTATTATTTCACCTATCCAGACGAAATGATGGAAGGAGAGGTGAATACACCTGGATGTTTCTTGGAGGCTAAGGACATCCTTCGTCGTCATTTCTTTGCATATTGTATAGACACATGGATTAGTGCCAGTACCGACAATACGCTTCCGTCATATGTGAGAGACCTGAAACTCACAGAAGGGGCAATGGCTCTTGATAGTTTCGTTATTAATCGAATTATTGCCTTTATTAAGGCCAACAAGAATACCTTGAAGTCGCGTTTTGCAGAGCAGTACGATGAAAAGACTCAACCCACATTGAAGATTCTCGCTGAGTCGTTGGATAATGAATCTTTCTATCAGATCATTATCAAAGAGTTTCATTCTTTAGCAGATAGATTATATGGGCTGGGGCAGGAGTTGAATGAATATAAGGAGCAAGAAGAGAAACTACAGCCTAATGACCCAGCTAAAGAAGCCATCAAGGATTTGATAAAAGCGTGCAAGAAACAGTATGGGAATATCCAAGGAGAAAGTCTAATTGAGTTTATGACGAACTGTGGTCTATTGCCAAACTACGCATTCCCTGAGACGGGGGTAAAACTTCAAGCCAGTGTTTATTCGTCACAGGAGAAGGAAGACAAGAAGATCAATATTGCTGAGCCCAGTGTTATTGAGTTGACTCGTTCAGCGTCACAGGGAATCAAGGAGTTGGCACCGGGTAACAGGTTCTGTACTCAAAAGTATCAATTGGAAGTCAGCGGAATCCCGACATTTGACTGGAAGGACAATCTCACGATAATGAAATATTGCTCAAAGTGTGACTGCCTGGCAGAAAAAGGCACGCCAGAATTTGGGCAGTCCACTTGTCCAAAGTGCGGTGACCCATCATGGGGCGTTAATCATCACCACTTTTTGAAATTTACGAACGCCAGGAGTGCCATGTTTAAGGTTGATGCTGTGCTTGATGACTCCAATGAAGAACGTTCTAAAGAACAGTTCATCGTGAAGAAACACTTCATGTTCCATCATAAAGGAGTTGTTTCATCCTATGCCATGAAGGGCATTGGTTTCGGTATTGAGTTCTGTAACAATATGGATCTCTATGAGGCTAACTATGGTATGCAGATGCAGTCTGGAGCAAAAATTGAAATCAACAATGAGAATATCATACCGGAAAATGGATTTGTGACTTGTAGATATTGTGGTAAATCAACTCCAATTCTATCTAAAACGAATAGAGAGCATCAGCCGGTAGAGCAGCATTACAGATTCTGTAACCACAAACAGGTAAACTTTGCGGATGACAGAAACGGCGAGGTGTTTGAACAGTTGTATTTGTTCCGTCATATGCAGACCGAAGCCATCAAGATACTGCTCCCAGTACAGATACTGGATGCAAAATCTGCAGTCGAGATGTTTAGGTCTGGCATTGAACTTGGTATGAAGGAATACTACCATTCTTCTCCTGAGCATATCAGGATAGACTCCTATTCAGAGGTAAACCTGGCAACAGGCAAGAAAGACTATTATCTGGTGATGTACGACACCATTCCTGGTGGTACTGGCTATTTGGCAAAGTTGTATAACACTTCGGAATTCACAGAATTGTTAGAAAAAGCATACGACAAGATAAAGGATTGTTCATGCCAACATGAAGGTAAGGATGGATGTTACCATTGTATACTGACCTATGGAAACCAATACTCGCGTGACTCGTTTAGCAGAGAGCAGGCAGAGATTCTGTTTGGTAAGCTTGTTGATAATAGCAAGACTTGGGAACGTATAGATGGATCTGTTGGTACTATAGCTCAGAGCGGAGCAGCAGAAGACAGTGAACTTGAACTGAAGTTTGTCAGTGCCATGCGTACATTATCCAAGAAGAAAGACTGGTCTTTTGAGAAGGTTCCCGATGAAGATTCTTACCATTACGAGTTGGTGGTTTTGGATGATAAGACAGACACAGAAATCAGATATAACATCAAACCACAGTTTGAATTGACTGTGGCTTACGGTGTCAAGCATACGACCATCCCCGACTTCCAAATCATGTGTACTTATGCAAGAATAAGCGGTTTTGAAATAGAAGATATCATTAATATTCCTTGGTGGTCGGTGTATCTGGATGGTTACCAATACCATGCTTGCGCACCTAATATGAGATTCTATAGTGACTGGGAAAAACGTGAAGGCATTAAACAAGCCAAACCACAGCGCATGTTCTCATGGACATTAACGTGGGAGGATATCCAGCTCTTCGAGTCAGAAAAAGATGATGAACTTGGCTTCAACTCTGTTACTCGTCTTGGTCAACTATTGGAAAACCCACAATTGGGAAATATCAAAGAAACGTGTTTCTGGTGCATAAATGATACACCAAACTTCCTGCCTAGTAGTGGTTCGCTCTATAGTGGCTCACTGTCACTTGACGCTTCTTGTGCAAACGACCTTACTGAGACATCAACAGATGAGGAAGTAGAGAAAGCCTTTAGTAATGCTATAAAGTATGATCTTCAGTTGCAAAGGGGCTTAAACGAACTGGATAAGGAAGAATGGGTAGCATTCTGGCGAAGGTATAACCTGATTCAATTCTTCTCAGGAAGTCTTGAGAGTTCACAGGAAGAGGTTGCTGCAGCACCTGTGAACCGTGAAGAGGTGAAGGAACTTTATCCTGGTATGGAAGATATTGTTGATATACTGATAGACAACAACATTCCATTCAGCTATGATGGTGTCTTTGAACTCACAGACGAGAACAATGATGTAATCGCCAGTGCTGCTATGATTATTGATAATCCGAAAATTGCCATTGATCCTTTCTCTGATGAGGATAGGGCAATGTTTGAGCAAAAAGGATATAGAATTATCAGTCAGGAAGAATTTAGTGTTGAACTTATAAAATAAAAAATACATCTATGAGACTATTTTTATCAGAAACTTTCTTTGATGCAGTTCTTAAGTTGCCAAAGAAGACCCAAGACAAAGTGGTTACATTCCAGAAGAAGTTTCGTGAAAACCCAGCTTCTCCAGGTATTCACTTAGAACCTATAGCCCAATTCAAGAATTCCACGATGCGTACAGCACGAGTGGATGACAATTATCGTATTGTTATCGGTGTGTTGGACGGCAATACTTATTCTCTGTTGTATGTTGCCGACCATGAAGAGGCATATCGATGGGGAATGAGCAAGCGGTTTGTTTGGAACGAACATACACAGGCTTGTCAGTTAATATCTGTAGAAGAGATAGAACAGGATTATACGCCTGCACCTCAGACAGTCACAGAAAGTATGTTTTTTACTGGTGTCCCAGAGGAGAAACTGTTGAAAATAGGTGTTCCACAAGAGGCTATAGGTAGAATCATGTCCATCAAATCATTGGACGACCTCGATGCTTTGGAACCAATTTTGCCTATTGATGCTTATGAAAATATCTTTAATATTATGGATGGTGTGAACATCGATGATATTATCAATAGTATTGAGGATGGTCAGGCACGCGAGAATGAAGACAAACTGCTCAGTGACAACAATAAGCGTAGATTCGTAGAAATTACAGACGATGATGCTTTGCAGCGTATCATCGAGCAAGGCATGGACAAGTGGCAGATATTCCTTCATCCTTCACAGCGAAAACTTGTGGATGCCGAATATAAGGGTACAATGAAGGTTAGTGGTGGCGCTGGAACTGGTAAGACTGTTGCTGCCATTCATCGTCTGAAATTCTTGTGTCAGAAGCCTGGTGCCAATGTGTTATTCACTACTTATACAAAAACACTCAGCATCAACTTAGCGGACTCAATTGAGAAGCTCGACGTTCCATCGAACAAGTACACATTGAGTAATATCGACCGTGTATTATTGGATGTTGCTCAAGCTTATAAGATCAAGGATGGATACAAGGTTCTTGACTATAGTGGTGACGAGGAGTCATTAAAGTTGTGGCGTGAAGTTCTGGAAACAGAGGTAACAGAGTTTGACGAGCAGTTCCTATATGATGAATATATCGATGTCATTGTATATTACGGCAATAAGGATGCTAAACAATATATGATGCAGCCACGTGTTGGTCGGAACAAAGCATTAAGTCGCAAACAGCGTGTTGAAATATGGAAACTAGTTGAAAAATATGTTGCTTTAAAACAAGAGCGCAAGGTTGTCGACAGACTGGAACTTTTTAATGAGACAACAAATTATCTCAATGAGAATGATATCCATCCATATACCAACGTCATTGCTGATGAGTTCCAGGATTTCTCTAACCCGGAACTGAAGTTCCTTCGTGCTCTTGTTGCCGAGGGGGAGAATGATTTATTCTTAGTTGGAGATCCGATTCAGCGCATTTATACTGGCAGAAAAATGAATTTTGGAGCTGCTGGAATTAACGTAAGAGGCATCAGAAGCAAGAAACTGAAAATCAATTATCGTACTACTGAGCCTATCAAGAGAGTTGCTGTTGGTGTCATTAAGGGAATTGACTATGACGACTTGGACGGTGGAAAAGAGTCAACTAAAGGATATGTTTCTCTTATTCATGACGGTGTGGCACCTCAGTATAAGATTGTCGATGATGCCAATGCAGAGGTAGAACAAGTTGTGGAATGGCTAAATGAGTGTCTTGAAAATGGAATTAAAATGTCTGAAATATGTATAGCAGCCCCTAGTATGCAACTCTTAAAGGGTATTCAAACTAGATTGCATAGGGATGGTACGGAGTACAGAGTGTTGAAAGGTACTCAAAAACAAGGCTCTTCAAATGGTGTTGACCTATGTACATTCCACTCTTTGAAAGGACTGGAGTATCGTGTTGTCATGCTAATAGACGTGAATGAGCGAAACCTTCCTTCGAAAGCGACTGAGGGCTATCCTTTTTCAGGAATGGATAATGCAGCCCGAAAGGAGTTCCTGTCTGCTAAACGTTCTTTGCTTTACGTTGCCATTACACGAGCAAGACAACTTGTATATATGGTAGGCTTTGGCGAGCCAACAGGTTTATTGAAACAAAGTTAGTGGATTGTCGGAATTTAGTAAATCCGAACTAAACTAACAGTTTGTCGGAAATCATTTGTGGCGATCATCGCGTTTTTGGGTTATGTGGCTTATGACGCGTGGTTTAAGTCCCGGTCTCCTATGTGGTATGGGTCTTATCACTCGTATGAACCTGATACGATTAGCACGAGGGATAGTGTGGTGAAGGAGATGATCATCCGAGAGCCTGAACACTCTCGGATGATGGTTTTTTAGCGGGGGAGGAGGAGCTCGCGTAGCTCGTTGATGAGCTCGTGAAACAGCTGCTCCTGGCGCTCGGGATCGTTGTCGTAGTGCGACAGGATGTCGCGCCAGATTTCGATCTGCTTACTGGTTTTTAACTCGAAGTCCGAAAGAAGTTTACCTTTTTAGGCTCCATTAATAGTGCCATGGCCCAGATTGTACTGGGCCTCCTTGGCACGGTGCATGCGGTAGAAAGTCGTGTGGACCTTCACCAGCACCTTGACTGTCAGAGCGTGTGCTGCTGACAGTGGATCTAAATTGTACTTCTTCATCACGTAATAAACGTAAATTGTGTTAATAATTATATATTGCGTCCTGACTATAGGACACTTGTTTGTTAGCCTGCCGGAATTTTATTATCTTTGGAATGTCAACCGGTGACACTTAATCAATAACGTTCAAAAATAAAAATTATTGTGTGTAAATCACAAAAAAA
>NZ_JHXD01000039.1 GCF_000687715.1 Xylanibacter ruminicola Ga6B6
TGTAAGGGGCTCATAACACAACACAGGGGCTCGCCCCTGTGATTTATCCGTTGGCCCTATGAACAATGGTACACCACACAAAACCCGCCCCTGTAAGGGGCTCATAACCTAGCACAGGGGCTTGCCCCTGTGATTAATCCGTTGCCCCTACGTATAAACGGCATTATTTGATATCCCCCAAAAACATTACGTTCTTGGCATTCTTGAAGGCCTTGCGATAATCATCGCCACAGGGCGTGTTGGGCACGGGACCGAACCACTCCTTTTCATAGTTGCGCCACAACAGGAAATAGCTGATGGGATATTGATCCATCTGGGGCTTCAACACCCTGCTGAACCAGGTGGCATCAGGAATATTCTTGAAGCCACACTCCGTCATGGCCAACAATTTGCCGTTATCTTTCGCAAACTGGGTCAGGAAGGTCAGGTCGCTGTTCACGGCCTTGATAAAATCCTGCTCGGTACCCCACTGATAGGCATCCTCACCTATCAGCGTCACGCGATCGTTACCAGGGTAACGCTGCATAAAGCGCTCCAGGGTCCACCCGCCATCCAGATTGGGCGAGTAGCTCCACAACAGATTGCTGAACCCACGCGCGTTCATATAATCCTGCAACAGGTTCCACAGGGCCTTGAATTCGCTGTCGCTACACAGTTTCTGGCCCCACCAGAACCACGAACCGTTATTCTCGTGCCAGGGTCGGAAAATGATGGGCACGGGCTGTCCTGCTTCATCCTTCAGACTCTCGATAAAGTCGGCCACACGCATCATCCACAACTTGAACTTGTCGGCCATCACGCCTCCGGGCAGGATGCTTTTCACTACCTGATTGTTGGTCACGTCCCAGGCCGTACCACCTGTCAGCGGGTTACGTGGGTGCCAGCTGATGGTCACCACGCCCCCACGCTTCACATGCGCCAGCAGCTCATCGTGTATGCGGGTAAAGGGCACGCTGTCCAGATTTTTCTCGTCGCCCATCTCGATGCCGCCCAGCTCAAAACCCATCACGGCAGGATAATCGCCCACGGTCAGCTTCACATCGCTCTTGCCATCCTCATAGGCCCAGCCAATGCCGTAGAACGGGTCGTCCTGGTGTCCGGCCATATAACCTTTCTGCAGCAAGGTCTGCAGTCGGTCGGCCAGTTCGGTGGCGGTGGTCGATTTCAGTTCCTTCAGCAGCCAGGCCTCCCAGGTGTCCCACTGCTCCTGATGCCAGAAGTGCCAGGTGGCCTGATAGGGTTTGATTTCCTTCGGACCCTTTACGATATTATAGGTAGCCCAGGCGCTCGTTGGCGGCACCACATCGTCGTTATAGCCGAACGAGAACCAGCCTTTCTGCTTGCCATCAATCAGTCGCGCAAAGTTCACCCCATCATAATATCTCGAAGTTGTAATTTTTTCATTTTTACATTCTTCCATTTTTACATTATAAAAGTAGTGTGGCCATCCGCAGGCAGCCCCTTTCAGCGAGTTGGTGTGATCGCAAAGAGCCGCATGCACAGGGGCATAGCAGGTCATGCGCTTATCCAATCCGGCACTCACCAGGGTCAGGAATCCACCCTGACTCGATCCCGTCACACCTGCCTTCTCACCGTTCCAGGGGGTGTACTGCTCGATATAGTCCATCGCACGGATACAGCCCATGATCACATGGTGATAGTAGTGCTTGTCGCGATTGTCCATATTAAACTCCCAATAGCCCTGCAACGCACCATTGCCCAGGTTGTCGTACACGCCCTGCTCCATCGTCACGGGGATGCCGTGGATACCAATCTCCAGGGTGATCACCCCCTGCGAGGCCGAATACACATCGCCCCCATAGGGACGCACGCCAGCGCCTGGCACACGCAACAAGGCGGGATACTTGCCCTCGCGCACGGGCACGCACAAGATACCATAGGTACGTGAGCCCCAGCGCTCGTTGTTAAAGCTTACTTCGTACACGTTTACATCCTTCGTACAACGCTCGGGCAGCAAACGCTTGGTGGGGTTCAGGTCGGTTTTTCGGGCTTCTTGGATTGATTTTTGCCAGTACTTTTCGAAATCCTCGGGCATCACGGTCGATGGTTGCAGTTTCTCGGGATTGAAGGCAGCCCCACAGGCCCCACGGTAATCCTGTCCGTTCACATGGGCCGTCACATCCAGACGATAGAATCCCGGTTTCGCCATCGTGCCTTGCAGCTTCAGGGTACCGTCCTTCAGGGTCACGCTTTTGCGGATGTCCTGATACATCTCAGGTCCCATCGCATAATCTATAGCTACGTTTTTAAGTAATGTTCCCTCCTGACGCACCTCGACGGTGAAGTTCACCTTTTCGCCAGTGTTGTATCGCCAGTCAGCATGGTCGGGTTCCACGGTCACCACCACACTGTTTCCACGAATCTGTGCCTGCAGCATCAGCACCGCAGTCATGCAATAAAAAAAAGCAAGTAGTTTTTTCATTTTTAATTACCGATTGTCGTTTTAATTCAATTTTAAGTTTACCGCTGCAAAGTTACGACAACTTTCCCAAACCGCAATACTTTTTTTTGCTCAATCATTACACTTTTCAACTTTTCCGTTTTTATTCCCCCCGCTCGGCTTTCCGCTCGTCGGGGCTTTCCGCCCCTTCTTGCGTCCCTTCGGTAGCAAGCGGCAAAGCCGAGCGGCCGCGGGGCGCTCCCCGAGTGTTTTCAGGTATTAATTAATGCCCCAACGGGGCAATATAACCTAGCGTAGCCCTGAAAGGGCGAAATAACAAAGCGTAGGGGCTCGCCCCTACGAACAATGCCCATTATTTTTTTAAACGCCCCTGTAAGGGGCTCATAACACAGCACAGGGGCTCGCCCCTGTGATTTATCCGTCGCCCCTACGTAAATGGACATAAAAAAAAACGCCCCACATAGGGACGCATAATAGTTATGAGCCCCCTACAGGGGCGGTGGTGGAATGACGTAATTCACGTACGTAGGGGCTCGCCCCTACGCTATGTTATTTTGCCCTTTCAGGGCATTCGATAACCCCCGCTCGGCTTTGCCGCTTGCTACCGAAGGGACGCAAGAACGGGGTTTAATAACCTAACACAGGGGCTTGCCCCTGTGCATCCTGGTACGGATGATACCCGCCCCTGTAAGGGGCTCATAACTAATCCCACGCGTAACGCTCGTCTAATTCGATCTTGTACAACTGGCATAACTTCCGGAACTCATCCTGGAACGTCACCTTTCTGTGATGCTCCTCCTGCCCCTTGATATACGCCACCACGGCATCCACATGACTGTTGCTCACGCTGAATGCCCCATATCCATCCTGCCAACAAAAATGATGAAACGGGTTGTTGTTTTTCTCGTTGATCCATCGCGTCGTGCTCGATTTCACCGTACGAATTATCTTCGACAAATCCATGGTCTTCCCCAACAAAAACAAAATGTGGATGTGGTTGGCCGTACCACCCACCAGAATGGCCGGACATCCGTTGTTGTTGAATATCTCCGCCACATAGGCGTGCACCTCCGGGAGATGCGTTTTGGGAATGGTTTCGGTTCGGCCCTTGGTCGAAAACACCAGATGTACGTAGATTTTTGATAATGATTGTGGCATATGTTTAATTATTATTCGAGGCCAAAGATACGAAATAATCCCAAAAAGGTTGTAACGTTACAACCATTTTAACGATATTTTATATATCAACCCATGTTATGAGCCCCCTACAGGGGCGGTGGATGGTGGAGGTTACGTTCCAATTCGTAGGGCCGAGACCCTACGTTATTTTATTTGACCCCATCGGGGTCATGTCATGCCCTGTAGGGGCTATATAAATTAGCGTAGGGGTTCACCCCTACGTAAACGGGTAACCCGTTTATAAACGCCCCTGTAAGGGGCTCATAACCTAGCCCAGGGGCTTGCCCCTGGGAATCAATCCGCGGCCCCTGGGAATCAATCCGATCACCCCTACGTAAACGGGCCCCCGTTTACCCCCGCCCCTGTAGGGGGCTCATAACTGATTTTACTCGTACCGCTTATCAATCACTTGCCAATTGATGATTTGCCACAGGGCGGCCAAATGGTCGGGTCTGCGGTTCTGATAGTCCAGATAGTACGCATGCTCCCACACATCAAAGGTCAGCAGCGGCTTCAGGCCCTTCTGAATGGGATTGGCCGCATTCGTCTCCTGAGTAATCACCAACTTGCCATCCTTATCGGCCGACAGCCACACCCAGCCAGAGCCAAAGAGCGTTGCCCCACCCTTCTGGAATGCCTCCTTGAACGCCTCGAACGACCCAAAATCGCGCACGATGGCGTCAGCCAATTGTCCTGTAGGCGCATTGTCGGCCTTTGGCGCACCATATTGCCCAAAGTACAGATTGTGGTTCAGGATCTGCCCAGCGTTATTCAACATACCGCCAGAGGCCTTACATACGATTTCCTCCAATGAAGCCTCCTCGAACCCACTCCCAGGAAGCAACCCGTTGAGGTTATTCACATACCCCGCCAGATGCTTCCCATGATGAAACTCTAGCGTCTGCTTGCTAATCACCGGCTCCAATGCGTCGATCGCATACGGTAGCGCCATCAATTCAAACTTTCCCATATCTTTAACATTTTAACAATTTAACATCAGCCCTCTATCAGCTTGTCGGCCAGCGCCTTCAGGGCAGCCTTCTGCTCATCCGTCAGCACCAGAACATCGGTCCCCCAGGCCTCGGCAGGCACAGCAATGCCCACCTGTTCCTTAATCACCTCCGCCTTCATAAAGGTGAGCAACTCCGTGAGTTTGGCCCTGCAATCAGCAGTTGCAGCCTTGCCCCCTGCTCCACTGATAGCCACTCGCTTGCCGTTGATGCACGTGGGCGTACCATAGTCCATCGGCTTCACCGGACGCGACAACCAGTCCAGCAGGTTTTTCAGGTGTCCCGGATAACTCATGTTGTACTCCGGCGTGAAGATCCACAGCCCATCAGCCTCGCTCACCTCCTTTCGAATGCGAGCCACAACCTCCAGTTCCGGCTGCTCGATATCCTGACTCAGCAGCGGCAGTTCGCTATAGTCCAGTTCCTGCACCTCTGCACTCCCATCGATGATTTCCTTAGCCACATCAGCCACCTGTCGGTTAAACGACTTTGCCCTCAACGACCCGATAATAAACAGAATTTTCTTCATACCTCTCTAGTTTTTAGTTATTCATGGTGCGAATATACAACATTTCCGCGAGAGTTCCACCATTTTTTTGCATTTTTTCCGAATTTCGATGTTGGGTGTGGTGATGATGGGGAGGAGATTGATGTGGATGGGCCATTGATCATAGGGCCTCGACCCTACCCAGGGCCAAGACCCTGGGCTAATTTATGAGCCCCTTTCTTGCGTCCCTTCGGTAGCAAGCGGCAAAGCCGAGCGCAGGGGCGATGGATGGGGTGAATGCCCATTCACGTAGGGGCTTGCCCCTACGCTAATTTATATTGCCCTTTCAGGGCATCAATAACCCTGAAGGGGTTTAATAACCTAGCCCAGGGGCTCGCCCCTGGGAATCAATCCGCGGCCCCTATGACTCAATCCGCGAGCCCCTGGGAATCAATCCGATTGACCCTACGTATATCCGGTACGGATAATATAATGCCCCATCGGGGCTAAATAACATAGCATAGGGCCTTGGCCCTATGGTTAATGGGACTCCCCACACCACCGCCCCTGTAGGGGGCTAATAACGACAAAAGGCCGATGCGCTAAGCACCAGCCTTTCTATCTCATATAAAACCTTCTTTCAAGGATTTTCTATCACATCTCTACATAGAATGACGTTGTCTGCAAGAAATCAACCAACGATATACACCTTGCCCCTATAAATTCACAAAGAGCAGGAATTTTCTTAAAAATCTTGCCATCATTCCCTGTTTTCGATTCTTCCGTCACAATACATATCTTGGCCTCCTTGTCATCATGCAACCGGTTATACATAGTGAGTATCAGCTTACCATCCCCACTATTCAAAAAAACTTGCTTCATGATAGAATAGTTCACCTTTCCATTATTCAACAAAGCGGCCACAGCGAAGTTCTTGTCAACCATATTACCAAACTTCTTGGTACTGTATGGCATCAACTCCTTCGTATCAATAATAAGATCTTTTTGCTCTTCTATAAAAGGATAGGCTTTCAGCGCAATACCCTTAGAAGTGAATTTCGCTTCATTCAATATAGCATCAAGAACAATAATCTCCTTATTCTGGAATTTACTACGCACAAAATCGAAAAGCCGTCCGTCTTTGTCAAAAGGATGATAGTAACGTGCCAAGGCCACAAGCGAACTGGTATCAAAATAGTATTCCATCACAAGTAGGCCTCCATCCTTTCAGGTTTCACATTCAACTGCTGGCAAAAAGTCGCCTCATCTATCACACCTCTATAGAGCGCACACTGCATGGTGTCACGAAACAGGTTCGAAATAATGGGGCGTGGTGGTGACACTACCGAATTACTATCTGCCGCCTCCTGCTTTCGTTTCTCCTCAGCCCGTCTCACATTAGCCATGATACCACCTCTCACAAGAGCGTAGTCGTCCTGAGTCATTTTTTTCTCTATCACAAGTCGGGTATAAATGGCAAGCATACTTACATGCGTCGCATCCGACATGCCTTTTATCATGTCGTGGGCATAGTCGTTTCCAGCGTTAGCATATTTTAGACCGTCCAATTTGTCAGCTTCATCACCCATCAACAGGTAGAACGCAAAGTCATTGCACCATTTCTCTATCTCCGACAGACCAGACGACAACTCATCCGAAACGTTTTCAACCTCTTCCACGTTAATCACACAATGTCCCAGTTCGTGTGCCAGCGTAAACAGTTCCCTCTTCAGGCGACCCTGTTGTCTTTTCACAACTATAACATTAGGTGCGATAAAGAAACCTTCAACATTACTCTTCTGTTTCTTATTGAAAGTCTCAACAAATTCAAACACATAAATATTCAGTTTAGCCAACTGATTAATTATGAACTTCAGATGATCCTTCTCGTCCTTATGACTTCTCATCTTCAGCAGTTCACTAATCGCACGAGCCGTTTCCCGTGGGTTGTCTTTTACAGTATATGATGGCAACAAACGCTCAAAAGACACATCTGCCAGCGCATTGTAGGTATCAAGCGTATTTTTCAGGGTTTCAAATTTGTCCACCATTTTCCTGGCTTCCAGATTAAGCTCACCATTAAAGCTCTGTTTCCTGAAGAATATGCTCGCATGATTCCCTTGCGCCACTGGAGTAAAATCAATATAGTAGTATATGCCCTTATTGAATATTTTATCTATACGCTTCAATAAAGTCATAGACAACTCGTTAGTGAACACCTCTTCGCGGTTTAACACCCGTTTATGTCCACTATTAAGCATCGCCAAGAACTCCTCTTCAGAAAGGTTATACAACCTCAAGAGATAGTGCAGACGCTCCAAATTAATTTCTACTATACTGTCCTTAGTCATTTACGTTTTCTGCGTGCAAAGATAGAAATTATTTTCAATATAATCACATTTTTATATCGAATTCTTCTTTTTTGCCTACTTTTTTTATGATTTCGCTCGTACATCGCTCCGTCCGATAGATAATACAAAATGCCCCATCGGGGCTACATAACATAGCATAGGGCCTCGGCCCTACGCTATGCTATTCGACCCCGTTGGGGTCACACAATTCCCTTCTTCCCCATTCGCTAACGCTCATTCCACCCCACCCTCGCTCGTCGGGGCTGTCTGCCCCTTGGCGCGCGCCGGTCCCCGAGTGTTTTAGCATGGTATTAGGCCATGCCCTGAAAGGGCTATATAACATAGCGTAGGGGTTTACCCCTACGTATATCCGGTACGGATAATTATAACGCCCCTGTAGGGGGCGAATAACTGATTATACTCGAATCGTTTTTCGATAAGGGGACATGTATGGATGGTTTACATATCCTCCATACACAGTCCAGCTATGCCCGTTTCGTACTTCCCGTACTCGCCGGTCGCTTCCTTAAACCGCTGCACCTTCTCCTCCAGCAACTTCATGTCCAGTTCATCGCGCTGGCGCTTCACTTCATAAAAGGTCACACGCTTCTCCAAATCGTCAGCCGCTATGATGTCGATCTCGTTCTCCCCCCTGCGGTCCCACCAGCTGTCAATGTGCGTGTATTGCTCACTTTCGCGCATCACCTCCTTGAACCAGCGCTCCAGCACCTTGCCGCTGTAGGTCTCGTAGTCACGCACTACAATCTCGGCCAGCTTCCCGTAGGCATTCGCCTCAATAAAGTAGGTATATTTGTAGATAAAGCGGAACCAGAACTGCAGAAACAGATCGCTCACCGCATATACGATGTTCTTGTTGGCCGACTTCTGGAACATGGGCTTGTTCTTGGCTATCAGCCCGTAGTCGTTCTCCAGTCTCGTCATATAGCCCGACACCTCCACATGCAGAATGCCCTCTATGTTTCCTCTGGTATTGTGACCCGTGGCTATCAGCTTCAGTATGTCGAAATAGCGTCCGTAGTCGCGTCCGAACTCCTCTATCAGCATGTTTTTCCCTTCAGGGATAAAGTACGAGTTACACCTATCAAAAGTATCGAAACCGTCAGTTCGGAACTCACCGTTTCGGTTGCAAAAATACAACATTTTCTCGAATTACCCGTAATTTTCTTTAAAAATTTTCACTCCCATCCCCATTTTTCCATATTTTGCCCCAAACGAGCAAAAAATGCGTATTTACGCAAAAAAAGTAAATAGGGATGAAATCAGAGTTGCTCCCCTTGTCCGGGATTCTGTTATGAGCCCCTTACAGGGGCGGTGGATGGTGGAGGTTACGTTCCAATTCGTAGGGCCGAGGCCCTACGCTATGATATTAGACCCCGTTGGGGTCACGCAATGCCCTGTAAGGGCAATATATCAAAACACAGGGGCTTGCCCCTGTGTATATCCGGCACGGATTAACCCGCCCCTGTAGGGGGCTAATAACCCAGCGTAGGGTAGAAACCCTACGATTGGGGTGCCCACACCCCATATCGCCCCAAACGGATCACAGCGCCGTTTTGAGGGGGATGGGTGAATGAATGGCGTAGGAGACCTGTTACATGATAATTTTCAACTTGGTCCCTACTTAGTCCCAACTTAGTCCCTACTTGGTCCCAACTTAGCGACTGCTTAGTAACATTATTTGTATCTTGACCTGCTACTTGACCTGCATCTTTATAATCAACAGAGTAAATAATCGTCATAAACTTCCTAGGCGCCAATACGAGATTACATGCCAATGGGATCTTGGTGGTGATGGAAAGTGCTTCTATGGTTGGGCTCCTGAAGAAGAGTGGTATCAGAAAGAAATGCGAAAATGAGGGCAGCACACCCTCATTCTCGATATCATGTGATAACCCATTCACCACCTTTATCGCCACCTTTGCGAACAATACGACCGCTCTCACGTAGCTTTCTTACAGTCTTATAGATACTGTTTTCACCAACACCACATAATTCTGCAAGCTCAGCGGTAGTTATCTTACTATTCTCCGAGATTAATCGATATACCTTATCCAGCGTTTTCTCCTTACCTTTCCCCTTAATTTTCTCGTTACTTTTCTCCTTACTTTTCTCGTTACTTTTCTCGTTTACAGGACCATTTACACCCTCATCCATCTTTTCCGTAGTCTTTCCCGTAGCCCTACGGAAAACTATTCTCACAAACCCGCCATTCACCTCATATTCCGGTTCTGGCACGCCCTGTGCTTTGCAGGCATCCACCATACGTCTCACACCCGATCCCCAGCTCTCCAAGAACGACGACCTGTACAGCACCTCTGCTATCAGCGGGTTATATGGGTACGATGCATGCGAACCCTTAATCGTAGCTGGTGTCAGGTCAAGCGGCAACCCGTCCACATAAACATCATCCCCCAGCGTCCTTCTCATTACGCTGCAAATAATCGGTTGTGTAATTATGTAATACATCCCCCCTCTTACTTGTCCCCTCCGCACAAAATTATCCAGCCACAAAAGCACCATTTTAGTCTCTTACGGCTGGATATTTTTTTATGTTTCTACTTGCCACAACTCAGTCATGGCAATGGTGTACAGAACTCGTCTAAATTGCGAGTTGGTCTATAGTCTTCAAACTTATCAACAGGAAATTTGCCGTCGTTAATAACTATGGCATCGTGCATGAACTTGTTACAGTCATCATTAGAAAAGATCCCCCTACGTAATGCAATAGTCAGGATGTCCATTACACCAATATGTTCGATGGAGAACTCTTCACAATAGTCGGCTACATCACGGAAATTGCTGCTAGCAATGACATCTTTTTCAAATCTGGCTATTGCCAAACAGGCACGTTCTCCTGCTGTTTACGATCCTCAAAAATAGGGTGATGAATAGATTCACGATAAACATCATCAACAATATATAGGTGGTGTGGGCTGAGAATCCTCGGTAGCACGTCAATCTTCGCCGTTGACATAAAATGCGAGATAACATCAGAGTCAAGCAGGATAATCTTACTCTTAGCCATTTATTTTACCTCCTTATTAAGTTGCATATCGTCAATGAGCGACACGTATTTTGACCTAGAAATCAGTCCCTTGTCAAAGAGTCCGCGGGCCTTTATGTTATAGTCTCCGCATATCTCAGTTATGCCAGTTGATTCATAAAGGCTTGTGTTATAGCCATACTCATTTGCTGAACGCTTTACGTTTTCAATATATGAACTAATCAATTCTTCACTTATCCATCCCAAATCTTTCAGGCGATACAAAAGAGTAGCCCTTGAACAACGAAAATGCTGTTCTAGTTTCAAGATAGTTCCAAGTGTTATGCGGTCTTTTCGCTGTTCTTCTACGGGAGCCAGCATCTTAAGTCCTGCTTCTGGCAGCAGCAGGAACGAGGCAAAGATATTTGCATTGCGCTCCTCTCGTTCCTTGGTTCTAGAATACTCAGAATCATCAACGGATTTACTAAAATTCTGTTGATAAAGCAGATGATAGAACTCATGACAAGCCGTGAAACGCTGTTTGCAGTAGATATCGTTAGTGTTGATTAGCATGAAGCGATGTGCTTGTTGCTCACCTTCGTGCTGAATCTTTATGGCCATCCCCGAAATATCATCATCCAAAGGACGAAAAGAACATAGGATACCAGTCGTACGAAGTGCTTTATGGATACTTACTGGTTCAAACAAACTGATTTGCAACTCTCTAGTGCGAAACTCATTGGCAAGGTTTTCAAGTACGAGCTTATTCATGACGACGTTCTATATCACACATATCAAGGTAATTCTTAACAAGTTTCTGGAAAGAGGCTATCTGAGCAAGGTTCTTTACCTCACCGTTTTTTCGGAATGCGAAAGCCATATCAGCCTGTAGCTGTGGTTTGTTGCATGTAAGTATATCATACTCTTCCACGCCATAAACAGCAGCAAGTTTTTCTAGAGAATCCTGTGAAACTACAGTATCACCACTCTCGTAATGATTATAAGCCGGTTGGCTAATGCCCAGATAGGAACTGATTTGCTCCTGACTGTACCCCATCCTATTACGCAATTCTTTCAGTACAGAGCCGATTTCATTGTTGTTTGCCATAAGTTTTTAGGTTGCAATGATTTCCGTTTTGTTCATTTCCGGCGCAAAGTTACAAAAAAAAA
>NZ_JHXD01000040.1 GCF_000687715.1 Xylanibacter ruminicola Ga6B6
AGATGATTTTACCAATAATTGGGAACTACAACTTTTACTTCTACTAACTCTATACCAACGAAAACAAAGAGAGGGTTGAGCCGCAAAGCTCATCCCTCTCGATATTTTTAGTCTACTTGGCGGCAAAGGTCAAAGCCTTTTAGCATGGCGAAATCATCTATCTGGGCGGTACCGTTTTCCTGGATGGCCATGGCGCGGGCCACGCTTATCCAACGGGCGGGGCGATCGCTGGGGATGCCGATGGGCTCGTCGGGGCCATCCATCAACATCCACATACCCAAAGTACATACGTGGCCAGTGGATGTTTCGAAGTTACTATCGGCGACGAAAAGAAGATACTCAAAGCAGGCGATGGTTATTATGTAGCTCCCAATCTGCCTCATGGATGCGTCTGCCTAGAAGCCGGCCTACTCATTGACACATTCACCCCAATGCGCGAGGATTTCCTCAAATAAGTTCTCAAATTACGAAATATTGGCCAAACCGTGAGGTTCATCCAATATTTTTTGTATCTTTGCACCATAAAACAATCTAAAGATGAAGAAAGATTTACTACTTGCTATTACGGCAATCTGCAGTATCGTGATGATAACTGCTTGTGCTACGGAAGACAATCCACCTGTTTGGGAAGGTAAAACTACCTCGCTATTTGTCGCGTCCGACCGTCATGAGGCGGGCAATGGCAACAATCTGGCAGCAGCTATTCAAAAGGTTGCCAACCGCAATGGTATTGTTACTCCAAGTGTTGTGCTGCTCGGAGGCGACTACGTAGGCAGTGGTCCTGATGCAGGAGATACAGGACAACCAGCCTTCACACTTGCCGACCTCCGATCAGAGATTTTCTCATCACTCGATCCTAACAAGACAGAGATATTCTTTACTTACGGCTCACATGACCGGAACTGCACCGATGACTATTCAGCCTTCTTTAGTGGTCCCCATCGATGCGATGGCTATTATATCTATGGTATCAGCTACGCTCAAATGGCTTATGCCACCGACTCGTTGACACGAGCTGCAGTAGCTCTTTACGATGAGCAAGGTGCTAACATTCCAGGCAGCAATCCTCCACCTGCTAATAATGATAGTACCATGCAAATGCCACAGCAACCATCTGGCGGCTTGCGCGCCTACAATGGTATCGACATAGCCGACCCTTACGGCATTTCAGCCGAATCGGCCTCCGCCCGCTTCGCGGCATGGGCTGACACCCTAAGCGGTCACGACCCAATCATCGTGATGTCACACGTGCCTATTCACGCTTCTCGTAATGACAACCCCGGCGGGCTACGCTGGTTCAATACCCTTAGCCGTGCCGCCCAAAAACACGACATCGTCCTACTGTTTGGACACAATCACACCCTCGAAGAACGAGGCAACTCGTCCGACTCAGGCATGTACCTTCTCGCCCCTGGCGACAGCATCACCGTACAAGGTGACAGCGTTCAAGGCGCACAGCGCCAACAACTTCCGTTCACCTATGCCAACGCTGGCTACCTCAAGCTTGGCTGGTGCACGCTTATCACCTTCAACGACACCGATGCCGACGGCCATCCTGACTACTTGCAGCTGCGCCGTTTCAGCGCCATCGGTGACAAAGCCACCCTTTTCGGTTCCACCGACAAGCCAAATCCTTGGCTCATCACCTTAAAAGCAAAATAATTAATAAAAGTTAATAATTCAGTACTTGTCGACAAATCAAACCAATTTTTATGTATATTTGCACCAATAAACTATTAATATTACTCAAAAAAACGAATGATTATGAAAAAATCCAGATTTACCAAAAGCGTGATGATGCTGACTGCAGGCTTGATGATGGCAAGTTGCACCAAGGGTACCGACGTATTTGAGCAGAACCAGGCCAATTACGCCGAGCAGCAGAAAACCGAGTACAAATCGAACTATGTGGCCAAGTACGGTCAGCCCGACGCCAACCAGAGTTGGGATTTTGCTGCCCTCTCAACCACAGCCAAGACTCGCGCTGGCGAGACGATGACATGCAGTCGTATTAATGCATACCCCCAACAATTCAACCAACATGTAAAGAACGACAGAGACCAGATTAAGAACATGGTTGCATCAGCAGATGTAAAGCCATGGAATCCATATCTGATAGTTGAACTATTCCCAAGCCTAGGACATGGCGTCGCAGGGGGCGATAAATACTTTGAGTTGGCTGTATGCTACAACAATCAGCATACTGATATTTTCGACGGCATCAAGCTCAACAAGAACTCCTGGGCTGACAAAGGTAGTGGTTCAACCAGTAATCTGCCACACAATTCGGGCCGTTATATCGATACCAAGAGTCTAACCACCGCCGAAAATGTATATTGGGTCGCCTATAATTACAACAGCAAAAAGTCAGAAGTTGATGGCCAATTGGCCAATTTTAAGATTGAATACTACAAGGAGCTTAAGTTAAACGGACGCACTTACTGGTGTTTCGATTGCACAGGCGATGGCGATTACAGCAACCTGATTTGTATGGTTATAGATGCCGACCCACTTCCTATCGAGAAGCGTTATTTGGTCGAAGACCTGGGTTCGAAGGACGACTTCGACTTCAACGATATCGTATTTGATGTTAAGCAGGCTAATGACGGTACTCAGAAGTGTGTTATCCGCGCCATGGGCGGTACGCTCGACTTCACCCTGAAGATTGGTAACACCGAGTGGACCAAGAGTGTTGAGGGTGTGGCAGCCGGCTATAACGTCAAGACTATGTACAACACTCAGGGCACCATCGTATGGGATAAGGTACTGGCCGAATTCCCTGTGACTGGATGGAACTTCAGCTCTAACAACATCTCGGTGAAGGTAAAGACCTCTGTAAGCGATGATGTGATTATCGAGATTCCATTCCCCAAGAAGGGCGAGGTACCAATGATTATTGCATTCAGAACTTTCTGCGACTGGCAGTCGGAGCGAGAATCGCTGCCCGAGGATTGGTGGGTTATCCCCGATGACTAAGAACTATAACTTATAATACTACATACGCTTTACTAACTAAATGAGAGGGGTGCGCCGCAAGGCTCATCCCTCTCAAATTTTAAAATGTCGGCAGAAAAATGTGAGAAAATAAAGATATTCTAAGAAAAAAATTTGCTATTTAATTAATTCTTTATATCTTTGCAGCAAAAATTAATTATCAAATCATAGATAACAATAATTTTAATGATGAAAAAACTAACATTTTCGAAAGGCATGATGCTACTTGCCGGCGGTATTGTGATGACAAGTTGTATGAAGACCGACGTATTTGAGCAGAACCAGGCCAATTACGCCGAACAACAGAAAACTGAGTACAAAACCAATTATGTGGCCAAGTACGGTCAGCCCGACGCTAACCAGAGCTGGGACTTTGCCGCTACATCTATCACAGCCAAGACCCGTGCTGGTGAAACAATGACTTGTACTGAGTATGGCAACCCCGCGTTCTTTTACACACATGTATTGCACGACCGCGACCAGATTAAGAATCAGATTGCTTCGGCCGAAGTAAAAATCTGGAACCCATATCTTTCGGTTTGGCTGGTTCCAAGCGTAGTACACACCACTGGCCAAGCTTTAAAATTTGGATTGTCGGTATATTATGACGGCAAAATTACCGATATTGCCGAAGGACTCAAAGCCAAAGAGAATGACTGGGGCTACAACCTTGATGCTGTAGCCGACTTCTTTACGGGCGTTAAATTCTCTAAAGGCTGTATCGTCAATACCAAGAGCTTGACAACCGCCCAGAATGTGTTCTGGGCTGCCTACAGCTACAATAGCAATAGATCAGAGGTTGAGGGTCAGTTGGCTAATCACAAAATCGCGACCTACAAGGAGATTAAAGTTAACAGTCGTACCTACTGGTGCTTCGACTGTACAGGCGATGGCGATTACAGTAATCTGATCTGTCTGGCTGAAAATGCCGACCCACTGCCCAATGCAAAGCGCTATATGGTTGAGGATCTGGGGTCGAAGGACGACTTCGATTTCAACGATATCGTATTCGATGTGATTGACAACAACGGTTCGCAGAAGTGTATTGTACGCGCCATGGGTGGTACACTCGACTTCACCCTGAAGATTGGCAACACCGAGTGGACCAAGAGTGTCGACGGTGCAGCTGCCGGCTATAAAGTTGGCACCATGTACAACACCCAGGGCACTATCGACCGTGAAAAGGTACTGGCTGAGTTCCCTGTAACTGGTTGGAATCCTAATACCAACAACATCTCGGTTAAGGTAAAGACCAGTGTAAGCGATAATGTAATTATCGAGATTCCATTCCCCAAGCAGGGCGAAGTACCTATGATTATTGCATTCCCAATTGTTACCGACTGGCAGACAGAGCGCGAATCACTGCCCGATAACTGGTGGGTAATCCCCGAGGTAATCACCGACGCAGAGTAATCTGAATAGGATAAAAACCAATAAAACGCGAGGAATCAGCAGTGCTGCTGGTTCCTCGTTCTTTTTTACTTATTGATTTTTACTTTTGTATTTATAGCTCTTCTCGAAACTGAATTCTGAATTCTGAATCACATAATTTCTGTTCATCCAGTTTCGAATCATAAATATCGTTTTCTGCTCGTCCTTACCTTGCTGTTTCCTTACACGTCGGGCATCATCAAGCGTAAACTCATCGGGCAACAATTCAAGCAGATTACGAGGCCCACGATTGGCAATACGCTCACCTAAAGAATTAGCAGCCTCGATATCAGCACCAAAAAACTGCATCTTGCACCACAGATCGTACTGCAGGCTCCAGCGGATAAACGCCTCGATCGACTTTTCCCACTGACAGCCATTGGCTACGTAAAGCACACAGGCTTTTAACCAGGCAATAACTATGGCACGATGCGACAGGTTCCAATAGGTTTCGTCCTGCGACAGGCGGGCGAACTCGGCACACTCCTCTTGTAACTTTTTGGCCAGTTTGAAGGCCTGCGGACAGTCAACTACTCCATGAGCCGACGTCAGGTTGTCGATATAGGGTTTGAGCTCAGCATCAAAAGCCGCGTCGTACTTACCATAGATGGGCTGTTCGGCACCAATCTCCATCTCGGGGATGGTGCAGAAATTGATACGGCTGATGGGACCGTCGGTGAGTACGCGACTGAAAAAACGGCGACCTTTCTGGATAGTGGTACAGGCGTTCCAGTTGAATCTACATTTGGGGCGCGCAGTTACGCTCTGGGTGCCGATACGTGTTTGACCGAACTCTGCACCTGGGTCGAAGGCTAAGCACATCAGCTGGAAATGCTGCTTACCCGTCTGTCCTTTCAACTGCTCAAACAGGTCGATCTCGTTCAGCTTTACGTACACAAAATGACCTTCGGCTTCGTCCATTCGGGTAACGAGTGCGGGCTTGGTCATATCGGGATCGATTTCCTGAATCACCAGTCCTGCTGGGCGCATCAGCTTATCCTTGTTGGCGCCTTTCTTCTGACAGTCTTTCTTCCACTCGGCCTCACGGCGGGTGTTCTCGGCATCGCGGGCTTTGATGTCGGCCATGATATGGCGGATGGGCTCATCGATACAGCCTTTACCTGCGCCCGTATGCGCCATCAAACAGTTCATCAGCGTGGCCTCGTGCAGCACGTAATCGGTATATTCAAACTCCACCTCTTTTAAATGGGTGCCTAATGGCGGGAACACGGCATGGGCCACCGCAGCTTTGTATTGGTTGGGGGTATTCTTGGTTAATAGATTAATAAGTTTAGGCAGACGGACGGGCATAACGGGTGGTGTACTATCATCGGAATCGCTATTCGGCTTTACTTCTTGCTGCAGGCTATCCAATACCTTACTCATGGCTTTTGAGATGCCCTTGGGCGACTCCTTACAGGCCGAATCTACGATACTGCGCACCTCGTCGTCACCGAGACCTAAACGAGGCATTATTTGTAAAAGTAAATCGCGGTTATTATCACAGATAGCACGCAGGTTTACGGCCAGCTGATACAGTTTTACGTTGCGCTCACCTTCCTGTGGCAATCCATCGTTCTGCCGCCACCATTCGGCGATAATATCGGAGTAAGATACACCTTTGAAAGATTTTATAGCGGTAGAAGAGTTTATCTCCTCCACCCCTTGTCCCTCCTCACACGAGGAGGGGAATACGAGCCAAGGCTTATAGTGTTTACGGGATTTTTTGGCTTCGGGCGGCACTTGTTCTTCGCCGTTGCGCTCACGGGCTTTTATTCGGGCGTATTCAGCCTCACACTCCTGTTCGGTCATGGGTTCGGTAAACAGTTCATCGTCGAGATACAGCAGGTCGTCGGGCAATCCGCTGGTTGAGAATACCACCCTTTGCAGATCGTGGGTATTGGTATCCATCTCCAGTTGCAGAATGCTGGCTATGCGCACCTGATTTTCGAGGATGGTAGTGCCAGGGATGCGCTTGCACACCAAGTGCCAACCACCACTTGCACTCTGCTCAAGCATCATCAGTCCAATCTCGTCCTTTTTGGCCATGATTTGTTGGGCCATAGCCTGCGATTCGGATTGATTGTAACAGTCGATATCATGGAAAAAGTAACTGCCGATACTTTTACATCCTGCCAATGCCGAACCTGATAGCATACCCAGATTATAAGCAAACTGCACCAACTTGGCTTTAGCTTTCTCATCGCCCGCACGTGCCTTAGAGAGGTTTTCCAGGTTTTCACGCGAGTTTCGCAAAGCCACGAATTCTTCACGTTTTTTTACCAATCGCGCATACTTGTGTTCGTTTTTTATAATCTGATAGATCATTTACTCCATCCTTCCTTTTTCAGGTAGGCTGCAATCTTATTGATATCCTGGCGAAGCAGTTTGGGCAGGTCGGCTCGCAAATAGTTGGGCACCTTGATATATACGTAGTCATAATCGTTTCCACCAAACGAAAGACTGGCGTAATCGACCTTAAACACGGGCTTTTTACGGGGACGCGACTTGCGTTTTACAAAATCCATCGAGCCGTTACTCAGCATCTGACCGTAGCCTGCACCGGCAAATGGCGGCACCAATCCGGCCTGTGGTTCATCGGGCAGAAACTGTACATACTCCTGTCCGCACTGGTTCTTACTTACGGCCATCATGCCGCTAATAGTTACTGTTCTGTTTAGCTTTTTCATAGATGTTTATTTTTTAATGTTTCATGTTTAATCATTAATCTTGTGGATCTCGTTTGCTATCACATCCATAAACACCTGTCCGTTATACTCGCGGGTGGTGAATCGCAGCGAGGCAACTACCAGCTGTCCCTCGGCAAACTCGATGGTGGCCAGGCTACCCAGAGCCGTTACCACATAGCTACTCTCGTACCGTCCGCCCAACTCCTGCAGCACCAACGTACGCTTATTAAGTACCCCATTCTCTGATTTGTCACTCTTCACAGTGGTCATCATACCACTCTTTACTACTCTTAAAATCATTGCTTGCATAAAACTAAAAATTAAAATAAATACTACAATTGTTACTCTCAAATTCCTTGCGGATGGTCTCGGTTTTACGGGCACGCACCGCCTCGCCTGCATCACGCCGGCGTTGTTCTTCAACACGCTGCTCGGTGTAATAAAGCAGATACTCACGACGCTTAATCATACCCGCACCAATGCCGGCCAGCTTTAGTGGCGTACTCATCTGCCAAAGACAGCACAGCTGATTGGGCTTCACTTTCTCTTCGCGGATGATACAGCGACGGCGCGCCTGGGTATCAACCAACTGGCGATAGGCACACGAGGCGCAACACACTTTTACAGGTATGCCCTGAGGGTTTCTTACTGTTTGCATAAGGCCTCCATGTTTCGGTCAACCATATAAGCAAACCCGTCGAAATCAAGCTGCTCATTGTTCAGGTTGTGCTGCAGCTGATACTCCCAGAAAGCCATCATATCACCGATGTACGCTTCTACCTCGATGTCAAGTAGTTTCATCATCAATTTATAGTTGGCCATCAACTTGCTGAGGGCATAATTCATAGATACAGTGCTACCGATATTAGGTTCGACAGATAGCATCACCTGTTTCATACGCTGGTAAATGCGATCGCCCTCAGCGATATCGTGCATCACCACTTGTTTACAAATTTTCTGTTTCATCATTCATACTTGTTTTTATTTACACAACTTACGCATTTCTTTCTCAACAAACTCACGACCTTTGGCCGTCCACAGCATTTCTACCTTATAATGCAGCTGGCCATCGGCGTTAAAGTAGTAACGGCGGCGGTCGGCAGTATAGCCCTTGCCGCGGTACTTAGGTTCCAACATATAACTGCGTCCTACTTTGCGCTGCACATGGCGATCGCACAGAAACGAGTTTAAGTCGCCAGGCTTCAGATGGTAAGGAGCAGCTATCTGCTTCACGGTGTAACAGTCGTCGCTTACAAAGCGGTTTTCGTAAGCCAGTTTGCGAGCGATAATCTGTTCGGATGCGGTAATCACATCCTCTTCGCATGTAATAGTAATTTTCATAATTAATAATGTATTTAAGTTAATAATAAATGTTTTCTATTGTTTTCCCCAGGCCTACCTGAGGGGTCGTTGTATCAGTAAGTCAAAGATCGCTGTCGAAGTTTGGGAGATTGGCGTTTGTTCCTTTCGACGTTGCAAAGGTACGGCGATAGAAACACAAAAAGCCCCTATATAGGGGCTATTATAGGGGCTATAATAGGGACTATATAGGGGAAACAGATACTGATTTTCAGTCAGTTACATTAATCGGCAAAAACAGCGTCGATTTCCTTGTATCGTTCGGGTAGCGTACCTGTTTGCTGGCATTGCCACTTTTCCTGAGCCAGATTATTAATGTGCCACAACTCCTCGAAATACTTCCACTTACTCTTCGTCATGTCCAACTTTTCCGAAAACAAGTCGGCTATATACATCATTTGCTTGCGAGTAACACCGGGTAGCGGCTGGCAGTTAGCATCTACAAACCCTTTTTCTTTCAGGCGCTGCCAATATTTATCGGCGCCCTGGGGCAGTTGCGGCGCGGGGGCATGAGCTTTCTCAAACATCAACGCCATCATCTCGTTGTGAATCAGCTGCAACTTGATATCGAGTTGAACCAGATGCTGAACATCGCTGGCAGTAAGATGGCTGTCGTTCATAAACAGATACTTACCCAGCATACTGTAGTTCAAATTCAGTATCAAACCGTCCCACGAACTGATACGTTTAAACTTGGCACAAGTACAATCAAAATCATCAGGCAAAGGGTAACCTTTTGGTAACAGATCAGTTAGGATATCAAGTCGCACCATTTTCAGTTCACGGGCGGTGGGCCGCGAATCGTACTTCAGCATACCCTTCTTCAGCACTTCGGCTGTAACCAGCGCCTGTTTCTCACGCAGCACGTCCAGTGTCACGTCAACAGTATTCAGTTTCCAATAATGGAACTCCACCTCTAAGGGCGCTACCGCAACCTGCTTTTTCTGGTTTAGATAATAGCGTTCAAAAAAGTCATTGCCAGCTTTCAGCAGCAAATGGCAAACGTCATCCAGGAGCGACTTTAATAGTTTTACATTCTCTCTGATAAGATTACTGAGCATCAAAGCTGTTGTTATGGGCTGACCACCATATTTAAATCCGAACTCGTCCAGCTGCTTTTCGCCATGTTGTTCCAAATCCTTCAGCAAACGATGGCAATTCAACATCCTGCCCTTACACAACAACAGTTTCATATCGATCCCCATCGATGCTGTATGCGCTTTATCAGGAAAAGTACTGATATAGCTACGCATTTCTGATACACAAGCACCGACATTACACAAAAATGTGTAACCAAACAAGTAGATATTACCCTCGAATTCAAAGTCACGATGATTATTATAACCTTTACAGGCTTCATTCATACATAAAATATAGTTTCTGATATTCATAATTATTGTATAATGTGATAGTTCTCTGAAACCTTCAGAGTAGGTTTGATTAGCTATTAGCGGTTGATCGTCTTCCTATTTATCAATATATGGTTACTTTCTGAGTTCTAACACCTCCTTCGTTTTTTAAGCAGTCACAAAGGTATTACAAAAAACTGAAACAACCAAAAAAATTCAGTAATTCAGTAATTCAGTTTTCTACGCAGCCATTCACCCATTCAAGAAAATAAATTTACATAATAATATTACTATATATATAATATATATATTATATATATAGTAAAAACTAGTATTACAAGTTTCTATGTGCTCACAAAGAAACTGAATTCTGAATTTTGAATTTTCGAGTTTCTCACGAGCCATTTTCGCCTTTCACGTGAGGGAGAAAATTCGCGCACGTGTGAGCGTAAAAAAGAGGGTGTAGAAAAGGGCCTTAAAATAAGGATGTTTTGGGGCTTAAAATTTGCAGAAGCAAGAAAAAAGCTGTACCTTTGCATTGTCAAAATCGATGAGACAACAACCAACCAAAAAATTAAACATCAAACAACAAAAACTAAATATTAAAATTATGGCACTGAAAGTTAAAGCACAGGAAAAGTTGCAGAAGATTGGCAAGTATGAGGGAACGTATCGTTACATCATGATGCCTGAGTTGTACACCTCGCTCAGTCAGGAGAAGGTGATTAAGGAGGCTGCGATGCGCAGCGGAGTGAGCAAGGGAATTATGCAGGCATGCTGGGATGCGGCTGGCGAAGTGATTAAGGCATGGGCCACAGAGGGACACTCGGTAGCACTGCCAGGTTTGGGAACCATGCGATTCGGCATCCGCGCCAAGAGTGTAGCAACAGCCGACGAGGTGAAAACCGGTCTGGTAACCAGTCGACGAATCATCTTTACCCCTGCAGTGGATCTGAAGGATGAGCTGGCCAATACTGCCATCCAGATTACCTGCTACGATCGCGATGGTAAGGAGGTGAAGCGCGTGACCAGTGGTGACAGCGGCAACGTGGAGGACCCTGAGAACGAAAACCCCAACCAAAACGAAAATGGTGGCAGTAACCAGAACGGTGGTAACACAGGCGGAAATACCGGCGGCGGCAATCACCCTGGTAGCGGAGGCTCTGACATGAACTAGTAGCTGGGGCTTCGGCTCCACCCTTCTCAACAACGTAAAAACCTAAAAATCAACAAGTTATGAGTAAGAAAGAAACACTGAAATTTATTATGCAGATGATTGCAAGCATTGCCACAGCGATTATAACTGCGCTAGGAGCAACGAGCTGCATGGGAGCGCTGTAAAAATGCAAAAATGAAACATTAGAAAATGAAAAAGCCCTGGGTTATTGCTAACTCAGGGCTTTCGCGTTTTAAAAAGACGGCGGCTTCCTACTCTCCCGCATTGCATTGCAGTACCATCGGCGCAGGTGGGCTTAACTTCTCTGTTCGGAATGGGAAGAGGTGGGACCCCACTGCAATAACCACCTAATAGTTCGTTCTAGAACTTCTAGCTTAACTAGAATATCTAGTATAAGGTTGACAATTGCACACAAGAAACGTAGCTCAAGATTGCTCTTGGAAACAACTACATCTGATAATATCAGCATGAAGCGAAAGATCTCGGGCAATTAGTAGTGCTCGGCTTTGACGTCACCGTCTTTACACCTGCACCCTATCAACGTCATCGTCTATGACGACCCTCAATGGAGTCCTCATCTTGCGGCTGGCTT
>NZ_JHXD01000041.1 GCF_000687715.1 Xylanibacter ruminicola Ga6B6
TTCTTCTCTTCTGGAATCCTTGGATTTAAAATTCTCATAAGTCTAACACATTTATTAAGTTTCTAAATGTGTCAACCTATATCAGTATAAGACATTAGAGCATTGCCATACCAGTTTTCTTATACATCGCCTTGGTGGTTCCGTTATCTACAAACTCGTCCACCTTCACTACCAGATTGTCCTTCATCATGCGCACCACCCTTGTTCGAGCCGAGGTGTTGTTCTTCAGCGCGAAGCACTGAATCACATCGTCGATTGTAAACTCCTCAGGCAGACGGTTAAAGGCCTCGATGGTTTTGGCCCTGCGTGGCGTGTTGGCAGCAGCATCGCGTGTCTTGTCGTCAAAATACTTCTCGGCAAGCGCTCCAAAGTAATGACGCTGGCAGGCGTACTGTATAGTTACTATCAATTCTGCCAATTTCCAGTCTGTAGCGTCAGTCTCAAACTGGCCACACCAATACTGGCCGTCCTGATGAATATCTGCCCAATGGCGCATCACTATAAACGGTGCTGAAAAGTTCAGCCCATGATAGGCGCAGCGCTTCAAGAGCATTTCATCGGCCTTGCTGTTGTTCTCTGCTGCATCAGCCATGCGGCGGGCAGTCCAGTCGTAGAGCTCGTCTACTATCTTCTGAACTGAGAGTTCGCCCTTCATCCTATCCAACTTGAAAGCCCACTCCTTCAGCCTGCCGTCGCTCTCAAAATCCACATGACTCTCGCGCGTCATCATCTCAAAGTTGGTGCTGGGCAGCGGTATACATGTCAAGCGAGTAGCGAGACCAGAGCCAAAATTCTGAGCATTTACCTTCTTCTTCAGAGCCATAGGAGTACCCGTGTAAATATAGTTCCAGAACACAAAGAAGTTCTGTACTACACTATCCAGATTAGAATACGCCTGACCATCCTCCTCGTTATGGAAGGCTTTCAGTTCCAGACTCATCTTATCTATCCACGAACCACCCTTCTGAACGGTCAACGTATTGTCGAGCTCAGTATCAAAGGTCAGCATATGCAACTGCATTTCCTCGCCATCTACCACCTCCACGGCATTCACCATATCCTGTATGAACTGGGCATTCGAAGTACGAGCCGGATGCACGCGGAACAGCGCCTTAGGCTTCTGTGGCTTCTCCTTGTTAGCGCCCTTGGTCTTCATTTCCTCCTTATAACGGTTGATAGCTGCGATACCAGCCTTATCTGCTGCCACCATAGGTGCCGCAAGGAGCTTAAACAAGCGGGTAGCGAACGATTTACCACTAGCAGGATCGCCAATAATCAGCGTAGAGTTATTAAGTCTGCGCAACTCTTCAGGTCGATGATAGAAGCGATAAGTACACCTTGTCATTAAGGTCATCATCAATCCACCAGCCACAAACACAGCCGCAGGGTATTGATTCTTTTTCAAGCCCTTGCAGATGTCCTGCAACAGCGGGAAGTCAGGCATAAGAGCCTCTATCTGATTACCCCAATCCCAAAGCCAGCGCTCAATATCTACCTCCGTCACCGCCGCCGAGGTTGACGTCTTGGCTTGCGTAATCTCTTGGTACGTCTGGCCTGTCGCCTCCTTGATTGCATCCTGCATAGCCTTACTGGGCTGCTGACTGAGGTATTTCTTCTCCCTCTCAGCCATTCGCTGAGCGGCACTGGAAACAGTCTGCTCCACATTCTCATCGCGTTCGTCGATGATCTCCTGCACCCACTTCTGCGCCTTGAGCATCTGCAGGGTCTTCTGCTTGTCACCATCATACATGATGAGCAGGTCGCTTGCCAGTTTAAGACTCTCGTTGTGGCGGTTACTGTCGGCAGCGCATGGCAGTTTGTCGCCATAACGCAGGTCAATAATACACTGTACATCATAGCCCTTCCACGTCAAATCCAATGTCTCAGCATCCACAGTCCTGACAGTCTCAGTCCCTTGTTCACTACCCTCACAGGCCACAGCATCAGTCTTAGTATCAATACCACTATCAGCCCCATCGCCAGTAGGAAATTTATGAAATAGCGGCTGGGTCTGTCTTTCGCGATACTTGGGAGTGTACTCCCTGTCGAAATCTTCGTCATAATAATCAAACAATAAATCCTCATTAATGTAAAGTATATCCTCCTCTTTTGGAGCGAAACTATTTCTAGTAGCATCAATACAACTGGAGTCGGCCTTATAGCCAAGTTTTTCAGCAAAGACTATCTGGTTATCAGCCAAATTGCCTTCCTTGATGTCAGCAGTAAAGATGATGCGAATGCCCTTCTTCGAACTGGTGATATGCGCCAGTGCCGTTCGGGCCATCAGTTCTTGATTAGCATTCAGGGCCTCGAATATTTCCAGCGGATTATCCACATGGTCAATGTCGAGCATTACAAGTCCATTCAGGTGACAGTCAGCCAACCTACGATGACAAAAGGGATTGCCATTTGCCGTAGGCGTTGCATCAAACTCATAGCAGCTAAATATAAAAGCTGTCAAGTTATCCTTCAACTCCTGTGCAAAAGCCAGCAGACGCTCCTCATCCGTCTTGTCGAAGAACTTCTGGCGCGCACTTTGCTTCTTTAGTCCACGCTTCTTAGCCAGAAACTTACCATAGTCCTCATTCTTCAGCCACTTATTGATGACCTCAGAATTGTGCTGCTCCACAGCCTCCAGTATCTCCCTTCGACTGTCAATCTTCCAGACAGTAGAAGCGTCCCTCACACTGTCCCAGAACTTCTCTCGGCTGCACTTAACAGCCTGAGAGAAGTGAGTGTTTTCCTGATAACAAAATCCCATATTAATCCTCCTTTCTTAATTATACATTATCCAGAATCTCTTCTATCTCCAGCGACTGCATGGCTGAATTCAGCTCGCGATGCATTACCACATCGACCACACGACGGCCAAGGTCTTTTCTTACGCTGTTATAGAACTTGTAACGCAGGGGCGTCTCCTTCAGCCAGCCATTCTCCAGCTGGCACACCACACGTTCGTGGCGATGGCGCGGATGGCGCTGATATGCCCTAAAGGTTACTTTACCCGTCCACTCGTCTCTACGAAGTGAACCTTCCACACACTTGCCTTCTACAAGGCGCTCTACCACTTCTAGTGGAATCTCAACATACTTTCGCATAATCTTATCGAATTAATGAGTGAAGGTTGTGTTAGAATTTGGCCATTTTCACTACGTAGACTTCCTTCACCACACTCCGACTCGGTTAATGCTTACTTTTACTAGTCGATTTCGTTTTCCAGATCCTTCAGCATCTTCTTGAACTCCTTGGCACCTTCTGCGGTGTTCAGGTCAAGAATCTTTAAACCGCACTTAGGCTGCTGGCGTTCCTCTGCCTGAATCTCTTTCAGCATCTGTTCAGCATCCTCAGTAAACTTAGGAGTCAGAATATCGAACATTGCCATTGCGTCGAAGCCCTTTGCCTTAGCAAACACCTTAAGGTATGCCACCATCTGCGACAGAGCAAAGGTTCTTACGAATGTTCCGTGATAATCGAATCCATAACCCATCATTTGCTTTGCCAAAGCTACTCCAAGTTTATCACCCTCGTCGTACAACTTTGCCAGCTGTTCAAATGGCAACTTAACGCCATCTACAGGGTTCTCACCACGGCCATAAACCAACTTGTTCAGACCATTACCAATCATCTTTTTCTTCTGTTTCATAATCTTTTTTTTATTGTTTAACGTATAACTATCTCTGTAGTGCCTTTCAGGCGCACCACACCTCCCCCATTACCGGCATTCTTCATACCGTCGCTCATCTGCCACTGCTTGCACTTGAACTTCTGTTCTACCTTTATCATCATCTGTGCACAGACTCTTGTGCCATCTTTTTCAATGCACTTGTGTTGACAACTGGCGCAGCAGCGCTTTACTTTCACACCGTGAGCGTTCTTGCAGGAATGCAAGCGACCTCCGGTCGAGCGGCTTACGCTCGTAATTCTAATCTCTTTTGTCATATCTGTTGTATTTTATAATGTTTGTGACTTCTAAACTTTCTGCCTCCACATCCGACTCGAACATTGCGGCCAGATCTATCAGCGTTCCAACGTAGATAATTCTTCGTTTCATTTCTTTTAAATTTTCGTTTTACTTCTGATTTCTGATGCAAAAGTACATCGATTTTTCATGCATGCCCCTCGATTCCGTCACTCCGTCAAAACTCCGTCAAATGCTCCGTCAAATAGATATTTTTCTCCGTCATTTCTCCGTCAATATCATGCTTTTCACTATCTCCCAAAACGTATCGCATAGTTCCTTCTGAGGATTCTGTTTCATGTCGTAGTAAGCCTCGCCACGATCATCCTCATCTATTTCTCGTCCAAAGTTCTTCGAGGTGTTCTCGCCTATCCTCAGTCTCTCAGGCCAGTTGGCAGGCGTAATCTCCTTAGCAAAGTAAAAGAACCCAGTCTGTTTCAGGCTTTCACCCACCAAACGATCTCTTACCACCATGAAGATAGACAGCCAGTGACGCGTATATACAAATAGATGGTAATTTTCCAGTAGATAGCTCATGCTTCGTTTCAGCACATTACGACGCTCCTCCTTGGTCATTTTCTGAAAAACAAATCTCGCCTGATCATCAGCCGTACAGCTCAAGCCTGTATGGTGCCAGGCCTCATCCTCCTCTTCCTCGTCTTCAGGCAGAGGTATCAATGGTACATGATAAAACTCACGTACCTCGTTCACCTTCAAAATCACATCACGCTTACCATAGATAACAGCATTTGCCAGTAGCGCACAAAGATAATGTTCAGCCAGTGCAAAGCACCCCACGTTCATTGCCAGTTTCAGCAACTGTTTCTCCTGAAGCCACATTCCATCCAAAAAGATGTACTCACTAAAATTCTTTGTCATTGTTGTTCGATGATTTGCGAGATATGTGGAGGTGTTCGAACTTTATCTCATGAGAACTCTCACAAAACTCGAAGTTTTACAATACTATTAATTTAATCTCTATCAGGATTCAGGTGTTTATTGCGACCCTCGTCAACTGATTTCGATTACAAAGTTATTGCGTTTATCGTAGCAAAAACAAAAAAAACACCTCGCATACCACAAATGGTATACGAGGTACTAAGTGTTTTATAAAAAGGTATACGATGTTGGTATACTATTTAGCTTTTTTTCTTGTGAGCGATGTACAAATCGGGCTTTTTAAAGTAGTAGGTATTATCCGATTTTACAGTTCTACCATCCATTACCACAAACTCATTACGAATAGTATCGGCTTGGGCCTTATAATCGAGGGCGATTTTTGCCGAGGTAATGGTCTTTGCATCCCAATCAAGCGAATGGGTGTTTTTAAATGCAGGCTGTATATGCTTAAAATTTTTAGTATTTGCCGACCAACCATACACATCATCTACCCAGTTTATAAAGTGCACATCCATCTCATCCTCAAGCCATTCTATCTCTTCTAAGATACGATGCACCACAAACCAACTTGGGATATCCGATTTGTTCGACAGCAGCTTAGGTAAAACAGCTTTTACCTTTTCTACATCTATCACCTCTTTAAATATTTTATCCCAGGGACTGGCTGACTGTTCTGCCTGATTATCACCATACAAACTACTTTTGTAGTCCTGATATGCGTCGTAATCAGCATCAAAACCTAATCCATCGCCTTTACCAGTAAGGATTGATGTTATGAGTGCTATACAGCCCACCTTTTGCATCATATTCTCCGATTTAGCCGAAAGTTTGCCTTCTGGTCCGTATAAAAGCTCTGCCAGTTTGGGCCATTCTTCATAGTTCTCTTTTACGTTTATCCACCAGTCGTAAATATCAGTCTTTGCATACTCCTCTACCAAATTTTCACGCAGCTGATGCAACTCTATCAGGAAGTTCTGGCCTTTAAATGTATTGCGATACATCGATTGCAATTCAGGCAATGGCAGCAGGTAAGCCCGCATCAAATCCTGTATAAACAGTACTTTATTCTGGCTCATCAGCTTGCATTGTTCTATACTGGTTAACAATGCCGCATTGTTTAGTATGGTTCTATAATCCTGTTGTAGACGAGTTATAAAATCGTCAAAACAGAATAGGTCGTCAGCACAACGCTGCAGTTTTTCAATTCTGATGTGCATGGCCCTGGAGCATGCTGCCAGCCGCCAGTCTTTCAAATCAAAATCTACCAGTGCCATATCTTTTTGAATGGTATTTCAAACTAATCCAGTCATCTATATACAAACGGCTGATATTAAAATCTCTCGACGACATATCGATATCAAACTTCTCAGCTATCTCATAAGCCTTGTTAAAAACCTCACTATTGTACTTAATTCTGTCGCTACTATCCATTTTTTCGGGTATTCTCGACTGTAGAAGCTTTGTAGCCATCGCCTGTAACTCTTTGGCGCAAGCAATATAGTTTGCAGGATAATCGTTTTGGAAAGTACCACACAGAGCATCAACTATCGATGCCTGTTCTCTATCTAAGCCCAGTTCCTTTGCGCGCTCCTTATGCTTAGCAGCATTTTCCAGACACTCCAAGCCATCTTCAACCTCCAAGTTTGCTTTGGTTATCTCATCAAAGCCTTCATTTATGGGCAACGAATTGAAATAATAATCCTGCTCGGCCGAATTATACATCTCTGCCTCGTCGGCAGCCGCCTGTAACATAATACCAACCACACGCGATGAACAGCGGCGATAAGGCGAATTTCTTACCCACTCAACAAGTGGCTTGTTATCAATTGCAAACGACTCTTTCAATATTCTCATTACACCAGGATACCTGTCCTGCATATCTTCAATCAATTCGTATGCATCGTTATCATACCCCTCGCCAAAATAGTAATCCTCCCATAATTGCTCACGGGCCAACAAATGGTGTGATAGTATTCCCATGTCAAATGCAAATTTGGCAAAACAGCGTTCTTCCTCAGGCAAATGTGCAACTGACGATTCTACAAAATCCGTTTCAATCGCATTAAGCATCGGATTATCATTGTTGGGATTGTCTGTCTCTACATCCAAATATTGGTTAGCCAGCCATTCTGCAGCTTGACAATTATCGCTTAACGCCAGTAGGCGTTCCATATTCTCCCACACCAAGGTACGTTTCTCCTCGGCACTCATCTTTGGTAACGAGGTCAGATCGACGTCCTTAAAGACCTTCTCTCTGATCTCGTTTAACAGTTCTTTTACATCTATCATATTAATAGTTTACAATTTGTTATTTTAATAGTTCTATTATCAACTCTGGCGACACTTCCATCTTTCATTCCTATACCATTGCGAGTAAACACATGAGGGAGAAACTTCCTATGTTGTCCACGACCATTCTTTAAGATCGCAATTTGCGATGTTAAAGTACTCCATTCATCTTTTGAGAGTTGGAACATAAAGTCTTCAGGAAAGCGGTTGATATTGCGCTTAACCTGCTCGTTGAGACGACTTGTGGAAACTCCATACAGCATCGCCAAGTCAGAGTCAAGCATAACCTTTTGTCCTCGCACTATGTGGATAAGACTCTCGATATTTATATTTTGGAGGTCAGCGCTCGGCCCTACGGGACGCTTGCCTAAGCAAGAATTTGTGATAACCTCTTTTGACTGGTCGCATTTTGCGACCGGTTCAGCCTCTTTTTGGTTTTTGTTGTTCTTAGCCATTGATTAATTTCTTTATTCAAGCACACAAAGGTAAAAATAATCCTGCACCTAACAATGGATGCAGGATATATATTAAGAGTTTTTAGCAGATGGTCTGGGGTTTGTTGTCGCGATTTGCGATATCAAATCTTTTAAGGTCACAATATGACAGTCCCTGACATATTCTTACTGCCATTTCTGAGCTCGAAACGCTGCCCATCGCTTTTCAAACGAAGCGAGATGCTGTTGTTTTAGATCCTCTGTCAAGAATGACTTCGTGATGCTCAAGCGGAAGAGCTGCTCCAGTTCGTCAAGACTGAGATCCCATGCCACTACTGCTGCAAAAACATCATCGACATAGGGGTTGCCCTCTAAGTAGGCAGGGTCGTCGTCGCAAAGCACCACACTAACTCCCTGACGGATATAGTCTTTGGCAGGATGCTGGGTGAGGTCAGCTGCATAACCCAGGTAATGGTTCGAGATGGGACACACCTCCAGGGCAATACCCTCTTGTTTGACTTGCGCAAGTACATCGGGATATTTATACAGATTGAAACCGTGACCTATACGCTCTGCACCCAGCGACAGGGCACTGCTTATCTCAACGTTGTCTGACTTCAGACTCTCTCCTGCATGAAGTGTGATGTGCAGATTAGGATTCTGGGTACGGGCATTAGCCAACAGCTCTTGAAATTCCGTAAGTCTCACACTCAGGTCTTCTTCATTGACCAAGTCTATGCCGACAAGGAAATCCTTGAGCCCGGCTATGGTGTCCTTCAGGTTCAGGCTTACATATACGGCATTATCAATAAGCATTTCATTATATTGCGTTTTGTCATACGCATCAGTCTTGGCCTTGAGTCCACAGCCAATAATGCGCACGCTGAACTCGGGATTCTTCTTGCGAGCAGTGTTCATGGCACGATAGATAGCACGGCCTCGCTCCAAAGCCGCAGCATGGTCGCCGAAGAACAGCGGCCTTATCTCCATGTGAACCACACCCTGATTAAGATAGAGATTGAAGGCGCGTGTGTAATAGTCCTCTAACAAAGAAACCGATGATGTCAGGTTTATATTTTTGTCAAAGATACCCTCAAACCAGTCCCATGCCCGCTGAGCCCCTGCACCTTTTATCGTCCAAGCGCGGACGAAATCATCTTGCGTGCATCCGCTATTCAAGGCATCGGCCATTGTCTTGTATCCTTCGGGGCAAGGCGTACCGTCGCCAATATAGCGCAACATGCCAAAGTCATTTCCCTCAACACAGCAAACAACCAATTCGTTTGGATGATCGCTTACAAACTTTATCTGCTCCACGATGGGCAACATTGCATCACAATGCACATGCAGGTCGGCTCCCTTAGGCATTGCCTGACACATTCTGTAGAGCGAACTTTGACGGAACGATGCTTCAGGTTCAAAGAAATTCGCCTCAGCCAACTGATAGCTTAAATACGATGATTTATACTCGTCGAAAGCCTCTTGAGTGGACAAATCTTTTACCGGGTTATCGACAGTGTTATCGACCGTACAACCAACCAGAGCCAATTGTAATGTAAGTGATACTAGTAGTAGTTTTTTCATTCTTCCAATTATGTTAATTTGATTGTACAAAAGTAGTAAAAATCCAGCAGAATTCAGTACTTTTGTGGCAACATTTAAGATGATTTAAGTATATTTAATCGTCCGATCAACACTATACAGGGAAAGACATGTCTTATACTGATATAGGTTGACACATTTAGAAACTTAATAAATGTGTTAGACTTATGAGAATTTTAAATCCAAGGATTCCAGAAGAGAAGA
>NZ_JHXD01000042.1 GCF_000687715.1 Xylanibacter ruminicola Ga6B6
CCCTTCAGGATAATGTAAAGTTCCTCGTGAGTCTTGTGGGTGTGCAGGAAACCGCTGTCCTGACCAGGAACGAGTGTCTGGAAACTCAGTTCGCTGCCAGTTGCACCTACGGCCTGACCTGCAAATACTTTGCCCTGAATGGTTACGTTCGGTCCCATGGGGAGCACGTGCTCGATAATCTCACTCATCTTACCTACGCTTACTGCGCTGTAATTCTTACCACTCTTAATTGTCTCAATCTGTTTCATAATTCTTATTCGTTTAAAATGTTATTTGTTCGTTTTGACGCTGCAAAGGTACAGCGAAAAAAACATTCCCACAAGAAGGCACTTTTTGGTGAGATAGTTACCAAAAAGTAGGAATTGTGATGTTATCGGGCTTCTGCGAAAGTGACGTTAACTTAGATTAACCAAGTGTGATTTGGTAATTCAGTAACTATTGGTTACCTTTGCGGAAAAATTAGAAGTTATGGCAGATATCAAAGCTGAATATTTAGCCTGTCCCATCAGGCAAGTAGTGAGTCGTTTCGGCGACAAGTGGTCTATGCTGGTGCTCTATATGCTCCACACCAGCGAGACGGGCGTATTGCGTTTTAATGAGATTCGTCGCCTGATGACGGACTGTTCCCAGAAGATGCTCTCGGCTACGCTGAAAAACCTGGAGCAGAGCCATCTGGTACATCGTGAGGTCTATCCGGAGGTCCCTCCCCGAGTGGAATATTCCCTGACAGAGACAGGCAAATCGCTGATGCCAGCACTTACGGCTCTGATAGCTTGGGGCAAGGAACATTTCAATGAAGTGGTAACCGATTGAAGGTATGGCACTCCCCAAGTTCATCATCACAATGGATGGCGTGTTTCGCCTCGGCATGGTCAATCAGCATAAAGACCTGCTGAAACCTGGCGATCAATGCATCGGTGGCGGCTATTATCATTTCGACTATACCACCAACCGCATCCTGCTCGACAGGGAATCATACGACTTTGGTCGGCCCAAATGGCATCTGCTCGATACGCTGAAAGTTCCGTCAGTCTATCGTGGGTTACGACTTATCTATACCTACGATGACGGTTTTCACGATGATTTCAATGTCAGCGAGGAACTGAAGATTGAGTATTATGACTGATTTTGAATCCTAGGCACGATACACTTCATGTCGAGGTTTTGCTAAAAGAATCCGTGCCAGAATGACAATCGCTGAAGTCAAACTGGCACGGATTTAAACTCGCTAAACTATGCTGACAATCCATTAAACTCAGTTAAGCATTCTTATGTTTCCTCGCCAGATATTCTATTGCCAATACAGGCCATAGAGGCACTTTGCGTATGTTGGTTCTCACAGCAGGAATATCACACAACAGGAAGACAGACGCCAGGAGCAGGGCAAACCAGATGACGTAACCATACACCTGTTTAATAGCTACGAGCATCATAGAATGCAAATAACTATTGCCCATGAACGCGCCGAAATCAAATTGTGAGAGGTCGAGGTTTGTGAGTGTCAGCTGACGACCATAGTTCATCATGTCCTCATTCAGGAAATGCGAGAAAATGGTGGTATAGAAACCATAGCCCATAGCACCACCAAGATACATGTGCGGGATGTTGAACACGAACAGTCCCATAAAGAACATCTCAAGACTGGGTACCGATTCATCCAAAGCCCACATCAGGGTTGGTGCAAGAACACCATAACCAAAGCCGCGGAGCATGATTGACAGTTGGTATTGCTCGATGTTCACCGCCATACCCAACGTGGAATACATCAGCAAGGCGTAAGCGCTGATGGAGAGGAAGGCTATACCTATCAGTTTCCATACCTTCCACTTCTGAACCTTTAGCCAGTAGAGGTCGAACGCTATACCCAGGAACATGCCTGGCAATGCCCACATATATTGACTCTCCTTGGTGAGTTCTTCCAATCCGACGACCTCTGTGTAGAGTATCTCCTCCAGTGTATGCTCGGCACCGAAAGCCAGTTCTGCCAATATGGTAACGATGAGAATAGGTACCACGTTGCGGCATTTCAACAGTCGCAGCTCGACGTATGGATAGCGATTGTGAATCAGTCGGTAGAGGGTGAGTCCTGCAAAGATGAGTGCAAATGCCCCCACCATTCTGATATACCGGTTTGCGAACCACCTGTAGTGATCACCATAGACAAAGATGTACGAGAACAGAAGCATCGTGACACAGATGAGCAGTGCGCCCTGCCAGTCGGTCCCCTTCAGCGAGAACCTGTTGGGCATAGGACAGAACGGACGACACAGAACAATTTGTGTCAACAGCACAAACGACATGGTGCCTACGGTAAAGGCGTGCATCATCTGCCAGGTAAAATGATGCCCCATCCAGGCAGCAAGCCATCCCCCACCCTCGATGGCGGTGAGAAGGATGATGTGGAGCACAGGGAAGAACACGGCGAAGTCGCGCTTTGGCGTAATCCACAACTGGATGTTGCTCATACACTCGAATGTTCCTTGAATCTTGGCAATGCCTGCAATGAAGCATGTTACAACAAGTACAGGCATCGACTGACTATTTATCGTGATAACGTTGCAGATGCCCATCACGATGGCCGAGGTACATAGCAACTGCTGATTGGTGAAGCGGAATTTCATCCTAAACAACATAGGAAACCACATAGCCATGCCCGCAAGCGTGGCATAGAGCAGGAACATCACATCCTCTATCATGAAGTTGGTGGTGCCACGAATCTCGTCGAGAGCACCCAGATATATACCTCCCGAGAATTGGAAGCACAGAGCCGTAAGGACGTAAATCCAAGGCTGCAACTTGCGAGGCACCCACCCTTTCATCATCGGCATAGCAAAACCCATGCCTGCTGGTGGCGGTGGTGCCTTCATCAAAAACTCAGTCAGCTTTCCCATTACTCTTCTACTTTGCAAACCACGTTATAGCCGCCATGCAGCTTGTTCACCTCATCGCAGGCATCAATCCGTACACGTACCGTCACGCGCTGCTCTACCTTAACAAAATTGCCAGTTGCATTGTCGATAGGAATCAACGAGAACGCACTGCCTGTAGCATCGCTGATACGCTCTACCACACCTGTATATTCCACATCAGGAACAGCATCGGCAGTAAAACGCACTTTATCGCCCACCTTGATATTTGGCATCTGCGACTCCTGATAGTTGGCCTCCACCCATTTCTCATGTTTGTCAACGATGCTCACCATTGTCTGACCGGGATTAACCAGCTGCCCCACATGGATATCCTTGCTACCCACCACACCATCGCAAGTGGCAATGATGTAGCAATACGAGAGGTTCAGTCGGGCTATCTCCACCTGTGCACGAGCCAGTTCGATGGCAGCTTCTGAAGCTGAGAGATGATGTCCTTGCTCTGCCACAACAGCCGTCTGTGTGTTGCGCGAACGAAGTGCCTGCTCATATCCGGCCTTGGCACTCAGATAACCCGTGTGGACATTGTCATACTGCTGCTGGGTGACGGCATCCTGTTCCAGCAGTTTCTGAAAACGCGCATCCTCTCTCTTTGCATTCTCCATCTGCACACGAGCAGCTTCAATGCCTGCTTCGGTCACGCCGATACTGGTCTTAGTGGTATGGATACTGCTTGCTGTACCCTGCGAACCGCGCTCAGCACGGGTCAAATCGGCTTCTGCCTGAGCCAGACGAAGTCGGAACTCGGCATCCTCAATGACAACCAGCGTATCGCCCTTCTTCACCTCCTGAAACTCATTGAAGCGCACCTCGCGGATAAAACCCTGCACGCGGCAGTTCTGTGGCACGATATTCTGGCACACACGGGCATTATCCGTCACCTCGCCACCACCGAAATACATAAACTGACTGGCTGCATAAACAGCGCCGCCTACGATACAAAGTATCACAATCGCATTATAAATATAAGTCGTAATCTTATTCTTTTCCATCTTTATAGTGTATTTGTTATATATTTAAGTTTGAAATAATTGTAAAGCATGCTGATGCGGGCATTCACCAAAGCCATATCGGCAGAAAGTTTCATGTTCGAGGCATCGAGCATATCGGTGAGCAAAGCCAGGTCATTATCGTAACGGTTCTTCACCACCGTATAGTTCTGATTGGCCAGTTCAACCTGTTTCTCCTGTGTGCTCACCTCTACTGAACTGGTCAGCAGATTGGTATAGCAGGCCTGTACACCATTCTCTACGCCTTCGCGTGCCAACTGCACACTTTGGCGAGCCTGAGTGCTTTCATGTCTTGCCTTACGGATAGCATGCTTGTTCTTCCAGAGACTTGACAGATTATATTTCACACCAATGCCAACAAACCACACGTTAACGTTGGCATCCTTTGGAATCAGATCGGAGGTATATGGACCCGCGAGGTTGTTTTCTGCCACTACAGCCACCGATGGTCGCGAGGCTGCACGCGTGTTTCTGACTTTCTGTTCCGATATTTCTGTGGCAAGCGAAGCCTGACGGATATCGATATTGTTTTCTGCTGCAGTCTGTTGCCACAACTCTTCTGAGGTGAGCGTCTTGAGCGCCATACCTTCCTCTTCGACCGACTGCGTATCCACCTCAAAATCCTCTCCCTCAGACAGATGGATGGCTGTGCTCATCTGATGACGGATAATCTTCTGTGCATCATCAAGCTGGGTCTTTGTAAGCAGAAGACTTTGCAGTTGCAGTTCGTATCGTGTGATGTCGTTCTTCAACACCGTTCCCTGTTCTCTGCGAGCCTTCATCTGTTCGATGACTTTTTCCGTCAGCTCTATGTTTTTTGCTATCACTTGCAGCTGGTTCTGCAGTTTGCAGAGGTCAAGGTAATAACCGGTAAGCAAGAAACGTACCTCCTGACGATTCTTCTCCACATCAAGCTCTGCCAACTGGCGTCCCAGCTTTGCCATTTCAATGCCTGAGCTGATGGCCCCACCAGTATAGATCACCTGACTTGCCTGAGCGGTGAAGCTGTTGCCCCAATGTGGTGTGGGCTGCTTGCCATTCTGCACCTGTTGAGGGCCCAACCCAGGAACGATATACTCCGTGGTGCCACTGGTTGAGAAACCTCTTGACATCAGGAATGCATTGCCCGTATAAGAGCCTTGCACACCGAATTCAACACTTGGCAGCATGGCTGATTTTGCCGATGCCACCCCTTCTTCTGCTGCCTTCAATGCCGCTTCGCTCACCTTAATGTGCTGATTCTGACGGTCAGCCAGGTCAAAAAATGACTGAAGACTCATCTTGTGCTGTGCATACGAAGGTACACAGCAACTTGCTCCGACTATCATCGAGACTGTCAGAGCACAAAAATACTTGTGACTACTCATTACAAAGAAATTTTTTTCTCTTATAATTCATTACTCGTACTAAAAATATTCCTTCCCTCGGAAATACGAATAATGAACCTTCATGGTTCGGACAAACCTCCCGTTTGCCACAATGCGCTACAAACCTCTCGGATTAGGGAACAAATCCAAAGAAGAATTTCGAGCACTATTAATTACGAAATCCTAAAAACGGCTGCAAAGGTACAAAAAAAACGTCAAACACAATACACTTTTCATCTTAAAAAATCGAAAAAGTGATGCTCTGTAGCGTTCGCGAAATCAACTTTTTTTATTCATCGGGCCAGGGGGCGAAGGGGAGTTCTAGCTCTATCCATTGGGGACCTTTTTGTGGCGATGAGGTGGCCTGATTGGATACTCCCAAGCCTAACAAACGGATAGGATGCGAGTGAAACTCTACTCCTTGCATCAGTTGTTTGGCCAATGGCAGAATATCATCTTTTGTGCAAAGAACATGATCCACAGTGATGCTGCGGGTGATTTGTTTAAAATCCAGGAATTTAACCTTAAGCGTCAACGTACGCCCCTCAAAATCGTTTTTCTCGATACGGCGCACCAGCTCCATCACCGTTTGATATAGGTGGATGGTAACAGCAGCATTCTCGCTGATATCCGTCTCAAAAGTCTGTTCGCAGCTCACACTTTTCCGCTCCCACTCACTGATTACAGGACGGGTATCAATACCTCGCGCAAAGTCGTAAAACACCTGCCCCATCTTACCAAAGTCCTGAGTCAATCGTGCCAGCGACGTGTTCCTCAGATCCATACCCGTAAAAATGCCCATACGGTGCATCTTCTCAGCCGTTTTCTGACCCACGCCCCAAATTTTCTCCACCTTCAGCTGGGCAATAAAGTCGAGCGCCCTGTCGGGGTGAATCACTGTCAGTCCATCAGGTTTGCGCCAGTCAGAGGCAATCTTAGCCAGAAACTTACAGTAGCTTACACCTGCCGACGCCGTCAGTCCGGTAGTCTCACGTATGCGCTGCTTTATTTCGCGTGCGATATCCACACCCAGTTCTATCCCCCGCTTATTCTCCGTTACATCCAGAAAAGCCTCGTCCAGCGATATCGGCTCAATCAGGTCGGTATAATCGTGGAATATCTCGTGTAGCTGCATCGACACCTCTTTATATCGCTGATAATGCGGCTCAACGATGATAAGCTGCGGACACAGACGCTTAGCCAACTGTATAGATTGCGCCGAATGCACCCCGAACCGTCGGGCCTCATAGCTTGCAGTCGACACCACGCCACGTTCCACGTCGTGCCCCACCGCTATCGGCTTGCCCTTCAGTTCCGGATTATCGCGCTGCTCTACAGCCGCGAAAAACTGGTCCATATCCACATGAATAATCTTCATTCCTACTCAGTAACTGTTGAATCTGTATCAACGTCCTTAATTAATTCGCTCACCATGCTGCCTACGGCAATCAGGATTACAAACACAATAAATGCACCTTCCATAACAATAATCTTTTTTAAGTTCGACAATTAAGTTATCGGGTGCAAAATAAACCGGAGGGTGTCCCAAAAGTTGGGACACCCCTTAGAATTTTAATATCTTTTAAGCGCTTCCTCTATCATTTCACGTATTTTCACACGAATTTCCTGTGGTTCCAGCACTTCTATGCCATCGCTGTGGCGCAGCAGCTCGCCCAAAAAGTCGGATGTTGGTCGGATATCGAATGCAAAATCCGTATAATCGGGTGTCGAATCCAGCTCACGCTGCGAGTGGTGCAGGGGCAACGTGCGCAGGTAGTTCGGCATCCACTTATGGGCACGCACCACTACATGTGTCATCGGCGTATTATCTGTCAGTACACCATAGTATTCTGTAAAATACGCCTGCGGCGAGAAGTTGGCTGGCATCTCAAAGGTCTCGTCAGTTATTTCCATCATCGTCATACGGTCGAGGGCGTATATACGCATCTGTTCCTCATCGTTAAGTGCCAACAAGTACCAGCGCTGGTGAAACAGCTTCAGGGCATAGGGACAAACCACCTTCTCATAACCCTCAGCCTCAAACTTCTTGTACCCCATACGCAAACGGCGGTTAGTGTGTATGGCGCGAATAATCACGTCGAGAAATTCCACGCCAGCAGGTGCATTTTCAAGCACCAATCTATCCTTCACAGCCACACTATCGGCCAGCACGCCATGCACAGTAAGTGTAGAGAACAGCCAACTTTCAACAGCACCATCGTTCAGTGCATCCATATTACTGATGTAGTACTTATACGTTTTCGGCTCGCAATCGATAATGATGCCAAACATAGCCAGGATGGAGTCGCGATGGCGGTTAAACGTCGAACGCTGCAACGGGTTGCCGTCGATTACGCCATCATCCTTCCACTTCTGGTTCAGTTCTTCCAGGGTCAGTTTATGATAGGCCCTGAGCGTATTAATAATCCAGATGTACTGGTAAAATATCTGAGCTGGTTTCATGCCTGCAAAGATACGAATAAGTGAGTAAAAAGCCAAATAAATAAGCAAAAAAATCCCCTCCCCACCCTTTTACGTCTGTATCAGGCGAACCCTGACCTTCGGTCGAGGTTACTTCCATAATCTTCATTTCAAAAATCCTTATGCAACTGCGTCACAGTGTCACTGCGTCACACCGTTATGTCTTTTCCTGATTTTGGTTGACAGTTTATTGCTTTTTTCCTGATATAGTTGACAGTCGCTTTACTGAATAAGTTGACTCTTTACTGGAATC
>NZ_JHXD01000043.1 GCF_000687715.1 Xylanibacter ruminicola Ga6B6
AAAAAAAAACGAAAAACACAAACAATCGGTTATAAAATTCGACAAAAACAATAAAAATATTCAAATTTATAACCAAAACGATGGAATATGGGGGTATCCCCCAGGGAGTGTGGATGTGTGGTTGTTGGATGGATGTTGGTGACGGAGATGATGGGATGGATGTGTGGTGTGGGATGTCATTCGTTACATAGGGCCGAGGCCCTACCCAGGGCCAAGACCCTGGGCTAATTTATGAGCCCCCTACAGGGGCGGTGGATGGGTGGATGCCCATTCACGTAGGGCCGAGGCCCTACGCTCCGTTATATTGCCCTTTCAGGGCATTGGATAACCCCAAAGGGGTTTAATAACCTAGCCCAGGGGCTTGCCCCTGGGAATCAATCCGCGGCCCCTGTGTATTTGGGCCCCGCCAACAAATCCGCCCCTGTAGGGGGCTAATAACCTAGCCCAGGGGCTCGCCCCTGGGAATCAATCCGATTGATTACATACTCTTTTGCACATAGCGGAGCACGAAGATGACGAAAAGCACCCACACTGTGGGACTGATTTGGCGGATGCCCTTCATGCCCGTGCCGGTTTTCATCAGCACATACTTCATGCTCCATTATGAACTTCAACGTCGCCTTTTGAGATGGATTTAATTCGCCATTTAATTCGCCATTTAATTCGCCATTTAATTCGCCATTTACATACCCGTTTACACCCCCATTTACATACCCATTTACACCCTCATCCATCGACCTTCGCTTTCCCCCCACCCGAATGCCCCATCGGGGCAAAACAACCTAGCACAGGGCCTCGGCCCTGTGTACACTAACGTGTATAAAAAAATGCCCCTGTAGGGGGCAAATAAACCAGCGTAGGGGCTTGCTCCTATGACTCAATCCGATTGAACATGATAATATCATGTATAATACTGATATAGTTATTGTAAGAACTAGGTACGTATTATAGTTGAGTATAATACTACATTTACGATAATCTATACAGATCTATATAAACTTCCGACAATAATAATCTGTACATAGTTATGACAATAAGTATGTACATATACCCCAATGGGGGTGTGGGAGTTATTATCATCCATTCGTAGGGCCGAGACCCTACGCTATATTATACAGCCCCTTCAGGGCATAAAAAAAGGCCGACGCCCAACCAGCATCGACCCTATTATCTATCTATTATCTATCAACTATTTTCTCTCGTTTTCTTTATTATCGCCGTCAGCAGTTTCAGCAGTTCATCGTTATCCCCCTTCAGCGAGTCATACTCTTCACCCGCAAAGTGATTGCGAGAGACATCGGGAATACATTTTTAAGCAAAAAACAAAGTTTTTGGCATATAAGTTGCCATTATATAAGAAAAATATCTATCTTTGCACTCAGAAAACGTTTTCTATTATGAGTAATTCAAGGACTATAAACATCAAGAACCCTTCCAGGAAACTGGAGGAGCACATCCGCAAAATCGGCGTTCAGAAGTATTTGTGGATCGAGAAATTGTGCTCAGATGATACCGAGCCCACAAAAACCATCTACATCAGATGACAGAGGTTTATACACTGTGCTCCGAGAGTGGCGACGAGTACAAGCTACAGTTCACAACCGACCGTAGCGGAATTATTGCTAATGATATTTTAGACCAGCTCAGCGCACATGGCATCGAAGTTGCTGAAGTAGGCCTAGCCCGTGTGAAAGGCCAGAATGTCACCAGCCATGTTTAAGAGGTACCTCTCTCAGCATCAGGAGCTGGACATGTGTGATGATGAAATCAAAATTGACGGCGTAACAGAACCTTTTTTCTTCCACGTCATATACCACAAAGAGCATCAAACTTTTGCAGAAATGATTGCCGAAGGCCATATCAAAGATTTCGGCAAGCCTGATGCAGAATAAGCCCCCCTGTAATAGAACGACTACCTCCAATGTCATTTGGGGTCTTGGGTTCGAGCCCCAAACGGATCACAGAGCCGTTTTGAGGGGTATGGGTGAATGAATGGGGTAGGAGACCTGTTACATGATAATAAACCCGTGCAGAACTTCATGAGGTTCCTGGCGCACCTTAACCACCATTTCCCCTTCCCGATCTATAAATAAACCGCCAACCAAGTACTTCTACTTAGTTAGCGGTTATCTCTATAATTTGGGGGTTGCTATTTTTCAAGTACTTCCTTGATATCACTTCCAATCATAGAAGCCAACATCGAATGTCCATTTCTATAAATAACATGAACGTAGTACTTCTCATTAATTCCATTTATCTCAACCACCGAAAGCCTTACTCCATCTAACTGATGCTGTTTTACATATCTCTGGAACATCCTTTCAAACAGTCTACTTCTATATTCCTGCGGAGGCATTGAATTTTTCTTTGTGTTTGGAATCAAATTAAGGAAATCACAATAATAACAGATAATAAGATGCTCGTCACGAAGAAAAAACTCTGCAATCGTATTAGCCAATGCAGTCAAAACCTTTTGATTGGTTACATGCGAGCCTTCCAATCTTCGTAAATCTACACCAGCTATGTGTACATCACCTAAAGCATCAAGTACACTTTTTGATAAAATATCATTGCTTTCAGAAAGAGTAATATGATACACATCACCTTGTGGTGACTTAAATATCTTTACGAAGTCTTCCATCCGTTTATAATTGAACTACTTCTAGATTATCATAATCACCTTTATCCCAGCGATCCTGAATTTTCTGGAGTCTCTGAGCCTTCTCTTCGCCAATCTGCCTCATTTTTTTAAGCACCTTGTTCGAAGCATTTTTTATTGTAACATACTCAATCTGTTTCATATGCATATTGTAATTCCGCTGCAAAGATAATAAAAGATTCTCAAAATTATAGCATTTTATATACAAATTATACCAAAAATTATGCAAAAGCACATATAATTTGTAAATAGCGGAATCGATGTGCCGGCTGTAACGCCAAACAAAAACAAGAAAAAATCGAATTATTACCAAATATCACAAAAAACAAACCGCCAACCAAGTACTTCTACTTAGTTAGCGGTTACCTTTCAATTTATGTGGCCTTGGGGGGATGGTGGTGATGATGCGGGTGATTACTCATTCACATAGGGGCGAGCCCCTATGCTAAGATATGAGCCCCCTACAGGGGCAATGGATGCCAGGTACCTGGCAGGTTTGGAGTGCTATGATGGTACCGATTCAAGAGCTGCGGTGGTACCGATACAAGCGCTATGATGGTACCGTTTCGCCGATATTATCAATATTGCCCCTACAGGGCATAAAAAAGCGAAGGCCATTAGAACAATGACCTCCGCAAACCCACTTTTACTACCACTATCAGTACGATAATTGCACATATTACTGCAAAAATCCATTTCAAAAGATGGCTGATGGATGAAGTCTGATGGCTGACGTTTGCCTCCTTCACCACCACCGAATCTTTACGTTCAATATAGACAGTGTCCGTCTTCACAACCGTCTTTTGGTGCTCATCCCGCACACGGTCTCTGTCTCTGTATCTGTTTCTTTCTGTTACTTGAATTAGTCTGAGGGTATCCCCCTTGTCGTTTCGGTCAACAGTTATCGTGGTTACTTCGCGTAGCGTATCATGAATCTCTATATTTTGAACCACCACACTGTCCCTCAACTCTAAACCCTCGACTTTCAACTCTCGCTCTGAGCTAACCGCCTTGCGACTTGTGCTGCAGGCTGTCGTACACAGGGCAAGTATCCCTATGAGGGCAGCGGTCAATCTGCTGAATCGCATTTCGCAGTTCCGCTACTTCCTGCCGAAGCTCGCCCACTTCCCGCTGCAAGGGCTCAGCGATGTAGGTGCGCCACTCCGTCACGTAATCCTTACTCAGGTTCATGTCCTTCTGCCGATTGTCGGCCTTCAGGCTCTCAATTTCCTGCCGGTGTTTCCTGCCTGAAACGAACCATCCGCAGGTGCTCAGCAAGGTAAACAGTCCCAGTACTATCTCCGTCCCGCTCGACCATAAAAGGTCGCTTGCTACTGCAAGGACGCAAGAATTCATCTGCTCCATAGCTTGGCCCTCCTGTTTACTCCAGAGCGCTTCCAGCTTACGTGCAGAAACGTCGGATAGATAATCAACTGGTCGTACTTGCCGTTCTGCTCGATGATTTCAGCCAGTCGCTTGTTGTCGGTGCAACGCACATCAGCTGCTTCTCCGCGAAGATGTTGCGAATTAGCAACTCCACCTACCTCTTTATTATGTTTAGGGCATCTGTAACCCGAATTGACGATTATTGGTTTTCCGAAGCGTTCTCGTGCAGGATCGAGTACGTTCTCTACCAATGCAACGATATTCTCCCTAGCAACGGGAGGGAGTTCGCCGCAGCATCTGCAGACGAACTCCTTTTCCTTGAAGTATTTCATGGTGATTTCGGTTTTAGGTGGAGGGTGGAGGGATTTGGCTCTTACATAGGGCCAAGGCCCTACGCTGGGGTATGAGCCCCTTTCAGGGGCGATGGTGGGGTGTGGGCATCCCATTCGTAGGGCCGAGGCCCTACGCTTGGTTATTTGACCCCGATGGGGTCATGCAGAGCCCTGTAGGGGCTTTAGATTTTAGCGTGGGGGCTTGCCCCTACGTATACGGTTGCCCGTTTAAATCCGCCCCTGTAGGGGGCTCATAACTCCCTCCGCTCGGCTTTCTTGCTCTGGCAAGCGTCTCCTATCGTCGCCGAGCGGCCGCTTGGCTCGGCCAAGAACCTTCCATGGATCAGTTCATATCACTTCCGCCCCCAGTTGCTCCACCGTTGTTGCCCCCGTTGTTACCACCGGTATTCGAGCCACCGTTTCCGGTCTCTGAGCCCGTCGCGCTCGACCCATTGGTCGCTTCGCTAGTCGAAGAAGAGCCGTTGCCGCCATTACCCGTAGAACCGTTGTCCTCGGCCTCTGGGTCTTCGATGTCGCCCGAATCGCTCGAGGTCACGCGCTTCACCAGTTCGCCGTTGCGGTCGTAGCAGGTGATATTGATGGAGGTCTTAGCCAGTTCGTCCTTGATTTCGGTGTTTGGCACGAAGATCACGCGGCGACTGGTAATCAGGCTGGTGCCCACCTTATTGACATCGGCGACAGAAGAGGCACGAAGGCCGAATCGCATAGAGCCCAGTCCGGGGATGGCCACTGCATGACCCTCGGTGGCCCATGCTTTAATCACCTCGCCGATGGCGTCCCAGGCCGCGTTAATTGAGCCTCGGGTGATGCCTGAGCGCAGGCTGGCCTCGTTGATTACTTTGCTCTGCGAGAGCTTGTTGTAGAGTTCGGCCTGCATCACGTAGGCCCATTTTTCCTTGGTTTTGTCGAACGACACGTTGCGCTCGACGGCTTTTACTTTTATTGCCATAGTTGTTTACGTTTTTAAAGGGTTAATAATTTTGTTAGTGTCGCAGATTCGCATGTGCACCTGCTCGTCTTATTGACACTGCAAAATTACTGCTTTTCCCCCAACTAGGCAATGGTTGTCCCGAGCGCTGTGCGCGCTCTGTCCGGGATTTCGTGCGAGGGCCTTTCCCTCATAAAAATGTGGATTTTTAAAGATATTCCCTCATAAAAGTGCGGATTTATTTGTTTATTTCCTCATAAAAGTGTATCTTTGCAAATGAACTTATAACAATACATCACATGGAAAGAACTGTATATCAACGACTTCTCGAATGGAAGGGCTCTTCAGTCCGCAAACCGCTTGTGCTCTTAGGAGCCCGTCAGGTTGGAAAAACCTATATCCTCAAGGAATTTGGCCGCAATGAATTCAAGAACATCGTTTATATCAATTGTGACAACAACTCCTTCACCGACACCCTCTTCCGCGACTTCGACATCCAGCGCATCATCCATGCAATCGAGGTCAACTATGAGGTGAAGGTCGAAATTGGCCAGACACTGATCTTCTTCGACGAAATCCAGGAAGCCAAAGGCGGTGTGGCATCCCTCAAGTATTTCTGCGAGGATATGCACGACCTCCATGTTGTGGCAGCCGGTTCGCTCCTGGGGCTGGCTCTGCGCGAGGACGAGAACTTCCCCGTGGGCAAGGTCAACACCATCAAGATGTATCCCATGACCTTCACCGAGTTCAAGGGCGCCTTCACCGAGAGTTACTTCCTGCAAGAACTCGTCGGCATAGGAGGCATCCCCGCCTATTACTACAGCAAGGACAACTCCACGCTCGAGATTGAGTTCCTTGTCCAGTACGACGGTCAGGTGTTCCCGTGCGAAGTCAAGGCCGAGCAAAACGTCAAGGCCAAGTCGCTACGAACCTTCGTAGCCAATGAGTTCCCCGAGCTACGCTCGACCTATGGTCGCTTGCCACCGGAGGGACGCAAGAACCTCCATGGCCTCCGCTTCAGCATGCTTCCCTATGCAGATCAAGGTTGGATGGAGAACTATCCTCTGTCCGGTATTGCTGGCCGCTTCCATCCGCAGGAAGAGGACTAGTAATAAGAGAAAATCCTGAGAATTGAATGTGTAGCTTTGGCGTTTGTTGAAGGTGTTTTGTTGACCTGCAGTCGACATTGCTCACGCTCGGCAGAGCTAAAGCGAGCTTTGTTCTCCGCTCGCTCGTGCGTCGGTTCTGATGATTAATGCCTCTCATCATCACATGGAAGACACCAGTACTTGATTCCTTTCTCGCTTGTCTTGGCATGTTATACGTTTATCGCGGCAATTTTATGGCAATTATGCTGATGTCACTGACCTGTCCCCCTGCCATTTCGGGATTCCGTGAACAACCCCGACGGGGTTTAATAACACAGCTTGTCCCTACGATGTGGAAGGTCCCCACCCCACACCCCCATCTGCACGAGTTCTGCGAACACATGCCGATGGCACGAAATCGGTGTCCATCCGATGTTCATCCGATGGGATTGCTTGATATTCCCCACCCTCATACTCTTATCGATAAGAGCACTGCATGCACATATCGATAACCGAAAAGCGGTGTCAGCCCGATATTCATCCGGCTGGCGTATTTATCTTTCCCCGCTCCGTCGGATAGCCCAGACCTTCGTCCTGCGATTTCATCACAGACCTACGTCCTTGTCTCTCCGCCTTCGACTCCCACCCGCCCGAAAAAGGGGCTCTCTGCCCCTTAAACCCCGAGTGTTTCCAATGGTATAGATTAGGTTAATCTTTCACTGCGCGCCAGCCGATAAACAATATATCGCGTCGTCCCGCGATACCAAAACACACGAAAAGTCGTCGGTTTCTGCGACTTTGAGTTTGCATCCCCTTTGAAGGGGCCTTGGGGTAGCAGTCTTCTTTGGTTCCTTTTCTTCTGCTGTCAGAAGAAATGAACAATAACCTTTTGGCCCTTTTCGAAAAGGGCATAAAAAAAGGGGGCCAATACCCTCACGGGCATTGAACTCCCTTTGCTTTAGTGTCGGCTTCGCGCCTAGTTGACTTCGTCGACTGATGACGCGACTCGGCAGTGCTTAAGCAAGCTTATCACTGCTCTCGCTGCTCCATCAATTCATGTCGCTGCCGCCACTGCCGGGGTTGCCACCCGAATTACCACCGGTGTTGCCGCCGGTATCGCCACCTGAGCCCGAATTACCGCCGGTGTTACCTCCCGTGTTCGAGCCACCTGTGCCACCTGTGCCACCTGTGCCACC
>NZ_JHXD01000044.1 GCF_000687715.1 Xylanibacter ruminicola Ga6B6
CTCCGTTTTTTAGGCCCGTTTTAGGCCTTTTTCAGCTCCAGAACTGAACGGATTTGACCGTTTTTAGTGGGGGAACATGCTCCGTTTTATCTAACTCAGTAAATCTACCAAGTGGCCGTCTGTATATGGAGCTTAATTCTTTATGTACTCTGCGGGACTATTTAGATAATGAGGTCCACCGACGCGAACACGCAGAAGTAAGCGGTTCCATATTCAGGAGCCACTTTTCCGTCGAGTCGGAGCGTCGGATTAGCCATGTATTTATAAGTATTACACTTCATTATCTAAATCTCGTTGTGTTAAAATCGGTTGCAAAGATACGCAAAATTATCAAACCAACTAAATTTTTCCTTAAAATTTTTGCACATCTCAGCCAATTTTTGTACTTTTACACCGAAATCGGGGTGTTAGGCGCTGGCATCAGCCACCAACACCCCAAAAAGAAACCCCTGCCCTCCCGAAAGAGATGCAGGGGCTCGTCATATAATAATGTGTCGTCATTTCATATGATAGGCCTCAGACCCTGAAGACCTAATTGTTGGTCGCTGTGACCTGTGTCAAGTTATGTGTGTACGATATTTAGGGTCTGAACACTTGACACTCATACTCGCATATCAGAGGAATATCTCGTCTGTTTATTGAAAAACCTACGAATAAACCTCCTGCGATATTTTTGCACCAAGTTCCTTGGTAACATTAAGTCCTATCCATCTGACGCAGAATCCATGTCTGCCCAAATAGTGGATGATTTTCAGTCTTTCGTTCCTATCCTCTACTCCCATCAGTTTCAACAGCTCATGTTTCTCCTTCTGTTCAACAAATGGGCATGAGGACAGTTCTACAGTCAGCATCACCAGTTCCGTGTATTGCCGTCTCATCGTTGGTGTCACGCTTTCATATTTCTTCTTCACCTGCTCCAGCACCTGACTCCTCTCCTTGTCATACTTGGTACTGTTCCCCCAATAGTAGAGCAATAGCAGCACCGACAGCATATTCAGGTCATTCAGCTTGGGTTTCTCTTCCTCCTTGTTCGAAAGGTAACCATTCAATACACGTTGGGGCATATAGTATTGCGAACCCATCTTTTTCAGCACAATCAGGAAATACAATATCTCCAACTGCGTGTACTCGTTGAACGTCGAAGTCTGGAACAGCAGGGCTATCTCGTCCCTCAGTTTCTTCATCACCACATCCCTGGCCTCTTTGCTCATTCGCGGTGCCTCTTTGGGATAGTGGTAGTCGCTCTGCACATAATCCAGTATCACGTTCAGTACAATGATAGCCTTCAGTGTCGTGTTCACTTTCTTGCTACGTGCATACAGGAAGAAGATGGAGTCTATCAGTTCTTGCAGATAGTTCACCAGCATACGCTCCTTGCGTCTCTTCTGCTTCACCACTTCTTCTGTCTGTTCTTCTGCCATCGAGAGTATCTTCATCTCCTTGTCAAAGTCCTTCAGCAGCGTCTCTGTCTTGATGCCTATGCGCATTAACGTGTAGTTCAGCACATCAGTATATTCCACACCTGTTGTGGCTACGATATCCTTGAACTTGGCATTGAATTCATTGGCGTTCAGCAGCAGCCGGTCTTTGTTAGCTACAGCCTCATCTATCTTGTCCTGCGTCGGATTCTTCTCTTCCTCCTCTTCGTCAGCATCGTGGGCTTTGTCTTTTTCTGTCTCTTCTACATCCACCTTCCGCTGATGCGTTCTGTAAGCCCTCACCGTCAGGTTATCGTCAATCAGATCGTCTATCCTGATTTTGGCACGTGTGATATCCGTCACCACAGGGCAGTCATAGTTTCCGCCTTTACCAGCACCAAAGCGCAGTTTATAGTCCTGCAACTGTTCTACCAGTATAGCCTGAACATCTTCCAGCACTTTTGGCTCGTTGTAGAAGATGAAATAATCATCTACATAGCGGTATATCTCGTAGTCCTTCTTCAGTTTCAGCCCTTTCTCCGTTAGTGCCTTTCTTTCCGTTTCGGTATCGATATACTGTAAGATGATTTCTGCAAATATTCTGCTGAATTCTGGGCCAATCACTATGCCGTTGGTCTCGTTGAAGTTCATTTTCTGCATCAGGTGGTCAAACTCACCGCCAAAGGTTTTGTCATCGCCAGGAAATGGGAATACCTCCTTAAACACATTCTTGCCGCCATTCACAGCCCACGTTATGGTGTGGGTATAGATACTGTCAAAGCAGCTCTGCAAGTCTAGTCGACACAGGTGCTGGTATTTTTTCTCAGCCCTTTGGTAGCGGTAACTCTCGTAGAACTTGTAGATATTCGAGAACTCCTGATAACTGAAATACGTCCTCAGGTTCTCGTACTCATTAAAGAACTGCTCCGTGCTGTCAACTTTCCTGCCCAACAACTTATTATGCAGTCGGTCCCGGTAGTAGAAATAGCAGGCCACATCGTTCGGGTGCCTAATGGAGAATTTACTCTTTCCCGTAAAATGCAGCATCAACGAGCGGTACTTCTCATAGAAAGCCACCATTTTAACCTGACTGGCTGGATGCACTAGCGACAACACCCTCGGTTTTGTCGGTTTGTGTACTATCTTGTAGTTAAACGGTATCGTTGGTTTCTGTTCGTTGACATCCACGCTTCCGTCGCTCTTCTTCAGATGGTCACCCAAGTTCATCAGCAGTTTCATCAGCAAAAATGCAGCGTCTGGCATTTTCTTCGACCACCGCAACATGCCGTTCTCATTCACCTCTATCTCGTTCTTCACCAGATAGCGGTAAAAGCCACGATTCGTAAATATCAATGGCAATTCGTAAGGAAGGGTATCCGAAAGCAGCACCCTTTCCTTCTTGTATCTCAGTTTCTTCTTTATTCTTTTGATAGCCATTGTGATATTTCCCTAATTCGTTTGTCGGCCATTGTGTAGCACTTACGCTCTTTCCAGCTTTTCTGGAAATCAAACTGCTTCACCATTGCCTTTATGCCCGCTATATACTGGTCGCGCTCCGGCATACCTTTCAGTACCTCGGAGTATACTTTTATTTTTCTATTGTGTACAAATTTAGTAAAAGTCTTCAGTTCCCCAACTTCAGTCAGCAGGTCGTTGCTGTAGTAGATACCTGCCTTGATGCCACTCTTCGATTTAGTCAACCTGTAGTTTCCCGCTATCATCCGCAGCGAATCCCGCAAATCCATCCGAGCCTCGCTCAGGCTGTATTTCGTTTTCTCCTCAAAGTGGACAAACGCATTGTTCAACCTTCGGAACAACTTCTTTTTCTTGTCGTCCGATAGTCCAAACTTGGTGATAAGCCTTGTTCCTGATTCGCCTCCACTCCGCAGCCATTTCAAGTTGTAGCCCAGATAATTAAAGTTTCCTTGCTTGGTCTCTTTATTCTTCAAGTATGTATGAAAGTCTTCAAGCAAAAGTTTCTTCTTCTGTTCTGGATTGTTCGGATCCATCAGCGACAGTCCCAAAGCGGCAAACTCATCACGCAAGCCATCGTAATATTCCTCCAGCGTCGTCCCTATGGGAAGATGCGACAGTATGATAAAGATGTCATCCACATATCTCACATAGAACACCACTTCCGGTCGGTGCTTAATGCTTTCGTCCACGCCTCTCAGATAGATTTCAGACAGATATGCACTCACGCCTACGCCACGAGGCACACCCAGTCCTTTGGGCTCTTCTGTGTCTTTCTTTCGCTCATATTCTTCCAATATCTGCCATATAAATCGTACTGACATCTTGCTCAACAGAGTGTTGCCCTTCAGCATTTCCAAGAGTCTGTCTTGTAGAATGCTTTCGTAGAAATGGTGAACGTCCGTTCTGATAATGTACTTGGGTGTACTCTCATTCATCAACCGTTTCACCTGCGTCATAATGCGGTGTCGGTTGGCCTGCTGCACCTTGAAAACCTTCTTCAAGTTGGCTTGCAGAGTCTTCATTACAAACAGGTACTCCACCTCATTCGGCACTGTATATCCCGTTTTATCGTCAAGGTCTATCGTGTCCAAGGTTATCCTGAATCGCGGGTCGTTTACCTTATCCGCAATCACCTCCAACCATTTAGATTCCTCCTTGCGGCGTTCTTTCTGGTTTTCTTTGATGGCTTCCTTGGTTTCTTTATATTCCTGTTTCTGTTCGTCAGTCCACTCGGTACGCTTGACGCTTTTCAGCTCCCTGATCACATCATTCAGTCGGTGTCCTTCTTCCAGTACAGCCAAATACGGCTCAGGGAAATACTCCTTTCGAATATTTCCCTTTCGCCTTTCTATCTGAAAGATCTCGTTAAAATGATATGCAGTAAACGATTGGTCAAGCATTCTTACCCTTCCTTTTGGGATCTAAATAATATTCCTTATAAAATTCCTTGGTGTCATTCAGACACTCCAAATCCACTTTATCCATCATTTCATTAAACAGGTCTTCTTCGGTGATGAATATAAGCGGAATATTCCTGTTGGCTTCTACCACGTCAAGATTCACAAAGTCTATAAACGAGTTCGCCATTTTACTACTATGACTATCTTTCTGAAACCTAACATCCACCATCATCTTATAGAACTCCCTGAAAAGCGGACTCTGGTCTTTAAGCATCCCCTCAATCAACTTGTCGAGAGAGAACTGTCCGTTTGAGCGAATCCTCACTTCCAGGCATCTTTTTCTCATTGAGGGCTGCGCATATAGGTTTTCTCTCTTTATGTGGTCCATCTCTTTGAAAATTGCCTGATTCATTGCAGCCTCGGATGGGAATGCGGCACCAATGTTAAATGTTAAATGTTAAAATAGAAAGAGCCACATTAGCAAGGGGACATGTACCGTTTTATCTACACAAAACCTATCCCTTGGGGACGCAAATTTTCCGCAAGGCAGATCTTAAATAGTTAAGATTCAGCACTTTACGGTATATTTTAATTTTGTTCACATTTTAAGTAATTGAGGATACAGTCTGTTGCAATACCCTTTTCAGCCTGCAAATATACTAAATTTCTATAAACTACCAAACATTTCACAAAAAAATTATAAAAAGTGGCAAAAAACAACAAACGTCTCAGAGAAGTGCCATTCTTCTCCGAGGCGTTTGAATTTTTAGAAGTGAACGGATATGCTCCGTTTTTATCTAAGAAATAAACATACGGAACATTTCCCTGCCACATGAAAGGGCATACTGGTATCTGTTAACGCCCAAATCCGAAAGCATTCTCCAGGTACAGCTTGTATGAGGGACAAGACTCGGCATATCATATTCTGACTCATTGACAAAGATACATTCACGCTTTTCGTCTTTGGGAACAAAGAAGGCAAACTCCTTACCGGTCTTCTTGTCACGTACCCAGACATACCTATATACGTCCTGACGTGTAATGCTGATTCTATCAAACTGATCGACAGGTCTCGTATAGCGGATAAACTCCAAGCCCATATCCTTTAGTTTTGATAAATCACATTCATGTATAACACATACATCGGAATGCATCTTATTGTAATGGTCTGGACGATTGCTTAAATCGCGAAGTTTCTTTTCTATAGGCTCAGATGAAGGAGCTTCTTCCTCTTCAGGTTCCTCTGCAGGAGGCGTATCATTCTTGCTGCCATTCTTGATGTAATCATCCTCATCTTCGTCTTTCGTCTTTTCCTTATCAGAAGATGAATCGTCATTGGGCTTCTCGCTCCTCTTACCGTGCTGGCCACGCTTGCGCATGGCAAGCTCACCCTCCAGCTTCTCATACTTAGCCTTCAAGTCATCGTAGGCTGCAGAAACCTTCCGCAATTCTTCTCCCATAGCATTATTAGACTTCAACACAGTCTCTAAGGCCTGAAGAAGATCTTTTATCTGGTTTTGATACTGCTCTCGCTCCATATCAGACAATTGGTCACCCTTTACAGATGATGCCTCTGCTTCCAGCTGCATCTTGTAATGGGCTTGCATTATCATGCGCTCTATGTCTACATGTTGATCTGCCATAATATGGGACTTTTGCTTCGCAAAGGTACGCATATTTCACGACATACACAAACATATAAATATCATTTAACAATCTGAATATCAGACGTTTAGACCAATTTAAGGACTCGAACAACACTTGCAATACAGCCCTATATGACACGCCAAAACTTAACGCCCTGAAGCCTCCTATACAGTTTTTGTTGTACTTGATTTTTAGCCGTAATCGTCTGATTATCATTGTATTAAACAATCTTTTAAATTCCTTTTGGCCGATGCAAATTACGCATTTTTAACACCAAAGATGTCATTATGCCGCATCATTATCGTATTTCACTTCAATTGAATCAATCTTCTTGATGACTGGACAGCTCAAAAGGGCCGTCAGGTATTTCCATTCCAAAACATATATTGGCTTGGTTCCGTCAAACTCTAGTCGTATGAAACCCATACCATGATCGTACTTCTGCATATAAAGCTGGCACTCGTTATTCTCATGGCGGATAATCTTCACCAGTTTCTGATTCCTGGATGTGAAAACGTATGCCGTGCCTTCCTCCATATTACCATCAAGGGTACAAACTACGCCATGCAACTTGTCATATCCACCACGCATATCCTTGTAGTTAGGGATATACTTGAATTTCGTAGCACCACTCAGACTGAACATAACGCCTGCAACTTATTAATGAAACAAACCAGCTCGCCATAGGTCAGTCTGTGATGGTCAATCTTTATGCCATTACTCAGACCTATATTGACATAGGAGATATAAATCTCTTTCTTCTTTTCAGTTCTTGAATACTCCCGGCCATCTTCGTCAGAAACTTGGATTGTTGCATCAGGAGAGCCCTTCACAACGCAATCAACGATCCCTTCCCTGGAATACTTCTTCTTATACCATTTCTCAAACGTATGATAAGGAACACCGTTGGATTCAAAGAACTGAGCTACCGAGATACCCTTGTTTACACCCTCCTCGGAATACTGTTTCCAAAGGGTCTCAATGTTAGATAAAACGGAGCATGTTCCCCCACTAAAAACGGTCAAATCCGTTCAGTTCTGGAGCTGAAAAAGGCCTAAAACGGGCCTAAAAAACGGAG
>NZ_JHXD01000045.1 GCF_000687715.1 Xylanibacter ruminicola Ga6B6
GCCACCTGTGCCACCTGTGCCACCTGTGCCACCGGCGCCGGTATTGCCGCCGGTGTTCTGCGAAGAACCGCCGGTACCTGTGTTACCGCTGCCGCTGCTCGAACCCACCACGTCATTCAGCCTGCTCTGCGGATTCAGGTACACCGCATTCTTGTTAATACCACCGTAGCTGTCGGCAGCCGCCTTCATCGCCTCGTAAGTCTGGTACTGCCCCAGCACCTCGCTCACCACCACCAGTCGCTGCGTGCTCACCTTCGTCGCGCCACTGTTCTCGCGACTGTGCACCCATGCGCAGCCCATCTCGCTCAGCACCATCCCCGTTGCCAGATAGCCGTCCACCGTGCTGAAGCCCTCACTCGTCACCACGTCCCACAGCTTCGTCTGGTCGTCCAGGCTCAGCACCACCTTCTGTGCCCGCATGTTCGCACGTGGCAGCCCGTCCGTACCCGTATACTGCGTACCCACGAAGAATGTCAGCTGGTCGCCCTCGCGCCAGTTCTCCGTCGCCGTCATCAGCGCCCCGCTAAACTGCGCCACCGTCGTTCCCGCACCTATCTCGATGCCCAGGTTCAGGTTCGTCACCAGCTTGCCCGCGCTGTTCAGGCCATAGCCGATAGGCTCAATGCTGCCGATGCTGAACAGGTCATCCGCCAGCACGCACGCGCCCTGAATCCTCATCGGTCTGGTCAGATACACCGGCCCGTGCCCCCAGTTCGCACTCACAAACATGTTTACGTCGCTCAGCCCCGCACGCTTACTCTCGAACGCCTCCGCCAGCTTACCGCTGTACAGACGGTAGTTTGCCAGCAGGTTCGCCATCTGCAGACGCGTATACGCCTGCTTCTCCGAGCGTCGTGGTGTGCTGGCCTTCTTCGGTGCCTTACACAGGATCTTCCCTGTTGCCGTCTGTCGCATCACGATGTTATCACCCAGCTTACCACTCGCCTGCTCAATCAGTGTACTTTGAAACTTTGCCATAATCTAAAATCTCCTATACTTAAAAATGAAACAATTAATTCTTAAATTCTAATAATTCTTGATACCTTAATAACGATAATCAGTACGCCGATGGCGACGATTATCCAGAAGATCCACCGCAGCGAGGCCACAAAGCCCCCACTGCTACCAGCACCAGAAGTAGGACTGTGGTTCCTGACATCCACAGAGTCCCTCTTTTCAATGAACACAGTGTCTGTCTTTACCACCACACGTTCCTCCTTCTCTTTCACCTGAGCGCGGTCGCGAAAGCGATCCCGCTCCGTTGTTTTCTCCAGCCTCAGCGTATCGCCTTGTTCGTTCTCGCGAACAACGATGGTGACCGTTTCCAAAATAGTATCATGCACGGCCACCATCACCTGCTCTACCCTGATGCTGTCTCTTTCGTCAGCCCTCAGACTTCTCACCTCTGTCCTCTGAGCGGTGCGACTTGTCGCGCATCCGCTCACGCACAGGGCAATCATCCCTAAAAGGACAATCATAAACACCTTCAATCGCATCTTTCAAATCCTTTACTTCGGTTCTCAATTTGCCGACCTCCTCTTCAAGGGGGCCGACGATCAAATCCTTGAACTTGGTAGCAAACTCGCTGCTCAAGTCCAACTTCTTCATTTGATTGTCGGTCTTCATGCCTTCAACCTCTTGCTTGTACTTTTTGCCCGCCACAAACCAGCCACAGCTGCCCAGTAGCGTCATCAGGCCCAGCAATATCTCAGTCCAATTCAACTGCATCATAGGTTTTCCCTCCCTAATTTAAATTGTTAATAATCTGTTTATTTCGTCACACATTCCTCAGCCTCTGCTTCCTGTTCATCCCATTTCGCTTCCACGAAACGTGCAGGAATGTCGGATAGGTTATCAACTGGTCAAACTTGCCCAGCTCCTCTATCACCGCCTTCAGTTTCTGGTTGCCCTCCACTGTGCCGGTGGTGATGTCTGCTGCCTCCCCGCGCATATGCTGGCTATTCGCTACACCGCCCACCGTCTTGTTATGCACTTGGCAGCGGTAGCTAGAGTTTACCGTGATAGGTCTCCCAAGGCGCTGGCGTGCAGGTTCCAACACCTGCTCAGCCAACGCCTCCAGATTCCCTTCTACCCCATCAGGCAACTTATCCGCAGGTTGCTTCAGCGGGCACTCTTTACATCGCGCCCCATTTGCCCTGAAGCACCTCGCCAATTCCTGTTTACTAAAATGCTTACTCATGCTTCCACCCTCCTTATTCTTTATGACAAAGGCCCCCGTGGATTGCTCCACGGAAGCCTTCACTTGATTGTTAAACACTTTGCCGGTCAATCCGGCACATTATCTATTATTTGACAGCCTCCTTATTGTCTTGCTGCTCAACAAACGCCATGAGTCGGTCGAGGTGATTCTCGATGCTCGTACCCCACACTTCTTCAAATTTCTCGGGAGTAACCTTGTTTGCACGGAGTTCGTCTATCTTTTCTAATAAGTTCATTTTCTTGTCTTTTTTTAATTGTAAATACTTAAACTACTTAAAAACTGCCCAGAGGGCTGGAGGTCAGGCTGTCAGCATGGCTATCAGCCTTTCCTCCATCTCCTTCACCTCTGTCTGTGTCACGCGCATCTTCTTCGAGATAGCTCTGTAGTCAGGCAACGTAAAGGCCAGCTCCACATAAATCACCAACTTCGGGTCACCGCTTTGCTTGGCGGCAGCGCGGGCAATCCTCATGCCCTTGTCCCTCTGGCTCTGATACTGTTCCAGCTCAGCCAACTTCTCCATTTCCGTCAGCACCTGGTAGTTGCCCATCCTAACCTCGGGATCAATCTCCTCTGGTTCGTTAGCGTCTTCAAAGCCGTCCTCATCAGCGCCTTCGCGCTCAAATTCGCAGTTGGCTTTCAGCAGTGGGTCGCCATCCAAATGGTAGTCACGAAACCTGTGCGCCATGTCGCTCTTAATGACGTTGATCATCAGTGTGCTCAACTTTGTGCCCTCTTTCCAGTGCCACTTGCTGTTGGGATCCTTCAGCGACAGGTATGCACGCTTAGGGAAATACTCAATGGCGGGTTCGCCCAAATTGGCTTCGCTGAAAGCTCCGAACTCAGTGCAGTCCTCCAGCTCATCGGTTAGCCAGAACGAGGCAATCTTAAAAGCCTCGCGCAACTCCCCTGGCGTTGCATCGCTCAGGGGTTTGTACTTTTGTTTACTTTTACGTTTCATAAATCTCAAATATTAAATGTTGTTTTTAAATTCTTTTTATTCGTGAAACTTGAAACCTGAATCCTGAAACCAGCCTTCAGGCCTCGCCTCTCACTTAATGTTATCCATTTCTTTGCCCACGCTGATTTTTAGGCACATACACAAAGACGGCCACTCAGTGCAAAAAACGGTCGATATCCACCCACCCAAAACGGGGATATCCGTTCACTTTTCTGACTCGTTCATCCTAATGGCGCTGCAAATTTAATCAT
>NZ_JHXD01000046.1 GCF_000687715.1 Xylanibacter ruminicola Ga6B6
GCTACCAGCTGCATGGATTTCTAAGATAAAACAAAGAGAATGCCTGTTAATTAAGTTTAATGGGCATTCTTTTTTCTTCTTTGCTTACAAAACACATTAATCATGCAGTAACGGAAGACTTCGTTTTCGTTACTTTTGGGTCGCGGTTCACCTATCCCCTTTATTAGTTCCAAAACTAGATTTCTACCTGGAGCAACCGCAGATACTCGCCTCCAGACTATCAGGACAGGTCGGCACGCGCCTGTCATAGTTCACTGGCGACAGTATGTAAAAGCGTTATTTCGTAGTAAACTGTCTGTATTCATGTTTCTGCTTGACCACAGCAAACATCCTCAGTACCAGCTTAAACTTTACAGCGTTCATTGCCTTGCGGATGGTGTCCGCATCTTCCTTACCATTGCATTTCCTTTCAAAGAATCGTTTAAGTTCGACATCGTGTACGATCGCAATTTTGGCTGCCTGCGATATGTCGGCTTTCGCCGTCAGGTCACAGTGCTTGTACGGTTTGGGCTTCCACCTCACAGTTGTGCCCGATTTCTTCGTGTGAGGGGCCACTCCAATGTACGAGGCATAGTCTCTTGCTGTCTTAAACACAGTAAAGTTCTGAGTAATCACGATGGCATTGACAGCGTTAACGAAGGCGATACCTGTGATAGACGTGAGATAGAGATAACTCTCCATCAGCGACTCGTCATTTCGGATGATATCACGTATCTTCTCCTCGATGGATTCGACCTGTTTGTCAAGCAGCGAGATTATCTTGTCCAGACGCTTGGCCTCTTCCTTGCCTACCACCTGTTTGCGGTTCAGATAGACCACTCTATCCTCGACGTAGAATTTGCGTTCCCTGTGCAGGTTGCGCAGCTCCTCCATCGTCTTGTCCGGCACCCGGCTAAACTTGATGATCTCCTTGAAACGGAAGAGGTAGTCAGCAATCTTGGCTGCATCCAGACGATCGTTCTTCTCACGGGGCTGGATGGGATAGTGCTTGATGACAGCAGGCTCTAGCATAGTGTACTTGTAGCCCTTCTTGTCTAGGAAGTGCTGCAGACCATCCGAGTAGAAACCCGTGTGCTCCATACCGTACATACACGTAGAAGCGTCCACATCGTGCTCCTTGAGCCACTCGAGCAGCTCCTTGTAGCCTGACTTGTTATTACCCACCTGAGTATGGGAATACCCCTTCAGTTCACTGTTTTCGACGAAAATTGCCACGTCGAGCCATTTTTTCGATACATCAATGCCTACATACCAGTCTTTTTTCATAACTTTGCAACGCGTTTAAGCGAGGTTATAAGCCGAAGATGACTGGTTTCAAGGCAACATCCTTTAAAAGGACTCCGACCGCTCGGGGCGACCTATATTTCTAAATTGCCATGCCAGCGTCTGAAGGAGGGGCAGACCAAATCTGGGAAAGAGCTTTATCTAAGCAAAAAAAATGGTTCACTGTCCCCTCCCGGCTTTCACCTCTGTCATACAATACAAATCGGGAGCAAAGGTATCAAAATTTGTCAATAATCACATATGGCTTCCCTCTTTTTACGACGGCAAACATTCGCAGGACGAGTTTAAACTTTATCGCATTCATAATGATACCAGAATGTTTCCCTTCCGCCTTCTTACGAAGCCAATAAGACCTGATTCCCGGGTCTAAACTGATTGCGGGAAGAACTGATATTGACAAGTCGGCTTTTGCCTGTTTGAATCCTTGTTTCGATACTCTAACTGCCCCCTTTACACTAGTTCCCGATTCATGAGGGAATGGTGCGATGGCAATATAACTGGCATATTTCCTCGGATCGGTAAATGCAGTAAAATTCTCCGTCAGCACGATGGTTGTGACTGCAATGACCATACCTATCCCAACTATACTTGTCAACAAATCATAATTCCGCTTAATTAAGCTATCTGACTGTATGACAGACCGGATATCCTTCTCTGTCCGCCAAATGTATGAATTGAGTTTCTTCAGTTCTTCTTCCTTTCGTATACGAGAATCTACCGTGTCGTATAATGATACATCACGCCGTTGTTGTTTATATTTTGCGGCCTGCTTAACATACAGAAGACGTTCTGCAAGCAAACGCTTTAATATGAAATAGGCCGAAGAAGGGAGATGCGAAGGTGACATACTCTTATAAAACAACGAGCAGTAAATAGCAATACGAAAGGCATCTGCCTTGTCTGTTTTTGTCTGGCGGATTCCTTTTATGCTCAAAGGAGGCTCAAAATAATGCATACGATTCGGATCAACCATGTAATACACAAGACCTTCACTCTCCAACCATATACGGAAATCATGAGCATACAGCCCTGTATATTCCATACATATACGTAGCTTTTGTTTCTTTATACCATTGCTACGAAACCAACGCTTAAGGTCTTTATAACCAGTTTTGTTATTCTCGACCTTAATGTGTCCATTTTTCCAGTCCACTTCACCACGGTAAAGAGCTACATCCAATGTTCTCTTGGAAACATCGACACCAACACAATCACAATCTTCTTTTTGCATATGTCTCAGTTTTGCATTATTCAACAACGGAAACTAAGGGTACTAATAAAGGTCCAAACCCATGCATAGATATTTTCTTTCTTCGGTACTAATTGGTTCACCTCATTATTAATCTTTATTAAGATTATTAGCACTCTTAGCTTCCGGCTGCAAAACTAAAGGG
>NZ_JHXD01000047.1 GCF_000687715.1 Xylanibacter ruminicola Ga6B6
TCCTGAAGAAGGCCGAGTTTGTGAACGCCGAGAGTCTGCTGAGCGGCGATGGTGAGAAGACCACCAACGGCGGTGGTAGTAGCAGCCAGAGCGGCAATACCGGCGGCAATACCGGTGGAAACACTGGTGGCAATACCGGAGGCGGCGGCAACAACCCTGGCAGCGGAGGTAGCGATATGAACTAGTGGATGGGGCTACGGCCCCACCACTCTACCATAAACCAAGTATTAACAATGAAACATTAACCATTAAAGATTAACCATTATGACAAAGAAAGAGACGATTAAGTTTATTGTGCAGATGATTGCAAGCATCGCAACTGCGATAGTAACAGCACTGGGAGCTACATCGTGCATGGGCGCTATGTAAAATAGCCAAGGACCTGCACTTGAGGGATTCGTCCCTCATACTGCAGCAGGCTCTATCCTATCACCCTCAGGTTTCAACACGAAGCCTGAGGGTATTTTTATACGTTCTGCTGGTTAATCAGGTTCACTACAACCTTTACCATCACATCCTTTTCCTCTGTCTTGCTTTCTGCAATCATCAGAGTAAGGGCTACAAGGGTGTTATCAGCCAGGCGTTTTGAACCGTCTTCGCGATAGAGATTACTGATAGCACGACCAGCCACCTGCACCAACTGACGCAGTTCTGCAATCTGATCTTTACGGATTCTATCGTTGATGGCATAGCCTTTTACCAAATAGTCTTTTATAATCTTGCGAGCCCAGATACGGAAAGCAGTACCACGTTTGCTATGAACGCGATAACCAACGGAGATAATGACATCGAGACTATAAAACGGTACAGGCTTCTTCACGCCATTAACGTGTAAAAAATGCACGTTATTATTGTCACGCTGCAAAGTTACAAGAAAGGTGCGCCGATGGAGGGCACACCTTGTTAGAATCTTATTTATAAGCGGTAAATTTATAGGATTTCTCTAGCTATCCAGGCGCAGGCTTCGGCATCGGCGAGGGCATGATGGTGGTTTTCGAGCTCATAACCACATAGCTTAGATATGGTATGCAGTTGGTGGTTCTCGGCTTGTGGAAAAGCCTTACGAGAGGCCACACAAGTACAATAGAACTGATAATCCGGATAATCCATCTGATAACAACGAAACACAGCCTTTAGGCAACTCTCATCGAAAGCCTTGTTATGTGCTACAAGTGGGAGCCCCTCAATCATTGGCTCAATCTGCTTCCATACTTCAGGGAAAACAGGTGCCTCCTCTGTATCCTGACGTGTTAGTCCATGCACCTGACTACACCAATAATTATAATAATTGGGCTCTGGCTGAATCAGCGAATAAAAAGAGTCCACAATCTCGCCATCACGTACAATCACGACTCCTACTGAGCAAACACTGGTTCGCTCGTTGTTAGCTGTCTCAAAATCTATTGCTGCAAAATCTTTCATTTATTTCAACATTTTGAAGATCTGTTTGTCGGAGGCTTGGGGGCAGATGGTTTGCATGTGGGCGAAAATACGTTGAAAGGATTCTTCGGGAGTGCGAGAACTCTGGTTAGCATCGCGACCGTAAAGGCGCTCGGGCGTGGTGAGGAGCGACCAGCCCCAGCCGTATTCGCGACCGTGACGGTCGTGAGGATACACAAAATCTTCGGTAACGATACGGGTGGCCATCTGCAGACGGGTAACATAGCCATCGAACTTACTACGCATCTTAGGACCTGTAAAGCCACACTGGGCACGCAGCTCGCGGGTAATCAGACTACCTTCCTGCTCGAGGGTAAAGAGAATAGCTTCATCAATACTACCCTCCTGGGGCGCAGGATACTTGCTACGGCGGTAGTTACAGAAATCGGGCCACCACTCACGGCTGACGAAGCCTGCCTTGCCGGCAAAGAACTTACCATACACATGATGCCCCTCGGTGATGATGCTGCCCTTCCACTTCCACAGCGGCCAATCCCAACCACCATCGCTGAACACTACATAACGACAATCGTCAGCTACAATCTCTTCGGCCGAGAAACCACGAATACCACTATCGAGCAAAGGCAAAAAGCCAATGCTATTAATCAACTCAGTAAGCTGCGCGCTGTTATGTACGTCGGGAAACATCATACGATCTTTAGTTTTAGGGAATGAAAAAAGCTCCCGTAAAAACGGAAGCTCATGTTTTGTAGTCGATAGGGGAATCGAACCCCTATGCCAAGATTGAGAATCTTGTATCCTAACCATTAGATGAATCGACCAA
>NZ_JHXD01000048.1 GCF_000687715.1 Xylanibacter ruminicola Ga6B6
CTGTCTTATGACGAATGAAAGGACGGCCTTATTCCACATCCTTGATGTTGTTAACGAGTGCAAATATAATAATTAATATTGAATATACAATGAAAGAAACAAGAAATCATTTGATGACCATTCTGGTTTTTGCCGTAGTGTTTGCACTGTGCATTGTTGTACTGTTTGAGACCGATACCATGACTGCAGGTTTGTATACAGGCGAAACACAATCGGAGTTTTTCTGGACCGCATTTATGGAGTTGCTCACACTGGGCTGTGTGTTTCTGGGTTTACGCCTGTTTAAGTTTAACAAGGTGCACGCCGAACTGGTAAGCAAAAAGCATATTGCCCTGGGCATGTGGGGCACCCTGCGTCTGGTAATGATACTGGCGCCCATGGTAGCTAATACCTATTTATATTATTTATATATGAATACCACTTTTGGTTATATGGCAATCATCGGTTTGCTGTGCCTGCCATTTATATTTCCAACCATGAGCCGCTGCGAGGCCGAGGTTGAAGACGATAAATAATATCACCCCAAAAGAAATATATGAAGCTTTCGGTTATTATCGTAAACTACAACGTACGCCCATACCTTACGGCTTGTCTTGACAGCGTACAGCGCGCTCTCGAGGGTATCGAGAGTGAGGTGTTTGTGGTAGATAACCATAGCGATGACGATAGTGTAGAGGTAATCAATCGTAACTACACATGGGTACACCTTATTAATAATAGAGAGAACTTAGGTTTCTCGAAGGCCAACAACATTGCCATCCTTCAGGCTCAAGGCGATTACATACTGCTGCTGAACCCCGACACCGTGGTAGCCGAGGATACGCTGAAAAGTGCTATCGACTTCATGGATCAGAATCCCAAAGCGGGTGGGGCAGGCGTAAGAATGCACAACGCCGATGGCACCCTGGCGCCCGAAAGTCGACGTGCAATACCCACGCCCTTTGTAGCAGCCCGCAAAATGTTAGGCTTTACCAAGCGCTACTATATGAGCTACCTGTCGTGGGATGCACCTGCACAGATCGAAGTGGTGAGCGGCGCCTTTATGCTACTGCGCCACAAGGCTATCTACGAGGTAGGTATGCTTGATGAAGATTTTTTCATGTATGGCGAGGATATCGACCTGTCGTATCGCCTGCTTCAAGGCGGATGGCAGAACTGGTTTCTGCCTTACGATATCGTACATTACAAAGGTCAGTCGACCAGCAAGTCGGATTTCCGCTATGTGCATGTGTTCTATCAGGCCATGCTGATATTCTTTCGCAAGCACTACAGTCACCTCAGTTTCTTTTTTTCACTGCCAGTAAAAGTGGCCATCTATTTCCGCGCCTCGCTGGCATTAGTAGATATCGTACGTAAAAAACTACATTTAGGATGAAACAGATAATACTACGCGCCATCGAGCCCGAAGATCTCGACCTGTTGTACCGCATCGAAAATGATGTAGAGCTTTGGAACGTGGGCAACACCAATGTGCCATACTCGCGCTACCTGCTGCACGACTATGTAGCTAACTGCAAAAACGACATCTATACCGACCGCCAGGTACGTATGATGGTTGAAAACCAGGCAGGCGAGATAGTAGGGGTGGCCGATCTGGTGAATTTCGACCCCGCAAACTGTCGCGCCGAGGTGGGACTGATAGTACTTAACAGCTATCGACGTCAGGGATATGGTACCGCCATGTTACATGCTTTGGCTGATTACGCCCAGCGTATTTTGCATCTTCATCAGCTTTACGCCTACGTGGATTGCGAGAATAAAGCATCACTTTGCCTGTTCGAAAAAGCAGGTTACAAAGTGTGTGCAAAAATAGGCGATTGGCTGTTCGACGGAGCAAAATATCGCGATTCTGTGCTAATTCAGTACGTATTTTAGAAAAAATGCGATTAAATCGCAAAAAAATCGCCAAAAAGTTTTGGTAGTTCCAAAAATATCACTACCTTTGCACCCGCAAATAAGAAAAAGCGTTCTTTGGTGCGTTAGTTCAGTAGGTTAGAATGCCTGCCTGTCACGCAGGAGGTCACGAGTTCGAATCTCGTACGCACCGC
>NZ_JHXD01000049.1 GCF_000687715.1 Xylanibacter ruminicola Ga6B6
GGGCTTAATTTAAATTTAATTTAATTATTAATTAATTATAACCCGCGCGAGCCGATGAAGTGGAATGAGGTTTTCTGCAACACGTTTAAGGCTATTGGAGAAAGATTGGCGCCTGAGATAGAACGGAGGGTGAACTTTATGTTGCCTTCGCTGCCGATGGTTGAGGCTTGCAGGGCCAGCGAGTTCGATTTTCTGCAGGTGCTGATAGGGCAGGGGGTGATAACCACAGAGCAGGCGCTGCATGCAGCTGAGTGCTATCGGTTGGGTAAAACCAAGAACGGGCGAACCATCTTCTGGATGATCGACGACATGATGACGCCGCTGGATGCTCATATCGGTGATGGTTGGCTGTCGCAGATGCTGAAAGCCCGCGAAGAGCTGCTGGCTTACTGGACTGTGAAGCACTGCCTGTTTGGGCTGCATCTGGTGGATGGCTCCAAGCCGATAGGCATCGTAGAGTCGGAGGCTTCGGCAGTGATTCTGAGCGAGCTGTATCCTGAATGTGTTTGGCTGGCTTATGCCGTTAACTCGCATTTGGTGATGGACATGCTGGCGCCGCTGCAGGGCAGCACGGTAACCATCTATCCGCGAACCGACCCCACGATGAGCAACTACGTGTTTTTTCTCGACTATGCCAAGCAAGCAGAACAGTATTACGACATCCGGTTGCGGATTGACAATACCTTGGAACTGCATGCCACTGAGGAACAAAAGCAACGGTGTATCGACATCGTGGATTTTGTACTTGATTCTGTGAGATAATCAACTTGTTTTATCATCAAAATCAACTTACTTTTTATCTATAATCAAATTACTTTTCATCCACAATCAATATGGTAAATTACTACAATAAGCATCTGTTTATCAGTAAGGCTAAACTGGCCGAACTGGCTGGTGTGTCGTATCGCACTTTTAACCGCTATCTGAAAACCCGCCAACACATCCTGGATGCCCTGGGTGTGAAGCGCTATGCCAGGCTACTGCCGCCACAAGCCGTGAAGTATGTTTGTGAGGATTACTGCATCGATCTGCCACCAGAGCTGCAGGATCAGCGTGTGCTGCAGAGTCATCAGCTGTATCAGAAGGTGGTGCGTGAGTTGCAACTGACTACCTTTTTTGAAGGTAAATGGACCAAAATCACTGAAATTCCACCTGATTTCTAATTATTTTCGAGCTAACTTGCCATAACTGGACAATTGCCTCTTGTGAAGTTGTACCTTTGCCATCGCAAACAAGTTGCGCTGGCGAGTGAAGGCTGCGGTTCAACATAGCTCGAGCAAGCTCAGCTCTGCACTCACCTTGCACTTCACTTGCACTGCTATTCCGGATGGCACTAAATTTTTAAATTCTTAAATTTTTAAACTTTTAAATTTTACTTATGGTACGTTACATTTTACAGCAAATCAAAATCACCAGTCACAAGTGTTTTGGTAAGTGGTTCGCCAAGAACGTGGTCGAGGAAACTATCGATCT
>NZ_JHXD01000050.1 GCF_000687715.1 Xylanibacter ruminicola Ga6B6
AGCCTCCAAAGAGTGTCCTTCGACATTCCGCTTGCAAAGTTAGGGATTATTCTGCAAACTCTGTTCATTCTTGCGATAAATTTTATTCTTCCACATCTTTTTTTGTTCACCAGACTGCTCGTGAGCTGTATTTGGAGTCTGCATACCGATGCTGTAGTGAGGGCGTCTGCAGTTATAGAAATCAACGAAGCGTCTTATCTGCTCCAGTGCCTCTCCATACGTCGCAAACCGTCTTTCCTGACGATAGATGCTCTCATACTTGATTGTTTCATTCACGCGCTCTGCAACGCCATTATCAGTAGGTTTGTAATCCTCCGTCATCGATATTAATATGTTGTGTTTTTGCAGTTCCTCGACATAGAGGTCGCAGCAGTACTGCACACCACGGTCAGAGTGATGGATGAGTCCTGAGAGGTCGTCACCGCCAGCCTGTTCTATAGCCATACGGAGGGCTTTGAGCGTAAATACGGATGCGAGAGATTCTGCTAGATACCAGCCAACGATCTTCTTTGAATAAGCATCTGTAACGAGGTGCAGATAACAGCATCCGTTCTTGAGCTCAATGTAGGTAATATCGCTTACCCACAGCTGATTTGCCGCAGTAGGAACGAATCCTTTAATAAGATTCTTCCATTTGTGGTAGCGATGGTTGGAGTTCGTTGTAGAGCGGCTCTTGCGAGGTTTCTGCATCAGTTTATGGCGACGAAGTAAGTTCATAAACTTATCGCGTCCAGGCATCCATCCTGTATTAAACATCACGCATAGCATCAGCCAGAGTTTCACTCCTCCAATACCAGGATCAATCTCACGTATTTCACGTACTGCATCAAGAATACGAATCTCACGGGCCAACTGTTCCGCCTCGTCCGTTTTCTTCTTATAATAGGCCTGTCTGCTATGGCCAAGCAGATCACAGGCAGCTGTTACCGTCAGGCCGTGCTGCCCATGAAGCTCATCTACTGCTTGGCCCCAGATTTTTTTCTGATATCAATGCCGTTCTTTTCAGCCACGTCAATCAGCGTGTTCAGGGCCAGATTCTGCAACTCTAACTCACGAACGCGAGCTTCGAGTGCCAGTACCTCAGGAGATTTCTCCTCTTTCTTTTTACGTGCCATATCTTCAAGCGGTTTGGTATCCGCCTGCAAAGATACAACATTTTTTGATTTTCTGTACCGGCTTACCCAACATCTTATCGTACTTGGTTCAACATTGTAGTACTTTCCCAACTCTTCATAACTGTTGGTACCATTCAAATAAGCAGAAATAATCTCCGCTTTCTTCTCTTCTGGAATCCTTGGATTTAAAATTCTCATAAGTCTAACACATTTATTAAGTTTCTAAATGTGTCAACCTATATCAGTATAAGACA
>NZ_JHXD01000051.1 GCF_000687715.1 Xylanibacter ruminicola Ga6B6
GTCTGCAGGACGATGCTACTGGTCTCTACTACCAGAGTCCTGGCTACGTGTACTCTTTCCTAGAGAACGAACTGAAGACCGCAAGGGTTTCTTAACATACTATCTATACCCCCATACAATCCTCCTCCCAGCAAGCCAATAAACAATGATTTTCCCCCAAAACCCTTGCAAAAATAAATATATTGTTGTATCTTTGTCCCCGAAACGTATAAACAACAACGATTATGGCACGCGAAGAAAGAAATATCATCGGCTTCACGGTGGCACTCGTCAGCGAGTTTGCCCTCCGTTTCGGTATACGGCCACGACAGGCCTACGCTTACTTGAAGCGCTTCAAGGGCATGGAGCACCTGAGAGAGCATTACGGTGTGCTACACACACAATCGTTTCCCGACTCAGTGGACGTGCTGACACAGGTGTGCCTAAACAATGGAGGACAGTTGCGATGATTAAACTCTACCACGGTTCCAACCAGAAGATAGAAGTGCCCGACCTAGTGCACTCCAAGCCCTTTAAGGACTTTGGACGAGGCTTCTATCTCTCGGCCAACAAACAGCAGGCTTTGGATATGGCCTTCCAGAAGGTAAGTCAGACGCAGTTGGGTAACGCCGAAGTCACAGAGTTTCTTTTCGACGAGACAGCGATGCAGTCGCCAGACCTGAAGGTTCTCACCTATCCCGACTACTGCGAGGAGTGGGCGCTATTCGTGCTAAAAAATCGCGATAAAAATGCTCAGCACCCTACTCACGACTACGACATCGTTTATGGTCCCATTGCCGACGACGGTGTCACCTACCAGTTGCGCCGATACGAAGGCGGAGTCATCTCCCTGCAGCGACTGGTCGAGGAACTGAAGTACGCCAAGGGCATCACCTTCCAGTATTACTTCGGCACCGAGCGTGCCCTTAAACTATTGAAACGCCTATGACTACCCGACTGACCCCCGAACAGATACAGCTGATGAAGGACGAACTGACCACCGAGTTGGTCGGTTATCTGTTGGACGACTACCACTACACGCCCGAGGAGGCAATAGATGTGGTATATACATCCGAAACCTTCGAGCGTCTGCAGGACGATGCTACTGGTCTCTACTACCAGAGTCCTGGCTACGTGTACTCTTTCCTAGAGAACGAACTGAAGACCGCAAGGGTTTCT
>NZ_JHXD01000052.1 GCF_000687715.1 Xylanibacter ruminicola Ga6B6
GGGCTTAATTTAAATTTAATTTAATTATTAATTAATTATAACCCGCGCGAGCCGATGAAGTGGAATGAGGTTTTCTGCAACACGTTTAAGGCTATGAGTGAAAGGTTGGCGCCAGAGATAGAACGGAGGGTGAACTTTATGTTGCCTTCGCTGCCGATGGTTGAGGCTTGCAGGGCAAGCGAGTTCGATTTCTTGCAGGTGCTAATAGGGCATGGGGTGCTCACCACAGAGCAGGCGCTGCATGCAGCTGAGTGCTATCGGTTGGGTAAAACCAAGAACGGGCGAACCATCTTCTGGATGATAGACGACATGATGACGCCGCTGGATGCTCATATCGGTGATGGACATGCTGGCGCCGCTGCAGGGCAGCACGGTAACCATCTATCCGCGAACTGACCCTACGATGAGCAACTACGTGTTTTTTCTCGACTATGCCAAGCAGGCAGAACTGTATTACGACATCCGGTTGCGGATTGACAATACCTTGGAACTGCATGCCACCGAGGAACAAAAACAGCGGTGTATCGACATCGTGGATTTTGTACTTGATTCTGCGAGATAATCAACTTGTTTTTTAATCACAATCAATTTACTTTTTATCAACAATCAACTTACTTTTCAACCACCATCAATATGATTAATTTCTACAATAAGCATTTATTTATCAGCAAGTCGAAACTGGCCGAACTGGCTGGTGTTTCTACACGAACCTTTAGCCGTTATCTTGCCACCAGGCAGCCCGTACTCACAGCCATGGGCATATCGCCCAAAGCCAAAAAGCTTCCACCTCAAGCCGTGCGTTACATTTGCGAAGACTACTGTATCGACCTGTCTCCGGAGCTCCAGGACCAGGAAGCACTAAAAAAATCACCTTTATATCAAAATTTTCTTCGTATGTTAGACGATGCCTGCCAACGACTTTCCAAGAAGTAGTACCTTCGCATTGTCATTCCGGATGGCACTTTAATTATCAATTTTCAATTATCAATTAACAACATGGTACGTTACATTTTACAGCAAATCAAAATCACCAGTCACAAGTGTTTTGGTAAGTGGTTCGCCAAGAACGTGGTCGAGGAAACTATCGATCT